>CAZPFB010000006.1:0-97082 GCA_964585735.1 uncultured Leptospiraceae bacterium
CGGGTGCTCTTTGATGACCTCGTCGAGGGCCTCAAAGACTTCCTTCTCCTCGGACTCGACCTTCTTCTTGGCCGACTTGATGTTCGGCGCAAGCTCCAGGTCGACGAGCCGCTTCATGATGAAAGGCTTGAACAGTTCGAGGGCCATCTTCTTGGGCAGACCCATCTGGTGCATCTTGAGTTCGGGTCCGATCACGATGACCGAACGGCCGGAGTAGTCCACGCGCTTGCCGAGCAGGTTCTGGCGAAAGCGACCGGTCTTCCCTTTGAGCATGTCCGAGAGCGACTTGAGGGGCCGGTTGCCCTTGCCCTTCACCGAGCGTTTGCGCCGGCTGTTGTCGAACAGCGCGTCGACGGCCTCCTGGAGCATGCGTTTTTCGTTGCGAATGATGATCTCGGGCGCCTTGAGAGCCAGCAGGCGCTTGAGGCGGTTATTGCGGTTGATGACGCGACGGTAAAGGTCGTTGAGGTCCGATGTGGCAAAACGCCCACCCTCGAGCTGCACCATCGGTCGCAGTTCCGGCGGGATGACGGGAACGACATCGAGCATCATCCACTCGGGACGGTTGCCCGATTCGCGCAGTGACTCGATCACTTCGAGGCGTTTGAGGATGCGACGGTCCGTGATGCGTTGCTTGTCCTGAATCTTCTGGCGAATCTCGCGCGCCTCGGCTTCGAGGTCCACGCGCATGAGGAGTTCCTTCACGGCGTCCCCGCCGATCATCGCGACGAACTTGTCGCCGAACTCGTCCAGGTACTCGTGGTACTCTTCTTCGTCGATGAGCTCCCCGCGCTCACGGTCCGAGTCGCCTGATTCGATGATGACGTACTTCTCGAAGTACAGAATGCTCTTGAGCTGGTTGATGGTCAGGTTGAGCAAGAGACCGAGGCGGCTGGGCACACTCCGGTAGTACCAAATGTGCGCGACGGGGCTCGCCAGTTCGACGTGTCCCATGCGTTCGCGCCGCACCTTGCTGTGGGTCACTTCCACGCCGCAACGATCGCAGATGACGCCCTTGTAGCGGATGGACTTGAACTTGCCGCAGTAACACTCCCAGTCCTTCGTGGTGCCGAAGATCCGCTCGCAGAAAAGACCGTCGCGCTCGGGCCGCAAGGTACGGTAGTTGATAGTCTCCGGCTTCTTGGTCTCGCCGTAGGACCAGTCGCGGATGCGGTCCGGCGAAGCCAGTTGAATCTTGATGGAATCGAAATCACCGTAGGTCTTGTTCATGAAGTTACCTTTATTCTAAGGGCGTCATGACTCGGCCATCCTGGCCTCGCCATGCCGCCGCTTCTGTTCCCTGTCGTAACGCTCGGACATCCTTGTCCTCGCTGCTCCCACTCGGTCCCGTCACTCCCGGCCTGCGGCCGGCCCGGGCTGCGCCCGGTGCGCGCTTACGCGCGCGAGTGCCGTGAACTTTTCCTATCTAAGGGCGTCATAACTCGGCCATCCTGGCCTCCCCATGCCGCCGTTTTGCTCACGCTGTTTGCACGCGCGGACATCCCTGTCCGCGCTTGTTCTCTCCGGTAGTCCGGCACCGGCCTCTGGCCGCGCCTGCTCGCGCAGGCTCCGCTTTCGCTTCGCTCGCGCGGGTGCCGTTCAGTCTGTCCGTGCTACTCACTCCTTTCCTCTCTCCTGGCATTCCAGCGATGGTGGGCGCGATCGCCCGGACTTCCTGTCCTCGCTGCTCCCACTCGGTCCCGTCACTCCCGGCCTGCGGCCGGTGCGCGGCTTCGCGCGCGGATGATGGGGCTCGGTTGCAGCCTCCGCGCGCTCTCCTCAGACCGCCACCGGATTCAGAAACCGCGCGACCCCTGGCCACCGCTCCGTGAATCACAGGGCCACGGCCCGGAATACAGAACGCCTCATCAAACAATCAGCAATGTCAAATAATCCTTTCGATCGTCTCCAACTTGATCTTGTTCTTCCTTCCGCCACGCTGCAGTTCGTCGTCGAGGTCGGTCAGTTCGATCCGCTCGTCGCGCGAGTTGTAGAGGGACACGTCCAACGCCAAACCGCGCAGTTCCTGCATGAGCACGTTGAACGACTCCGGCACGCCCGGCTTGATCGAGTGAATGCCTTTGACGATAGCCTCGTAGATTCGCGCGCGGCCGAGCATGTCGTCGGACTTCACGGTGAGGAGTTCCTGGAGCGTATGAGAAGCGCCGTAGGCTTCGAGAGCCCACACCTCCATCTCCCCGAGTCGCTGCCCGCCGAACTGGGCCTTTCCGCCGAGCGGCTGTTGCGTAACGAGCGAGTACGGACCGGTGGAACGCGCGTGGATCTTGTCATCGACCAGGTGCGCGAGCTTGAGCATGTAGATGTAGCCGCAAAACACCTTGCCCTCGAAGGGTTCCCCCGAACGACCATCGAACAGCGTGAACTTGCAGTCTTCCGGCAGGCCGGCCTGCTTTAGGTAGTCTTTCACGTCCGCTTCGGTGGCGCCGTCGAAAACCGGCGTTTCGAATTCGATTCCGAGCTTGTGGCCCGCGAATCCGAGTTCCGTTTCGAAGATTTGGCCGAGGTTCATCCGCGAGGGAACACCCAGCGGATTCAGAACCAGGTCCAGCGGAGTGCCGTCGGACATGAAAGGCATGTCTTCTTCGGCCATGATGCGCGCCACGACGCCCTTGTTGCCATGGCGGCCGGCCATCTTGTCCCCGACCTGCAACTTGCGCTTGCGAGCCACGAAGACCTTCACCTGCTCCTCGACGCCGGCCGGCAGTTCGTCTCCGTTTTCGCGCGAGTAACGCTTCACGTCGATGACGATCCCTTCCGAGCCGTTCGGCATGCGGAGACTCGTGTCCCGAACCTCTTTGGCCTTTTCGCCAAAGATACTATGCAGAAGCTTATATTCCGGCGTGAGGTCGGATTCGCCTTTGGGCGTGACCATGCCCACGAGAATGTCTCCCGACTGGACTTCCGCGCCCACGCGCACGATCCCGTTCTCGTCGAGGTCGCGGAACGCTTTGTCACTCAGGTTCGGAATGTCCCGCGTGATGGTCTCCTGGCCGAGTTTCGTCTCTCGGGCCTGGATTTCGTACTCCTCGACGTGCACTGAGGTGAAGACGTCTTCTTTGACGACGCGCTCGCTGATGAGGATGGCGTCCTCGAAGTTGTAGCCTTCCCAGGGCATGAAACCCACGAGCACGTTACGACCGAGCGCCAGGCGACCGCGGTCGATGGCCTGACCGTCCGCGAGGACAGTACCCCGCACCTTGACGCGACCGTCCGTGTCCCGGACTTCACCCACGACCTTCTGGCCGCCGACGGTGTCCCCGTAGCGAACGGAGGCGCCGCTTTTCACGAACGGTTCGAAGCTGATGTCTCCCGGCCGCAGGTGCAGCGTTTGAGTGCGCCCATCTCCGGCCGTAATCTCGAGCACGTCATTCGTAAGTTTGCTTACTTTGCCATCGAGTTCTGCGGTCAGAACGCTGGCCACCGGCCGCTGATTCATGCAGGTGCCCTGGTTGCTCCGCTTGAACTTGGTCAGTCCGTAGACGACCGGTTCGCCCGAGCCCGATTCTTTCACCTGCACGGACTGGGCGTCCACCTTGACGACCACGCCGTCGTTCTTGGCCACGATGCAAATCCGCGAGTCGTAGACGGCCTTCTCTTCCATCCCGGTCCCGACGTACGGAGCTTCGTCGACCAGAAGCGGCACGGCCTGTCGCTGCATGTTCGAACCCATGAGCGCGCGGTTGGCGTCGTCATGTTCCAGGAACGGAATCATGGCCGTCGAAACGCTGACCACCTGCAGGGGGGCCATGTCCATGTACTGCACTTCTTCCGGAGGCGTGAAGGGGAACTCAGTCCGGTGGCGGCAGCTCACCAGCTTGTTGACGAAGGTACCGTCATCTTTGAGGGGCGCGTTGGCCTGAGCAATATGGTAGTGCTCTTCGATATCCGCCGTAAGGTACTCGATTTTGCTCGTGACCTTGCCGCTGTTGACTTTGCGGTAGGGTGTCTCGAGGAACCCGAACTCGTTGACCCGACAGAACGAGCTCATCGAAATGATGAGGCCGATGTTCGGACCTTCCGGTGTCTCGATGGGACACATCCGGCCGTAGTGGCTGTAGTGAACGTCGCGCACCTCAAAGCCCGCGCGTTCGCGCGAAAGGCCGCCGGGTCCCAGGGCGTTCAGGCGACGCTTGTGCGTCAGTTCGGCGAGCGGGTTCGTCTGATCCATGAACTGAGAAAGTTGACTGGAGCCAAAGAACTCGTTGACCACGGCCATGATCGGCTTGATGGAGATCAGCGCCTGCGGCGTAATCACATCGATGTCCTGGACCGTCATGCGTTCGCGGACGACGCGCTCCATCCGGCTGAAGCCGACCTTGAGCTGATTCATCAGCAGTTCGCCGACGGAACGCACGCGACGATTGCCCAAATGGTCGATGTCGTCGAAGTGGTAGTTGGGAACTTCGTTCACGAGGTTCACGAAGTAGCGCAGGGCTTCCACGATGTCGATCGGGCGCAGCGAACGATCCCGAACGTTGTTGAAGTCCTTGCGGTTGTGAAAAGTGAACTTGTTGTTGATCTTGTAGCGGCCCACGTCTCCCAAGTCGTAGCTCTTGTCCGAGAAAAAGAGGCGATTGAGTTCGTTCTGGGCGTTTTCCACGTTGAATGGCTCGCCCGGGCGCATGATGGAGTGAAACTTCTGGAGCGCGGCCTCGAACGTCTCCGCCCCGTCTTTTTCCAAGCAGTTGATGATGGTTGTATCATCTTTGCCGCCCGGAAAGACCAGGAGTTCCACGTCCTTGATCTTCATCTCCTTGAGGAGGTCGATGTTGTCTTCGTTCAGCTTCTCCCCGACGTACATCGTGATCTCGTCGGATTCGGGGTTGCGGACCGAAGCGGCCAGCCTGCGGCCAATGGCCTTCTTGAGATCGCGGCCCGTTGCACCGTGGATTCTCAGCTTCTCCGTTTCGTAGAACAGTTGGAGGACTTCTTCGTTGGTCTTGTGGCCAATGGCCTTCAGGAGCAGCGTCACCGGGAATTTCTTCTTACGGTCGATGCGGGCCACCAGAATCCCTTTGGTGTCCAGTTCGAGCTCGAGCCAGGAACCACGATAGGGGATGACGCGGGCGCTGTACACGCGCTTCTCGGCGTCGTAGAAGAAGAAGATACCGGGGCTGCGGTGCAACTGCGAAACCACGACGCGCTCGGCGCCGTTGATGACGAAGGTGCCCTGCTCGGTCATGATCGGCAGATCCCCCATGTAGACCGTTTGCTCGCGGACTTCGCCCGTCTCCTTGTTGATCAGACGGATGATTGCCTTCAGCGGCAGAGCGAAGGTGGCGTCCCGGTCCTTGCATTCCTGCACACCCCACTTGGGTTCACCGAAGGAATAGGAGACATACTCGAGAACCATGTCCTCGTTCGGGCTTTCGATCGGGAACGTTTCCCGAAACACGGCCTCGATGCCGCGGTGCTCGCGTTTGTTCGGCAGCGCGTGTTCCTGGAGGAACCAGGCGTACGACTTCAACTGGACGTCGATCAGATCCGGGATTTGTTCCAGGTTCGTGATCTTGCCGAGGTTGACCAGTTTTCTCGTTTTGGTGGGCATGGGATTACCTTATGATCTGTAGTCGGGATGCGGACCCGATATCCGACCCCCGGAGTCGTGACCTCCGGAGAACAACACGAGGCGGCCGCCGGACGCTCCCTTGTGGAAAACGTCCGGCCGCCCCATTGCCTCATTGAGCAGCGCGACCGGCACCGAAGAACAGTGTCCGCTCAGGCCGGCTGGAGAGCGACGGTAGCTCCAGCAGCTTCCAGTTTCTTCTTGAGGTCTTCGGCGCCGGCTTTTTCCAGGCCTTCTTTGACGGCCTGGTCGCCTTTCTCGACGAGTTCTTTGGCCTCTTTGAGACCCAAGCCCGTCGCTTCGCGAACGGCCTTGATCACGTCGATCTTCTTGTCGCCGAAGCTCTTGAGGATGACGTTGAACTGGGTGTCTTCGCTTTCTGCTGCCGCAGCAGCTCCACCGCCGCCGCCACCCACCGCCACGGCCACAGGGGCCGCCGTGGAAATACCGAACTTCTCTTCCATCTTCTTGACGAGGTCGGCCGCTTCCGTCAGCGTCAGGTTGCCGATTTGCTCCAGTAGTGCGCTCGTATCTGCCATAACCTTCTCCTTCAGTGGCCCGCTTGGTTCAACCGCGCGAGTGCAGCCACTCTTCGTTATCCGTTCTTCTCTCCGATCGCTTTAATCCCGCGGGCGAGGCCCGCAATGATTGCATTCATGCCGGTCGCAATCTTCTGCGCCGGTGTGTTGAGGCCGCGGCCGATTATGGCCAGCAGCTCTTCTTTGGACGGGAGCGTGGCAATCTCCGTGACCTCTGCCTTAGCCAAGAAGCGGCCGTCCAGGCAGCCGCCTTTGATCTGGACGCTCTCGATCTCTTTGGAATACTTGAGGACCAGCTTGCTGATCGTCGGCATGTCGTTCGCTGTGAACGTCACGGCGAGCGGCCCGTGCAACTGGGCGTCCAGGCCGGCCAGGGCTCCCGCGTGTTCCGGCGACTCTTGGAGAGCGCGACGGAAAAGGTTGTTCTTCACGACCTTCACCAGGCCCTTCCCCGCGCGAACTTCCCGACGCACCGCCGACATCTGTTCGACGTTGAGACCGGAATACGTCATGAGCACGAAGTTCCGCCGTTCGCTCAGGATCCCCTTGATCTCTTTGAGTAGCTCTTCTTTTCTGGGTGCCGCCATTGTTATACCGTTCTCGTCTGTTCGTTCCCTGGCCGTTACAGGAAGCTGCGCACGTTTACGCGCAATCCCGGGCCCATGGTGGGAGCCACGAAGAAGCTCCGAATGTACTCGCCTTTTGCGTCGGCGGGCTTGTCCCTAAGCAGGGTGGAGTGCACCGCGCGCACGTTTTCCAAGATCTGGTTTTCGCTGTACGAGATCTTACCGATCCCCAGGTGAATCACGCCCGTCTTGTCCGGTCGGTATTGAAGCTGCCCGGCTTTCAAGTTGCGGACGGCTGCACCGACGTCGAAAGTCACCGTGCCCGCGGAAGGCTTGGGCATCAGCCCCTTGCGACCGAGCACCGGTCCGAGGCGACCGACATCCTTCATCATGTCGGGCGTGGCCACGCACGCGTCGAAGTCCGTCCAGTTTTCCTTCTGGACCTTTTCCACGAGCTCCATCCCGCCCACGAAATCCGCGCCCGCGGCTTTTGCTTCGGCGTGCTTGTCCTCTTTGGCAAAAACCAACACGCGCACCTGCTTGCCGGTGCCGTGCGGGAGGTTCAGGACGCCGCGCACATTCTGCAGAGACTTGTAGCCAACTTTGACAGATACCTCAACGGTTCCGTCGAACTTGGAGTAGGAAACCTCTTTGAGCAGTTTGACCGCTTCTTCCGGTTCGTACACCCGGGCCCGGTCCACTTTCTCGGCGACTGCGCGCCACTTCTTGCCGCGTTTCATCCCGCCACCTCCACGCCCATGGAACGACACGTGCCCGCCAGCACCTTGACGGCAGCATCCATGTCGTTGCAGTTCAGGTCGTTCATCTTGATGTTTGCGATTTTCTCGAGCTGCGCGCGCGTGATGGTCCCCACCTTGTTCTTGTTGGGCACGGCCGAGGCGCTTTCCAGTCCCAGCTCCTTCTTGATGAGGAGCGGCGCCGGCGGAGATTTCGTAATGAACGTGAAGCTGCGGTCCGCGTACACTGTAATGACCACCGGCAGCTTGATGCCGGCCTGTGTGCGCGTCTTCTCGTTGAATTGTTTGCAGAACTCCATGATGTTCAGGCCGTGCTGACCCAGAGCCGGACCGACCGGCGGCGCCGGGGTGGCTTTGCCCGCTTCCACCTGAAGCTTGATCTGCGTGACTACTTTCTTCTTTGCCATCTTCCGTATTCCGCTACAGTATTCCTATGCGGGGCCCTCTCAACCGACGTTGGAAGCCACCTGCAGATAATCCAGTTCCACCGGCGTTGCCTGGCCGAAGATCTCGACTTTGACGCGCAACCGCCCCTTGTCCGGCATGATCTCATCCACGATCCCCGTGAAGTTGGCGAAGGGTCCATCCACAATCTTGACGGTCTCTCCCACCTGAAACAGGATGCGCGCGGGCGCGGCTTCTTCGGCCACCGAATCCGCTCCGTCCATCAGGTTGCGGACCTCTTCCTCTGAAAGAGGTTCCGGATCCGGCGAGCCCACGAACCCGCTGACGCTGGGCATGCGGCCGATGAGATAGCGGACTTCGTCCCCCATCTCCAACTCCGCCACGATGTACCCGGGCATGAACTTCTTTTCGACGACGCGCTTCTTCCCCGACGCAGTCATCTCCGCCACCTTGATGGTAGGGATGTTGACCTGACCGATCTTCTCCTGCAGCCCCTTGGCCTGCACGAGCCTATCGATGTTGGCCTTGACCTTGTTCTCGTGCCCCGAGTAGGTCCGTATTACGTACCAACGTTTTGCCATGACATTCGCGGTCAACGTCCGCTCGACCCCAGCGAGATGAGCGCGTCGAAGAGCCCCTCGAATAGGGCGTCCACGGAAAACAGAAAGATGGAGATGATGATGGTGGATACGAGAACCACGACCGTGGAATTGAATACCTCATCCCGGCCCGGCCAGACGACCTTGCGCAGTTCTTCCCGACTCTCTTTCAAAAACTTCAACATGTCCCGCAGCCCAACTCCAAAATACCTGCAGACCGGGAGAGAATCGAACTCTCATCAGAGGTTTTGGAGACCTCTATTCTAACCATTGAACTACCGGTCTAAAATAGTTCGTCCGATTCTCCCCAAACCGGCGATGAGCCCTCTACCAGGCTTGAACTGGTGACCTCATCCTTACCATGGATGCGCTCTACCAACTGAGCTAAGAGGGCACTCTCGCGAGTACCAGAAATGCCATGGGCCACCGATCCCCGCTCTCTTCTATATTAAACGCACCCAAACCGGCCTGGTTTTCTCGGTCCATTCCGGCGGAAAGGCACACATTTTGAATGGCGGACTCTCCGTCAAGGGGAAAACGGAGAAACTGCCGCTGTGGCCCCTTTTCGGGTGTTCTCCAAGAAGAGCACGGTGTGACCGCGTCTGCGGAGAAGCTCCAGGGCAGCGGGCGGCGCAGGCAGGCTCGGATGAACATAGCTGCCGAGCACCAAATCCACGTCTCCGTCGCCGTCGAAGTCCCCCGCTTCCATCGTGATCCATCGACCGAAGCGGGTCTCCTCGGGCGCCAGGGGCCGAAACTCGAAGCCGCCGGTGTTTTCGTAGTACACAAAACCCGCGGGTCTCGAGGCCGACCAATCCGGATAGAAGGCGATGGCGGCGATGTCGAGGTCGCCGTCCCCGTCAAAATCCTGGGCCACGGCTCGGTAAGCCCCCGGCAGTGGCAGAAAGGAACGAAGCCGGAGAGCGGGCCCTTCCGCGGACGCCCCAACCGCCGGCGTTTCCACGGAGTAGATGCGAATGCCGTGATAGGGCTTGAGCGGCGCGTCCGGCAGATCTCCGTTGTCACCGTTCACGAGCAGAAGCAAGGTCGGCTGCGCGGGCGACCGGGCCACGAGTTCGAAAGACGTGAACCCGAACGCGGGATGTTCGGTGAGCAGTGGGCGCAGCCGGGGCGACGTTTGGCCGCGCATGCCAGATCGCTCGAGACCGCGATGAGGGCGACGCAGAAAAGCAGTAAGTTCCCGCCCGTCGATCCAGTACAGACCCTCCCGCGCCTGCGCGCGCAGGACCAGCAGGTCGAGGACGCCATCGCCGTTCCAGTCGATCGGTTGTGTGCGAATCCAGCCCGGCTCGGCGTCGAGTTCGAAAAGCTTTCCGGTTACGCCCGCGCGAACAAAGAGTCCACCGCGAAAAAGTCCAAAGGCCGAGGCGACATGATCGGACGCCCCGTCGCCATCGAAGTCAGCGGCTGCCAGGTGGGCCAGCCTCGGGAGAGCGCGCGCCACGATTTCGCTGCGACCGACCCGCCAGCGCACGATGGCCGCCTCGTTCAGGGGGCGCGGGTCTGCGAGATACAACAGCGAGAAGTCGACGGAGTCCCCTTGGAAAACCGCGCCGCTCGGCGGTCCCGGCAACCGGTGCTCCGCGGCAATGCGGCCTTCCGGCGTCAGTTCGAAGAGCGTTCGGCTCAGACCATCGGCGGCGAGCACACGGCGCCGTTCCGGTCGCACGGCGAGAAATGTGACGCTCGGATGCTCCCGATACACAGAAGTCCGGCGCGGTTTCAGAAACGTGGGACCGACCGACAGGACTGGCGTTTGCGTTGCGAGCTTCGCGGAAGATCGCGCGCGGTAGTACTCCCGGATGCGGTCGAAGTCGGCGCCGGGCAAAGCGGGTGCTGCCGGCAGCAGATTTTCGCGCCGCAGGTCCACGCGCAGCTTCGCGATGTCCGGATGGGCGCCCGGGCGATCGTTCTGACCCAGGTAGAGGCCCATGTAGTCGAGCACGTGATCCCAAGAAGCGCGTGGCAAAAGGTCCGGCTGCGGGAACAGGTGGCAGCTTGCGCAGTGTTTCTTGGCGAGACGTTCGCCCTCCGCGTGGCCGCAACCGAGAAGGAGACAGGCAGCCGCCCAGCAGACGAGGGCCGGAAGGAAAGCGCGCAGCGGAACCCTGCTAAGATGGATCGTGTGAAAGTGAAATCGCCTCGTCATGGTCTGCGTTTGGGGATCACGGGACTCAGCAGCGGAAGCTCCTGTCCTGCTTCCAGTCGCGTCAAATAGGCGAGCAGCTGCGACCGCACGTACGGATCCTCGACCGAGCGGGCCGTGCTGCGCGCGCGCTCGGCATACCCCAACTCCGACTGCACGACGGCCTTCTTTGCCGTGAAGTTGTCCGGGTGGTAGCTGTCCGCGAGCGGGCCCTGGAAGATCCACCACAGTCCGGGGACGAGCCCCACAACAAGCACGAGCCAGACGCGCGCCCTACGCGCGGGCGAAGCGGACATGGCGACTGCAGGCGCGCGGGTTCGCAGGAGGAATTCGACGCCCTGCGCGATCACCACCAGCCACACGGTCACATGCCCGACGCGAAGGCGCGAATTCAAAAAGAAGGCGATGACGGACACGGCGAGCGCCACGCCGAAGAAAACCGGGAACAGTTGGGAGAACGGCGTCTGCGAAGGAGCACGCGCGAAGTTCCAGCACACCAGTGCCGCGCAGGCAACGGCCAACCACAGCAACCAATCGAAGCGCAGGGGATTCCAGCCGATGAGCGCCATTTCATCGGCAGTGCACGGGAAACATTCGTTGTCGGGTAGTTCGATCTTGTGCCCGTAGCGCCGCAGCTTCTCGAACCAGATCGAAACGAAAGCGCCGGGCTCCTGGACGAAGAAGTCCCAAACCTGGCCCAGGTAGTACGCGTTGACCTCACGCGGCTGCAGAGGGCGCCCGAGGGCTCGCGCGGCGGTTTCGTTCGCCGTGGGTTCCTCGAGTACGGGAACGAGCGAAACGCCCGGCACTTCCTGCTGAGTGCCCACCGGATTGTGGCGATTGTTTCCCACGTAGAGGTTGTAGCCGCCACTGGTCTGCACCGGAAGGAGCTGACCGGCCACCATCGTGTTGTGGCCCACGGCCCATCCTACGGGCAAAAGGAATCCGATACCAAAAGCGAGCAGTCGCACTTGCCGCCGCGCAAAAGCGAAAGGCAGCACGACGAGCGGCAGCACTTGGAAGGACGCGCGCACGAGCGCCGCCAGGCCGAAGAGCAATCCCCACGCCGCCCAGGCAGCGTGCTCGCGCCCGGCGCGGAGTTCTAACCACGGACGGCATCGCGATGTCCCCTCGGAGCTTCCGCGGCGTCCATCGACCGTGAGCACGTAACAACCCAGGCCGAGCAGAGCCGCGTGGAGGAAGATCTCCAGCGCGGTCTTGTTGAGGTCGGCGGCAAAAAACGCAAACGTTGGCCAAAACAGCGCCACGGCCGTCACGCCCAGGGCCACCTGCCGTCGCACGCCCAGGGACCAGGCGGCCACGGCCACACAGCCCGCGGACAGAAGCACGAGCGCCAGTTGCACCACGCCGATCAGAACGGGCTGCCACCCCAGGACGCGGATCACGAAGGAAATCACGTACGCGTAGAGGGGAGATTGGAAGAAGAGCCGGTCGCCTCCTTGGCCGCGCGCCAACTCGAAAGCCCACTCGATCTGGAAGCGGGAGTCCAGAATGGGATTGCCGAAGCGGATATCCTGAGTGAGCAACAAGAAGACCGCCAGCTGGTAAGCAACTCCCAGGAGGACGACCGCAACAGCGAGGACAGACCAGGAGCTTGGCGCGGACGGTCTGCCAGGAACAACGCCGGCGCTGCGACCGCTGCGCTCCCTGCGACCCGTGCGCCGCGCCGAACGCGAGCGACTCAACCAGGACACCCCCGACCGATCCGCCGCGCGTCCGTCACCATCTCCACTTGTGAGAGACTGATAAAATCCGAGACGCGGGAAATCGTCGGCTCTCGCTGCGCATCAGCGCGGAAGTACCGCCTGCCTTCCGGCGAAATAGAACCGCCGATCGTTTCGGGGACAAAGCAGCGTGGAAAGCGGGATACCGCTACGAGAGAGGGCGGACCGCTTCCAGGACGCGTGCCCGCCGACAGAAGGAAGACGCGCCCGGCCTGATGAACGAAAACACCCGAAGAGTCTTTGTCCCAGGCCAGATCCGGCTCGCCTCCTTCCAACGTGGCGGCGCGGCTTGGGGCCGAAGCGACATCTTCCCAAGAGCGGATCAGGAAGAGCCGGTTCTGTGTTTCGGACCTGGTGAGCACGACGAACAACTGACGCGACGGAGCCGCCACGAGACGAACGATGCTGTGACCGGGTGCCAAAACGATCGATGTAAAACGAGAGCGCGAAAGGTTGCCGGTTAGGACCACCAAGTCTTCCGGAACACCGTCGGCGCCTCGGGGGCTTCGAGCCCCAATCAGAGAATCGCGAAAAGGGACGGGGCCAACGAAGATGCGGCCGGGAATGTTTTCCATCCGAGCCGCGGTCTGCACGCGACCGTCCGCGTCGACCTTCTGCAGCCGCAACTCCGTACGATAGGCCCGTTTGAGGGTGTGTGTCACCGCGATCGGTGGAAACGGACGCTTCTCCTCGTAGTGAAAGAAGGCCTCCACGAGTTCATTTTCGCTCAGCCATTGCGCTCCTGCGACTTCGCTGGTCTTCTTCCAGAACAGGCTGCTGCAGTGGGAGAGCATAGCTGTCGAAATCAGCACGCACAAAGGCAGGGCGCGCGGCACTCGCACCTGTTCGCCTGCCCAAAGCCGCGCGCGTGCCGCCAGCGGTGCCGGGGCTGTTTCAACTTCGCATGGCTGCATAGATCCCCGCCAGCTTTTCGAAGACCGGTCGTAGGAAATTCTCCAACTGGGAACGGACGGCCGGGTCCGGCACCGCCAACAAGGCGATGCGAAATTCCGACTGGTATCCGGAAACGTCCGTGTCTTCGTTCAAAAGCAAAAGTAGATTGGGCCAAATGCTGCGCATGGCGTTCACGAGCGCTGGCGGCTTCCCCTGCATGGCCGCCTTCACGCGCCCGACCAGTTGGTGGATCTGGTGAAAACCTCGCAGCCGCTGGTGAAAGTGCGCCAGCTGATCGGGGGACACGCCATCCATGTGCGTCGAGAGATTTCGGTACTGCGCATTCCAGTCCACGGAACCATCGCGGGCCCGCGCCTCAAGGTTGCGCAGACCCACCAGCGCTTTTTCGGAAGCTGAAGCCTCCGAGGTCAGCCATCTGCGGTAGTCCGCTTCGTGACCGGCGGCCTGGTATTCCTGGAGACGACGCAGCGTTTTCATGTACGCTTCGAAGTCGAGTGGCAGGGGCTCGAAGGCCACCCCGAGATCCTGGCCCATTTCTGCCACACCCGATTCGCCCGCGTCGCCCTCGCCTGCCTCTCCTTCTTCGTCGTCCGCTTCGCCCTCGTCGAAGCCGCCGGGCTCGATGCCGCTGGTCGGCACGAGCTTCTGATGCACGTCGAGCGACGAGCCGAGCTTCTCGAGGATCTCGGCGATGATCGGCTTTTCGGGTGGCGCGACCGGCGCGCGGGCGGAAGTGATACGACCGGCCGGAACAGCGACAGCAGCCGCACCTCCGTTGCCGTTTGGCTCCGCGGTTTCCGGAGCGTCGGATTCGTCCTCGTCGTCGGCATCCGCGACTTGTCCCTCGAGGCCGGTGGAAGGCTCCAGTTTGCCGTGGATGTCCAAGACGGACCCGAGCTTTTCGAGGATCTCTTTGATGATGGGCTTCTCTGCGACGCGCGGGGCAGGCGCCGGTGCAGGACGCGCGGGAGCCGGACGGGCGCCCGCGGCCGGCACAGCGGCTGCCGCCTGAGGTGCGGCTTCGGGCGACGGCGCCTCGGGACCCGAATCCACGCCGGGTGTGCCGTAGCTCGCCGGGAGTACTTCTCCGGAGGGCCCCACGAACTTCAACATGCCGTCATCGAGCGGAACAAAGCGCCCGCCGGAGATGATGGGGCCGAACGTCTCCACGATTTCGGCCATCAGACTGGTGTACTTCTTCTGGGCGGCCTGCCCGGCCGCGGGCTGCTTGCCCGCCTGTGGCCTGCCCGCGTCCGCAGCGGGAGCTCGGGCCGCCTCAGCCGCGCGACGCCGGGCCAGCTGAAGCGCTTTCAAAAAGTTCGCGCCGACGAAGGTGGTGAAGGCGGCCTCTTTCACGCCCAGAGCCGAAGCACAGCCACCAAGCTGACCGAGGAAGTCCTCCGTGTGACGAACCGTACCCCTCAGGTGCTGCCGCGCGCGCTCGAGACGCGCGGCCCGGGCCGCCCCGTCCAGGGGCAGTTTCCCGAGCACGGCCTGCAGGATCTCGTCGTAGGCCGCGAAGTGCAGTTCCAGCTCGGACTCAGCAGCGGTGGGGGCTGGCATGAATCCGAAAGGCACAGTCCCGAGGGAGTGCGGTCAAGAAGAAGATTTTGGTTCGAGCAGCGGTACCGGGAGCGCAGAGGGCAGCGCCACGGGCGCCTCTTCTTCGAGAATGCGGTATCTCAGGTAGGTGTTGCAGCTCGCTTCCTGGGCGTAGCGCACCAGATCGAAATCGACGCGCGGGGAGATGAAAAAGTTGGAGTTTCCCAATCTTTCCTTGATCTCCTTCTTGATGTGTGCCCGCGCTTCGGACCGGCGCTCGTAGAAGGTGGGCACCAGCATGTCGTTGCGGTAGGCGAGCTTGCGATCTTTGTACACGGCCACAGTCAGCTTGATTCGGAACCTCAGGTTGCGCCGATTCATCCAGTATACCGTCCGAAAAAAATATCGTCGCGGCTTGGCGGCCAATTGAAGCGACGGTACCTGAATTTTGGCGCGGCTCACGCGCTTGCTCCGGGCGGGAGGGACATAAAGCATTCCGGCGTACTGCACGCCGCATCGGGCGATTCTCGAAAAAGTCGCGCGCGGGGCTCAAGCGGACGGGCCTCCGCGCCGTGCGCGAATGGACGCGGTTCGCTCCTCACAGAACGGAGAGAATGCGCTCCTGAAGAACCTGGCCAAAATCCTTATGATTGCTAAACCATTGAGCGGAACCATCGGGTCCGACCAGGTTCGTGAGGGCCAGCGCCGCGGCGAAAGGCAGGCCGAGGCGCGAGCAGGCCAGGGCCGCGCCGAAGGCCTCCATGTTCTCGAAGCTGGCCAGGGCGGGTTTGTCGGGTGGCAACAGGAGCGAAACCGCGTCGGGTGAGTTGGTGGCGCCGCGCAGGACGTCGCTCTGTTCCAGCAGGCGCCGGGCGACGGGGCCCGGACGGGTGACGATGCGGTCCTGCATGGGACCCGGCAGGCGTGCGTGACCCCACAGGACACCCAGGTCGTGACGCGTGAATTCCGCGCTCACAGCAACCGAGCCCAGACTGGCGTGTCCGGGACGGACCCGTTCGGCCACCTCCGGCGGCAGCGTGCGGGCGGCCGGATCGTGGCCCGGGTAGATGCCCGCCGACCCCACGAAGAGCACTTCGACCACGTTTTCGAGGCGCGCCAGTTCTGTGGCAACACCCAAGGCGCAGGCAACGCTGCCGATCCCGCCGACGCAGACGTGGTAGTCGGGGTGGCGGGCGAGCGCCGCGGCAAGCGTCCCCACCTCGGGCGGGAAGGCACCCACGAGCAGTGTGATGGGGGTGGACATGCTTTTCAGCTACCAGGATTGGGGGAGTGCTCACCGGCGGCAAATCGTGTGGGGCGAATCACCGGATTTTCTTGCCCTTTGTGTGGCCCCCCGAATCGGTGCCGGTAACCGGTCCCCGCGGGAACCGGGCAGCAGGTCCAAACAAACATGTTGAAGCAAGGCACTCCTCTCGGCTCCGGCCCCCTCCGCCTGGTCACTCTGGCAGCGGCCCTCGGTTTGTTCGCGGTCGCCTGTTCGAGAAAACCGGACACCGAAATGTGCGGCCAGTACTACGGCCGGTTGGTCCAACTCGGAGCCTCGGCTCACCCGGCCCTGGTGGCTGCGGCACGCACGGGAGAAGGCAAGCAGGCCATCGTCGACTACTGCCTGCAATTGGCCCGCAGCCAGGTGAAGTGTTCGCTTTCCGCGGGCACGCTTCAAGAGGCCGCGGATTGCGAACAACCCGACCGTCGCACGTTCCTCGAAAAGTACTTCTAAGTGCACGCCGCCAGGGCCGAGCACCGGAGGGCTTCAGCCCGTGGAGCGGAGCTGTTATCCGGAAGTTATGCGCGGTAGCGCCGCGGTTACCGTGGAGTTGTATTGGAGTAACTTGCGTCGAGGATGCGTACGGGCTCCACTGAAAGCAGCACGGAAAGTTGGCCGCCCGTGGGGCAACAGTTTGGCTCGTCTTTTCGGTAGACCGGGGATTTAACAAGGATCAATGTCCTGTTGAACGTGATCTGATCGTGAAAACCGTAGAGTTCACGCAGAGCGATGTCACCTTGGATGGAGCTAAGAAAGTCTACATCCCGAATCCCCGCGGAACAAGAAGCCTTGGAAACGGTGACAAGACCGCCACTTCCCCCGGAGCCGGTTAGGATGAGGAATCCGTCGTCGGAATGATACACCTTGTGGAGTGAGCATACACCGGGTATCTCGCCGATTGTCCGAAGGCCGCAGTGCAAGATCAATGAAGAGCAGAGGTCGGACGGTTGATCGCGGAGCTCAAGTTGGATTCCCGAAATGGTTTGCCGCTCATTCATGAACGGATCGCACGTGCGGTCCTCGCAGATTGGAGTAATCGGCTGGAACATGCGTATCCGCTCACCGGAGAAAGCAGTTTCGAGCGCAATAACGCGACGCTCCAGATCGTCTTGTTCGCTCATTTTCGGTGGCGGCCCTTGCTTGGAACAGACAGAAAGCCCAGCAGTGATGGCCAGAAGGCAAGCAATTGCGGCGCTATTTCGCATAACGGCAAATGGACGACAAGGATTCGATAACAGGTCAACGATTGTTCAGCTTTTTGGCGAGGCGGATCTTCTCGACCATCTCCTGGATCTGAATGTCGTAGAACCTGGCAAGCCTGCGCGATTCGAACACGGCGGTATCCTTCCAGAGGAGCTCGCCGCTTCGGGCGTCAAAGAGCCTCAATTCTACCTGCTGATAACCGAATTCGTTGGGTGGATGCAGGTGAGCGCCCAGCAAGGAAGTCGCGACGGTGTTCTTGGCCAGTTCGCGCGCGTTCGACAGTCGCCCGGCGGCATCAAAATCAGGCCGGACAGACTCTGAGCCTGGCTCGGGAAGGGCGAGCGCAGCGCCCTTCAGGTCAATCGACAGACTGGCGCGCAGTTCGGCGCTGTTCGGGCCTGTGAACGGAAGGATGATCGATTTCCCGAGGGTGAATGTTTCCCCCGATGCAAGCAGCGTCTCGAATTCGGTCAAACGCCGATCGCGCATGAGGTCCTCTTCGAGCCGCCGCATCAGAATGCCGCTGTCGAAAATGCGTTCGTTGGGTGCCGCGAAACCATGCGGCCCAATTTCCGGCCGACCGTCCACGAGGAAGAGCCGGGCCACGGCCGGAACGATGCCGAGGTACGTCCTCTGTTCGAATTTGTACCGATAGGAAGCCAGGTTGCGCCCGTCGGTCCGGTCGATCAGATCGAACCGCACCACACGTTCGGAAGACCGAACCCACGGAACGAATCCCAGGGTCAGAAAGAAGAATACGGCTGATTCACGCCTGGCGGAACTCTCCTCTCGCAATCGCAGGATCAACCTGGCGTTGTGCTGAATCCGAATGTCAACAGACTCGGCGAGCGCCAGTTGCATCCCGCCGGCAAGGAACTCGGCGCCGAAGTCAACGCGGATCAGACGCGACGATCGCGTTCCCTGAACACGTTCGGGCGGACCGTGGACTTTCCAGTACGTCACGCCGCAACCGGAGACCGAAACCGCGCCAAGCAGCATCACCGAAAAGGTCCAGCCACCTATCAGCCGCGTGTGCCCAAAGCGGATGAACACCCTCACGGCCCCTCCAGCTTTCTGGCAAGTGCAATCGTTTCAACGGCGCGCGCCAATTCTCTACGCAGCCTGTATTCCGGGATCTGACTTTCCTTCTCACTGATTCGGTAGAGGTCGCTGCGCAGCGGCGCGCCCGTTACACCGCTCAGGAGCTGCACGGTCACGTCCAGCGGAGGGTAGGAGCGTCCCCTGCGGATGGAAATAGACAGGATCGCCGTAGCGCCGGTCGCACCGACGATCTCTGTCGCATTGACGAGGTTGCCGGAAGCGTCGAAGTCGGCCCGCGGTGGAGTCCGCGTATCCCCCGCGGCAGCGAGGACCGGGATGCCACGCTCATGCAGCCGATCCCTGAAATTCTGTGCGACTTCTTGGGCACGTGGACCCTCGATCGGAAGGAGAACGAGTGGCGCGATCGGTAGAGACTCCCCGGAAGCAAGCAGCGGCTCCAGGTCCGCGAGGCGTTCGTCGCGGCTGAGATCCCGGGCAAATCGCCCGGCCATGACTTCTGCGTGGCGTACCTTCCGGCGTCCGGAAGCCCGACCGCGGGCACTCGCGCGGGCCGGATTCAGAAAGAGGAAGGGTTGTGCGAGCAGCATGCCCAGTCCCGTGTACTCCTTCACCTCCAGCAAGTATCGATACGTCCGCACCGTTCGCCCCTGCTTTCGGTCCACAAGGTCGAGACGGACCTGCACCCAGTCCGCGTCGAGCGCGGGCAGGAGCGTGAGCGTGAGACAGGAGGGCACGTTCGAGCCGAAGAAGTGGCTCACCTCGATGCGGGCCCTGACGAGCAGACGAGCGCCTGGCTCTATGGTCAATTCCCGACGCCTGCGCAGGGCTTCGAGCCAGGCCTCCGAATCAAACGACTCCACGTGAGGCCCCGCAGCCACGGTGGCGAAGTCCACCCGCACCATCCGGTTCCGGGCGGCGCCGATCACACGATCGTAGGGTTCGCGGACCGACCAGAAGGCCACCTGACAACCCGACGGCACAAGAAGGCCCACGAACAGAAGACACCCGGCTGGCGCAGACCTGAATCGTTTCACTTGTGTCATCTTGGCCAGCCATGCGAGCGTGCCGGGCCGTCATACCGGGTTGCGCGCCACCGCCCGCCAGGCGGCCTCCTCGGACTCGCGCTGCGCCTTGGCCGGGTTCTCGATCTCGCCTGCCTGCACGGCGCGAAAATACCCGAGGTACACGCCCATGAAGATGGACATCACCAGACTCATCTCCATCGGTCGCATTTCCCCCGCCTTCTGAGCTTCGCGGATGAAATCGAGGCAGGGCTGCTGGACTTCTTTCTCCACCTGCCTGCTGCGACGATCCAGATAGGCCGAGTGATTGTGCAGTTCGAGAAACTGAAAATCCATTGGGTGTGAGCGCGAAAAGGAATCCATGCGGTTCCAAAGGTGACGGAATTTCTTGCGGATACCGCGCTCTTCGGTGAGGCCTTCCGCAAGCCACGCGCCGAGGCGCTTCTTGGAGCGCTGGTAGACCGCATTCACGAGTTGGTCTTTTCCTTTGTAGTAGCGGTACAGCCCCCCGATGGAGAGGTCCGCGGCCCGCGCTATTTCCGGGACCGGCGTGGCCTCGTAGCCCTTTTGGGCGAACAGGGCCAGGGCGGCGTCCAGGACCACTTCCCTTCGTGAGGCTTTCGCCGGACTTTCCGCTCTTGCTGCCACCATCGGGTTCGACGAATTCCAGAGACCCCCAAGTCGCGCCTTTTTTCAAGCACTTGCCAGCGGCGACACCCGGCCGGTTCTCCTTGTTGCGAACGAACACTCGCTCGCTTTTTGGATTGACGTTTCAAGGCCCGTCTGCGAGTGAACATTCGTTCGCATAGGGCGGGTGAATCACGCCCGCCCGGGAGGGTTAGAAGGTGACCAAATTGTTGGATCTGCGTTTTCTCTTTGTCGCGGTGGCCGTGCTGGAATTTTTCTACGCCGCTGCGGCCCTGCTCATACCCCCGTCGATGGTCCAGACCGTGACCGGGTGGGTCCTGTCGGCCGATGGCCACTGGATCGTCAAACTGCTGGGAGTCTCTCTTGGCACTCAGGGCGTGATCGCCTGGCTGTTCCGAAAAGACCCGCCCGTTCCCCTGGCGTGGGCCCTGGCCTTCTATCAGTTTGGCAGCGCGACAGCCGACTGGATCATGTGGCTCGTGCTACTCGACGGAGGGATCTTCTCCACGGCAGCAGGGCGCATCGGTGTCCTGGCGGCGATTCCGTCGCACTACCTGGTAGGCATTCTGCTCGTAGCGGGGATCGCCCGTGTTCGGAAAGGACGGAGCGTATGACATTCATGAAATGGAGAAAAGATACGGGCGAGGCGAGGAATCATGTGAGACGCGCGGTCCAAGTCGGCTGCGCGGGAGGGTTGCTTCTTATGTTCGGCTGCAAGACCGTAAACACCGAGATCGTCATCGAGGCGAAGCCTGCAACTGTGTGGAAGATCGTTTCGGACGCGCCCGGCTTCGAGCGCTGGAATCCGGTCCACGTGAAGATCGACGGAGTGTTCCGCGAAGGCGAAAAAATCACGATTCATCTGAAAGATGGTGCGGGTAAGGTTTCCGCTTTCCCGGCGACGGTGCGAAAAGTGGTCCCGGGCGTGGAACTCAACTCCGGCGGGGGCTTTCCGGGGCTGTTCACGTTCTCCCACACGTTCCGACTGGAGCCCCATGAACAGGGGACGAGGCTCACCCACCGCGAAGAGTTTCGCGGCATTGGTGTGCCGTTCTTTCAGCTCGACTGGGTCGACTCCAGCTACCGAAGCGTGAACGAAGCCGTGAAAGCGCGGGCGGAGAATTTGGAGCGGGACGGGCAATAGCCCGAAGATATGGCTTCCCAACATGAGAGGGTTCCATCGGAATGAGCTGCGGTATCAAGTGCAATGAAGCACCTCGTATTTGCAAAGCGCGAACGGCTGGAGTGGCAGGACGCCCCGGATCCTCGCATCAGCGGCCCGGGGCAGGCGATCGTCCGACCGCTGGCCGTGGCGCGTTGCGATCTGGACCTGCCGATCCTCCACGGACACACGTTGTTTCGGCCCCCCTTCCCGGTCGGGCACGAATTCATCGGCCAGATCACCGAGCTCTCGGAGGACCTGACGCCGAGTTACTCGAAGGGCGCCCTGGTGGCCGTGCCCTTCCAGGTTTCCTGTGGTTCGTGCCCGCTTTGTACCGAGGGCCTTTCGCGTTCGTGCAGTACGGTTTCCGGTTCGGCCGACTACGGAATGGGACCGGGCGGCCGCAAGCAGGGGGGCGCGGTGGCCGAGCGGGTCTTCGTTCCCTACGCGCAACAGATGCTCATCCCCCTTCCTCCGGGAAGCGACCCGGTCGCACTCGCCAGCCTGAGCGACAACATTGCCGAAGCCTGGAAGATGGTTGGCTGTTTTGTGGAGCAGAGCCCGGGCCTTCCCGTCATGGTGGTCGGCGGCGTGGCGGCGAGCATCGGCCTGTACTCGGCGGCTCTGGCCGTGGCCATGGGAAGTTCGGAAGTCCTCTATCTGGATCAGGACCCGCAGCGCCTCCGATTGGCTGAATCACTCGGCGCCAGAGTGGAACAAATCGCGGAGTTCCCGCGCGCGCACGCTCGGCGCTTCCCGCTGGTGGCGGACGCTACCGGCACTCCAGACGGCTATCGGTTCTGTCTGCGGTCCACATCACCCGGGGGGATCTGCACTTCTTCTTCCATATTCTTCCAGAACGATTTCCCTCTTCCGTTTCTGGATCTCTACCTGTCGGGAGTCCGCATTCAGATTGAGCGGGTAACATCCCGAGAAACCATCCCGAAGCTGCTGCCGTGGATTGCCTCGGGCGCCTTTCGACCGGACCGGATCGTTACGCAGGTCGTCGACTTCGATGAAGCCCGTGAGGCCTGGGCTCTACCCTCCACGAAGCTCGTGGTCCGCGGCCCGACGCACTGAACGCTTTTTGGACGATCGCGAAGTGCGTCGAGTTCGAAAGAAACTCACCGCTGCATTCGCGAAAGATGGCGATCGGGCGTAGGCGCGGGGTGCAGGCGCGCGCAAACCACGCTTCGGAAGCCTGAACGCAGCCGCAACCACGCGCGAACTCACCTTTTTCTGAACACGCTCCCAGTGTCGTTCATCTAACGCGCAACAGGAGACCGGGACAGCGCCCGGGAAAGAAATGAAACATAAAGTATTGTTCACGGCGGCTCTTGCCGCCTGCGTTCTCTTCAGCCGGCAGGACAGCGAAGCGGCCGTAGACCTCGTTACGGTCCCCACGCGGGACGCGGTGCAACTCACCATCTACAATTCGGCCGACATCACGATGGTTCGCGAAAGCCGGACCCTTACTTTCAAGAAGGGACTCAATCGGATTCAATTTGCTTGGGCAGGGACCTTGATCGACCCGACCTCTTTGCGGCTTTCCTTCCCGGGTCCGCAGACCGACCTGGAACTGGCCGACACGATCTTCCCGCCGGGCCGCGATGACGCGCTCCAGTGGAACATTCGCTCGGGAAAGAGCGGGCCCGCCAAGGTCGAGCTGAGCTACTTCACCTCCGGCATCACCTGGGCCGCCGATTACGCGCTGGTCACGAACGAAACCGAAGACTCGGGAACGCTCAACGGCTACGTGCGCGTCATCAACCAATCCGGTGAAGACTACCCAAACGCGAACGTTCGCCTGGTGGTGGGCACCATCAACCTGGTCGAAAAGATCGCCGACCTCGCCAAAAACTTCCGCTACCGCGACCTGAAGCCTTCCGCCCGCGCAAGCGTCCGCGACGACTTCGAGCGACGCGTGCGACGCGCCGAGGAAGCCCGCAAAACCAACGGAGGGGCGGATGCGCCCAAGCTGATCGTCAAAGAAGGGCTCTCGGAGTACTTCATCTTCACGATCGAAGGGCAGGAAACGGTCCCGCACGGCTGGCAGAAACGGCTCAACTCCCTGCGCGTGGAACGGGTTCCCATCGAGGTCATCTATCGCCTCTCGGAGCGCACCACCGGCGGTCGCGTGCACAAATTCTATGAGTTTCGTAATCTTTCGGCCAAGGACCACCCGGGCCCGGAGCGGCTGGGCGATTCGCCCCTGCCCGACGGTCGCGTGCAGATCTACAGTGAAAGCGCGAGTCGGGACCTGACCTTCCGCGCCGCGGTGAACATGACCTACGCCGCTCGCGGGGACCGCGTGAAACTCGACTCGGGACCCACGGAGGAGATCCGCGTGGAGCGCGTGGTGCGCGACCTGCGGCGCTTCGACATCGCCGTGGGAACGACCGGAACCACGCGCCACGTCAGGGGCTTCCGCGAACTCTTTGCCTTCCAGGAAACCCTGGAGAACAACCTCGCAAGGCCGGTGCGACTCGAAATCGAGCGGGTCTTCCCCGGCCGCCACACCCTCAAGAACCTGCCCTTCAAGTGGGAGCGCGTGGACTACCAAACGATGCGCTACTACCCCGACCTCGCCGCGCGCGCGCGCACGGCAGTCGACTACCAGGTTGTGGTCGAACACGGGGAGCTTTGAACGACCGAGTCCTGGAGAAACAGTGCGGGAGAACTAAGATGAACACGAACCATTATAAAACCAAAACGAACCGTGCTCGAACGAGCCGAAAGCGACGCGGCCCGGCCCTGCGGATCCTTTTCCTGATCGGCCTGCTCGTTGCCGCCCAGGCCGCCTGGCCGCGCACGAAACTGACCACCCTGCCCAACCGACAGGCCGTTCGCATCGACCTGAAAACCCCGGACCTCGCGCTTGTAGAAGAGGAGCGCACGATCAATCTTCAGAAAGGGCGCAACCACATCGAGTTCGCATGGGCCAACACGCACATCCAGAAGGAGTCGATTCGCTTCCGGCCCATCAAGACGCCCGGGAGGGTCAACGTCCTCAACGTCAACTTTCCTCCTGGCGAAACGGCCCTGTTTTGGGAGTGCCACGCAACCGAAGCGGGACCCGCGGTGTTTCGCATCTCCTATCTGATGGGCAATATCCAACGAGGCATATCCTACGAGGCGGTTGCGGATCGCGCGGAGAAGAACCTGGTGCTCAAGACCTTCTTCAACCTCCGCAATCAATCCGGCGAACACTTCGCGAACGCAAAACTGGAGCTCACGTTCGGCAAGGGCTTCCGTCGAACCCTCCGCCTGGGGGAAGGCCGCAAGGTGCTGGCCGCCACGCACGCAGGCGTTCCGATCACGAAGAGCTATCGTTTCGATGAGGCGCGACTCGGGAAGTTCGTCCGCATGTTCTACGAAATCAAGAACGACAGCTCCGGCGGCCTCGGTGGCTACGACCTGCCGGCAGGCAAAGTTCGCATCTTCCAAACCGACAGCGCGGGCACGCAGGCCTTCCTCGGCGAAGACTGGGGCGCTCCCACGCCGATTTTACGCACCATGTCGCTGTACCTCGGACAGGCCAAGGAAGTGCAGGTGAAGCGCACGCTCACGAAGAATGCGGTCGAGTGGGTGAACCGTCCGGTCCACCACACCAACCAGACCATCCGCTTCGAGATAGACAACTTCAAGGACGGCGCCGTGCCGCTCTCCATCTGGGAACATCCCGGCGGCGAATGGGAGATCTCCGGTGTTACCCTCAAGGAGCTGAAAGGCGAACGCAACGCGCGTACGGAAACCGAGATCAAGCACGAAGGCGTCGTGCGCCTCACGAAGAAGGACATCAACAATCTGCTCGTGGAGTTTCAGGTCCCGCCGACGCGCGAACGCAACATCAAGTACGTGCTCTACCTGGACGTGGCGCTCAAGAACCGGTGGTGACCGCTTTGGGCTTGGGCTCGAGCCGATCTAAGGTGATCGGCTCGCGCAGGTTCAGCCCGATTCCCTTCCACTCAGATGCCTGCCCGTCGATCACGAACTGAACGGAACGCAAGCCCGGAACGTGCTCGAAGAGCGAGCGCGTGTAGGCTCGTACGAAGGCTTCCATGTACTCGGCCTCGGAGCGAACCGGCCTTCGGTTTTCGACCGTGCGTTTGAGTTCTTCGGCAAGTGTGGATTGCCGGAAATCCAGGACCATGCGATCCTTCGAATGCATCCACACTCCCCGCAGCGCTATCACGACTTCGGGGATCGGGATGAGATCCTGGACATCGTCGTTTTCCTGAACCTGCACGGCCGGAGGACGGGTGAGCGCCTGCAAGATGCGACGGGCCTTCAGTTCCGGCCGGTCGGTGGCCAGCATACGCCGCCGGATTCCCACGAGCTTGCGATCCGCCGCCGCCACAGCATAGACCTTCACGACCGGACGCGTGTCTCGGGTGGGGATCGGAAAGACGAGGCCGGGCACGAGCAAGCGCAGGGGATTTGCGGCCGAAAGCAGTGATATGCCTATGAATAGAAAGAAGAACACCCACACGAGCGTAAGGAAGCGAGACCGCGGCGTGGTCTGAAGCGACTCTGCAAAAGCCCGAACCCAAGCCCAGAGGCGAGCCGCAAGCGCCGCGGCGGCAATGGCGGCAGTCCGCACGGTTGTCCGCAGCCGTCCCCAGGCGGAACCGACGCGGCCACCGAACACGCGAAGGCGCGCCGGGACTCCCCTGACGTAGGCGACCGAACGGCTCCACCTGCCCGGGGCTTTTGTTTCGGATTCAGACACGCGACCCTCTGTACGACCAGCACCCGGGCAGCCGGGCAATCAGTGAACCCAAAACCTGTCGCCGGAGTTGAAGCGCTCGACGCCCGCGCGCATCGAATCGCTGCGCGCCACCGGGTGCAGGTTGCGGGCCTCCAGAGCGAGCGCCTCTTCGAAGGATAGATGCCAGCCGTGGATGGCCGAATGCAGGTCGGCCATGAGCGCATCTCGGGGCTGCGCGCAGACCTGCTCGGCCACCGCAAGCGCACGCACAAGTCCGCGGCCCTTGGGGGCAAGCTCCCACACGAGGCCAATCTCGGCGGCGCGAGGTGCGCGAATCCGCTGTCCGGTAATGATGAGCGGCAGGGCGTTGCCCAAACCCAGGAGACGCGGCAGGTAGACGGTACCGCCGTCGACGAGCGGAACGCCCCACCTGCGACAGGCCACCGAGAACAACGCCTGCTTCTCGGCAATACGAATGTGACCGTGGCAGAAGAGTTCGAGACCGCCCGCGTAGGTGTAGCCCTGCGAAACGGTGATCACCGGCTTCGTTTGGAGAATACGCGAGCCGCCGAGGGGCCCTGTACCTTCGCGGGCGGTGCGTTCCACCTCCTCCGGGTCTGCATAGAGGTTCACCAACTCGCGCAACGCCGTCAGGTCGGCTCCCGAACAGAAGCTCTTGTCCCCGGCGCCGTGCAGAACCGCAACCGTCAGGGTGTCGTCGTCGCGGAAGCGACACCAGGCTTCGAGGAAAAGGCGGGCCGTTTCCCCGTTGACGCAATTGTGCACCTCCGGCCGATTGATGGTGATCTGGAAAATGCTGCCACCCGGGACCTTGTGTTCGCGGGTCAGCAGAGGGGCGTCGCTCACGTTCGAAGCGGACGGGCGGTTCGCCCGGTCCGCAACCAGTTTTTGTTCGTCAGGGAGGTTCTATGAGCAGCTTCGGACCACGCAGGGCAGAACAGGACGTGCGGCGCGCCGCGGTCCTCGTCATCCTTGCCTGCGCCTTCACGCTGGTCGTGGCGGCCGTCATGGTGATCTTCTCTGGCGGAGACCCCAAGCCACACACCTTCCCGAATCCCGAAGGGTTTCGTTCGGCCATGGTGTGGCTGGAGCTCTCCCGCAGCCCGGAAGAGGCCTTCGCCATCCTCGGCCCGGCCGCCGAAGGTAAGGCATTCGGAAACAATGCCATTCGGACGACACTGGATCGGGCCAACTACGTGGACTTCGTGTTTCTGTTGGCGTACCCGTCCCTGGTCGGGACGCTGTTTCTCTTCTGTTATCTGCTCCATCGAACGAGGGGGGCTTCCTTCTATAGCAGTCGCCTGTACGTTCACACCGGGCTGCTGCTGGTGCCGATCATGGCGGTGGCCGACGCGGGGGAGAACTTCCAGTTGCTGCGCATCACCGCCGCGGCCGAACCCGGCACAATCGGGAGCGGGACCTTTACGTGGCTCATCGCCCTGACCCACATCAAGTGGGTGTCCCTGTTTGGGGCCTGCGTCCTCCTGGGCTTGGGATTTTCGGCCTACTTCGGGTTTCGCCCGGGGCTGCTTGTGGCGGTTCTGCACACGAGCGCCGGTGTGGTGGGGCTGCTGGGGCTCTTCGTGCCCGGTGCTCGTCCGCTGGTGGAGAGCTCCATGACCCTCCTGGCCCTTGCCTGGGTCGGCAGCCTCGTCCACGCCGTCGTGCGCCTGAAACGGCCGCCGGAGGCCCCTTGAGGCTCCTGTTTTGGTTGCCACCGTATACCATAGGTGGTATTGTATGCCAATGAAAGGAATCGCCTGGAAACTGCTCTCTGCGACGACCCTGGGTATCGCAACCGCGCTCGGCGCGGGCTGCGGACCGAGCGCTCCCCTCGGAGCCGGACCGAGAACAGATCAGGCTCAGGTACGCAAAATGATCCAATCGAATGCCTTCATCCTGGATGTTCGAACGCCAGGTGAGTTCGCCGGCGCACGCTACCCGGGCGCGGTGAACATCCCGGTTCAGGAACTTCAGGCGCGCATGGCCGAAATTCCGAAGGGTCGCCCCATCGTGGCCTACTGTGCCTCAGGAGCCCGCAGCGAACACGCGCGGCGTCTGCTCCTGGCGGCCGGCTTCCCGGAAGTGGTGAACGCGGGCGGCCTCGGCAGTATGCCGTGGTGAAGTGGGCCCGACAAAACCAATTGCCGGCCGGATAGGGACACCGTCGGTCTGGCTGCCGGAGGCCACCCCATGGCAGAGGCAGCTCGTACCCCACCCGCGACCGGTCGCCTACTCACCAGACTCGGCACCATCCCGCGCGTGGCCATCCTCGCGGCGCGCAAGTTCACGGCGGACCACTGCCTTTCGAGCGCCTCGGTCATCGCCTACTCTCTGATCGTGTCTCTCGTGCCGCTGCTCACGGTCGGCTTTTCGCTTTTCAGCGCGTTCACGGGACTGGGCGCGCGCAAGCGGGAACTCTTCCTGCAGGCGGAACGCTTTCTGGAGGAGCAGGGCGTCACCATCGACCTGAGTCCTTTCTTTCAGGCCATCGACAGCCTCACGAGCAACGCCGCCAGCGTCGGCGGCATTGGTCTTTTGGTCGTGATTTTCTCGGCGACCGCCATCCTGCGCACGCTCGAACAGTCGTTTAATGCGATCTGGCAGATCCGCAGGCCGCGCAACATCGTGCGCCAGGTCGTCTTCTACTGGGCGGCCCTCACGCTCGGCCCCCTCCTGCTGACCACGGGCATTTCCTTGTTCGGCATTCTGGAGGCGTACGTCACGAAGCCGACGCTGCGCGAAGTCCGCCGCATCGGCGACAGTATCTGGTTCGTCGGCGATCGGGGCTCCATCTTCACGAGCGACCTCGGACTCACCGCCCTCAAGCCGCGACCGTTGCGCAACGTCGATCTGGGTCGACAGGTCCTGCTCTTTGCGCCCGGCGAGTCCGATGCCGAAGCCGAAGGCGAAGAAGGAACGCCGGGCGGAGTGAGTCTGCGGGAGGTTCCGCAAGAAGACCGCACGGCCGTGGAGGCCACAGACCAGCAACTCGCACGGCTGAACTACCGCGCCCTGCATCCGTTCGAAAAGCAACTCTGGCTCCTCTCGGAGGAAGGCATCGTGCTGCGTTCGACCAATCTCGGAGAAAGCTGGAAGGTGATGCGCTTTTTCGTGTCCGGGACCACACAGAAGTACGTCCCTGCCACGCTCACCGATCTGACCATGACCGACGAACGCACGGGCTTCATCACGGGACGACGCGGCCTGCTCCTGCGCACCACGGACGGCGGCGCCACCTGGAAGCAGTCGAGCGTGGCCAACTACGACGGCGCCAGGCAGGATGTTTCGAGCTTCGACGACATCAACCGAATCGCCTTTCGCAATGCAAAAGAAGGCATCGCTGTGTGCAACCGCGGCACCTTCTTGGTTACTCTGGATGGCGGTCAGACCTGGGTCAAGAAGGGCGTGGCTCAGGCGCGCGTGGATCGCAGCTACGCGGACCTGCTGGATGTTTCATTCAACGAGGCGGGGCAGCCCTATGTGGCCGGTGGACTCGGGCTCGTACTTTTCAGTCAGACGGACTTCAAGAATTGGAAGGCCCGCCGTGCAGGTGAGAACGTAGCCAAGCGCGCGCTCCACGCCGGAAAAGAACGGCTCCTCCTCGTGGGAGACGCCGACCGCGTTCTGTTTTCGGCGGACGCCGGCCAGCGCTGGCAACGGAGTCAACTGGGCGCGCGGTCGATGGAATCAGTCTTCGTGCTGGATGGTCGGGCCATCGCCGTCGGTGAAAATGAAAGCGTGTACGTTTCCACGCCGCTCGACCAAGACCGCATTTCCTGGAAGCGGGTCTTCGGTGGCGCCAATTCCTTCTTTCGCGTTCTCAACGTGGTGCTCCCCTTCTTGGTAATCTGGGTCATGTTCATCGTAGGCTTCGTTACGCTGCCCAACACCCACGTTCCAATTCGGCCGGCCGCCGTTGGCGCCTCCGTCACCAGCGCGGTCTGGGTGCTCTTCATCCTGGGCTTCATCTTCTACGTGCGCTACTTCAGCGGCGGCACGCAGGCCATCTATGGAGCGCTCGCGGCCATCCCGCTCTTTCTCTTGATGATCTATTCGAGCGCGATCATCGTCCTGTACGGCGCCGAGATCACCTGCATCCTCCAGAGTCCCGCACACTACCTCAGACCCGGATTCGACCCGGAAGCAACGCCCGAAAGACCCGCGGTGCTCGGCGGCCTGCGCCTGTTGCTGGAGGTCTTCCGCGACTTCGAGCGGGGCCGCGGTCCCACCAAGGCTTCCGGCCTCACGCGCTACGTCGATGGCGACGGCGAGCGCGCCGACCACGTTCTGCATCTCTTTCAAGAGAAGGGGATCCTGCTCTCTCCTTCTGAGGGTATGTGGGCCCCGGCCAAGGCCGGTCGCCTGGTCACGCTGGAGGAGGCCGTCGAGGTTCTCGAAGGCGAGGACGTGGCTTCTGCGATCGTCGACGAGTCAGACCCCGTCGTGATGGATCTACAGCGACGACTCGTGGCGGCGCGTGACGTACGTGCGGGTGAGTTTCGGCGGGTCACGCTTGCGGAGTTGGTGGGAGCATAAAGGGGAACGGAGGTCAACATGAAACGAGTCACCGGAATCGGCGGAATCTTCTTCCGAGCCAAGGACCCCAAGAAGTTGGGAGCTTGGTACAAGACACACCTTGGCATCGACGTACTCGATTGGGGTGGCGCGGCCTTTCGCTGGACCGATGAAGCGGGAAATCCCACGGGCGGCACGACCATTTGGTCCGTGGGCGACGGCGCCAACTTCGCGCCGGGCAACGCCAGCTTCATGGTGAACTACCGCGTGGAGGATCTTCGCGGGCTATTGAAAGTACTTCGCGAGGAAGGCTGCCAGGTGCTGGAGCAGGTGGAGGAGTCGGAGTTCGGAGTCTTCGGATGGGTGCTGGACCCGGAGGGGAACAAGGTGGAACTCTGGCAGCCGCCACCGGGCCAGTAGGCGCGAGGAAGGCAGCAACAGAGGATCAACGTCGGCGGCTGACAGGGCAGACTCTTCTTCTATTCTTCTATTCTTCTTCGCCGCCCGGTATTTCGGGAAGCCTGCTGAGGTTCTCGACGTAGCGCGATTCGTTGAAGAGTTTCTTGTATCTCAGCATTTCGAAAATTTCAACCGCCAGCGCGCAACCAATGAGTTTCATAGCCTCCTTCTTTGTGTGCCCTTCGGATCGCAACCGATCGAACGTTTGCTTTGTCTCGGGAGGGTTGCAGTCCCGCATTTGATTCCTGATGATTTCGAAGATCAAAGCCCGGGTGCGTTCTGAATCGTCTTCCACCACCGACGCAAATTCGACCACGGTCGCTCCACAAACGCCTCCCTCCCGGGCGGGCAACCACTTTTGCGACAGCTCGCTCACCGGGGCGCCCTGATCAGAGGGCCGAGTAGCCTCATCGGCCTCCAGAATCTGCCCTGTCGCCTGGCCGTTCAGAGGAAGTCTCCGGGCCCAGTTTGGCCGCCAGGTCTGCCATTTCCTCCAGCGCCAGGATGATTGTTTCCAGCGGCAGTGCGGCCCACCGTCGCAGTTCTTCCTTGCGGGCGTCCTCCCAAGTTGTAAGGCGCCAGTCTATTTCTCGGCCCCCGGTTTCAGGAGGCATTTCCGTCCTCTTTCATCCTGAGATGGACGATGTCGTCGCGATCTTGGGGGCGGTCCGCCTGGGTCTTCATCGCGATGAGCGCCTTAAGCGAAACAAAGCGAACGGGAAGCGCATCGTGCGCGTTGACCGCGAGTCCACCGGCAACGAGATAGCGCACGCCACCTGCCTCCAGTGCCTGGACAATGGCCTCGAAGCTTGCCAACCTCACAGGCCATTAGGGATTGCATGTGGCGGAGCAGAAGGCAAGCGGAAATCAGCGGCCCTGTCCAACAGGGACGGTCCGTCGGGGCTGCGTGTGACAACTCCAACGCAGGAGAGTCTGAGGCAGATCAGGAAAGACTCCGACCAACGTCATGGTCCGTGCCTGTGGATGCAGCTATTCTCGGCCTGTGCTCCTCGAAATCCTGTACGCTGGCTTGGAGGCGCTCCGCGGATACGTGGCCACGCATGTCCTGACGTGCCTCGTACCCGCGTTTCTTCTTGCAGGCGCGATGGTGACCTTCGTGAATCGGGAGCTGATCCTCGACTACCTGGGCGAACGGGCGGGGATGCTGCGTTCGTTCTCACTGGCCTCCGGTTCGAGTTTCCTGGTGGCGGCCTGCTCCTGCACCGTCATCCCCGTGGCCGGCGGCCTCTTCTACGCGGGGGCGGGCGTGGGCTCGGCCTTCATCGTGCTGTGGGTGGCTCCCGCCGCCAACATCCTTTCCATCGTGTACACCGGAAACATTCTCGGGGGGAGATGGTCGTGGCCCGCCTCGTGGCCGCAGTCGCGATGGCCTTCGTGGTTGGTTTCGTGTTGATGCTCGTATTCGCGGGCCGCAGCTCCGAATTCCGCGCTGCCGAATCATCGACGGGCTCCCCGTCAGAGAAGCATGCGATCGTCGGCCGCAGTCAGTTGATTCTCATCGGCCTCATCCTGCTTTCGCTGCTCCTGCCCAACTATCTCATGACGCAAGGGGCCTTCTACTACAAGGTGCTCGTCTGGATCGGATTCACAATCCCGGTGGCTCTGTACTCATGGCGCGCGCTCGAACTAACCGGACCGGGTCTGAGTCTGCCGAACTGGTTGGCGATCGCAAAGGTCTTTGGGATCAGGAAAGCTCTCGTTTGCGTGCCGACCATCAGTGCGGTTGACACCCGCGCTGCCCATTGATGGGAAGATCGTTCTTTCCGGCAAGGTCCCCGGGCTCGAAGACGTGAAGAAGTTACTTCAGCTGGCCGGCTGAGTCCACGATGGCGGTCCCCACTGCCCTTCAGCCCCGCGAAACCCTCCGACTTCCGACACTGTGACCGGGGAGTCGCAGCCGGGCAGAACGACACCGGCCGCAACACTTCAGTCCCTGTCAGCCCCCGCCGGTGACCTTGTCCACAGGCTTCAGCGAACACGTGGGCACGAAAGCGGTAATCACATTCGTCGGGCTGCAGTTGCTGCTGAGCGCGGTGGTCAGCTTGATGCTCTCTTCACACGCCTTGACATCGTCATCTTTGTATGCACGACCCGTATCGATCCCGTAGATCCGGTCCGTATCGACGCTGAGCACGAGGCCCGCCGTAGTCCCGGTGCGTGCAGCACAGATGGCAGAACCCAACACGGCCGCCATATTGATCCGCTCGGAAGCTTCCTTCCCGTCCACCACACTCGGAGACAAAAGACCGCCGTCGGGATAACCGCACGCGGCCAGGGCCAGGGCAGCGCTGCCGAGAATGACGCGGACAAAACCCGCCTTTTGAAGCAATTGGTACACCATGTCGACAGCCAGGCAATGCCCTTCTCTGCCGCACAACCGAAAAAAGGATCACGAAGAGCCCAAAGCAGAACGCCGAAGCTTCTCCTGGGCAGCCCGGTACTCGTCCTCGCGGCGCTCGCGAACGCGCAGTGCCTGGCCCAAGTCGTCGGCGACGGTCGGGTCCACGTTCCGGAAGGCAAGCCCGACCCCGTGACCCCGATCCACTCGCGCCACGCCGGCCGTGAACTGGAAGGCCATGCCCTCAATCTCCATGCTCACTTTCACCACCGAACCCGTGGTGCCTTCGAAGTCGGGCCACTCCACGTACAGACCGCGCTCACTCAGGTCACGCGTCAGGAGAATCCGGCCGTCCACATTGACCGACACATTGACGGGTCTGCGTCGCTCCCCGCGCCAACCGCGCGGGTACATCTTCATGTACGGCGCGGCAATGTCACGTCTCACGAAGTAGATCACGGCCGCCAAACCGAACACGGTCATGGCGAGCGCGCCCAAGTTGTAGCGCGAGTAGCTGAACAGCAGGGCGAAGACGTTGTAGCCGGAAAGACAGGCCGCGTATCCCACGAGCAGGTACCAGGACCACTTGCGCACCATGAGCAGACCCAAGCCCAGTGGCAGCGGTACGGCCAGAAGCACCCACTCCAAGGGATTGAGAGCGGCAAATACCAGGCGATAGAAGCGGAAAGGGACGGCAATCGATTGGGCGATGGACAGATAGTTCACGAAGGGAAGGACCACGAACGCCAGGCCGAAAGCAAGCAGCGTCCACGGCCGTCGAACGCGGCGGCGCCGATCCCACCAGCGCAGCATGCCCCCAGATTCCAACACGCTGGTTGCCGCTTCAGACACGACCGCATTGAGACAATGCGCAGTCGGGATGCTCAAGCAAAAAAAGGGGGCGACGGGGCCACGGTTTGCCTGCCCAGGAAACCCTTGACAGCGGGGCCGCACGCAAGCGCCTTGCCCTCTCGAAGCTGCCTTAGCTCAGTTGGTAGAGCAGCTGATTTGTAATCAGCAGGTCGTGGGTTCGATCCCTACAGGCAGCAAGGCGCATCTGGGTAGGTGCCCGAGTGGTTAAAGGGACCAGACTGTAAATCTGGCGGCGTACGCCTACGAAGGTTCGAATCCTTCCCTGCCCACAGTGTTTTTGCGTTTCGCGCCGGTGCGCCTTGCCCCGCGGGCACAAAATTGCTTGAATGAAGTTGTCCGGCCCGCGAGACTGCCTTTTCAGGGCAGCGTCCGTTCGGCGCTGAGTCAAATTCGGCTGAGGAGTGTTCTTATGAGATTCACGGGGAAAATTGCGCCCGCCGTTTGCGGTGTTGCGCTCGCGGCGCTGGTCGCCTGCGGAGGAAAGGCACAGGAGACCGTCTCCATGCTTGTGGTCTTCGCCACCGGAGACGTGAAGCTGGTTCGCGCCGGCGGGGAAGTCGCCATCAAGAATGGAATGCTCGTTCGAGCAGGTGAATCCATCCGTACGGGAGAGGGGACAGTGGACCTCCAGACCCGCCTCGGGACCGCGGTTCGCGTTCGCAGCAACAGCAAACTCACCATCGAAGAGATCGCCGGGCAATCGGGCGGAGCAAACAAAGTGGCGCTGGACCAGGGCTCCGTGTTCGCCCGAGCGCCCAAACAGGCCCGAGCAGACGAGTTTGCCATCCGCACGCCGACCGCCATCGCCGGTGTGAGGGGCACATCGTTCTCCGTCACGGTGAACGAAAAGGGCCAGCAGCCGCGCGTTCGCGTTCTGGACGGAAAAGTGGCCTTCGCTCCGCGAGCCGGGGATGCAGGGAAGAAGCAGCCCGAAGTCGTGCTGGACGAGAACAAGAGCGCCGCCCTTCCCGCCGAAGTCGAGAAGCAACTGCAGTCCGGGAAGGAAGTGGATCCGTCATCGCTCCAGGCCCAGACCTTTCGTCCGACCGCCGAGGAGCGTTTGGACAAAGCCACGTTGGTGGTCGTGAAGCCCAATGACTTCGACGCGGTTGCCGCGGGCAAAGATCAGAGCGCCCTGGACGAACTGGCCAAGACACGAGAAAGCGCGCAGGACAAGATGCTGGGCGAACTGCGGCGGGAGAACGCCATGCGCGGCCTCGACAACCGCGAGGAGCTCCGTCAGTACTACAGCAAGGTAGTAACCGTGCGCATGAAGGACGGTCGGACCTATTCGGGCGCGGTCATCAGTCGGTCGGGCGCGAAGATCGTGATCCACACCGACTCGAGCGGAATTCTCACGCTGAACAGCAACGACGTCGAAGCCGTCCAATAGAGTGTGGCGGACGGACTTCCGATAAAAAGGACCGCCGTCCCGGCGGTCCTTTTGTTTGTGGGCGCGCGGCGGGATCTTCTGCTGACGGTGGTGCTATGTGGATCCCTTGCCCTCACGGGCTGTCGCTGCGGACCCGGTGATGGCGGCGCAGGTACGGGTCAGGGCCGCTCTTTCGGCGGGTTCCTCCAGCAAATGTGGAACCGTGCAACCGGGAGCGCGGCAGGCGGTGATGGGACGTCGAAGGAGCCATCGGTGCCCCACGACAGTCAGTCCACCGCCGGCGGCGCTTCCCCGCACCAGGAAGCGGGCCGGGTAGCGGAAGCAGGCGAGCCCGCTCGTTTCGCGCCGGCGCCCGCGGCGGACGCGCGTCGGATACGTCAGGCCTACGACGATCTCACGGAACACTACCGCCGGATCTTTCGGGCTCTGGTTGCGTCTTTCCAACAGGCGGCGCGGGGGTCCGGATCGCTCGAGGAATTCTTCTCGAAAACATCGCCGGCTCTCGCCCGGTACGACGCGGCCAGACGCAACCTCCGCGGCGACTATGCGCGCCTCGCCGGAAGGGAGCGCGCCGAACTGAATCGCAGGCTGGCCCGCGCAAGAGCAAAGGACCGCCAGGAAGGTGGCATGCGCCACGTCCGCGCCTTCCTCAACGAGGAGGCACGCCGCGAATCGGACCGCAACGCACAGGTGAATCAGTTGCAGCGACTGCTCGATCGCGCCGCGGACGACGTGGGGAGTGCTTTTCGCATGCGCTTTCACGAAAAGCTGGAAGGGGAGATGGCGGAGTTACGCAAACGGGGCAGTTCGGCTGAGGAAACGCGCACACTGCGGGAAAGGGTCAACGCAGCCATCAACCGTGGCGACTCCGGGGGGCAGCGCCGGAGGTATGCGCACTATTGGGTGGGCCACTTTCTGCGCCACAGGAGCGAGCCCGCTCCCAGGAAGGAGGCGCCGCCGAGCACCGAAGAGGAGACGGTCATCCTCAATCCGGCGCGGCCGGACTTCAAGAAAGAGGAACCGCCCCGAAAAACCGAAACGAAGCAGGTGGAGCGCAAAGAGGAAAAGCCCCGAGAGACGGATCTGGTTCTCGATTGCCGCAACAACGAATGCAACCTCGAACAGTACCGCCGATTCCTGGCCTCGCTGCCGCGCTCCTGTCCGGGTTCCACTCTCCCCGATGTCCTCATCAAGCACTGCTTCGCCGACTTTGTCCATCTCGACCTCTCCACTCCGCGCAGGCGCGAGATCATGAACTTCATTCGCTTCTCGGGTAACAACTTTTTCGACCGCATGCGCGGCCTTTCGTACTTCGAAGAGGTCTGCTACCCCTTCCGACCCGTGCTGGAACTCGGAGACCAGATGATTCGGGACGAAACAGAATTCACGACGGATCAGAAAGTGCGGATTCGTCAGGGCCTCGAAAGCATTCGGCGATGCCGCTGAACCGGACCATGTCATGAGCACGGATCGATGGGGCGGGTGGCGGGCAACGATGCTGCTGCGACTGCTCCATTGGGTTCTCGTCCTCGGAGCAGTCGTCGCCACCTCGAGCAGCATCTTCGTCGCCTGGCGCGAACCGGCAAGGCTTCGGGGCATCCCGTTCTGGGCTATGTTGGCGGCCTTTGTGGCGCTCGTTCCCATCCGGTACCTGCCGCTGCCCCATCGCCTTCGCGCTTCGGTCTTCGTGCTGGTCATTGCCGTCGTGGGCGTCATGGCGGCGGCCGTGTTCGGGCTCTCGCCGGGTCCGGTTCTCGTGTGTACGCTGGCCACCGTTTCTGCCGGCATCTTCCTGGGTCGCCGGGCCATGGTGCTCTCTCTTGTTGGAACCACCGCAGCGTTCCTGCTCCTCGGCTATCTCGTCACACGAGGGCAACTTCTCGTCTCCGGCTGGCCGCACCAGATGGACTTTGCCGTCTGGGCCCGCTCGACCTTTGCCTACGGTTTCGCCGGCGGTTGTGTGGCGGCGCTGGTGTACTTCACGGTCCGTCGCATCGAAGATCAGGAAGCCGCCCTGGGACGCGTACGGCGCATCGAGGCCGTCGCGCATCTGGCAGGCGGCGTGGCGCACGACTTCAACAACTACCTCCAGGTAATCCTCAGCTGGACCGAGGTTCTGCTGTCGCGCGCCACGGACCCGGACGCCCGCGCCGCTCTTCAAGAGATGGAAGCCTCAACCCACCAGGCGGCCGACCTGACGCGCCAGCTTCTGGAACTGGGTCGTCGGGGGGTCTACTCTCCCCGCTTTCTTTCCGTTTCCGCTGAGCTGCGCGACCTGAGCGTTTCATTCACTCGCATGCTGCCGGAGGACATTCACCTCGAAGCGGATGTCAGAGACACACCGGGGACGCGATGCGATGCCGCACAGCTCCGACAGATCGTGCTCAATCTCCTGATCAACGCGCGCGATGCGTTGGGCTCGGGCGGAACGATAAAGCTGGAGGTCGCGCCGGCAACTCGACTCCCCGCGGGTGCTTCGAGTCGCTCGGCGTCGCATGTACGCTACATACGAATCAGCATCCGCGACAACGGCCCGGGGATTCCCGAACAGATCCGGGAGCACATCTTCGAGCCCTTCTTCACGACGAAGGGCGACTCCGGCACGGGACTCGGTCTGGCCATCGTGTACGGTGCCGTGAAAGCAAACCACGGGTTCATCGACCTCGAAACCGAGGAGGGGCGTGGAACTGCATTTCACGTCTTTCTCCCGGTGGTCGCCGCCGACAGGACGGAGGAAGCGACCCACACCCGCGAAGCGCCCGATCGCGCACACATTCCCCGAGACGAACCCATCCGTGTGCTCCTCGCCGAAGACGATTCCATTCTGCGCACGCGTATTGCTCTTTTCTTGGAAGAAGCCGGCGTCCAAGTGGTGACGGCAGCAAACGGGGATGAGGCGTTGCGACTTGCGGGTCGCGTGAAGGCGGACGTGCTCGTCGCGGACGGCGTGATGCCCGGCGCGCCCACCAGCGAAGCCATCAAGACGTTTGTGCAGCGAAACCCGAACGGCAGAGTGCTCGTCTGTTCGGGCCATGTCCCTGAGGAACTCCGACGCAGAGATCTGGCGTCGGGTGCGTTCGAGCTTCTGGCAAAACCCTTCTCTTTGCACACGTTGCTCGAGCGCATCAACGAGTTGGCGCGCCCGTCGCGCTGATCGACAGTCCAACTCAGCGCCGCACGTTCTGGAAGATGCCCAGGCGGGCGCGCCGCAGCGGATTGTGCGGATGGTACTCGCTGTCGAACTCGGCCGCCAGGCGGTATCCGTGGCGCGCCGGAGAAAGGACCTGGACCTGCGGCATGAGCCACGGTCCGTCGAGTCCGAAGACAATCCAGTCGGGCCGTTGCGTTCGGTAGGTGAGCTCTACGTATTGGGGAAGAAGCACCTCGCTTTCTTTGCGGCCGACCAGAAACAGCAGGGAGCCGAAGAAGAACCGGTGCGAAGCGCGCCGCTCAGCGAAAATGTACACGGAGGGACGAAACTCGAAGACCTGGACGGTTTCTGTGGGCCGGGTGAGTTGCTGCAACCGTCGCCCGAGGCGATAATCCACGACCGGGCTCGTGAAGACATCGTAGAAGCTTGCATAGTAGGCATCGGTGTCCATCTGTCCGCGCAGATGCGCGACGGTGGTGGAAAGCAGTCCCGCATAGTGATTGGATTTGCCGATGCCCGAACGCGTGGGGCCGTACACCGGAAAGGCCAGCACGATGGCGCCCGCTATCTGCGCGACCACAGCCATCCAGGCCAGGACACGCCCGCGGTTGCCCGCGGTAACCAGAACGCGGGACAGACCGTAGGCGACGAAGAGCACCGCCAGGGGAAGCATCACCAGCATGTGGTACGTCCAGAACTTCCGCTGCACAGAAAGGGCGACAAAGAGCAACGCACCCGAAAGGACCAGGGATCGACCGGCCCGTCCGCCGACGCGCCACGCGGCCGCAATCCCCACGAGGCCGAGGACTACTTGCGGAAGGTTCCAGAGCAGCGTTCCCGCATAGCTCCCGAGACTCTGAGGTGGCAGACGGGAACCTTTGGCGTAGAGGAGCGGCAGACGGAACATCCCATACATCAGGTCGCTCAGAGCACCCTGAACGGCGAAGTAGGCAACCAGCGCCCCAAAGAAGAAAGAAAAGGCCAGGCCGTAGACGACGAGTCGTGCGAAGAGCTCGGTCATCGGCGGGCGCTGCCCCTCGCCCGGCTTTCGCAACGCGTTCAAAAGAAGTGCGGTCGGATAGCACAGCGACAGAAGGCCGTAGTTCTGCTTGAGGAGGAAGATGGCCCCCGCCACCAATCCCGCTCCTACCGCTGAAGGGAAGCCGGACCTCTCGGACTGAGCAACGGACATGGCCAAAGCGGCCAGTCCGAGCGCGCCCACGCCGATCCAGACTTCCACCTGTCCCAACGTCGAGAAGTCCTGGCCCACATAGTAGTAGATGACGAACAAAATGTGCGCCGCGATCCCGAATCGCCGGCGCGCACCCAACCGCGCGGCGGCATACACAAAAAGGAGACTCGAAAAGCCGACGCACAGAAGCTCGAGCACTCGAAAGGAAACGATGGAGCGTCCGAGGAGCAGGTCCGCCAGCGCGTGCAGGGCGTAGATGCCGATGGGTTTGGTATCCAGCGCATCCCGAAAAGGAAGTCCGCCATCCCTCCACACGCGCGCCACGTACATGAAGGTCCCGTGGTCGTAGCCGATGGGGAAGAACAGAGAGGGCCACCCCACAACGGCGGAAACGGACAGCCCGAGGGCAACCGTGGCCAGCATGGGGTGCCGCCAGCAAAAGGCGCGCACGGTAGCGACAGCGGGGAAAGTCACGGCGCAGGCATCAGTTGCGCTTCCCGCGGGCGCAAGGAAAATACACCCTCCCTACCGGACCGGCCGGCCGGGAACGGGCGCGTGATTGGTGTAGGAAGGGCCGACGTACGCTTCGAAGGGCTCGTACGGAAACGCGGGCACGAAGAAGAGCGCGCGCGCGACGACCATCACCGTCAGGACGCCGAAGACCCAGACAAAAGGACGGACCGGGATGGTACGATCCGCGGCTACCAAGAGGGCCATCGTGATCACGAGCGGCGTGAACATCCGGCTTATGTTCTCGTACACACTCCAGAAGTAGTAGTGGTCGGCGATCAGGACGCTGGCCAGCGAAAGGCCCACGGCGGCGCCGAACACGACGGAACGTCGACGAATGGAAAAATGCGCCGCGTAAGCGGCAGTCCCGATCAGCAACACGAGCAGGCCGCGGGCCGAGAGCTTGGCCAGCGCCACGACCCCCGCGGTTTCGAGACGCAACACCTGTGCCAGCGCGCGCCCGGTCTCCGCCGTCAGTCCCAGGATCCCATCCAGCGGCGAAAGAAAGACACGCAGAACTCCGGCAGGTACCATCCCGTGGGCTTCGCGCAAATAGAGTTGCCAGGCAACGTACGGAACCAGCGTCGCGATGAGCAGCCCCGCTCTGCGGATGTCCCGAATCCAGAGGGCATGAAGCCCGAGCGGGGCAAGCAGGAAGACGGACGATTCCTTCGTAAGCAGCGCCCACGCGAAGATCAACCAGGCAGCGAGCATCCACGGCAAACGAATTGGTTCGAGGCGGATCTCCCCACTCCCTTCCCGGTCGAACGGACTCCGACCGCCACAATAGAAGTACAGCCCGCATAGCAGCAGCGCGGCCACGATGCTGTCACTCACCATCAACAGAGCGCTCTGCAGCATGAACGGAGACAATACGTACAACAACAGGATAGCTTTGCCACCTTCCGGAAGCAGGCGATGAAAAGCCAGACCGCCGGCGAGAATCAGAGCCAACTGCGAAAGGACGAGCGCAGACAGAACGGCCCACGAGCCAAGCGGGACAAAAGGCGCCCCGAAAAGCGGGAAGCCCACGCGCGGGGCGCGGTAGGCGTTGTTGAAACCAACCGGCCACTCTCCGGAAACGAACAGCGTACGACTGTAGTAGTAGAAGATCTGACCGTCATAGCCGTTGCCGCCGAAGCGCTCCTCGCCCAAAAAGACGAGCGCTCCGGGCGGGATCAGCTGCGGGTTCTGATCGGCGTAGTAGTGACCGAAGCGAAACAGAACCGAAGGGTTCCCGTCGTATCTCACGAGCAGCGCAAGAGCGCAAAGCCCGTAGAGCGCCACGAGCACCATGGCAAAAGATCGAAAAGGGCGATCGTCCCAGGCTGCCAGGTAGCGCCGGATCACGACGCTCGCCCCTTGGTGGCAATCAGGTGCAGGCCAAAACGCATGGCCTGCTTCAATACGCGGCTGTTGAAAGAGGAGTTCGAGAACACGTACCGAATCGGTAGTTCGAACGTGGAGTAGCCCGAGCGCACGCACAGAGCCAGGGCCTCCATATGGAAATCGAACGCCCGGCTCTGAAGCCTTGCTGCTGCCACCCGCTCGGCCGCCCGCCGGCTGTAACGCCGAAAGCCGCTCGTGCAATCCCGGATTCCCGGACCCCGAAGCTGAAAGAAGGACGGCGTCAGGGAGTAGTTCACGACACGGGCGGCCATGCGGGATATCAGCTTTCGGTACAGGGGGACGTTCTCCGTGCGACTCCTGCTTCCGATGACGACGTCGATGCCCACGTCCACGCCCAGGAAGTCCGGGATGGCCTGAGGGTCGTGGGAGAGCCCCGCGTCCATCGTGACTACGAAGTCATAACCGCGCGAGACGGCGAAGCGCATGCCGTCCTGAATACCCTGGGGGATGTGCGTGGAGCGCTCATGCGTAACGACGTGCAGGCGCTCGTCTGCTCCGGAGGTGTTCACCTCGCGCTGCAGTTCGGCGAGAATCCGCGGGGTGGCGTCTCGGCTTCCGTCATCGGTGACGGACACGTCCGCATGTTGCAGGGCGCCACGCACGACCGCCTCGATGGTTTCGGCTTCGTTGTAGGCCGGGATGACGACGATGGCTCTCATGCGAGGATTCAGGGAAGGGACCGACCGCGCCCACATCGAGGAAAGCATTTTTTGTGGACACGCATGGCGGTCCTGGGCTTTCTCTGGCAGACCGCTGATGCACGCCGTTGCCGTACTCACCGCCGCCTACCCGGGGAACGTGTTTCGATTCACCGTGCACCCCGGCCCACGTTCGGACTTTCCGGACACGCTCCTCCTTGCCGGGGATGTTCAGCCGCGCGCAAGCCGCATTCCGTTGCACAAGGATTCCCAGGGGATGCTCCAGGCACGCCAGAAAGCGTGGACCTTCGTTCTGGATCCGCCAACGGGGGCGTTTCGGATCGCTCACCAGAACCAAGAATTGCTTTCCGGTTCGGTTCAAACCGGCCAGTTCGCGTTGCCTGAGTTTTTCGCGCGCCACAGCCCGGGGGACCTCGTTTACGGATTCGGAGCCGCCAACGGCCGACTGGCCAAGAACGAAACCAACTTCCGATTGTTGAATCTGGACACTCTCCTCTCTTCGCTGCGCACAAACAGCTACAGCTCGTTTCCTTTTTTTCTCATCGGTCGACCGGAAGGTTTTGTGGGCGTGTTTCTGAACACTCTGTGCCCGGCCGATGTGCAGATACACGATGGGGAGACCAACCCGCTCGGACCGGGCACGCAAATCCGCTTCGCAGAAGCAACACCCCAGTCCATCGATGTGTTCGTATTCGCGGGTACGCCCGCAGAGATCCTCGATGCGTACTCCTCCTTCACGGGGCGCCCCTTTCTGCCGCCGACCTGGTCGCTGGGTTTTCACCAGTCGCGCTGGTCTTACAGGACGGCCGCGCGCGTCGAACAACTCGCGCAGCGTTTCCGCACCGAGGATGTTCCCTGTGACGCCATTCACCTGGATATTCACTACATGGATCGCTACCGTGTCTTCACTTGGGATCCCAAACGGTTCGGGGATCCGGAGGCGTTGCACGCGCATCTTGCCGAATTGGGGATCCGGACCGTCGCCATTGTGGACCCGGGGATTGCCGTGGCGGGGGACTATTCGGTCTACGTGGAGGGCCTGGCGGCCGGGGCTTTCTGCAAGAGGTCGGATGGCAGCATCTACGAAGGCAAGGCCTGGCCGGGACGAACGGTTTTTCCCGACTTCACGAGCGAGGACGTGCGCACCTGGTGGGCGCGGGAGCATCGCGCACTACTGGGGCGCGGCGTCTCCGGGATCTGGAATGACATGAACGACCCGGTCCTGTGGATCGGTAAGCGCTACGATCCGCTCTCCGAGGATTTGCACCACGCAACGGCCCGCCACTCCGAAGTGCGCAACGGATACGCCAACCTCGAAGCGGAAGCAACAAGTCGGGCCTTCGCGCTGCATCAACCCGAGTCACGGCCGTTCGTCCTCACTCGCTCCGCCACGAGCGGAATCCAGAAACACGCGGCCGTCTGGACCGGAGACAACATCTCCTCCTGGGCCCACCTGTCCGAAAACCTCTCGCTCGTCCTGTCGTTGGGCCTGAGCGGTGTTCCCTTCAGCGGCGCCGACATCGGAGGCTTTGCCGGACGCCCCGGAATCACGGGAGTGTTCAAGTGGCGACCGAGCGCGGAGCTGTTCATTCGCTGGGTGCAACTCGGAGCGCTTTTGCCTTTTTTTCGCGCTCACACGGCGTTGTATTCCCCGGATCAAGAACCCTGGTCTTTTGGAGACGAAGCCTTGCGAATCGTTCGCAGGCACATCAAGCGACGCTACCGCCTTCTGCCGTACATCTACACGCTCTTCTGGCAGAGCTCGCAGAATGGGAGTCCGGTGGTCCGCCCGCTCTTCTTTCGGTACCCGAAAGCGCCCGCGGAACGGCAGGCGGATCAATTCCTGCTCGGTGACGATCTGCTCGTGGCGCCGGTACTCGCCAAGGGCGCGCGCAGTCGCCCGGTGTACCTGCCCGAGGGCGAGTGGTACGACTACAACACGGGCCAGCCCTTTTCGGGCGGCAGCACATTCGAGGTACAGGCTCCTCTGGACACGTGCCCTCTGTTCGTGCGAGCGGGCACTATCCTGCCCGTGTGCCGGGCCGCGCACAACGCGCCGGCCACTCTTGCCGGCGAACCCACGCTCGAAATCTACCCCGCCGCACAGATGCAGGGTATGGTGTACATCGACGACGGGCTCTCGCTCGACTACCGAAGGGATCGCTACCTCCTTCTCGAAGCGAGCGGCAAACAAGAACGCGGCGGCAACCTGACCCTTCGCCTGACGGCCCGCCACCGGCGCTTTCAGCCGCCCTACCGCGAGATGCAATTGCGCGCGCCGGGTCAGTACTCGACCGCGGTGCTGCGCGACAAAGTCGTGGAAGGGCAACGGCAGGAGCTTTCCCAGGAAGACCGAACGGTCGTCGTTTCCCGTTTCAGCGTTCCCCTGCTTACACCGCGCGTGGAAATTAAATGAATTGACCGCCTGGGACGGGGAACGGATCTCTCAGGCGCGCCAGCTCTTTTGGTTCTCATCATGGCCCATTCAGGTTCGGCTGCCAGTAGAGTGAAGAAGAACGGCAGGTCTCAGGCGTCGCCCAAGCCGACCGAGCGCAAGACGCAGACTCCGGAGGCGTTTGCGTTTACCAAGAACATCCCCGATCGCTACACGATCAAGACCAACGAGGATGGGGACCGATCGCTCACCTGCTTCGAATCGCCGAACATCAACGTATTCATCACGCGCGGCCGCGTAGCTTCTCCTTCCGCGGCGCGCCGGTCCAGGCCCGGGACCATCTATTTGGACGGCGCCGCACAGGGCACACCGTTTCTCGAACACGAGAAACTGGTCTACAATCTCGACCACCACGAGGGAGTCATCCGCGCCTTCACGGTCTCCACGTGCGAGCAGGCCATGCTCATCCTCATGAAGGGTCTGGACCTGCGCAAGCACGAGTGGCGCATTCTTGCCAACGAGCCAGACCTGGACACCGTCTTTGCGGTCTGGGTGCTCCTGAACCACGTCCGGCTGACGGGAAGCAGCCCGCGCGTGCGGCGCGCGGTCATGCCTCTCCTGCGTCTCGAGGGCGCCATCGACGCGCACGGCCTCGAATTCATCGAGTTCACAGGCTTCCAGGAAGAGCAACTCGCGCGGGCCATGAAGACCCTCGAAGGTTTGCGCGAAGCAGAGTTGAAGGTGAAGCGTCAGGGCTCCTGGCAGCAGGTCGACTTCCTGGAGTACACCGCGGACATGCTCCGTCGCATCGATCGGATCGTTTATCGTCCGGGAGAGTTTTCAGGCTTCCAGGAGATCGAAGAGGTCGTGCAGCTTCCAGTGTACCAGAATCGCATCGGTGTCGTCTGCCGATCGGACGCTGGCATTTACGAGACCGAACAGCAACTCAAGAAACTGTACGGCACGCGGCTCGCGCTGATCCTGCTACAAAAAGAACCCGAACACTACACCATCCGTCAGACCGACCTCTTCCTTCCGGGCAGCCTGGATCAGGTTTACGAGCTGCTCAATGTGTACGACCCGGCGGTCACCGGACACCATCCGGAGAACCGTTGGGGCGGTTCCACCGACATCGGCGGCTCGCCGCGATCGGGTGGCACGCGCCTCGGGGCGCGTGAAATCCTCGAGGCTGTGGCCGAAGTGCTCACCAAACCGACCTGGTTTCAACTGGCGCGCCAGGCCGCGGACGCAGTCGCCCGGGCGGCCGGAGTCGTCACGCTCGGCTGGCTGGCGCGCTGGTTTTGGCCGTCCATGCCCATCTCGGGCGCGTCGATGCCACCGCTCCTGGCCAATCCCAGCTTCGGATTCATTCTGGCCGCTCTGCCGGCCGCGCTGCTGCTTCTATGGAAGATCGTGGCGCAAACCCGAAATCCGAGGCTGTTCGGCCTGCAGTGGCCGTGTGGTTGGGATTGGCTTCCGCTGGTTCCCCTGGCAATCGGTGCGGGCGTGGCGGGCGGCGCGTTTGCGCCCTGGATCGAGCCGGACAAGCGCACTCTCGTCTCCACCACCCTGCATCTGCTCCTGCTGCCGCTCGTGGCCGAAGTTCTGTTCCGTTCGCTGCTGCACGGCTATCTCGTTCGCGGACACCTGATTCAGACCCGCGGCAGTCGCTGGTTCCTCTCGTGGCCGGCCCTCGTCTCCGCGGTCTGTTACGCGGCGCTCTTCGTATTGCCCTACAGTCCGTTCCTCAGCATCATTCCGTTGGCCGTACCCGAGGCCGTGCAATCGCTCGCCGTGCGCGTCGCCGCGGGCTTCCTGTTCGGGATCCTGCTCGCCATCATCCGCGAGCGATCCGAAAGCGTCGTCACGGCGTACGCCGTTCACGTCCTCTCCGCCCTTTCGGTGCTCCTGCTCTACCGGGTCTACCCGGAGGCTCCCTGATTGCGGTTCACGATCTGCACCTTCAACATCTGGGGCGAATTCCACTGGCCTCTGCGACGCAGCGCGCTGATGGACTTCGTGCGCCGGCATCGACCGGACATTCTGTGCGTGCAGGAATTGCGGCCGGAGAGTTCCGCCGCCATCCTGGAAGCTCTTCCCGCGTACGAGACGGTTCGTGACCCGTTTCCCGGCTGGCAGCAGGAAGGAAACTTGTTTTGGAATCGCGAACTGTTCACGCTGATAGAGCATGCGGCCCACGACGTCGGGATCCAGGAAAAGCTGAGGCGGTTGTTCTGCGCGCGTCTCCAGGTTCGTTCCCGACCGGAAACACTGGCCGTCGCCACGGCTCACTACACCTGGCGGGAGACGCCCGGGGAGGCCCGCGGAGAGGGGAATCCGCGCCTCGCGCAGGCGCACGAGACCATCACGGCGCTTGATCGGTGGGCTCACACCAATGAGCCAACTCTATTTTTAGGCGACCTCAACGATTCCATGCACGCGCTCCGCATTCTGTTGGCCGGAGGCTTCCAGGAGACCTACGCGGCCCTGGGACTCGAGCCGGTCGTCACTTGGCCCGCCCGGCCCATCGAGCAGGGCATCCCCGAACTCGACGACTGGATCCTCTTTCGGGGTCCGGTGTATCCGCTGTCCGTGAGCGTCCCGGATTTCTTCTCGGAGGGGCTGCGGGCCTCGGACCATAAACCGGTGGTGGCCTGTTTTGGATTGGCCGGCCCGCCCCCCTCGGAAAAGATCGGCGCTGTCACACCCTGAGAGCCCGCGCGCCGCTCGGGGCCGGCCGGTTGAGTCGTGAAGCGCAGAAGCCACTTAGTTGTTTTTCTTATATTGATTGCCGGTTCGGTACTCCGGGCGGGCGCCCCGAACGAGGCGAATCGCGCAGATTTGGAGCGCTTCTTGAAAACAGGTAACTGTCCCCGCTGCCGGCTGGCCGGGGCCGTTCTTTCTCGCTGCGCCGGGCAGGAGTGTGTCTCCGACCTGCGGGGTTCCGATCTGCGAGAGTCCGAACTCACCGGCGCCAACCTGAGCAACGCAAATCTGCAGCGGGCGGTGTTTCGCGGCGCGCGCATGGAGAGATCGGTGCTGGTGCGCTCCGACCTGCGCCTGGCCGATCTGCGCAAGGCCGACCTCAGAGGCGCGGACTTGACGAACGCCATGCTCCAGGGCGCCGCCCTGGAGAAGGCAGACCTGCGCGGCGCCAATCTGACGGGGGCCGATCTGGCCTACGTGGACCCGACAGGCGCGCGATTCGAGGGCGCCATCTTCAAAGATACCTTTCTGCCCAACGGTCGCAAGTGCACGGGCGCTTGCCTGTGACCTGGGCCAAGCGCCGTTGACGGAGACGCCAATCTTGAGAGCAAGACCGGGGAGAACGCTGCGCGCCAGAGAGAAGCTGGGCAAGTTCCGCATCGAGAAGCTGATCGCGCAGGGAGCCTCGGCGCGCGTCTACAGCGCCACCGACAGCGTGGAGGGCGGCCGCGTGGCGCTCAAGGTTTGGGACGCCGCACTCGTTTCGGGTACGCATCTGGACGACTTCCGCAAGGAGGTGCGCGTCACGGCGCGTCTCGACCACCCGAACATTCTGCCGATCAAGAACGCGGACTTCATTCAGGACCACTTCGTCATCGTGTATCCTCTGGCAGACCAGACCCTCGCCGATCGGTTGATGGGTCGCCTGAATCTGCGCGCCGGACTCCACTACGCCGAACAGTTGCTGCAGGCGCTGGCGCACGCGCACATCCACAAGGTCATCCACTGCGACATCAAGCCGGAGAACATTTTGCTCTTCGGCACCGATCAGTTGCGACTCACTGATTTCGGCATTGCCCGATTCGCGCAGCACACCATCCAGGGATCGGGTTCCGGCACGCTGGGCTACATTGCGCCCGAGCAGGCCATGGGGCGCCCTTCCTTTCGCTCCGACGTGTTTGCCGCGGGGCTCGTGCTGTACCGGATGTTTTCTGGAAAACTGCCCGAGTGGCCTTTCCTCGATCCGTTGCCGGGCATGGAGGTGCTGCGGCGTCGCGTTCCGCTCGAAATGATCCGCTTTCTGAAGAAGGCCATCAGCCTCGAACCGCGGCGCCGCTTCACGAACGCGGACGTGATGCTCCGCGTCTTCCTGCCGCTCAAGCGGCGTGCTCTGCAACTCGGCAGGCGCAGGCGAAGTCGCCCCACCGAGCAGAAGGACTGGCAGGAGATCCGCGATCGTCAGTTCCGCCGACGATTTGGCCGGGAATTGGAAGCCAAGCACGAGTGCTCGCGTTGCGGCGGGCCCGTCAGCGAATTCATGTACACGTGCCCCTGGTGTGGGCGCAACCGCAAGAAGCACTACGAGGGACACGCTCGATTCCACCGTCATTGCCCGCGCTGTCGCCGCGGCCTGAAAGCAGACTGGCGATTCTGTCCGTGGTGTTTCGGACCCGCGCTCGGTGAAACCACCGACAGAGCACTCTCCGACCGTCGCTACGCCGCCCGCTGCTCGAACCAGTCCTGCTCGCGCCGGGAGCTGATGCCCTTCATGCGGTATTGCCCGTGGTGCCGTCGCAAGGTGCACAAGCGCTGGTCCTTTGCCGGCAGTACTCCCTGCCCGTCGTGCGGTTCGGGAATCGCGGCAGAATTCTGGCATCACTGCGCCTGGTGCGGCACCGGACTCGAAGACAAGCACTGATGGTCCAAAAAGGGTGGACACCCAGACCCATGCCGGGCGCGCACTCTCCCAGGGGCGGCCCGCGCCGACCGTCGCTTCGGGAGGAATAGTTGAGGTACACTTATCACTTGGTCCGCTTCACGACTCTGCGCTGGGCGGCGGCCCTGCTTCTGGTGGGTTGTCTGCCACACACCAGCCAGATCGCCCACGACCCGCCGGTTCAGGCGGCCCAGAACGCGGACCCCGCCTGGAACCACGTGGCGCGGCTCTTCGCCGGCATGCCGCCCCTGCCGGGAAGCCCCTATGCTTCCGCAGTCCAGTCACGCGCGTTCAAAACGCACGCGGCCTACATGGACCGGTTCTGGAGCGCGGTGGAGAGCAACAGTCGCGCACCCATCGCCGCGTGGCGCAAAGAGCACCTGACCAAGATCGACGGCAAACGTCTGGCCGTGTATCCGCTTTCCGGTGCGGACTTCGTGAACCTGCATCTCATGTTCCCGGAAGCGCCGCGCTACCTCATGTTTGCGCTCGAAGACCCGGGGCTGCCGCCCCGCAACGTGCCCGCGGACGAACGATCGATGGGCCGAGTTCTGGGATCATTGCGGGCCGTGATCGACACCATCGCCTCCAAGAACTACTTCTACAGCGCGAACATGCGCACGCACCTCAAGCACACGCCCATTCAAGGCACGGCCCCGCCGCTGTTCGCTTTCCTGGCGCGACTCAACATGGACATCCGCAGCGTGGAGCGCGTCGTTCTGGACAATCAGGGGAGCCTGGTCGCCTGCACGGTGGGTTCGTGTCCGCAGAGCGCCTTCCCGGGAATGCGCTACGTTTTCCGCGCGCCCGGAGACAACGAAGACCGCGAGCTCGTCTACCTGAGTCTGAAGCTGCAAAGGGACAGCCTCGATCGCGCCACCCCGAGCGGCGCGTACCTGTCGGGCCTGCCGCCCTTCAACGCCATCATGAAGTCCGCCATCTATCTGCTGCACGAAGCCCCATTTGCGGGCGCGCGTGAGTGGATGACGCGGAGTTGTCGCGTCCTCGTCCAGGACGACTCCGGCATGCCGTTTTCCGCGTACACGGGACCCGACTGGCAGGTGCGTTTGTTCGGTCGCTATATTACGTATACATATAGTATTGGCGGGATCGGCTTTCCGCCGAAGCAGAAGGACTTGGTGGAATGGTACCGCCGGGGCGCCACTCCCGTGCGTTTCCGTTTCGGATACGGTGGGCTGGCCGGCGACCAATCTTCGACGCTCATGGTGATCGAACGCCGCGAAACACCTTAGGCGTAGTGTCTCAATCCGGACGCGCAGATCGGATCAGGTGACCTCGCGCGAACAGCGAGAACAGCCCGCTCACTTCGGGCGCCGCGCTGTCCGAAAGTGACTGCAACGCTGTTTCGAGGGTGGAACCGGCCAACAGGTCACGCCACACTTTGTACTGAAGCAGGGTGAGCTCTTCGCAGTGCAGCCGGTGGGAGAGCTTGAACACACACAGGTACGAGGGGCCCGAAAGTTCAAGCGCCTGTTCCAGGGCCTGCTCGTCGTCGCGCGCCCCCCAAATCGATCCGATCGGAGACGGTGATTCGAACAGGAAGAAGCTGTCTTCGAAGAAGAGCGGACGCGTGGCAAGTTCAGACAGGATATCGGAAGTAACGACGAAACCCTCGGGTTCGGCGGCATGAAAGAGGCGCGCCATCTGCCACTCGAAACGGGATACCTCGCCGAGCAGCGGGACACCGGGAAAACGATGTTCCAGGAAATCCGCAAAACGATCCCCGTAGTCCGAGAGATTGTAAGAAAGCGACCGGACCGCCGCAATGTAGTCGGAGCACGACTCCAAGAAGTCATCGTCGCCCAGGATGCGCCACGTGAGCTCAAAGGTGTCGCCGAGCGCTTCACTCAGCCGGGCTTCATACGCGCGCGAGTACACAGCGCAGGCCTCCGCCTCCGTGAGACTCCCGGCAGGAAGGATGCCGGCCTGTAAGGGCGCAGCATCCCCAGCGATCGTCTCGTCAAAAGCCTCCTGGATGTCGGCCAATGAGTTCATCGATTCCAAAACGAGAGGAAAGAACCGGAGGGGATGGCCCCTCCGGCGCCAATTACATCGCGAATTTGCCCTTCTTGGCTTCGCATTGCGCCTTGGTCATTTTTTTCCAGCCCTTTCCCTTGCAAGAGTTCTTGCCAGCGCAATCGTGGCCTTTGCCACCGCAGTCGCCTTTGCCCTTGCATGCATTGATGCCGAAGCACTTGCCCTCGGTCATCGGAGCGGTCGAGACAGCCGTGCCGGCCGCCAAGAGTAGCCCGCTCAGGGCTGCGGTAACGAGTGTTTTGTTCATACAATCTTTCTCCTGATTTGTTGTGGTGACTTCAAAAATGAGTCCGCAAAGGGGCGATCGGCCGCCCGGGCCAGCTCCCGCTCCAGTTCATCGAGGGCGGGAATGTCCTCGTCTCGTTCCAAGAGAATGGGCGCATCCGGCGAGCGCTGCACCGCGAATTGCAGCAGTTCCCAGACGCTCTCGGCCACGGGCGCTCCGTGTGTATCGAACAGAAACCCCGGCAACTCGGCGTGGCCCCCGATGTGGATTTCCGCCACAGCCTCGGCCGGGATACCACGGAGGAAATCGCGCGCTTCGAAGCCGTGATTGGAGGCGTTCACATAGACGTTGTTCACATCGAGCAGGACCCGACAGTCCGTGAGTCGCACGACTTCGGTGATGAATTCCCACTCGGTCATCGTACTCTGACGAAACGTGAGGTAGCTGCTGACGTTTTCGAGCGCAACACGGCGACCGAGCCGTTCTTGTACGATGTCGACGTTGCGGGCCACGACCCGGACGGCCTCTTCGGTGAAAGGCAGCGGCAGAAGGTCGTGGAGGTTCCCTCGCCCGGCGTGCGTGAAACAGAAGTGATCCGAGACGAGAAACGGGTCGATGCGTTCGACCAGGCAGGCAAGGCTCTCCAGGTAGTTTTCATTCGGCCGCTGCACGGAGCCGATGGAAAGCGAGACCCCGTGCAGCGCAACCGGCCGGTCGCGCCGGACGTGCTCCAGCACCGCCAGCGGGCGACCGCGGGTGTCCATGAAGTTCTCGGAGATAGCCTCGAACCAGGTGGTCACCTGGGGTTGGTTCTCGAGCAACCAGCTGAAATGTTCGCGCCGCAGGCCAAGCCCGAGCATGCCCATGCCGGTGGTTTCGGCGGGCGGGAAGAAATGTTACCAACGAAAATGCCCGTTGGGGGCTTTTTCTGTACTGCTGCCGGCCGACCCGTGCCCGGCCTCGCGCCTCGGCCCGGCCCACCGCCGTCAAAGCGCGGCGTACCGCCGCTCAAATTCGCTGTTGGGTGTTCTGGCGTGGTCGGGTCGCTGAAGCTCCGGCAGCAGGCCCTCCACAAAGTACATCTCGATGTTGCCCTTGTTCTTGGCCGGCACAGCTCCCCTGTATTCGCAGACAAAGAAGTCTCTGACAAGCTGATGAGTGGCGCCCGATATGTTGATCTTGCCGGTCACACCGGAGGACTCGCAGCGACTGGCCGTGTTGACCGTGTCGCTCCAGACGTCGTAGGCGAACTTTTTCTCTCCAATGACGCCCGCGACCAGGTCCCCTGAGTGAATCCCGAGTCGGAGTTGCCAGTACGGGAGATTCTGAGACGCCTTGATCTCCTTCATCTGATTCATGAAGGCCTGAATCTCCAGGGCTGCCATCACGCAATCGACAGCGTGCGTGCGGTTGCTGGTGGGAATCCCGCCCGCGAACATGTAGCTGTCCCCAATGGTCTTGAGCTTTTCGAGGTTGTAGCGTCCCATCAAGGTGTCAAAGTGAGAGAAACATCGATCGAGTTCGGCAACCAACTCCTCCGGCCCCAATGCTTCGGCGATCTTGGTGAAGCCTTCGAAATCCGTAAAACAGACGGTGGCCGACGAAAAGTGGCGCGGTTTGCTGCTCCCTTTCGCCTTCAATTCCTCCGCCACTTCCCGGGGCAGGATGTTCAGAAGCAGTTTCTCGGACTTGGCATGTTCGGCCGCGAGGTTGTCCTCGGCGCTGTCCACCGCCTTGACGAATTGATAGGGGATGAAGACGAGCAGGGCCAAGAGCAGCACGAGTGGCGGCAGAAGAAAGTCCGCAGGCACGACCCATTTCGGAGGTCCGTGCAGCGCCGAACCGCCATGGACCCGATAGTACCACTGGAAGAAGACAAACAGGGAGAGGGGCAAGACCACGAGAACCCAACGCGTCCTGACGTTCTCACGCGGGACCATCGCAAAAGGCAGCAGAGCAAGGATCAAAAGGCCCAGTTGCGCCGGATCGTCCGCCTGCGAGTAGGTAAGCGCACCCAGGTGGTAGTCAACCGCGACCAGCGAGAGGGCGCCGGCGGCGGCCAGCATTCCCTTTTGGAGCAGGTAGCGCGCGATGCCGAGGGGGACAACCAACGGAAAGTACTGTGCGTACGTAAAGACGTGGGTTTCCGGGGGCTCCGTGAAGAACACGACCGGCAACAGGAGCGTCGGCAGAAGGAACATGATGAGCTGTAAGTAAGCGGTCGTGCGGACCGTGCGGGCCTCTCGCTCGGAAAGAGTCCGAGTGACTTCGGTCAAAAGGAACCAGTCCACGAATCGGCGAAAATGTCGCATGCTGGGGACCAGACGGCATCGACCTATGCCTGCAAGCTTTTGTTCGGAACCCGGAGCCGTCGGGTCGGCCCCCGGAAAGCTGCGGTGTCCGATACCGCCTTCGTAGTCCGCAAAGGAAGATTCCCTTTGGAGACATGACGATTGCGCCTGTGTCCGACAAAGCTCGCGGCACGCGCGCTTTCAGCGGCCGAGGTGATCGGGACCAACTTCGTGGACGCGCTCGGGACCTCGCGAGCGCGCGCCGAGAGTTTGCGTTCCACAAACGCAGCCCTGTTTCTCTGTGAGCGAGCCGCCCCATAGAACCGGGCCGCGACATAACTGGCGTTCTCGGCAGGAGCAGTGAAAACCCGCCGAAAGGCCCGGAAGTCGCTTATTATGATTCATCACCGTGTACGGGACGGATCGTGCTGCACACCGGTCTTGCGGCTTGACCAAGTGGAGCCATCGAGCTGCAAGGGGCAAGCAAGCTGCTCGTCTTCCTTGTCCCGCTCGGCACGATGTTTCTCCTGCGCAAGCCCTGGGACTGGAGCAACAGCGAGGAGCTTTGAACGGCATCGCGAATTCACGGGAGGAGCGCCTTTGGCTGGTCGCATGTGCGGTCTGGCCAGCCGTCCGAATCTACCGAATTTACCGCCCGTCCCCGACGGTCGGGTGAGTTCTCTCGTTGGCGGCGAACGAGCGCACGTAGAAACTGAGAGAGAGCGCACGGGACCGGTGCCGCAGCAATCCTTCGTACGGAATTCCCGCGAACAATTGATGACCGACAGACCCCAAACCAACATGAAGGAAATGCCGATGCACTCCGTGCTCGAAGCGCACCGGCGATCTGGGCGGCTTTGCTCTTGGCCCTCGCTCCGATAGCCTGCAAGAAGAAGCTGTGCTACGAGGACGGAAAAACACTGAAATTCGAGGGTGACGTGAAAAGATGGCTATCTCCCGCACGGAAAGGGTCGCATCTACGACCGGAAGGGCTCCCTGCTCTACGATGGGACGTTCGACGAGGGCTCCTGGTGTGTGGGGGACTGCGTAAACGGAACCGGGACAAAGTACGACCATGAGGTGCGTAAGCTGTACAGAGGAGGTTGGAAGTCCGGGAAGGCTCACGGACGGGGGACCGAATTCTACGCTATCGAGGCCGGTTATTACAGCCAGTTTGTGGCGCCCTACAGCGGCAGGAAGGAATCAGAAGGTGAATTTCTCGACGGCGCTTGCACGGTTCGGGTGCCACTTTCCACAGAAATGGAAACAGGCGGGTCGAAGGGCAATGGAAGAATGGGATCCCCTTCGTCGCCACACAGTATTTCCACGCCGTAGCCAAGCGCTACGAAGGAGAATGGAGTTCCGCTCTCCCCCGCGGCTGCTGGGCCGGCCGTGGGATCCTTTTTTCCCCTGCGGGGCAAAAGCAGTACGAAGGGCAATTCAAATGCATTTCGAAACAAGAATGGGAAACGGGCATCGAAGGGAAGATGGTGCCAGAGACCATCGAGTACCTCGCCGATTCCGACGCCATGGGACCGCCCAAAGAGATGGTTGTCATCGACCTTGAAGATGGTCCTGATCTCGGGAAAGCCCACGGCCAGGGTATTCTCTTTGATGAAGCGGGCCAAGTCGTGTACGAAGGACCGTCGAAAGACGGCAAGCAGGAAGGGCCTGTGAAACAATGACCGCGCGCAAACATAGGAAGCACATATGACGCAGACTGATACATGCGCGCGTCAAAAACTCCAAGAGCGATGAAGCCGAAGCCCGCCCGATCCAAGCCGTCCACGCGGACCGGACGCGCCGGAATCGGTGCGCGCGACCGCCAAGATTTGGCTGCGTACTTTCAGGTTGGGATGGAGTCGCGTGTCGTAATCGTGCCCAGACCCAACGTGGCGCGAGTACTGCCCGTGGCCCGAGCGTTGGGATTCGCGGCCCTGTTGATCCTGCCAATTGCCATCTTCCTGTGGATGGGCGGAGGTTTCGCCGGGCTCCTCCTTTGGTCCTTGGGCTTCGCATTCCTCGCTCTGGTCGCGCACATGTACGGGCTGCTCGTGGCCGTTTCCGTCCGCATCGACCCCGATCAGCAGACACTGACCTGGGTGGCCAGGGTGGGTCGAAGGGGACGCTTCGGCACGTACGTTCTGCGCCGTCTTCCGTATGCTCAAGTTCGCGGGTTGGGGCTACAGGCTGTCCGCGGCGAGGGCTCGTTGGCCGCAGCCCTTGCGATCGTGGAGCACGTACCGGCCATCTTCTTGGAAGGCGGTTCGGAGATTCGACTGCCGAGGACATTCGGCCTTGAGGAGTTTGGACATGCTCATGAAAAACTCTCCGAACTCACGCGGGCGCTCGGCCTTGAGATCCTGCCCGGTGTTGGAGGGCAGAGGATCACGTTCTCGGGTACCAACGGCCCGCAGAATCTGCGACTCCTGTCCGTACGCACCTTTCCGCGCTTGGGCTTGGCTCTTGTCGTGGCGGGACTTGCCATCGGGATTCCGGTTTCGGTGCTTGCCCTCGCGGGAGTGGGGATCGATGTCGTGAACCTGATCGCCTCACTGGCTCGCTTCTTTTGGGGGGATGGATGAAAGGCGCCGATTCTGAATTCACGGTCAGGATTTGCGCGCTGTGTGCGGCCTTGATCATCGCCATGGGTTGTGGCTGCGGGACGAAACAGACCACCGCCGGCAGTCCGCAAACCTGGCATCCAGCCGAATTCATGGGTCAGGCCTGCAGGCCGGACCGGCAAATGGCCGCGGAGGGCCGCGGCCCGGACCGGGACTGCGAAGCGGATCACGATGGCTATGCGTACGCCCGCTTCGCGTTTCCCTTGCATGGCTCAAGAAATTGCGCCGTCGAAGCCCGAACGCGTCTCACCGAGGAAATCAAGGTGCGTGCGGTGACCGAACTCTGCGAAATCAGCTCCGGCGTCGATCGGCAGGGGCTTGCGCAAAAGTCGCGGGCGCTGCTTGCGCGTTCGCGCGACACGGGCCTTTTCGCCTGCTGCTGGATGGAGGACCGGACGGAGCACGAGGACGTCGTCTTGTCCCTCAATGACCGCTGTCGGCGTAGGGATACGCACCCCGGATCATCGGATGCGCCTGGGTCGTTGCCTAATTGTATGTGTAACTTCTACTTCCAATACCCGCGATCGGGCCACTTCGTGCGCGACTGTGGGGAGTCTGCCCTGTGATCTGTTGACAAGAAATTCGCGGCGAGGTAGCAGGACCCATGGCAGCAAAGTGGACGGCGCGCAGAGAGGTCTGGTTCCTGGCTGTGTTGATGCTCGGCTCTCTGAGCTGCAGCAAGACCCCACTGGAAGAGGCCCGACTCCTCGGCCCGAATCCCGGGGATCGCGCCAAGGCGGAGAGCCTGGCCAAAGAGGCGTTCCGCGTACACACCAAGGAAAAAGACTACGCGAAGGCCGCCGCCCTATGGTTGGATACCGCCCGAGCCGATCCGGCGTGGTGGAAGCCGTACTATCAGCTGGCCTGCCTCAGCGCCCTCACCGGGAGAAAGGCGGAGTCTGTCGAGTTCTTGAAAATAGCACTGGGCAAGAAGCAATCGAATGAGGCACTCCGGTGGATGAAGACCGATAGCGACCTGGCATCCGTGCGGGACATGCCGGAATTTCGGGCCCTGCTTGGTACTTCCGCCGCCGCACAAATCGCCAACCTGGCCGGGGATTGGGGTGGCGCCGCGCCGGAAGTCGTGCGGCTGCTGCCACCTCCGTACCGGGACTATCGCATACCAGAATACCTGTCCCTCGAGATCACGGCGGAGGGACAATTCCGCAGGCTCGGCACCTCAGGGCGAGAGTCCGGCACCATCACAGCGGATGGCCGCAAGGCCCACTTCACCTTGAACGAAGCCGAAACGGAAAAGAAGGTCTGGGAGGGCCGAGAGATTGGTGGTAAGACACGCATCCACCGGGAATCGGCGTTCACCTACGCGCTCTTACAGATCACACACGAGGGCAAGCAGATCTCCCTACTGTGCGTCGAGTGGGAAGATGCGAACTATGCGAGCCCAACCGGCGGTAAGCAGGAATGCTATAGCAAGCAGTAATGACACGGCGGAGGATGGCGGCATGAATCGGTTACTCTTTTGGATCGTCTGCTTCAGTTTGATTTTCAGCTCTGCGGGATCTTTCGGCGGCCCCGTCGATCCGGTGCACGGCCAAATCATCGCACTCGGGACAAAGCGGGGCAATAGAAACCAATCGCTGATACTGGCCAAAGAGGCACTCGCCCTGCACACGAAGGGGGATCTGAAAGCAGCTGAAGCGCGGTGGCTCGACGCGGCGCGCGCGGATCCTTCTTGGTGGAAACCGGTCTACAATCTCGGCTGCATCCGATCGCTACAACGCCGTCCCGAGGAAGCTGTGGCCCTTCTGCGGCTCGCCCTGGAGCGCGGCCGCTTTCTGCGGGGTCATGAATTCCTGCTCTCTCCTTCGGGTATGGAGGACGGCGATTTGATCCTCTATCTCTTCACGGACTCCGACCTGCGGCCCGTCCGCCAATCGCCGCGCTTTCCTGCGAACAGACCTCACCGCAACAGAGTTCGCGCCGCTCGCCCGCAAGATCCGCTGTTCCCTCACGGCCGAGAGTGAGGGGGGCGGATTACTGGATCGCGAACGTCGCATCAAGCCAGGAGATCCCGCCGTTGTGTACCGGGCGGACTACGACATTACCCTGGCCCGAGGTGGCACCCTTCGTGGTTCCTACAGTCGCAGGGGCGGACAACACGGAGTGAAGATGAAAACCGGCCGGTGGGCTTTGATTGACGGTTCTCTCTTCCTGTTATTTCAGCATCAGTTCACCAATTACCCCTGCGGGGATCCGGCTAGTGCACGGCACCCGATCCGTTCGGGGAGGTGAATGTGATGAAGAGCATGAAGGAGGTTCGTGCGCGTTTTCCGGAGTGCGGTCCATGAGCGAGCAGCGCGACCGGACGCGGGGCGGCACTCACCGGTGGTGGCTGATTGGCTCACTGCGAGGGGAATCCGCGATCCTCGTCCGCTTCCTTTTGCCCGTTACAGCTTTACTCTCTAAGAACCTGCGCCGCCTTCAGGCGCAACAGATTTCCGAACCGGGCCGCGACATAACTGGCGTTCTCGGCAGGAGCAGTGAAAGCCCGCCGAAAGGCGGAAGTCGCTTAGAGCGTCTTTGGGTCCTCCTTCTTGATGGGCTCGAAGTGTACGTTGAAACCGCGCGGGTACAGACCCTTCATGCGCAGTGATTCCTCCCGCGCGCACCTCGCCTGTGGCCAGATTGAGCAGTTCCCGAGACGCGATCATATGCACGTGTCGATTGTAGTTGAGGCCGTTGCCGCTCTTGTGCACGGTAGAGAACATGCCCGTCCGCCAATGCCGTTTTCCGAGACCGGCATGGAGGTGTGCTTTTTCTCGAAAGACCGTGGCTGTGACTCGATTCATGATCTCCGGCCGGAATCCCCGACGAAAGAGGATGTTGCGCAGCCGACCCGGTAGCGTCCAGGTGATGTGCATGAGTCCTGGCCGTTCGTGCCGAAGGGCCGCGCAGGATGCTACGTATGAATATATTGCCACCGTGAATCAGGTCACACTCGCCACGATGGGCCGCCCGTTCTCCTTGGCGCGGGAAACAGGGAGGATCTTGGCCGTCGTTGCGGTCCCGGAAGCTGCGCCCGAACAAAAGTTCCTTCCGTCCCATGGCCCGAGCGGTCCTGAACGCATCGCCCCTGATCCTCCTTGGAAAGGGCGGCCTGCTGCACATTCTACCGAACCTGTTCGATGAACTGCTCTGTGCAGCCGCTAACGAATAAGCGACTCTTCGCAGCCTCTGGCTTCGAACATGTTAAGGTCGTGACAACAAAAAGCGGGACAACCTCAAACCCTCTCCCAGGGGAATAGTTGGCTCCGCTGCGGTCCTCTCCGGCGCTGGCCGGCAAAGTAGTGCGCTCACTACATTGCCCAAGAAAATGGGCCGGACGGCCTTCGAGAACCTGGACCCGCTTCCGAAACCGAGACCGGAAGAGGCGCGCGCCTCACATTCGCCGCAGCTCGTCGCGCAGTTCCTGAATCTGGCGAACCCGGCCCAGGGCCACCATGGAAAGAGCGGGATAGCGAACGGCAACGTCCCGAAACAGGATCTGGCAGTTGTTCAGCCCCGCCATGTACTCCCGAATCCAATCCCTGCGGCGGAGAGAACCGGGAACATCGTAACGCTCCACGACCTGGCGGAGCAGAGCCTCTGCCCGATCCAGGAAGCGCTGACCCGGATCGGACGGCTCGCCGGGATGCGACCGGGCGCGGAGCGGTTCCGCCCTTCCGGGAGAGGGATTCCGTGGCGGCTTGCGCTCGCGCACGCCCATCCGGACTCCCGGATGAATCTCGTGGAGTTCTACGTTCTCTCCGTAGTACCGCGACGAGGACGACCCGCCGAACACCAGGTCGGAAAGCCGCTCCCAGAAGACGTCGCGCGCTTCAGAGGTCTGCTGCCCTCCGAACATCTCTTCGTAGAGGCGGCGGCCGGCTTCGCGCGCCACATCGTGAATGGCAGCCTCCCGCCGCCGTCTGTACATTTCTTCCCGAGCGCGAAAGGCCTCCTCGCGCTGCCTGCGAAAGTACTCCTTGCCCTGAGCAGTGTCCTTGAAGCGTGGAGGCGGTGCGCCTTCCTTGAGGGCCTGGTAGGCTTCGATGAGCAGCAGGGCCGTCTCGTTCACCTGCTCGCCGCCTGCGGCCGTGTCAGGATGAAACTGCTTGATCCGCGCGCGAAAGGCTCGCTTCACGTCTTCGGCCGTAGCTCCCGGAGGGACCCCGAGCACCGCGCAGTATTCGTCCAGTCGATCCAATTCTACTCCTGAGACTCCCGTCGGGCGGCCTGTCTGCGGCGGTAACCGGGCGGGCCATCTTCGACGTCCGGCCGCGGGCGCGCTTCCATGATCCGGCGCATGGCTCCCAAGAAGAGCAAAAACAGGGTCCCCGCCACCAAAAGACCCAGCGCCCCATTCAGAAAGGCGCCCAGCCAATCGCTCCCGGTGATGTCGCGAAAGAGGAAGAACAGCCCGAAGACCAGCATGAGCGCCGCTCCGAAAACGAATCCCAGTGCCACGGTCAGAAAGATGAACCCCTGTAGAAGGAGTCGGCTGCGATAGCTGGTTTCCTGGCGAAGAAATCCCCGAAAATTCCGGACCCACCGGCCGGAATTGAGCACGAACAGGACCAGGTTTTCGAAGATCGGATAGTAGCGGCGGAGGACGCGCGCATCTTCGTCGCTCAGGCGACTGCGACCGCGCCCGTACGAGAAGCCCGAATTGCCCTCGGCCGCGCGCTCCCCTCGATCCCCCGGCTCCCGAGGCATGGAGGCAGGTCAGTCCCGACGGCCGCGCATCAGCATGCCCAGAATGATGCCGACGCCGACTCCCATCCCCGCGGCAATCAGGGCCGCGCGCTGCGGGTTCTCCCGAATATAGACCGCCATGGAATCCAAGAATTCGTTGGCGCCCGCCTGGTAGACAGAAACGCGTTCGCGCACTTGTTGCGCTTTCTCGGAGGCGCGCTCCTTGAACTGCTGCGCGCGCTCCTCCAAGTGTTGAATGCCTTCCCGGACCTTCTGACCGCGGGTCGGACTTTGGGACTGAGGTTGGTTTTGTTCTTCCATAGTTTGACCGTCGTGGTCCGGTGAGCCGGACAAAGGTGGTGGCTGCGCTCCACATTCGAGGAGTCGCGAGCTACGGTAGCGGGCCGGAAGCTCGACTGTAAAGCACTTTCTGCTTGGGTTCAGCTGGTGAAACGGCCCTCCGCAACGGGCAACCGCCGCGGGTCGTCAGGCGCGGTAATTGCGCGGAGGCTCGGGAGGTGGCGCCAGGTAGTTCGGATCGAAAAGGTAACCGCCCGCAATGAGGAACTGCGCTACGTAGTAAGTGGGCATCACCAGAAGCGGCGTCACCGGATCCGGGCCCACAAATCGATTCAGGGCGATGAAAGTGTCCGAGGACAGAAACGTAAGTGCGCCCAAGAAAACGGGGACATTTGCGCCCGTCCGGAAAGCTGCAAACACGCCCATCCCGCTGATGACGAGAATGTAGCCCAGCACCGGCAGGAGCATCCGGCCCAGGTGTGGAATCAGGTAGGTTGCCATGCCCGCCCCAAAGAGGGCGGTCAGGGCAGCGGCCGGCAGCCACGGCAATCGGAATGCAAACTCCTTTTTGAAAAGAAGGATGTAGCAGACGTGAGCGACGAGAAACAGGCCCAGTCCGAAGACGAACCAACCGCCCGGGTTGTGCTCGAGCACGAGATCACCGCCCGCCGAAAAAGTCAGCGCCAGACACAGCCACACCCCGTGGGCGCCCGTAACGTACTTCAGACACAGAAGCGCCAGGTACACGATGGGCAGCACTTTCAGGAAGTAGTCCCCCGGGTAGGGAGTGAAGGGGCGGAGCGCGACGAACAAGACGGCGGCCACAGCTGAAGCAACGAACAAGAAACGGTCCAAAGGCGCGAACCGTTCCCGCCATACCATGCGAACATTGCCCATCATTGTGGCCGCCGAACGCTTCAAAGCGAATCAATCTCCTCGAGGAGTTTCTCCGCTTCCGATTCTGCGGTATCCTCGGAAATCGCGGGCTCGGAAGTCATAGAGCCGGACATCTCCGTCTTGGCTCCGCCACGGTCCGGGCAACCGGAGAAGGTGAGCAGCGCGCCAACGGACAGCGCCAGCATCCAAAGCACAAAACCGGACACAGACTTTTTCGCTCTCATTCCAGCACCTCCAGCTCTTCGATCTCCTTGGTCACGGTCGGCTTCTTCTTGGCGAGCTTCGCTTCCGCTTTTGCCACCCGGTCCCGGATGCGCTTGGCCTGGTCCGCCTTCCCCTTCTTCTCCAACCGATCGGCAATCTCCTTGAGGCGCTCGATCTTGCGTTCGATGCCCTTGAGCTTGTCCTTCTTCGCCTTGGCCTGCGCGCGCTTCGCTTCACTCTTGCCCTTGCCCTTTTCCTTGGCCTTGGCTTTCATCTCCTTCTTCTGTCCCTTCTCCTTGCCTTCCTTCCCACCGGGTGCGGCGGCAACGACGACAAACGAGAGGACGACCAAAATCATCCCTACGGCTCCTTTCATAGTTCCTCCCTGCTCATTGGTACTCCGAAATCATTCCCCAAGACCGATCCATACATCCTGCTAATCGATTGCCCGCAATCAACCGAACTCTCCCAACTCTCTGGCCAGGGTGAAGATGTTTCCTACTTCGCGCTGGCGGGCCATGAGCTCCGGCGAACTGAAGATGCGCAGCGCCACTTCCTCGGGCAGCCCCTGCATCTCCTCGAAACGACCCCGGAACTCGGGTGCGGGCATCTTCTGGCAGAACATGTTGGCCTGAAACTGATGGATCTGGTGCTCTTTCAGAAAGAGCAGGGTTTCGTAGTCCTCCACGGCCTCCGCCGTGATGGCCGCCGTTCGGTTGTCCGCCAGCCTCTTGCAATATTCGATGAAAGCCAGGTTGTCCAGGAACTTGATGCGGTCCTCATTCTCCGAGAACCGGAAGCTGATGGGGTCGAGCTTGAACTCTTTGATCATGACGCCCAAGTTCAAAACCACCTGGTGACTTTGGCTGCGAACTCCAAAGTCGTCGGCGGCAAACGTGATCCCGTGGTTGTAGAAGTCCTGGCAGACTTCCTTGAGTGTGTGCCGGGCTTCGTCGTAAGGGTTTTCGACCAGTTCGAGCCGCACCTTGCCCGGGCTCAGGCCCTTGGCGTGCAGCAGCCGATGGAAGCGATTGACTTTGTCGTGCTCGCCGAACGTATCGATGAGCGACTGTGGCGAGATGTTGAACTTGAGAATGCCCGGCGTCTTTTCGCAGCCGCTGATGAGCTTTTCGAGGATCAAGAGCTCCACCCGCTTCATGTCGCGGTCGTCAGGGATGTCCGAGATCAGGTCCCGGTACGAACCGTAGATCCCGCCGCCCACGAAGACCTCGCCTCCTTTGACGGAGAGTGTGTGAGCCCGGTGGTCAATGAAGATGGTCGGCTGGATGACGACGTTCTCGGTATCCGAGATGTAGGTGTAGGCGCGGTTGAAGTAGGTCCAGCTCCAGCGCACCAGGTTGTCCTGGAGGTTCCTTCGCGAAGAGTCGATCAGCTCGTCGAAGATCTCGTCGGGACGGGAGAGGTGATCACACTGGGTGCGCGCCACGCCATAGTCGAACGAACAGACCTTGTTCTTGAGACACCGATCGTGGAAGCGACCGACCGCGCTGTCGATGTTCGGAAACGAAGTCCAGCTGTACAGGGGCGTGATGCCCATGAGCAGTGTTTCGGAAGAATCGATCACGTGGAAGCCGTACTCGACATCGTCCACTTCGAGGACCTGGTGCAGATCGGCCTTCAGGCGCTGAACAAAATCGACCAGATCGATCCCGGCGAGCCGCTCGAACCGGATGAGGAGTATGGGTTTGCCGCGGTTGGACTCGATGAGGCTGCGCTTGAACGATTCGAGATCACGCAGTCCGAAGTAGTGGTCCGAGGCAGATGGACGCTCCGCCGCGCCGGGCGCGCCGGTCGTACTCGCGCCCTCCGCCCCGGAAGTGGCGGTCCCTTGAGGCGCCCGGGACGCCGCGTCGTCTGAGGAAGAATGGGCCATGCCGGGGGACGACGAACAAGGAGCCTGCACCCGGGTCGTGTCAAGGAAAGATCCTCGTTCTGCTGCCTGGAAAGACGCCTGCGGCGCGACCGACCAGGTTGCTTGACGCTCGGGCCCACCTCCCCATTCCTGCCGCATGCTGGAGTTCAAGACAGTCACCATCCTGGGCGCCAACGGAACGATGGGCGCCGGGTCGGCCGGGGTGATCGCCGCGTTCGGCGGCTGCAAGATCCACATGCTGGCCCGGTCCGCGGACAAAGCGCGCGAAGGCGTGGCGGCGGCCTGCGGGTCTGTGAGGGCCGGGGTGATCGAGCCGCGTCTGATCCCCGGCAGCTACGATGCCGACCTCGAAAAGGCCGTGGCCGAATCCGACTGGATCTTCGAACTGGTGGCCGAAACCTACGACGTCAAGGAGCCGCTGAACAAGCGCGTGGCGGCCGCGCGGAAGAAGGGGTCGCTGGTTTCCACCGTCAGTTCCGGCCTGGACATCGGCCGTCTGGCTTCCCACTTCGACGCGGACGGGAAGAAGCACTACTACGGCACGCACTTCTTCAATCCGCCCTACAAGCTCACCCTCTGCGAACTGATCACCCACGAGGGCAACGACCCGGCCTACACCAAACAGCTTGCTGAGTACCTACAGAAAGTTTTGAGACGTGAAGTAGTCGTCACGGCCAACCTTCCCGGATTCGCGGGCAACCGCATCGGCTTTCAGTTCATGAACGAAGTGGCCCAAAAGGCCGAAGAACTCCAAGACCGCGGGGGCATTCACCTGCTGGACAGCCTTCTTTCCGGCTACACCGGGCGGGCCATGAGCCCCTTGGCCACTGTAGACCTCGTCGGCCTGGACGTACACAAAGCCATCGTGGACAACATTTACGAAAACACGAAGGATGGCGCGCATGCCACCTTCCAGATGCCAGCCTACATGCAAAAACTGATCGATGCGGGCGCCATGGGCAACAAAGCGGGCAAGGGCTTGTACCTCCGGAAAAAGAACCCCGACGGATCCCGAGAGAAGCTCGTCTGGAACATCAAGAAGGGAGACTACGAGGCGCTGCCCGCCGTCAACATCCCCTTCAAGAAGGCCGCCATCGAGGCCATCCGGGGATCGCGCTACGCGGATGCGGCGGAGATCTTCAAGACCGCGCAGGGTTCCGAAGCAGACCTGCTGCGTTACTTCGTGGCGCGCTACGTATCCTACAGCCTGTCGCTCGTGCCGGAAGTAACGGATCAGAACGGCGTGGACGCGGCCATGGGCTTCGGCTTCAACTGGACGCCCCCTTCGGCCTGGGTCGATTTTCTCGGCGGCGCGGACGAAACGAAACGCCTGCTGGAGAAGTCGAAAGTTGAGATCCCTAAAGTATTGGCCGCTGCCAACGGGAAGTCCCGCTTCTACGGCCTGCGCCACCTAAACTACCGGCAGTTGTTTCGGGCTGGCTGATGGACCTTCTCTTTCGGATTCTCGGCGTTGCCGCCCGCGTGACCGAGAGCCTGAGTCGCCGCAGTATCAACTTCATCCCGCTGCACCTGGCGCTCATGGCCGGGTGCGCCGTTGCGTGCGTGGCGGCGGGCAGCGTCGCCCTGGACGGCCTGCGAAACGCCGGGCCTCCCAGGGAACTCACCGTGGCCCGGATCGTTGCCGAGAATCCGCCGACCGGGAGCTACGTGCGCGTTACCGGAGAGCTCACGCCGACCCACGGTTTGAAGCTGATCACCACCAAGAAGAAGTCCCAGGAGAAGCGCGTCAGCTCCGTGTTCGTCCCCCTCTCCGACCCGGGCGCTCCCAAACAGGCGCTGCTCGTGCAGATGAAAACCAAGGAGCTCGAAACGGTGCGCGGCGGCCGCGTCATCGTGACGGGTACCCTGAAGTCCGTCCCGGGCACGCTCGAAAAGAAACTGACCGCAGACAACAATCGGGTCGGCCCGTTCGAGGTCGTCGCCACCCGGGTACTCGCCGAAGGCGACACTCCCGAGGATCCCGTCGTGATGGGTTCCCTTGCCGGCGCGGCCGGCCTGGTGGCCCTGCTCATGCTCTTCAGCATGCTGCGGCGCTACACCATCTTCCGGGTGACGCCGGCCGAGAACTGGAATCAGGCCCCCGGAGCACCGGGCACCGAAGCGTTCGCCACGGGCCGTTTCACCCTCGAAGAAAAGAACGCGCGCAAGTACTTCGTCCGGATGCCCGCCGTTTTCGGCGACACCGAAGATGGCAATTGGGCAATTCTGGCCAACATCGATGCTTCTTCGCACTTCATGGGGTTTCGGACCAGGGACCGCTCGGGCATCTGGAGCATCTCCATGAGTCCGCGTGAAGTCCGGACCCTCGAACGCGGAATCCTCTACTACGGAATGGACAGCCTGCCTTCCCTGCGCATTCGCTTCGAGGGAGAGAGCGGGTCCGGCAGCGCCATCGTCAGCTTCCGCACGAGGGCCGAGCGCGAAGAACTCTTTCGGACCCTGCGCGGCAAAGCTCCGCAGGCTCAATCGGGCTCGTAGGCGAGCGCCGTTTCCGGCAGGTCCTCGCTTTCATCTTTGAGGCGCACCCGCAACTCCGAAGCGGCATCCGGTTCGGCCGCAAGCAACTCCCGACAGCGCGCGTCGAGGGCTGTGCGCAACTCGGCGAAGGCCGATTCGAGGTCGCGCACGCCTTCCTGAGAGGTCCGCGCCTGGGCAAAAATCTCTTCCACTTCCGGCACGAGCATGGACTCTTCTAGGTACGCCGCCCAAAACACTTCGCGCGCCAGTGCATGGGCGCACAGAGCGACCGAGAGGCGACTGATTTCGGAGGCGAGCGGTGTGCGCCCGAGAATTTCGCCGGAAAGAACCACCTGGAGTGTCTCCGGCAGGGTGGCGATCAAGCGATCTGCCCCGGGCATGGCTTCGGTCAGGAGGGGCCGCGCGGCTTCGTACTGCGCCCGAAAAAATTCCAGGCGCGCCGTGCGACCGGGAAGCTCGATGAGCGCCCGCCAGAACGGCGCGCCCGCGTCCTTGGCAACGCCTGCCAGAAAGTAGCGGCGGTTCCCGGTTCGCGCCTGCGCGCGCTCCAGTTCCACTTCCATCTTCTCGACACCCGCAAGGGCCGCGATCATGCCCAGCCGGGCTTCGCGCCGGAGCAGGCGGGCGAGGATCACACAGCCGGGCGCGTGGAGAATCTCGGGAAAGGAGAACGACGCGACCTGCGCCACAGCGGACGTGGCGGCAATGCCCTGCAGCGTCCCGGGAGAAGGCAGCAGGCGACGTGGGTCTGTCTCGGGCCGCGAGCGCATGGCCGACGGGCGACCGCACTTCGGGCAAACGAAAGCCAGCCGATGCCCGTCCAGTCGGTTCTCGTCGAAGCGGAAGGCAAACCGCCTGCGGCAGCCGCGACAACCGAGGATGGCCACTTTGCTCGACATGATCAGGGCACCACCACCGCATTCGAGGGCTCGCTCGTGCCAACCGAGACCGGAGACTGGAAGATGAGCGAACGCAGAAGAACCCAATTACTTGATACAAGCGTAATGTTGAATGCGCATAATCGATTACCGGTGGCGCCCGGCGTCACCGCGGTCTGTCCGGGCTTGGCTTCCAGGATGTACTCAGCCACCGCGATGGGCGGAGTGGCGAGCCCGCTGCAGTCCGTGCCGTTGTCGGTGGCCAGCGCGCGCAGGGCCGCTTCGGTACCCGCCGTGTAGAGGCGATACCCCTGGAATCCGACCTCCTGGTTCAGCACGCGCACGCGCAGGATGTGACCGGTCCCCTCCGCCTCGATGGCGAGCGTGCTGTCCTGAGGGCTGGTGATGCCCAAGAAGATGGGGGGATTTACGACCGGATCCTCGGCCGAGTAGTTGGTGCAACCCGCAAGGACCGCAAGAAGCAGCGCCGGTACAACCACCGCGAGCATCCGCCGCGGCGACCACACCACCCGCTTCGGCACGGCCCGGCCGTGTCCGTCTGGTTGCCACGCCCGCATTCGGTCCGCACGTTGAAAGCCCACCGAAATGTGCGCAACCAAAAAGCAGCGTCAGGAAGGGTGGTAAAGACCGAGGGCTTCCTTCAGCATCAGCCGGATCTTGCCCGGGCGATTCGAGTACGGCCGCTTCGGAACAATCGTTTCCCACCCGCGGGCCCGGGCCAACAGGGCGAGCGCGTTTCCCGGCGCCACCACCACGCCCCGCTCGGCCAGGCGGAGGAGCGGCAGGTCCGCGGTGCTGTCCGAATAGGCCATAGAGTGCGCCAGAGGTTCGGGCTCCTCGCCCTCCGTCTTCAGCTCGTAGTCCCGGCGCCGGCGTACCGTTTCGTGCAGAGAGGTCGGCAACAGCGGCAGCATACAGTCCAGCTTCACGGCGTGCTTGTTGTTGCGATTGCGGATCCGAGGAAGCAGACGCTGCCGCGCCTCGATTGCCATGTCCGTAGCGCAGCAGGCGTCGAACCCCAACTCCCGGGCAATCAGTTCGGCATAAAAGAAGGGGCTGGCCGTATTCAGAATGAGATAGTCGCCACGCCGGCGATGCTCTTCGATGCGCTCGCGGAGTTCCGGAAAGACTTCGGGTACCACCCACGTCCGCACGTAATCCTGCGCCCAATCCCGCACGCGCTCCTCAGGCAGCCGCCAGAGGAAACTGAAGAAGAAACGCTTGATGGTTCCGGAGGAAATCAGTCGCAGTGCGGCCGGAACGGCCGCGGGCAGAAACACGAGCGCATAAGCCAGTCGCCTGCGCTCCTTACGAAGCACGTAGTTGCAGAACAGAAGCATCGTATCGTGCGGCACGAGGGTGAAGTCCAGGTCGAACAGGACCAGCGAGCGTCCTTCCGCGGAGCGCGCGCTGATGCGGCCGGCGCAGCTCAAGGGACGGTCTCCAGATTCAGGGAGCGCGCCGTGTCCCGCACGGTATCGAGCAAGGAAAACGACGGCGACCAGCCAAGAGCGCGCAGTCGCGCGGCGGAACCGTAGCGGATGGTGGTGCCGTCAGGACGCAACAGCTCGGCGCTCGTTTGCACGGACAGCTTCACGCCGAGAACCCGCATGGCTGTCTCCAGCAATTCACCCACGGTGGTCAGTGTTCCGCTGCAAATGTTGTACGTCGTGCCGGGATTGCCCGAGCGCAGCAACAACTCGTACGCGACGACGACATCGCGCACATCCGTGAAATCACGAGCCGAAGTCAGATCTCCGGTCTCGATCACGTCTTTCCCCTGCGCCCGGCACTCCGCAATGCGCCGGAGGAAGGCCGGCAGCACGAAGTCGGGATGCTGTCCCGGTCCGATGTGGTTGAAGGGCCGCGCGACCATCACTTCGATCCCCTGGCCACCCAAACACGCCGCAAAGAGTTCGGCAGCTGCCTTGCTTGCACCGTAGGGGTTGTCCGGGTTGGGCGGCGCCTCCTCCGCGATGGGCTGGCGTTCGCGGGCAACCTTTCCGTAGACGTCCGAAGAGCTGACGAACAGAAAGCGTCCCTTCCAGCCGCGCTCCCGGGCAGCCTGGAGCAGAACCACCGTGTTGCGCGTGTTTGCCTCGAGAACGGCAAGGGGATCCTTCCAGCCGATGGGTGGAAAGGAGATGCCCGCCAGATGAACGATGGCATCAAAGCGATGGTCGGCAAAGAGCGAGCGAACCGAACCAGCGTCCGCCAGGTCGCAGCTCAGCGTTTCGACCGCGCCCCCCGCACCCCCGCCCGGAGTGGCCGTTTCCAGCGCCATGGTCCGATGCGATTCGCCGCTCCGATCGAAGCCCAACACGGAAAGCCCGCTGCGGAGCAATTGGGCGGTCAGATGGCGGCCAACAAAGCCGCCGATCCCTGTGATGAGGACCCGTTCCATGGCGCTCGCAGGTTCAGTGAAATTCGCGCTGCGGCCCGGTCAAGGCAGTCGGTTTGTAGTGTTTCATCAAGTAGCTGAGGTTTTCGCCGAGCACCCTGCGGCTTTCTCCGGGCATCACGACTCGGGAAATCGAACCGAGGGAGAGCGCTTCTTTCGGATTCATCAGATCCTGCTCGTAGCGCTGCGTGAGTTCCGCGTTCACGCGTGCCAGCTCCGCCTGTGCTTCCTCTTTCTTGCCTTCGCTGAGGAGAGCCTTCTGCCTGGCGCGCGCTTCGGAAAGCTCCTGCTTGTAAACGAACTCTTTGCCGGCCGGACCCATGACGGCCACGCGCGCCGTCGGAAGGGTGAACACCATGTCTGCGCCCACGTGGTACGAGTTCCAGGTGGCGTACGCTCCCCCGAAAGCGTTGCGCACGATGAGCAGCAACCGCGGTACGCGCAGGTCGATGATGGCATCGAGAAGCGCACGCCCCGCCTGCACGATTCCACCGCGCTCCTGTTCCGTACCCGGCAGGAAGCCGGTGGTGTCTTCGAGGAAGATGACGGGGATATTGTACAGATTGGCGAAGCGGATGAACCGCGCCGCCTTCAGGGCCGCGTGAATGTCGATCTGCCCGCTGGCCTCCGCGGAATTGTTGGCCAGGAAAGCCGTCACGTGCCCCCCGAGGCGACCGAACGCGGTGATCAGGTTTCGGGCCCGGGTTGGCTGCAGTTCGAAGTACTCGCCATGGTCGCAGATGTTCTGGATGAGCAACGTCATGTCGAAAGGCGTATTGAAGCCGGTGGGTGAATCGAATGTTCTACGGAAGAGGATGTCCTCCTCGGGTGTGAAGCGGCCGATCGGATCGCTGGTCTCGTGAAACGGAGCTGAACTGTGGTTGTTATCCGGCAGATAGGAAAGCAAACGCAGGGCCTTACGCAGCGCGCCGAGTTCATCCGGCGCCACCAGGTCCACAACGCCGCTCCGCGAGTGAACGCCCGGACCGCCCAGTTCGTCGGCCGTCACGTCCTCCCCGAGCACGTCCTTGACGACACCGGGCCCGGTGAGGCCGAAGAACGTGTTCTGCGGCTGGATCATGAAGGAGCCCTGCCGCGGCAGATACGCTCCCCCGCCGGCGTTGTATCCGAACATGAGCATGATGCTGGGGATGACACCCGAAACCTTTCGTAGCGCGCAGAAGGCTTCCGAATAGCCGTCCAGGCCCCCGACGCCCGCCGGAACGAAGGCGCCCGCGGAGTCGTTCATCCCGATGAGCGGAATCCCGTGTTCTCCCGCCATGTAGATCAGGCGGGCGAGCTTGGCGCCATTCGTGGCGTCCATGGAGCCCGCGCGTTGGGTGAAATCGTGACCGTACAACGCCACGTCCCGACCGGCCACGTTGAGAACGCCCGTCACGATCCCTGCGCCGTCCAGTTCGCGGCCCCAGTTTTGGTACAGAATGTTGGGAGCGCTTTCGGTGAGGACCTTGATCCGCTCGAAGACCGTCATGCGGCCTTTGGCGTGCTGCACGCGAACGCGGGCCTCCCCTCCGCCCTGGAGAGGCCTTTCGATCAGTTCTCGGCCCATGGCCAGGGTCCGCTCGTACGCGCTCTGCGACTGGCCGTCCACGGGCACGTGCGGCCGGAAGGGATTCTCCAGGCTGTGGGTCTCGGTTTGCTTGGTCACGGTCCGATCGTCCACACCGGCGGTGTGCGGTCGACTTTTTTGTGTTTGTCCCCGGCCGGAGTTTCCGGAATCAGTGCCGACGCATGAAGGCGTCACGGCTCGTGTGGGCCTTTTGGTTCCTGCTCCCGGCCCTGCCCGCCGGTCTGGCGGCCGAAATGCCCCGCACCATGACGGGGGAGTTACCCCGCCACTACAGCCAATTCCTCTTCCTGTACGAGTCCACCTCCGCGCCCGGACAGAGCGAGTTCGTGCTGCGTCTGCCGCTTCCGTTCTACAGTCGTTACCAAAACGACGAACGCGCCTACGACTTCCAGACCGTATTGTATCCGTTCTTCTGGAGCCACGGGACGAATCACTGGCGCAAGTGGACCTTTCTGTTCTTTTTTACGGGAGACGACACTTATCACGCGGACACCAAGAAGGACTCCGACCTGCTTTTGGCTCCACTGTTCTACTGGGGTCGGGGAGATTCCGAAAAGGAACGCTACTTCAGCATCTTTCCCTTCTTCGGCACGATCAAGAACAAGTTGTCGTACTCAGAGATCAACTTCGTCCTGTTTCCACTCTACGTGAACTGGTCCCACCGCGAGTACAAAGCGCACGGGCTCCTCTGGCCGCTCGTCATGTGGGGCGGCAGTTCCGTGCGCAGCGATCTCCGCATCTTCCCCTTCTATTCGAGCAAGGTGCACGAAGGACAATACGCGCGGCGGTCCATCCTTTGGCCGCTGATCCAATGGGGACGCGAGGGACTGGACCGGCGCGAACCGCGTGGGTACTACTACTTCTGGCCGTTCTACGCGCGCAAGTACTCGGACGCGGGCAACCTGAGCGTCCACGCGGTGCTGCCCTTCTTTCTACTGCCGATCATCGCCGGGCCCGCGGATGTGGGGACGAAGCTCGTGGCCACGCTCTTTTCGTTCATGCCCTTCGCGTCCTGGGGGCGGGACGATCGTACGAATGCCCGCAACGTGAACGCGTTCTGGTTCCTTTATCAATACGAACGAAACGACAACCCCTACGTGCGCAAACTCATGATCTTTCCCTTTTGGGGAACCTATCGTTTTGCCGACAAAGAGGCGGATTTCTACGGGCCGTTCTACGTGAAGCTGCGGACGCACTCCCTCATCTTCGAGTCGGAGACGGACGTCGTAGCCGCCATCGTGCCCTTCTATTGGAAGACGGAACGCTTCTACTTACAGGACTGGCGTCGTTCGTACTTCTTGAAGATGTGGCCGTTCTTTCAGTACGTCAAAGACTCCAACGGCAACGTCAGCTTCCAGAGTCTGGTCCTCTGGCCCGCGCGGGACGACGACTTCGAACGCCTCTGGGGGCCGCTGTACGGGCTGATCGAGTACCGGGAGTTCGAGAACGGGGACCGCTTCTTCTCGCTCTTCTTTCGCCTCTATTCGCAGTACTGGAACCAGAGCGAGTTCCACTTGTTCGTGCTGGGCTTCGACTTCCGAACCACACCGCGCTACTGGTCGGCCACGTTCCTCGGCGGATTCGTCGGAGTGCAGCACGACTACCCGATCCTGGGCCCGAAAGGCACAGTCGAGGCTCCTTCGCGAAACATCCTGCGACTGTTCTGGTTGCGGATATGAGGCCCCGCGGGCACAACCGCCGGGGGAAGGTTCCCGCGGACAGACCATGAAGCAACTGCTCGTACTTCTGAATCCCGTACTCGAACCGATCCGAGGCGCGGGCGAAACCCTCATCCTCATCTTCCGTACGTTCCTCCAACTGCCCTGGCTGTGGTTCAAAAGACGGGACCTGATGCGGCAGATGGTGAACGCGGGCCTCAAGAGCCTGGCCGTGGTGAGCATCGTCGCGGCTTTCACCGGAATGATCATCAGCCTGCAGACGGGCCTGGCACTCAAGGACTTCGGGCAGCAGGACCGGATCGGCCAGGTGATCGTCGTGGCGCTAACGCGTGAGATGTCGCCGTTCATGACGGCCCTGATTCTGGCCGCAGCAGTCGGCTCGGCCATCGCCGCTGAAATTGGAACGATGAAGGTTTCCGAGGAGATCGACGCCCTGGAAGTCATGTCGATAGACCCCGTGCGCTATCTGGTCATGCCGCGGATCGTGGGCTTCACTCTGATCACGCCGGTGCTGGCCACCTACGCCACTCTGCTGGGCGTACTCGGCGGCGGTCTGGTGGCGCGCACGCAGCTCGACGTCGAATACTCCACCTACTTCAACCTGGTGCTCGAGGTCCTGTACAGCCACACCGGCCTCAAGGACATTTGGGTGGGCCAATTCAAGGCCCTGGTCTTCGGCCTTACGATTTCGGCCATCTCCTGTCGACAGGGTCTGGCCACAGCCGGGGGCGCCATTGGGGTCGGCGTGGCCACCCGGCAGGCCGTCGTGACTTCGTTTCTCGTGATCATTGTGCTTGGCTACTTCATCACGGCTGTCTTTTATCGATAGGGAGAAGCCATGTCGGAGCGCACCACACAGTTGGTTACCGGTCTGGCGTTTGCCTGTCTCATGCTGGCCATCGGCTACTTCACGATCCTGCGCGGACGCACGTACGCCCTCGAGAAGGGAGTGCACATTCCTCTGCTGCTCGAATCGGCGGAAGGGCTGCGTGTCGGCGCGCCGGTACTCGTGCTGGGCATCGAGATGGGCGTCGTCAGCTCTCTCCACTACGTGCTCACGCGAGAAGACGGCAGCATCCTCCCCTGGAAAGAGGAGGAGGCCGCGCGAAGGTCCCCCGGCGGGCAGAAGGTCATCTGCATCCTCGACCTGATCCGGGACGTCCCTCTGTACCCCAACTACAAGATCACGTCGCGCTATCCGTCCCCCATTTCGCAGAAGATCGTGGCCATCGATCCGGGGCGACTGGACGCCAAGCGCCCCGACTGGCAGCCGCTCAAACTGAGCCACGAACAACTGCTCGCGTTCCGCGCCACCGGACTCTTTCCGAACGGCCGGGACATGCTCAGCTCGGCCAACTCCGACGACCCGATCTATCTGGCCGCCAGCGTCATCAACGACAATCGCGGCTCCCTGTTTCGGATCACTTCGAACCTGGCCGAAATCACGCGCAAGATCAACGAGGGCAACGGTACGCTGGCCGCCGCGCTCAATCGCGACGTGCTTTCCGCGGAAGCGAACCGGTCGCTCGGCGGGCTCATCATCTTCCTCAATGAGATTCGAAACGGCGTGGAAGACACGCGCGAAAGCCGCGGCATGACGGACCTGATTGCCGCCCTGCTGCCGGTCTTCTTCTACGCGGCCGGTTTCTGAGGACTGGGTAAAGGCCGCGCTGACAGCTGGCACAGCAGGAACGAAGAAGCAAAGTCAAAGAGGACAAACAACGATGATCAAGATGGTCGGTGTGAAAAAGAAGTTCGGTCGCCGGGACATTTTGCGCGGCGTGGACATTCATATTCCGCGCGGCGAATCCACCGTGCTTCTGGGCGGATCGGGCACGGGCAAGTCCGTGAGCCTGCGCCACATCGTCGGGCTCCTCGAGCCGGACGAGGGCGACGTCCTGATTGCCGGCAAATCCATGAGCAGGGCCGACAAGAAGACCCGACAGGAACTGCGCAGCCGGATGGGCGTACTCTTCCAGAGCGGGGCGCTCATCAACTGGCTGACCGTGTTCGAGAACGTGGCGTTGCCCCTGCGCGAGCGTCGCCTGGCTGACGAAGCCGAGATCGACAGGATCGTGATCGAGAAGCTGGAGTGGTTGGGGCTCATGCCCGCGCGGGATCTGCTGCCGCCGGACATTTCGGGCGGCATGAAGAAGCGTGTCGGCCTCGCGCGGGCTTTGACCACGAACCCTGAGATTCTTTTGTACGACGAACCGACTTCGGGTTTGGACCCGGTGATGAGCCAGGTGATCAACGAACTGCAGCGCCGGCTTCAGAAAGAGCTGGGCGTCACCCAGGTGACCGTGACCCACGACATGAACGCGGCCTACTACATTGCCGACCGGATCATCTTCCTCTACCAGGGAAGGGTCGAGTTCGTCGGCACGCCAGAGGAGATCCGCAATTCCGAAAATCGGATCGTCCAGCAGTTCATCCAGGGGCTCACCCAGGGTCCAATGGTGATTGACGCAGGCGACCCGACCGAGAAAAAGAAGAGAGCCGAGTTGCAGGCGCAGTCAGGCCGCAGTTACTGAGATCGGGGAGACTCTATGAAGTGGATTCAGAACATTCTGGTCGGTCTGCTCTTTTTCGGGGCTTTGGCCATCATCGGGCACTTCACCATCTTTTCTTCGAGCGGACCCTTTGCCGCCTCCGGCAGCCGAATGGTCCTGTACTTCGACAACGCGGACGGGATCAAAGAAGGCAGCAAGGTCACGGTACTGGGAGTTCCCGCCGGTTCGGTCAGTGATGTCTCACTCGTGCCCGTCGATAAGGACAACCGGGTCGTGCCCTTCCAGTCTCCAGCCACGGTGGGGCAGCGCGTGGCCATCACCATTGAGGTGCGCAGGCCGGTCGTATTCTACCGAAACTATGCGGTTGCCATCAAGAGCGAATCCCTGCTCGGCGGAAAGCTGGTCGCCATCGATCCGGGAACCGCGATCGATCGCAAGACGCAGAAATCATTCGACCGGATGGAGATCCCGTCGTACACTCCGGACGAACTGAAGCGCCAATCGACGACGGCACTGGAATTGGAAATGAAGCGGCGTTCGCTGGCGCCGCAATTGGCCGCCCTGAACGACCTGCAGGGCACGACCACCGGAGACCCGGTGGCGGGCCTGGCCGAGATCCTGGAGGACAACCGAGGCAACGTGAAGCGCACGCTCGAGAACATTGCGCAGATCACGGACAAAATCAACACGGGGCGCGGGACGGTCGGTCGCCTGATCAACGACGACGAGCTCCATCGCAACGCGAGCACTCTCATGACGGACGCGCAGGTGGTCATCAAGGAGTTGCGCGAAAGCCTCGAGGACACGCGGGAGCAGGCGCCGGTCACGAGCTTCATCCGGGCGGCGCTCACGGCATTCTAGTTCGGAGATATTCGCCAAGGAGACGGCCAGGGGGCGGTCGCCGCGCCCGGTCTTCCGTGCCTATGCAGCTCATGCCCTTCTTTCCCTTCGACACCCACAACCTGCTTTCGGGCGCGATCGTGGTTTTCGGTCTACAATTGGCCGCGTTCGTCTTCGCGGCTGCGCTGCGCACGGATCGCCTCACGGATCTCACGTATGGCCTGACCTTTGTCGTGGTCGCGGCGCTCTTGTGGGTCGGTCGCGCCACACCTCCTTTTCATACGCTCTGGTGGGTGCTCGCGGCCGTCGTCATCTGGGGAGTGCGATTGGCCGCGTACCTCTTCGTGCGCATTCTGAAAATGGGACACGACCCGCGGTTTGACGGAAGACGCGAAGATCCCTGGGCCTTCGCGCGCTTCTGGTTGTTTCAGGGAATCGCGGTCTGGATCATCCTGCTGCCGATGCTGTTGGCGGCTGCGAGATGGGACTCCTCTCCGCCAGGACCGCTCGCCATCGTCGGTCTGATGCTGTGGCTCTTCGGTTTCGCCTGGGAGTCGGTCGCCGACTGGCAGAAGTACCGGTTCCGAACGAACCCGGCCAACGCGGGCCGCTGGATTGAGAGCGGTGTGTGGAAGTACTCAAGGTTTCCTAATTATTTTGGCGAAATCGCGCTTTGGTGGGGGCTCTGGCTCGCGTGTTTGCCGCTCTTGGGCTGGCTGGCACTGCCCGCGGCGCTCGGACCGCTTTTTCTTTCCTTCATACTCCTGCGCGTGAGCGGAATCCCGCTCCTCGAAGAGCAAAGTCGGAAGCGCTACGGAAACCAGGACGGTTTTCAGGCGTACGTCGCGCGCACGAATCGCTTGGTTCCCTGGTTTCCGCGTTCTTCGTGAGCACAGCGACGATCCGGCTTGCGCCGTCCATGCGCTGCGCCATGATGAACCCGGTGATCGCCACGCCACTACAGCGGCGGTTGTTCGGACCACTCGGTCCTGCCGCCATTCTGCTCGGTGTCTGCGGCCTCCTGAACCTGGCCTGCGCGCCGAATCGACCGACGCCGCCGCGCGCCACTCAGGGCGTGCTCGACCTGCGCGCCTGGAATTTCACGCAGGGAGCCGCACCACTGCGTGGCGAGTACCGCTTCTACTGGAACGAGTTACTCGCGCCCGAACGCGTTCGTGCCGCAGCGCCCGCTGGGGGGGGCTTCATCGTGGTGCCCGGCGCGTGGAACGGAGTGAGCGTCGTTGCGCACGACCGGAGCGCCCCGCTGTCCGGTCGCGGTTTTGCCACCTTCCACCTGCGCGTTCTACTTCCGCCGGGGGCTCCGGAACTTGCGCTGAACGTGCCGACCATGCACACCGCGTACCGTCTGTACGCCGGGAATCGGAAGATCGCCGAGAATGGCGTCGTGGGAGTCTCGCCATCTACCAGCGTTCCATTCTATCGGCCGCTGACCGTGAGACTGCCGGCCTCCTCCGGTGACGTCCACCTCACCCTGCACGTCTCGAACTTCCACCACCGCAAAGGCGGAACTTGGACCAACATCGAGCTCGGCCTGGCCGAACAACTGCAGCAGTCCAAGGAGCGACGCCTGATTCTGGACTTCGCTCTCCTGGGCAGTCTGCTCGTCATGGGACTCTATCACCTCGGGATCTTCGTGATCCGCCGGGCGGCCGAGTCCACGCTCTACTTTGGTTCGTTCTGTCTTCTGTTCGCAGTGCGACTGCTCACAACCGGCGATCATCACATCACGCAGCTCTACCCGAATATCACCTGGCTGCTGCACGTTCGCCTGCAGTACCTCTCCTACTTTCTTGCGGTCCCGGTCTTTGCGGGCTTTGCTCGAAGTCTTTTTCCGGAGGAGGTCCCCCGCATGCTTGCGATCGCGGCAGCTGCGCTCGGCGGACTCTTCAGCCTTTCGGTTTTCGTGCTGCCGAGCGAATCCTTCACGTACACCATCGGACCGTACCAGATCTTCACGATCGGCTGCGGGTTCGTGCTGCTGGCATCGATAGCCCTCTCGGTCTACCGCGGTCGCGACGGCGCCCTTCTCTACCTGGTCGGCTGGCTGGTCTTCTTCGGCACCATCGTCAACGACCTCCTCTACAACAGCGAGATCATACAGACGACCATCGTCTCGCCCTACGGCCTGTTCGTCTTTATCGTGGCGCAGTCCACGCTCCTGGCCGTGCGCTTTTCCCGAGCCTTCAGCACCGCCGAACGATTGAGTGTTGACCTGGAGATGATGGTGCACAAGCGAACGCGCGAGCTGCTGCATTCGCGCGACGAACTGCAACTGGCCAAGGAACGGGCCGAGCGGGCCGATCGGGCCAAATCCGAGTTTCTGACGACAATGAGCCACGAGATCCGCACGCCGCTGCACTCCATCCTGGGAGCCGCCTCCCTCTTGAACGAGGGGCCGCAGACCCCGGAGCATCGCGAGCATGTGGCCATCCTCGAACGCTCCGGTCGCAAGCTCCTGACTCTCATCAACGAGATCCTGGACCTCTCCAAGATCGAGTCGGGAAAGATCACGGTGGATCACGCGCTCTTCGATCTGCGCGATGTCCTCAACGACCTGGCGGGCATCATGAATGCGCGCGCCGAGCAGAAAAACATCGGGCTGGACTTCAACTGCGAAGCCGGGGTGCCCGGACTGCTCCTGGGGGACGCGGCGCGACTCGAACAGGTGCTGCTCAACCTGGTAGGGAATGCCATCAAGTTCACCGAAACCGGCGGCGTCAGCGTGGACGTGACGCCCGAAGCGAGAACAGGCGACCGGGTCACGATCCTCTTTTCGGTCAAGGATACCGGTATCGGAATCCCGGCCGACAAACGGGACGCCATCTTTGAGAGCTTCGTGCAGGCGGAGCAGGACTCCACGCGCCGCTACGGCGGGACCGGCCTGGGTCTGGCAATCTCACGGCGGCTCGTGCAGTTGATGGGCGGGGAGATTCAGGTGGAGAGCGCCGTCGGTCGCGGGAGCAACTTCTTCTTTCGGCTGGACTTCGTGGTGGCCGGCGAAGCGCGGGCGCCCCGAGCGGTAAAACCGAAAGTGGCCAGAGCGACACCGACGCAACTTCTGCCTTCCCTGCGGGTGCTCATTGCCGACGACAACACCGACAACCTGCTCCTCATGCAGATGTTCCTGAGAAAGACCGGCGCGGTTCTGGAGACAGCCAAAAACGGTCGCGAAGCGCTGGAGCGCGCCGTGGCCAATCCCTTCGACGTCATCCTCATGGACATCCAGATGCCCGAGCTGGATGGGTACGAAGCCACCCGACTGATCCGCGCTCACGAAGCGCATGAGAAACTCCCGCGCACGCGGATACTCGCGCTCACCGCGGACGCCACGCGCGAAGCAAGGCGCCACGCCGAGGAGGCGGGCTGCGATGGCTACCTCACCAAGCCCATCCAGAAGGAAGAGTTGCTCGAAGCTCTACAGGGGACGGCAGTCGGTGGCCCGGAAGACGCCGGCTCCGCCCCGGTCGTAGTTGACGAGGACCTTGTCCCCGATCGTTCGCGAGACAACACCTGATTGCGTTTTCCCGTAGCCCGTGCAACTCACCCGGGAACCCTCTCCCAAACGCGCGGGCCTCGGCCGGTCGCCTCCCCCTCCGCCACCGCCGCCACCCGATTCGGGCGGCCTGGGTCGTCTGACTTCCTCGCTGACGGGGGTCGAACCTCCACCACCGGAGCGCAGGCCCTTGTTGTGTGCCGTGTCTGCCCCGCGTTCGTGACAGTCGCCGAGCGCGAACGGCCGGGCGCCCGAACCCATGTCCACGTACACCTTCTGCCGTGCGGCCAGGGTGACGGTCCCGGGGCGCGCTTCCCCGTCGACGCGACACATGACCCGCGAACCCTTCCGCCAATCGAAGTGCCGGAGCTGCCCCGCCGAAACGAAGCTCGAACTGCCGTACAGGTAGTAGACGCCGATGCGCCCGGTGCCGGTGCCACTGTAGCTGGCGGGCAGGTACTGCTCCTCGTCTCGGGAGTACGTGTTACGCGCCAGAACGAGATCTCCCACGACGAAAGTGCTGCGAGAAGGCGGTTCGAACTGCTGCTCGGCAAAATCCGTCCCGGAACTCTTCTTGAGTCCGGCCACCACCTGGTCGTAGAGGTCGCTCATGTTGATGCCGGTGACTTTCGGGAGTACGTCATAGAAGCGATGGTCCTCATCCATCAGCGCGCGCTCGATCTCGGGAATGATACCCTTGCCCTTGCGGCGGATCAGATCCCGCACCATGAACGAACCGGTCACGTAGTTGAGCTGCGTGAATTCGAGGTTCCGCTGAAAGTCGCCGAGTACCATCTCCTTGTCGATGTCCCGCGCCCTTTTGTAGGCGGCCGTCCATTCCGCGCGAACATTCTCTTCGGACTCGCCGCTGAAGATCTGTTGTCCGTACGTGGCCAGCCCTTCTACGTACCAGTCATAACCCACCAGGCGACCGGTTCCCCGGATCGGGTAGCTGTCCCGAAACTGCTTCTGCATGGCGTGCACGAACTCGTGGGCCCCCGTGGCCTGCATCTGCGCGGAAGACTTTTTGCTCGGGCCATCCGTCCACACCTCGAAGAAGTAGGCGTAGCCGTCCGAACCGTACGCGCTGGCGTCCGGCCGATCGGCGCTGATGGCAAAACGAATGCTCGTGGCGTCTCCAAACTCGGAAGCGTGCTCCTGGCTCTCCAGGAACAGGAGCGTGATACCGGGATCGGGCTGCTTCCCGAAAAGCTCGCGGGCCAGAGAATCCAGCCGCGAAAGCGTGGGTGCCACCGCCCGCGCCCAGGCGCTGTTGCGACTGGAACGCAGGGCGACGCGGTAGTTGCTGCGCGATGGGTACGCGGCAACGATCGGCAACAGTTGGTCGGCTTTCTGTGCTTTTTCGGCAAAGTCTTCCGGATTCCCGAATCGGCGTGAGTGCGAAAGACCCAAGCTCCGCGCCTGGCGAAAATCCGCGAGGGCGCGGTCGAACTGCATCATGTCGTAGTAGGCGCGCCCGCGCGCCATGTAGAGCTCCGGATTGCGACTCTGCGCGCGGAGGTGGGCGCCGGCTGCTTTGACGACAGCGGTGGAACGGCCCTGTGAGAAATGTCGCTCCAGGTCGTCCGGGATCTCATTCTCAGCGACGATGCTCGAACCGAAAGTCAAGACAACGGCCGGGAGCCATGCTGTCCAAATTCTGTGCTTGTTGCGCTTCATTGGAAACACTCCGAAAGGGAAGTCTGAGGAGATGACGTGAGCCCCAAAGGGGACGCTCCGGCACGCCACCTGTCAACGCTATTTGACGCAGCCTCCGAGCGACTCGTGCGACAAAAACGAACCCCCGAAGCCGCGCGCGCATCCAAAGGAGCATGTCACGCCCGTATTTTCACCCCAGGCCCCGGGGGTGGTGGTCCAACGGGTGGCCGGCCAGACCGCTGCGTTGCAGTCGCCCTCAGCGCCAGGGCCGCGCCCGCGCACTGCTGGCCGCGGGTGCCCTGCTCCTGCTGATCGGGCGCCCGGACGGACCGGTCCTCTCGGAGGAGTCAGGGGAAGACGCCGGAGCCGGTCGGGTGGACGAGGTGGTCGTGTACCCGGATCGGGCTCTCGTGACCCGTCGCATTACATTCGAGGGGCCGCCTCGCGCGGCCGGCCCGCGCCGTCTGGTCGTCCGGCCCCTCCCGCTCGAGCTGCGCGATGATTCCCTGCGCGCCACCGTAACGAGCGGCGGCGGTCGCATTCTGGATGTGGAGGCCGGTTCTTACCCGGTTCCGGTCGAGAACGACGAGATCCTGAAGAAGTTGCGGGCGCAGGCCGCCGAGATACGCAAACAGGAAGAACCGCTCGAGGATCAGCAGTCTCTCATCGCCTTTCGCCAGCGCTACCTCGAATCGGCGCAGCAGCACTACCTGGGAGAGAAGGCGCGCGGGCGCGAGCCGGGTCGCAGCGTTCGCGAGTACGACGCCATGCTCGAATACTTGAGCGAGCGCGCCCTGCGGAATCTTTCGGAGGCGCGGCGCATCCGCAAGGCGCTCGCCGATCTGAAAGAGAAGAGAAACTTCGTAGAACGTAAGATTGCCGACCGGCTGCGCAACCGCCGCAGAAGCGCGCGCGAAAAGCAGGTGGCCGTTCTCGTGGAAGGCGGCGGTCGCACTGTTTCCATCGAGCTGACCTACGTGGTGGGCCGTGCTTCCTGGAAACCGGGGTACGACGTGCGCATTCTACGGAAGGAGAATCGGATCGAATTCGATGGTTACGGCCTGGTTTCCCAATCCTCCGGAGAGGACTGGCCGGCCGCGCGCGTCAAACTGTCCACGGCCAGGCCCGCAGGCCTCGAACCGCCGCCCGAAATGGAACCCCTCTACGTGGGCTCCTCGGGAAGTCGCGGCGGTTCTGTGCCAGGCGGTGGCGCTCCCGGCCGAGCCGGCGGCGCGGGGGCGCGCGGGGGTTCTCTGGTGTTTGCCGTTCCCAAGACCATTCCGATTGCCGCCGACGGCCGCCCACACCGGACCAGCTTCACCCGCCACACGCTTCCGGTGACGTTCGAGTACATCACCTTTCCGCGCCACAGCGACACGGCGTACCTCATCGCCCTGGGCAAAAACGACATGGCCGCGCCCATACTCGCCGGACAGCTCAACTTGTTTCACGGCAACGACTTCTTCGGCGCTTCCCAATCGGGTTCGGTGCTCCCCGGAGAGACCTTCGAGCTCACCCTCGGTTCGAACGAGAACATCCGCGTGACACGAAGGCTCGAAGAGATGGCGCAGGAGCGCACGGGTCTGATTTCGCGCGGGCAGAGTTTCCGCTACGCCTACAGCATCCGCGTGGGGAACTACTCCGATCGGGATGCTGTCGTCAACGTCGTAGACCAGATACCGGTCAGCCGCGGCGAAGAAGTCCGCGTGACCGACGTGACGCATTCGCCCGCGCCCGACTTCACGAACAAGCAGGGCATCCTCAAGTGGAGGATTCCGCTCAAGAGCAAGGCCACAACCACGATTCAGTTCAGCTTCACGGTTCTGGTGCCGGAAGGTCGCGCCCCTGACTTCTTCCGCACAGAGGAGAAGCGCGGCCGCCAACTCCGGGATCTCGAAAACGACGAACGCGCAGCCCCCTCTTCCGGGAAGAACCGCGGGCCAGCCCTTCAGAAGTACCGGTTCTAGATAAGGTGGTGTCACCCCCGCCTTGCCGGCCCGTACGTCGCAAGCAACACCTCGGGGCACGCTTGGCTTTGAGCTGGACCCGCGCGTGGCCGGTGTGAAGCTCGACCCGTGCGTTTGCTCCTTGCCACAGCCTGCTTGGGAACCGTGCTCGCGGAGCTTTCACTTGCTTCGTGTAAGCTGGCTCCCCTTTCCGAACGCGAACTGAGCGACGGGCGCACCTGGCTGGCCGTGGACCAGGGACCTCCCGAAGTGGCCCAGGCCAACGAGCGCGCCGTGAAGGCCGCGCTCGCCACCCGCACAGGCGAAGCGCGCAAGATCTGGTCGGAACTGACGGCGAAGAACGCCAGAAGCGCCGTGCCGTACGTCAACTGGACCCGGCTGGAGCGCCTCCAGCGGGGGGACTTTCGCCTGCCGTATCGTCGGCTCTGCAGCGACCGCTCTGTGCCGGATGATGACCTCGTAGGCACTTTCTCGACTCTGCTGGCGGCCGGTCGCACCCAGGACGCCATCGAATTCGGTACGCAACTCCATTCCTGCGCGCGCGCGCCGGAAGCCCTGCTCGTTTCCCTTGGCGAAGTACACGCCATGCGCTCCGAGTACCGTCCCGCTCTCGACGCGCTCGATGCGGTGCTGGCGCGCAACGCGACGCACAGTCGAGCGCTGTACCTTTCCGGACTGATCTATGCGCGCGCCCGCGAGTTCGTGCGTGCGCGAAGATACCTGGAAGCCTCTGTGGCCGCGGGTGGATCGTTTTCGGGTTTGCGCACCACGCTTGCGCACGTGTACCTCGAATTGAACCTGCCCGACCAAACACTGGAAGTACTGAAGACTCCGGACGCAGACGCGGACAACGATGACGTCACCGAACTCACGATTCGGGCCACCGTCCTTGTGGACTGGCGGGCCGACACCGCCTCACTCTTCGGGCGCTTTGCCTCCGAAGAAAGGCGCCTGGCGCTCGAACGAGAACTGTACGGCGGCGGGGATCTCCGACTGCGACGGGCGGCCGAACACGAGCTGACCGAACTCTACTGAGCCGCGCTGATGAAGAACAGGGTCTAGAGACGTCTTGTGCAAACGAAGGGCATGCGAACCGGGCCATCAACCCTCCCCCCGCCCGGCTTCGCCCGCACGCGCTTGGCCGTGCTCGGGCAGAAACGCGGCAATCCAACCTGTCCGAAGGAGTCGCCCTTATCAGGCGCAACGGCGCTCGTTACGGGTGCGACGGGCGGTATCGGTGTCGAGATCGCTCGTGGTCTGCTCGCGCGGGGACTCGACACGATCGTCACCGGTCGCAATCCGAACAAGATCGCGCAGACACTCGAGGCTTTCCGTGAAGAGGGAAGCGCCGCGGAACGGTTGCTTTCGGCGACGTTCGACCTGGCCGATTTGGAAACCATCTCCTCCGCGGTCGAAGGGCTGGCCCGTCGACTGTCGGGTCGCAGCATCCAGGTTCTCGTCGAGAATGCGGGCGTTTGGCCAAGCCGCTACGGAACGACGAAGCAGGGCTATGAAGTCGCCTACGGGACGAACGTGCTCGGGCACTTCGTGCTGCGCCGCAGGCTCCAAAGCGCGGGCCTGCTGGCCGCAGACGCGCGGGTCGTGGTCCTGACCGGCGACATCTATTGCCGCGCGGCCGACTGCACTCCTGACTACCACTACGCCGGTCCCTTGGGCGGTATGCAGGCCTACTGCCGCTCGAAGCTGGGGAACGTGTGGGCCGCCCGGGAACTGCAGCGACGCAGTCCGCAGCTCACGGTCGCGATTGTCCATCCGGGTGTCATCGCCTCCAACCTCGGCGGCGGAGGAGCCGTCGGTCGCTTCCTGAAATCGCTCTTCATGCTCTCACCCGCCAGGGGTGCCCAAATGCCGCTCATCTGCGCAACGCAGCCGGACATTCTCCCGGGCGGATACTACCACAATGCCGTCGGGCTCGCTTCGTTCCCGACGGGAGATCCGGCGCTGGAGGACCGGCGGGCGGAGTTGCTTTGGCGAGGTCTGGAGGCCCAGGCGGCGTCGTTTTCCGTGCTCCATCCCAGCAACCCTTCGCCATAGGCGGGACCAGAGAGGAACAGCGTAGCGCGGGCCCGGCTTTACCGGCGATCCGCGTGGGGCTCGGCCGCAGCACCGGACCACAGCAGAGGGTCGAGCAGCATGTTAGGATGCGGATGACGCAGAGCACCGAGCAGCGTGCGGCGCACGTTCGGATGCTTCGTTTCCAAATCGCGCAGCAGGTCCATCATCGCCGCGCGCTTGAGTCCTTCCTGAGAACCGCACAGGTTGCAGGGCACGATGGGCCACTCCATGCCGGCGGCGAATGCGGCAAGGTCCGCCTCCGGCACGGCGTAGAGTGGTCGGATCACCTGAAGATCGCCCTCTTCGATCGTGTAGATGGGCGGCATCGTGGCCAGCTTCCCCGAAAAGAGCGCATTCATCAGAAACGTGGCCAGCAGATCCTCGCGGTGATGACCGAGGGCCACCTTGTTGCAGCCGTGTTCCCTGGCTAGGCGATACAGGATACCCCGGCGCAGCCGGCTGCACAACGCGCAGTAGGTGCCACCCTCGGGAGTCTTCTCGAGCACGATGGAGTACGTGTCCTGCTTTTCGATGTGGAACTCGGCTCCCCACTGGCCGAACAACTGCGGCAACACGTGAGCGGGAAAACCCGGCTGGCCCTGGTCCACATTGACAGCCAGCAGTTCGAAGCGAACCGGCGCGATCCGCGCGAACCGCTGGAGGAAGTGAAGCAGACAGAGGCTGTCCTTGCCGCCGCTCACTGCCACGAGGACCCTATCGCCCTCGGCCAGAAGACCGAACTCCCCGATGGCCCTGCCGATCTCGCGCTCGATTTCACGACCGAGGTCCCGAACGACAGGCTTCGGGCCTGTCCCCGCTGCCGGGGAAACTTCCGCCTCGACTTCGACCGCCATGAGAGACTCAGGCCGCGTTCGCGGTGCGGGGGTCAATCAGTACTTGGCGAGCGTGAGCACGAACGTGGCCCGACCGAGGTAGATATGCTCGCGCCGGTCGCGCAGGAAAAAGATGAGTATATACTGACGATTTCGTTCCAGGTCGATGGGAACGATTTTGTGGCTCAGGATCTCGGGAGGCAGGAGCGAAAGCCGAAAGCCGCCGTCATCCAACTCCGAAAGGAAACGCGCGCCCATCTGGTTGGCAAATTCCAGAAGAATGCTGTCCGCCATTTCGCGGTCCGAGGGGTCCACCGAAAACCGTTTGGCCACCCGCGGCAGAAGCTTCAGGCGCGTGTAACCATCCATGCAGAAGAACAACCGACCTTTGAGCTCTCCTGAAAATTCGATCGCGTAGCAACTCTCGAAGCACAATCCCTCGTTCCGCGAAGGGCCGTAGGCTTCGTGCGAAGCCTGAAGCTGAAGGGACGACTGGAGAAACTCGGGAACCACCCGCAGCAGGGTGGCGACGATGATCTCATCGAGCTGCGGATTCATGCGCCCCCACCGGACCGCGGAACCGGTAATGATTGGGACCGACGGCCGTCGCCTCGGCCAGCGCGCGCGCCGCGGCCTGGAACCAGTCGTCGGCCGTATTCATGTCCGCGTCGCGAGAGGCCACACCCGCCGAGAGGGTGACTTCTAGGCCCTCCTGCAGAGCTGCGAGTACTCCCGCGAGCGTCGTACCGAACGTTGCTTCGGTACCCGTCGGGCCGAGGAGTGCTGCGAGCGACTGCCCGATTCGGTACGTCGCGTGCTGCGTGAAACCGGCCGAAAGCACGAGGCCGACGGCCCGCCAGGAAGCTTCCGCGATGCCCGGAAGTTCGAGCAGGGCCAGCTCGCGGCTGCCGACGGGCGCCATACGGAATGCCGCGACGAGGTCGTGGTGGAACAGCGCGCCGGAGTACAGGCCGCTGGAAGCGTCGCGCGCGATCACGTCAAAGAGACGACCCTGTAGAGCGCGCTCGCTGAAGCGACGCGTCTCCCACCACACGAGTTCCACGAGCTGCTGGCTGAAGAGAGGACGACGCGCCTGAAAGACGTAGTAACCCAAGAACCCCGCGACCGAAACGAGCGGCACGTACAGGGCCGTGCCGTCGGCGGAAAAGATCGCGCCGCCGCCACGCAGCTCTTCGAGCAGCGGACCTTCCGGCAGAGCGGAAAGCGGCTCGCGCAGCAAAACTTCCCCGCGCTTGCGGCCGTAACAGAACAGACCGCCCGCGGAATTCCTCAGGAAGATCAATTGTTCCTCGGGCTCGGCGCGCGCCAAACGACCGAACAGGCCCAAGACGAGGGCATGCAGATCCGCAAAGCCGCCGCTTCCATCCGGTCGCACTTCGAATCGGTAGCTCTGGGGCACCGCGCGCACTTCCTCAGGCAGGAGCGAGACCGGCCGCAAGTCGAGGTCGCGCAGCGGTTGGTACAGGGCCAGAAATCCAGGCAGACTCCATCGTTCTTGATGGAGTTCGGGCACGAACGACTCGTGCGCCGGGTGAACATCTGTCGCGCGCTGGTCTGCGAGCCGCGGACCCGATGCAACAGGGGGCTCCGCACCCGATGGCACGCTCCCGGCTCGAGGCGACCCGGTCGCCTGCAGAACGGCGCTCCCGGCGACTCCCATGCGCAGCCCAGGGTGCAGAACGCTGCCCGTCTGTTTGACCCGCGCGCCGGACCCGAAGGCGCTCACCAACCAGATCACGACAAACACGGACCCCAGAGCAAACAGGGCGATGACTCCGACGACGCGCAGGGGGATCCCCTCGACCAGGCCCGGCCCGCGGTCGAGAAGCGGCGCGGGATTGAGCTTCCCGAGGAACGTCTCCAGCCGGGCAGGCCAGTCGCCCAAAAAGGAACCGGCTGCCGATTTGGCCTCGGCCGACTTGCCGTCTGCCGGCTGGCCCTCGGCCGAACCCGTCGCTTCGACCGGCGGCGTGGTCGAACCCCTGGCGGGCTGGGACGACAGCCCAGAAGAGCCCGCCAGGACCAGTCCCAGTATGCAGAGCAAGATCGATATGCGAAGCTTCACCTATTCCTTTAACGGCCAGCGTTCGTGGAGGCCGAAGTGAAAAATGGACTGGCAGAAAGGGCCGCGTCCCATCGGATGGAAGCCGGTTGGAGAACGCCACAGAACAACTCACCTCCCTGGGCGTGCCGCTCAGACGGAAGGCCGGACGCGCGGTCCTGGACCTGAGCCGCATCCGTGTGTTCACGGGCCTTTCGGTCGTAGCCCGGATGCTGGGGGACGAGGTCCTGGAGCAGATCCAGGCGGGCGATTCGGATGTTGTCGTCCAGCGGCGCATCATCAATGACATCACTCCCGAGCTCGCCGCCATCGGCCTCGCGCGCATCCTGATCTACGCGCGCGAACCAGTGCTACGGAATCTGCGGGATTTCCAGGAGGAGTTCCACCAGCAGATCCGCGCTGTTTTCGGGACCATCCAGCGTCCCCGCTGGGGTAGCGTCCTGTTTCCAGAACTCTTCTCCGGGGAAAACTCGAGCGACCGGGCACAGGGATCGGGCGGAGGTCCCACGCAGGGACCGCACGAGACCGGACAGGCGCTCCTCTTTCCGTTTCACCTGCACTCGGACCTCGAACAGATAGACTACTTCTTTCTCGTGGAGCGCGAAGTGCAATTGCAGTTCCTGCGCATCACGATCGAACCGGTGAAGCATTCGCGCCTGGACCTCGGCCGCATTCCCCATGTCACGGTCACGGACCTCGACAGACGCACGTACATCCAGGGTCTCACGCGCGCCGCCGAGACCTTCCGCCTCGGACTCCTGCGCGAATGTGAGGAGCGGCGCACCGAGCACCTGGAGACGGATCGAAGGCATCCGGAGTTCTTCGAACAGGTGCGACGGGCAGGCCTGGTCGACTGCGAAGCCATCCGCTTCCAGTGGCCTGCTCGCCTTTCTACCATAATCAGTGACCTGCCGCGGCCGCAGGCCGTGGACTTCCTCAAGCGCGTGCTCCTGTCCCTGGAGGACCGCGAGCTCACCGAACTCTTGGGTGGCGGAAACGCCCTCGAAATCCAAACAGAAAGCGCGCGTGCCTTTCTGGACACTTCCCGCCTGGGCCGCACGCTCAACATCAGCTTCGGAGAATCGCGCAGAGAACCGGACCTGGAGTCGTATCTGAGGCGCATGCCGATCCTCGCTGGCCTGGCGGACGAGCGGCCTGAGGCGTTTGCGGGAAGTGACATCGTGCTCGTACACCACATCACCAGCGAAATCCTGGGCGTGATCCGCGCGCTCGAACGCATGGGAGCGCATACCGTGACCGTACTCTTTGTGCGCTACGCGGGCGTCGTTCCGCACGAGTACCTGGAGGTTCTGCTATCCCGAAGGGCTCACCCCCTCCATCTGTACGGATTGCACAAAGTCGAGTCCGACGTGCGCGGTCACTACCTTCTTTCGGAACAATTCTCTCCGATTGCGGACCTCCCGGAGCTTCAGTCGGAACTCCGTCGCCGGCAGGCGGACTTCTTCGAAGCCATGCGCCTGACGGCGGGCCATCTCTTTCTGCGCGCTGCTGCCAATGCGGCACGCGAGGGACGCCGGATTCTGCTCGTGGAAGACGGGGGCTATCTTGCGCCGGAACTGCACGCAGCGTGTTCGGGTTCCCATTCGCTCGGTGACGTGGCTGACCGGTACTCGGTGCCCGCCGGAATTCTCCCGGCAGAGGCGCGGATTCGCCCGCTGGAGGAGTGGCTGCTCCCCCTCATGCCAGGTTCGGTCGAGCACACGCGCAACGGTTACGATCGCCTCTTGCAGATATCCCAATCCGAGGGGTCGCTGCGCTTCCCCAGCCTGAGCATCGCCGTCTCGAAACTCAAGCGCGGCGAAGAAGCCGCGGAGGTGGCCGTAACGGTGCTGCATGCCGTCGAGAGCATCCTGCACGGGCTGGGCATGGTTCTTTCGAGACGGCGCACACTCGTGCTCGGCAGTTGCGGCGCGATCGGCTCGCGGATCATGCAGGCGCTGACCGCGCGCGATCACGTCGCCTGGGGAGTCGACCTGGCGGCCCAGAGCAACGCAGGGCTACCGTGGGACACGAAGCAGGTCAGCCGACCGCACGAACTACCCGATGAGGTCCTGGCCCAGACCGATCTCATCGTGGGCGTGGTGGGCCATTCCATTCTGGACGAAACGTGGTTGGAGCGCTGGATCACCGGCAGCCGAAAGCCCGTTCTCTTCCTGGCGAGCGGGTCCACCAAGACACTTGAGTTTTCTCATCTATTCGAGTGGTTGCAGGCCGTGGAACAGGGTCGGACCAAACCGCGCGGGCAGTCGGCGCAACTCCAGCGCGAACCGATTCGAGATCCCCAAACGGGCCTGGTCCTCGGCACCCGCATACGTTTCCAGCTCGAAGAAGGATGGCTACCCGACCTGATGCTTCTCGGCGAACTCACACCGATCAACTTTCTGTACTATGGTGTGCCGACCGAAACGATGGACGGCATCCTCACACAGCTCGTCCAACTGGCGGCCGTCGTGCAAACCAAACAGGACCTTGCGCCCGGTATCTACGCGCTGGACAAGGAAATCGACGCGGAGGGTCGCCTCCTGGGCCGAGGTGAATCCGTTTGACACGAGCGGCGCCGTTCGAAAGAACAGGGCGGTCGCCATGAACATCCCTGCCGGCCTTTCCCCAAAAGAGTTCTCGCTGGTGATCCACTCGGTCCCCTTCCACACGGTCGAGAATGCCGCGCTGGCCGACCTCCTGAACGCCGGTCGCGTCATCGAAGCCGAAGCGGGGGAGATTGTGCTCGTGGAAGGTTCGGCGGCTCAGGTGGGACTGCACGTGGTCATCGATGGGCGCGTGGAGGTGTACCTGGCCGAAGAGGATCCGCAGGGCGACCGGCGGCCGGGGGAAGTGCAGTTGGCCCGTCTGGGGCCGGGCGGCTGCTTCGGTGAGTTTGCACTGATCGATCAGCTTCCGTCTTCGGCATCCGTGCGGGCCCTCACGCACGCCCGCGTCTTCTTTGTCTCGGCCCGCGATTTTGTGCGTTTTCGCGGACGGGAGCCCGAGACGGCTTTGGGCATTTACCACAACCTGCTCGCCGAGACGATCCGGAAGATACGCCAGATGAACAGCGAATTGGATCTGATTCGCGTCGAGTAACTCGGCTTCGAGGCGGTGAACCGAGGGACGGGCTGTCATGGATGAAAAGATGACTGAACATACAACAACAGAAGGGCGAGGTTTCGGGACGGCCGGCGCGCGGGGGCGCGGCGCGCGCGGGACCGCCCGTGTGCTCGCGGCGGTGACGGCCATCGCCGTGTTCGCAGTGGCCGGTTGTGTTTCATCCGGCCCGGCTTCGTCCGAAGACGCCTCTGAAACGGGCGGGCCCGCAGTCCGCAAAAGAACCATGCGGGCACTCGTGAGCCGGGATGCACTTCTGGCTCTGGCGCGCAAATACATCGGCGTTCCCTACAAGTTCGGTGGATCGACACCCAAGGGCTTCGATTGCAGCGGCTACACCTACTACGTTTACGGACAGGCGGGCCAGCGCCTTCCGCACGGCGCAGGACCACAGTACAACCAACTGCGAAAAGTCTCCAAGCCCGAACCCGGAGACCTGGTCTTCTTTCGGACGTACACCTCGGGCGTTTCGCACGTGGGCATCTTCGTCGGAAAAAACCAGTTCCTGCACTCACCGACGACGGGACGCACCGTCAGCTACGCCGACATGGCCTCCTCTTACTGGAAGACCCGCTACGTGGGCGCAGCTTCCGCGTACTCCGGAGGCAAGGCCGAGCCGGCTCCCAAAAAGGAGCCCACCCCCAAGAAGGAACCGGAGCCGAAGGTCGTAAACCAGGATTTGCTCAACTTTGAGATGATACAAACTATATACAAAGGCGATGAATCTGGCTTCACCCGTTTTCTCGAACAGGGCGCAAACCCCGGCGCCATCTACCAGGACTGGTCGGCGCTGATGCTGGCGGCCTACTACAATCGCGTCAACATGATCAAAGCGCTGCTTGCCAAGAAGCCCGACGTGAACTACCGAGCGCCGCGCGGTTGGACGGCACTGAGTGTGGCGCGGGACCGGGGACACAAAGAGATCGAAGCGCTGCTGTTTGCTGCGGGCGCGGTCCGCACCCGAGCGGTGGGGCGCCCACCCGCCATGCCGGACCCCGCAGCAGAGCAGTTCTGACCTACATTGCGCCTGAAAGACAGGGATGCGCGTCGAAAAGGGCTTGCCGTCCTCTGCTTTTCACGCGATTTTCCAACGGAGATCGAGAAAAGAGGCGCACCGAAACCGGCCTCCCCCACTCATACAGGACATGAACCCAGAACACGCGGCGCTCCTGCTTGCGATCCTCCTGGATCGCGGTCCACTCGCCCGCGGGATGCGGACTCCTGCCACCTGCGTGTTTCCACGGAGTCCTCGGTACTCCCACGGATAGCAACCGCGCGCAGCGGCCGCTATGCTCGCTGCATGAAAACGTCCAGACTGTTTGCCATTCCCCTGCTCGCCCTCGCGCTCTACCTTGCGTCCTGTGGCGGCAAGGGCAACGAGGGAGACGACACTTTGTCCATGCTGCTGGCCGGGTACGTGCTCTCCCAAGAGCCACCCGCAGACATCATTCCCGATAGGGGCTTCCCTCTGTCGGCTGTCAGCCTGACGGGCACGTTCCCGGGTGTGGCCGGGGAGTACGCGATCACGGTCTCCGGAACGGCGGCCACAGGTATCACCATCGAAGGTTCGGGCAACCTGACCTTCACGATGCCGGAGGTCGAAGGCATTGGGGACAACCGCACGGTGCAGCTCGTGGTTTCCAGGTCGGGTGCGACGGTCCTCTCCAAGACGATCCGCTATCGCCCGGCGCCGATCCTCACGCTCAACGAACCAAACGATCACCTACGCAAACTCAACACTTGGGATACAAAGAGCTTTTTCAAGATCACGAGCGGCACCACCGGACCGCATCTATTCAACGTGTACGGGTACGGTGGAAACGACCTCGACATCGCCTACATGACAAATCCTGCGGCCGCCACCGTCAATGTGGCGCAGAGCGCCATGCAGGACGCCGAGTTCGGAAAAGCCACGATCTCCGCCGGCACCTTCTACGTGCAAATCACCCGCAACGGCGGCTTCGGGGAGATGTTCTTCCGCATGCAGGCGGCGAACAGCGGCATGAAGGCGGTCTCCACGTCCAATGAGTTCGCCAGCTACCGGCGCTGTTACGACTTCAGCGGCCCGGGCACGACTCTGAACCTGGCCGCCAGCTGTGAAACGGCCAACGCGGCTTTCGCGGCCAACCGGACCGGAAGGTGCAGCTACCCGGGCACAGGCGGCATCACGACGCGCAGTTACTACGACTACCAGAATTATGGTTTCGATCAGGGATACGCCGAGACGACCTGCACTCAGGAAGGATACGACTCGCCGAACCCGGCGCACGCGATCTTCATCCCGGGGTAGTGGGTGGGGCGACCGGTCTCTCCCGATTGGCGGGTCCGCGACAGTGCGCAGGCAGCCGTGGCGCCGGCCCCGTCGGGTCGGCATACCGAGGATCCTGCGTGAAGCAATCGTCGGAAAGCGATTCGAGGAACGCCACGAGGTCCGCCTTCTGTTCGCTCGAAAGGCCAAGCGGACGAATGCGGGAGTCCTTGTTTGGATTCGTGCGCCCGTCGCCCGCAAACGGTCCGCTGCGAATCACCCGGCCGCCTTCGCTCAGGATTTCCACCACGCCGGCGAGCGTCTGGACACTCCCGTCGTGCATGTAGGGCGCCGTGAATCTGAGATTGCGCAGGGACGGCGTCCGGAAGCGGCCCCGATCCTGAGGCCGCCCGGTCACCAAGTGCAGGCCCTGGCTGCGCCGCTCCGCGCGCGCGACCGGGTGCAGTTTGTGATCGGGATAGTCGCCGCGCCCACCTACATTGTACAAGCCAATATTGTGGTATCCTATTGTATTAGTGCCAGCTTCCCACTGAAACAGTGGGCCGGCGTGGCACGCCGCGCAACCGGCCTGCCGGGAGAAGAACAGCGCCTTCCCGCGCACGGCCGCCGGGTTTAGGTCCCCACGATCGAAGGGCGACCGAAAGGAAACGAGCGTGGCCTGAAACGCGGCCAGCGCCCGCGCCACGGTGGTAATGTTCACAGGATGACCCGGGAAGGACAGGCGAAACAGGGACACGTACTCCGGGATCGCCGTGAGTCGCGCCGCAACAGTGTGTTCCTGCCCGCTGATGGCCAACTCCTCGACTGTCGTGGCGGTGTTCTCCGAAAAGAATGGGATCAGCGTCTGGTTGTCCAGGCGACGGAGTTCCGGATTGATCCAGGTGAGGGGCGCGACGTAGCCGATGTTAGCAAGCCCCTGCGCGTTGCGCGGATGAGTTTGCCCGGTGGACCCGACAGCCCGCGCGCGGCCGTCTGTAAAGGCGCGTGCCAGCTCGTGACAGGACGAGCACGATTGCGTTTGGTTCCCCGAAAGGCGCCTGTCGAAGAAGAGGCGACGACCGAGCTCCACGCGCTCAGGGGTGAGGCACACATCGGGCGGATGAGGCGGCGGCGCAACGCCTGAGGGCAGACCGAAATCGTACGCCCCGCAGGGAAGCCGCAGGGCCTCGCGCAGGCGCACGCAGTGCGCGCCCGATGCAAGCAGGGTCGCGACAGCAAGAGCGAAAGCTGCGCGGACCATCACCAATGCAGCGGGCCGCAGGTCGGACGGGTCAGAAGCCGGGATTCTCGGCGGCCGGGTGAAAAGCGATCGCGGCACCCAGTCCGTTGAGCTTGGCCTCTGAAGTGTCCTCAAATGCGGCCATCCCTGTGTTCTCGCCAACCTTCGCGTAGAGGGTGGCCACGCCGTTGTAACCCGTCCCGGAAGCCGGGTCCGGATAGCCGCTCGGCACTGCGCTGTCCGCCAACCCATCACTTACGAAACCAGCCCCATTGAAGACTCCATTCTTGAGAATGTCGAACCCGCAGACCGTTTCGGTGGCGCCGTCGGGCATGTTCGTCTTGAAGAGTCCCGATTTGGCAGTGGTTTCAAAATTGGACCCGGTCTTCTGGGCATAGGCCAGACCATAGTAGTGAGCAGCCGCCCCCGTCTGACAATAGTTTGCGGTCGCAACAGTGCGAACACCAATGCGCACACACAACCCCGGCGCCGTCCCACCATTCTTGATCCCGATCGTCATCTCTTCCAGGATCACGCGGCCCGCGTCGCTCGTGTTGGAGGCGTTGGTACCCGAAAGCCAAAACGCCTGCCCCCACGAATAGGTCTGCTTTCGGCTCGGCGAACCGCCGGAAATGTAGCTCTCGACGATCAGGTTCTCGTTGTCTGAGGTCGTTGGGCTCAGGATGGCCAAGCGGTAGCTGAGCAGGACTCCGCTGCCACTGGCGGGATTGTTGACATCGTCAAAGATGAGTTCCAGTACATCCTTGTTGTCGCTCGCACGCCACATCTTGAAGCGGCCGGCGAAGGTCTTCGTTCCGGTGTAGGCAGTGGAGCTCAGATTCTGGCAACCGGTTGTGCAGTTGGAGCCCGTCTGCAGAAGGACTTTGTAGGTTACCCCGCCCCACACCGTGGTAGTCTGGATCTGCGTGGCCGAATTCGTGATGAGGCCCGCGTTCTTGAGGCCCACGATCAGCTGGTCGGCCAGGGTGGAATTCCCGTTCGCCCAAGTGGCCGACTGACGCACGAAGCCCCAAGAGTTTTCGGCTGCGCTAACGGGCGCGGTCCCACCGATTACGAGTCGCTGCGGAACGCCGGGCAGCACGACGGGCGTGCCGCCGATACGAACAGCTTCCAGCACGTCCTTCACCGGCTGGAAATTCGGCAGCGTGATGTTCACAGCGCCGGGCACCTCTCGATTCGTTACCCGTACGGAAAGGGCAAAAAAGG
>CAZPFB010000007.1:0-282 GCA_964585735.1 uncultured Leptospiraceae bacterium
GGCCCCGGCTCCCTGTTTCATCCTACGGGGACGGCGCTGCAAATGCAAGCCGGTGTACGACTTTGGAAAAAAGGGTGAGTGCAGGTGTGCCGATTGAAGTCGCTCAGCCGCGCCTGATCGTCGGCGCGGGTCGGGATACGACAGAGCCAGCTTGACGGACCTCGAGGGCGCGCGGAACGCTTGGGGCCGAAGGGGCGATGCTCAGCAATCGTGCGGTGTGGCCCGGTCCTCAAGGGCAACTCCCTTTGCCACGAAGCCTCTCGCCGCGCGCTCGCGAGTTCT
>CAZPFB010000007.1:382-94346 GCA_964585735.1 uncultured Leptospiraceae bacterium
CGAGCGAGGGAACGTGATCGCCACCGATCCGCTCGGCCGCTGAAAGCGCGCGTGCTGCTGGCGTTCTCGGACACATCAGCATTCGCCACCATCAGAAGGGGAGAAACGTTCGGAAATCGACCGCGTGCTCGGACAGGGTTGCCTTCGGGCCCGGAGGCTTTTGAAAGGGGTGAGTGCGAAAGTGCCGATTGAAGTCGCTCAGCCGCGCCTGAGCGTCGGCGGGGCTTCGGACACGATCCAGTTACCTTCGCGGACCTCAAGGGCGCGCGGAACGCTTGGGACCGAAGAGGCGATGGCTCCAGATCGCGCGACAGGACTGTCGACCGGCGCTGCGCAGGACCCGAGCCGCAGCGAAGCCTACTGACCGGTGTAGCCTGCGTCGAAGGTGCCGCCCAACAGGCTGCATAGTGTCTGGCAGGCGCTCACGCTCGTGCACGATGTGTTCGTAGTGTAGTACACTGTTTCGGTCTTGATCCCACTCACGGCCGTGGTGCAGGCGCCGAAAATCGAAGCGGCCGAACACTTGGTCGACTGCGCGGTGCTCGGCGAGGAGCAAACAGGCGGACTGTTGATCGGCGAAACGTAGTAATTGGCGCATGTACCGACCGAAGCACAGCTCGAACGATACGTGAATGTATTCGCTGCGTATATGAAGTAGTAGAGAACCAGATCTCCGGTAGAGAGCTTTTCGTCATCCTTGCAGGTCGGCAGCGTCAGCGCAAACCAGCTCACGAGCAGCAATAATCCGACTGCCCTCACTGATTTATGTTTGCTTATTATATGCGAACTGGCTGAAAACATGCCTCAGGGGGCCCCCCCCCCCCCCGGCAAGCAAAAAACCCGCGACACGAAAAGGAGTCGAGCGGCAGCGCCACGAAACCTCTCACCGCGCGCTCGCGAGTTCTCGAGCGAGGGAACGTGATCGCCACCGATCCGCTCGGCCGCTGAAAGCGCGCGTGCCGCTGGCGTTCTCGGACACGCTTACATCGCCACCCTCAAAAGGGAAGACCGTTCGGCATCGACCGCGTCCTCGGACAGGATGGCTTTCGGGCCCGGAGGCTTGGGAAGAGGATGAGTGCGAATGTGCCGAATTCAAGTCGCTCAGCCGCGCCTGAGCGTCGGCGCGGGTCCAGGGCCACACACAGACCGTCACCCGGAGGCGCGCTTCAAGAAGGAATCCACCTGCCTTACGTATTCGGCATAGTCGCCCAAGCATAGGCGAATCGCACCATGCACCACGCGGCGGTCGACATCGTTGTAGTCGTGAACAAGGATGTTGCGCAACCCGGCGCTCCGAGAGAGGCCTTCGGCCAAGTTAGAGGAAATCACGCCCAGGCTCCCAAGAAGCAGGAATGTCTCTCGGTAGGAGAGATCCGCGGCCGGTCGCTCGCTGTCTCCGCCCGTTTCGCTGATGATGTGCAGGTTTATGTCAATCGCGCGCAAGATGATACGCTCAAGGAGCCTCTCGACGGTGGCCATGCGCGCGAAATCCGACTGAAGCTGTTCCAGAGTGTCGTCGCGGAAGGACGCAAGGCGCTGCAGGTCCAGAGCGATCCGTTCGCACTTTTGGCGAACAAGCTCAGGCCGGAGCATCCATTCGGTCCTTGATGTACTTCAGCCTCTTCTCCATTAGCACGCGCCCGAGTTTTCTCAGATCTGCCGAGTCGATGTAATCGCGATAGGCGAATAGTCTGTACTCATAGAAAAAGTCGCCGGGACCCCAAAGGAGCGTGCCGTCCATCACTTCGCGGCGCAGGAGGGGACCCGCCGCACGCACATTCACCACGTCGAGCTCCACACCAGGAAACACCGGCGAGAGCACGTCATACGCTTCAAGTAGGTCGAACGACCCTTCGGGATAGCAGCCGAGATCCAGGTCACTGCCCGGCTTCTCTTTCCCTGCCGCGCGGGAACCAAACGCCACCAAGAAACGCAAGCGCAGGCGGACGCAGGCCGCTTCGAGCGCGCTCAATTCAAACGCGACTGCCATGCAGGATAGATGACCCCGGGACACGTGAAGTCAACATCGTTTCAATCGCCGCGCGTGGCGTCAGATAGCCCCGCCGCCCTGCTCGCCGTCGCTGATGCGAATTACGTTTTCGAGCGGCAGCACGAAGATCTTTCCGTCTCCCACCTGTCCGCCCTCTTCTCCGCGGGCCGCGGCAATGATGGCCTCGATGGTCGGCTTCACGAAGTCGTCGTTCACCGCGATCTGCAGTTCCACCTTGGGGATCAGGTTCGATTGCATTTCCTGCCCGCGGAAGTACTTGAGTTGTCCCTGCTGACGTCCGTAACCGCTCGCATCCACGACAGTCAGGCGGAAGATTTCGCGACGATTGAGTTCGCGCTTCACCGCTTCGAGGCGATGCGGCTGTACGAGTGCAATGATCATCTTCATATCAGAACCTCCCGTTCCTCACCGCGTGAGGAAGCCGGTCTCTCCATGTTGCGTGTGATCGAGCCCCAAAGTCTCTTCTTTCGGCGTGACGCGCAGGCCGACCGTTACGTTCACGATGGTGGCCACCACCAGTGTTCCGACGGCAGCAAAGGCCACCCCAAAGGCGACGCCCAGTATCTGCAGGCCGAATTGTGTACCGCTGTGCGGCGCGACAAACAGGCCCAGGTTGTCGGAGCCGACGATCACGAACAGTCCCGTGGCCAAGGCGCCCCACATCCCTCCGACGCCGTGCACGCCGAACACGTCGAGCGTGTCATCGTAGCCCAGACGATTCTTCAGCATCACCGCGCCATAGCAGAGCACGGAGGCGAGCGAACCAATGAGCAGCGCCGATCCAGGCGAGACGTGACCGGCTGCCGGTGTGATGGCGACAAGCCCGGCCACCATGCCGGACGCAAGACCCACGCTCGTCGGCTTACCGTGCTGCAACCACTCGATCAGAATCCAGACCAGAGCCGCGGCCGAAGCGGCGATTTGCGTCGTCGTGAAAGCGAGGCCCGCGCGCAGCATGAAGTCATCCGTGGTGGCGATGGCCGAGCCCGCGTTGAAGCCGAACCAGCCCACCCACAGGAGTCCCGCGCCGAGCAGGGTCTGAAAGAGGCTCCCCGGGCGAATGGCATCTGTCGGATAACCCACACGCTGCCGGAGGAAGGTGAGCACGAGGATGAGAGCCGATACGCCAGCCGAGATGTGGACGACCGTGCCGCCCGCGAAATCGAGTACGCCCTTCTTGAAGAGCCAACCTTCGGCGGACCACACCATGTGCGCCAGCGGATTGTAGACGACAATAGCCCACAAAAGGATGAAAAGCACATACCCCGGAAACTTCACACGTTCGGCGATGGCACCGGAGATGAGCGCGGGGGTAATAATGGCGAACTTGCCCTGAAACATCACGAACACGAGTTTGGGTACGCCGTTCTCCACCTGGGACCAGGGGATGTTGGCGAGGGCGAAACCGCCCGAACTCCAGCCCACGACGCCGCCCAGCGTGGAACCGAAAGCCATGTTGTAACCGATGAGCACCCACTCCACGCCGATGACGCCCATGGCGATGAGCGAAAGGAGGATGGTGTTGAGCATGTTCTTCTGGCGAACCATCCCGCCGTAGAAAAGCGCAAGCCCCGGCACCATGAGCAGCACGAGGGCGGTGGACACGAGCATCCAGGCGGTTCGCCCCGAGTCGATTTTGCCCGCCGCGTCGCTGGGTTTCTCGACCTTCGGCGCTTCTTTTGGCGCCTCTTTCAGCGGAACGCCTTGCGTGCCCTCCGCCTTGGGCGGCCCACCCGCCGGTTGCGCAACAAGCGAATTCCCGGTGGAAAAACCGACGCCCAGGGCTCCAACAAAAAGCAGGGCGAAAACCCCACTGCGATTCCAAAAGCCGAACGACATGGCAGAACTCCTTGGCGAGCGGCGCGCCGGTCGGCAGGACCGGCGAACCGAAAAATTCTTTGGCGAAGAAAAGCGGGGCGTCAGGGGCGGCAAGCAGAATCGGCGATCGGACGTGACAGCCGCTTCGCGGTAGACGGTCGGCAGCGCACCCGATCCATAGGCCTGTGTCGGCCCGCTCCCTGTACGACGCGTTTCGTGAGCGCAGCGCGCTTTTTCTGGATCGGCCGGCCGTCAGCTCCCCCACGGGGGCCCTCACCTTCGCCGAGTTGCGCGACCGCGCCGAAGCTGTGGCGGCGTGGCTCATCAACGTGGGGAAGGTGCAGACCGGCCAGGTCGTCGCCGTTCTCTCGGAGGAGTCCCTCTACTGGACAGCCGCTTCCCTCGGAATCCAGGGCGCGGGCGCCGTCGAGCTCCCGCGCGAAACGACCATCGGCGCCGGGGACTTCGTTGCCCTTCAGCGCGATTTTGGATTTCGCGTGGCCGTGTTCCAAAACCCGGAAGTTGCCGGGCGATTCGAGGCTGGCGGTCTCGAAGCTCGCCTGTTGCTCGAGGGCATGCGGCCGGGCTACGTGAACGTGCGCGACCTGGTAGCGGCTACGGACCGGGACCGGACGGAACTCGGGCGACGGAATCTGGAACCCCTCGCGGACGCCACGGCCAGCTACATCCGCACCTCCGGTACGACCGGCGAACCCAAAATCGTTCCTCTCACTCACCGAAGTCTGATTCACATGATGGAGACCCTGAGTCGCCGCGCTCTGCTCACGCGAACCGATCGCGTTCTCTCCGTCCTGCCGCCGTGGCACCTGTACGCGCGCGTGGTGCAGTGCGCCGCCTTTCACGCGGGCGCGGAGGTCTACTACGGTTCTCCGTACGAACTCGAATCGCTGCCGGGCCGTGTGCGTCCCACACTGCTGCCGGGCTTTCCAGAGATCTGGGAGGCGGTGTACCACAAGGTGATCGCCACGTTCACGGCGCACGGCGCCCTTGGTCGCCCCTTCTTCTGGTTGCTGGGAGTTTCCATTCTCTACTACCGCGGCCTCGATGCCATCCTGCGCCGCGAGCGCTCCTTACGCCGTCGTCCGCTCTGGCGCGACGCGTTGCACAGGACTTTGGTCTCGGTCGCAGTTCTCTTCTGGCCGCTGGTGCGATTGGCCGACGCGCTCATCTTCCGCCGCGTGCGCGCCGCCCTGGGAGGCCGCCTGCGTGCCGCCATCATCGGCGACGCTCCCCTGCCCCTGCCGATCGACGAAGCTTTGCGCGCGCTGGGATTCGTCGTGCTGGAGGGATACGGCTCCACCGAACAATGCGTGACCGTGATGCGTTCCCCCCGTCGCAACGTTACGGGCACAGCCGGTCGCGCTTTGCCCGGCACCCGAATTCTCTTCCTCGACGAGGAGCATCGACCGGTCCCCACCGGCCGGATCGGCCAAATCGCCGTGCACGGACCGCAGGTGTTTGCGGGCTATTACGGCAGTCCAACCCAACACAACAGTACGGACCAACTATTCGTGTCCATCGACAATAGGCGCTACCTGCTGACCGGCGACCTGGGCTGCCGGGACTTCCACGACAACATCGTCGTCGTCGGCCGGCGGGAACACGCCTTCCCGCTCGGCGACGAGCGGCTCGTCTATCCGGAGTTGGTGGAGGGAGTTCTGCGCGCGAGCCGTTTCGCCGAACGTATCGTCGTCATCGGCAGAGGCCTGCGCGGACCTGTGGCGCTCGTCGTGCCGGACCTCACCGAGCTGTACCGCGCCCTCCGGCGCGGCCCGTCGCGCCCGTTGGAACCGGCACGGGAGGCTCGCCTCCCCATTCATGCCATTCTCAAACGCGCGGCGGCCTCACGCCTGGTCGAGTCCGAGTTCCGCCGGCGACCTCCCGAGGATCTCCCGTGGGAGTACATCGGCCCGGAGCGCGTAGTCCTCCTGTCGAAACCATTCGTTCCCCAAGAAGAGATCACCCCCACGCTCAAACCCCGCCGGCATGTCATCGGCCAGCGTTACGCGGACCTCGCGCAAAGCGCCCTCGATCAGGACAACTTTGTCTCGGACGAGTTTGGGCTCCGGAAAAACAACCGCCACACCTGAAAACGATTGCTGTGCGGGCCACCACGTGGCGCCATCAGCGCATGAGGTGTGTTGGCTTTCTGCGCTGCGCCGTCGCCCTCGGATGGGGGTTGCTCCTTTGCCATTGCGGCCCTGCACCGCGCGCTCCGCTCGCGCAGCGCGGCGTCCTTGACCTGCGCGGGTTCGACTGGCGCGCCCAGCCCACCGTCGGATTGGCCGGTGAGTTCGAGTTCTACTGGAACGAATGGCGCAATCCCGGCGAAGCGAAGCACACAGGAACGCAACAGGCAAGCCACGGATTCCTCAGAGTACCCGCACGCTGGAACGAGTTCGTGGTCGATGGTCGGCCCGTCGGCAGTCGCGGTATTGCCACGTATCGACTTCGCGTGCTCCTCGACCCGAACGCGCCCCCGCTGGCGATACGGGTCATCCACTTTGATTCCGCGCATCGCCTCTTCGTGAACGGCCGGCTCGTGCACGAGGCGGGGCGGCTGGGCAAAGACGAAGCGACTTCGGCCGGAGGTCGCCTGCCGGGGATTGGCCGGGACCTGCCGCGGGTTCAGGAACTCGTGGTCGTTGCGCACGTGTCCAACTTCCAGCACCAGAACGGGGGCTGGCCGCGCGCCGCACTCATCGGTGAAGCCACGGCCGTTCAGGACCTGCGCCTGCGCGAAACGTTGGTCGACGTGTTCTTGTTCGGGGGCCTGCTCATCATGGGGCTCTACCATCTGGGCTTGTACGCGCTCCGACGCAGAGACATGTCGACGCTCTTCTTCGCGCTCTTCTGCCTCGTGACCGCAATCCGCACGCTCCTCATCGGTGAGCGGGTAGTCGAACACATTGTTCCGGGCGTACCCTTCCTCTGGGCTTTGCGTCTGGACTACCTCGCGTTCCTGTTCTCCGCGCCGCTCTTTCTGGCGTACGCGGGCCGCGCGTTTCCGGGCGCGTTCTTTCCGCCCGTCCTGACCGCGCTGTGGGTCGTCTGCGGCGCGGGGGCCGCGTACGTTCTCTTTGCGTCTTCGTTTGATTTCTCGCGCATCAATCCGCTCTACCAACTCGTTACCCTGATTGTCGGCGCGTACATCCTGGTCGTGATCGCCATCGCCGCGGCCCGGCGCCGCCAGGGCGCGCTGACATTTCTACTGGGCTTCGCGATTCTCTTTGCCACCGTGATCAACGATCTGGCTTTCGCGCGGCAGTGGATCCGTACGGGGTACTTTGTTTCGTACGGCCTGTTCGCCTTCGTGCTCGTGCAGGCCTTCCTGCTTTCGCGGCGGCTGCTGGCTGCGTTTCGGACGGCCGAAAAACTTGCCGGTGACCTGGCGGACTCCGAACAACGCTATCGACATCTCGTGGAGGACTCCGGGGAGATCATCGTCTCCCTGGACGAGGACGGGCGCATCCGCAGCGTCAACCAGACGGTGCGACAGGTCCTCGGCTATCAACCGGCCCGGGTGATGGGGCAACGGCTCTCCGATCTGCTCTACGCGGGGGATGCCAGTCGCACGCTGTTCGGCCGTCAGCTCTTCGAAGAACGACTGCAAACGCTGCGACGGACGGGCTCCGAACAGCAATTCTCCGCGCAATTCCGCACCGCCAACGGGGAAGCCTGCGAACTTTCCGTCCGCCTGCAATGGGTGGAGTTGCGCGGAGGGCACAACATCTTCGGAAACCTGGCGCGGCGCGCGGAAAACCAACTGGCCCGCTACTGCGTCGAGGACCGACGCACGTACCAGATCCCGTCGAGCTTCAGCCTGGCGGAGATCCTCAATCGCAGCGTCACCGCAAGCCTCGAAGGACACATGTCCGAGGGGGACCTGACCATGGTGCGCCTCGCGCTACGCGAAATACTTGTGAACTCCATAGAACATGGGAACCTCAGCATATCCTTCTCCGAAAAGACCGAGGCGACCGAACGCGGCGCCCTGCTCGAACTGATCGCCGAACGGCAGGCCAACGAACTCTTTCGGGATCGTACGGTGCGCGTCTCGGTCGAGCTGGCCAATGGGAGCGCCATCTTCCACGTACGGGACGAAGGCGACGGCTTCGACCATGGCGGCATGGTGGAGCGCGCGCGCCGGCAGGCGGACAACCCGGATCAACTGCTGCACGGACGCGGCCTGGCCTTTGCAGTGCACCTGTTCGACGAGATCACCTACAACGAAAAGGGCAACGAGGTCCGCCTCACCAAACGACTGGCTTGACCATGGGAAAGAACTTCTGGTTCTGCATCCTCCTCTGCCTGGTCTTTTTCGCGCTGGATCTGAGCCTGCCCCTCGGCGTGGCGGGTGGCATACCCTATGTGATCGTCGTATTGGTCTCCCTCGGGCAGGGGCGAAGCGGGCGCACCATCGCCTTCGCGGTGGTCGCATCCATCTTGATTCTGGCTGACGTAGCTACGGCCGAATTTCGAGCCGATCCGTGGATTGTGCTCGTCAATCGCAGCATGGCTCTGCTTGCCCTGTGGACCGTAACGGTGCTGGCCCTGCAGCGCCTGAGCCAGGAGCAGCAGATTCGCGCACTGTCCCATCGCTTGATTGAGGTACGCGAAACAGAAGCCGACAGGGTGGCCCACGAACTGCATGAGGAGGTCGCCCAACAACTGGTCGTTCTGAAACTGCAGGCAGAGAACGCCCGCAGCACCGCGCCGGCTTCGCTGCAGGAGCACTTCTCGGCCATGCAGGCAGGCCTGAATGAAATGTTGGGCAACTTACGCCGTATCACGCACGACCTCAGACGGGGTCATTCCCCGATTCTGAGTCTTTCGGGATCGCTGCGTGAGATCGCGCGCATTGTCGAAAGCGCAGGACTGCGCGTGCGCCTGGATTTGGACGAGCGCATTGCCGGACCGGGACAACCGTCGTCGATTCACATTTCGCGCATCATCTTCGAAGCGCTGGAGAACATCCAGCTCCATACGAAGGCGACGGAAGCGACTGTGCGGGCCCGCCTTGAGGGCGAAAGCTATGTTTTCGCCGTAAGTGACAACGCACCTCCGGCGTCTCAGGTTCTGCGGCCGGGAATGGGAATCCAGCTCATGCACGAACGCGCGTCCATTCTGGGTGGACGCTTTGAGCTCCGCAACGAGCGGGGCGTCGAAGTCGTGCTGACTGTGCCTCGCAGCTCGGCAGGATCTGAACCGGAGCGCGGGAGGTAGTCAGCGCCACGAGGGATGTGGGAACGGACGGAAGCGATCGGGAAGCACCGCCAATCGCCGTGTCTACTCGACGCGGACGAGCGCCTCAACCGGTTCTGAACGCTGTTTCACAAGATACATAGAGTCAATCAACGATTGATATCTGGCCGCAACAACATGACGCTTGATCGACATCTTGGCTGACAGTTCATCGCCGACCTCGAAAGCCTTGGGCAGGAGTCTGATGTCGGAAATGCGCTCGAAGGCCTTGAATCCGTTGGCTTCGCAGATCGCGTCCTTCACTTCACGAGTGACTCGGTCGATCACGACGCGGTTGGTGGCGAGTTCCTCATATGTAGAGCCGTGCTCCGGGAACCTGTCGAGCTTGGGCAGGATCAAAGCGGCCAGAAACTTCTGGTCCTGGCCGACCACCATCACTTGATCTACGAGTGGGGATTGCGCGATTCTGTTCTCGATGGGCACGGGCTCCACGTTTTCCCCGTTCAGCAGTACGATCGTCTCTTTGGTCCGGCCTACGATCTTGAGAGTGTCGTTGAACGTCATGATGCCCAGGTCCCCGGTATTGAGCCAGCCATCCTCTGACAGAACTCTGGCCGTGATTTCCGGGCGCTTGTAGTAGCCCTTCATGATCTGTGGCCCACGGACGTGGATCTCCCCCTTCACTCCCTTCCTGGGTGGAAAGAGGACCTCCCCTGTTTCTGTATCCTTGAGGAGAACCTGCGTTTCGGGAAAGAGTGGACCGACGCTCCCCACCACCAGCCGTCCCGGAGTCCGAAAGGCAAGTCCCGGCGAGGTTTCGGTGAGTCCATAGCCCTCCAGGACGGGAATGCCGATCGCATTGAAGAATTCGTCGATATGGTAGGGGAGAGCACCTCCCCCCGAGACCGTACCTCGGAGTTTGCCGCCCGTGGCCTGCCTGATCTTTCGTAGAACAATAGTATCCAACAATAGGTAGGGAGCGGCGAACACCAGCACGGAAAGCAGTGCCAGGACCGCACCCGAAGCTGATTCCAAGAAGGTACGCCCGGTTAGGTCGAGCATGTTCCCCTTCAAGAATCGAATGGGCCTTTGAACTCGGAGCGCACTCCCGTAGGCGGCCCGGAAAAGAAGGCGTTTGACGGGGGAGCCAGACTGGATCTTGGACAGTATCCCCTGATAGATGCTCTCCCAAAGCCTCGGTGCCGAGGCCATGAAAGTCGGACGGACGATGGAGAGGTCTTCGCGGATGTTTCGCACATTCGTATAGTACTGTGCCGCCCCCATCGCGATCGTTCCCATCTGAAAGACTCTCTCAAAGCTATGCCACACCGGCAGAATGGAAAGGAAGCGGTCGCCGGGGCCGATTTCGATGGGAATGTTGCGCAACTGTGAGATCATGTTGGCGTGGGTCAACATGACGCCCTTGGGCTCACCTGTGGTTCCGGACGTGTAGATGATCGTTAACAGGTCCTCGGGGCGAATCTCGCGAGCACGTTGCTCCACGCGCTCACCCGACTGCCGCAGCTCCTTTCCCTTTGCCAGCAGGTCCTTCATGCGGACAACTTTCGGGCCACCCTCGGTGGACTCCGGATCCATGACCACGACGTGCGCGATCTGGGGGATCCACGACAGATTCTGTTGCACTCTTCTCAGCGTAGCATCGTTCTCAACAAAGACGATGCGCGCGTCGGAATGAGGTAGTATGTACCGTATGTCTGCGTCGGTGACGTCTGTTCCACGCGGAACGTCGGCCGCCCCGCAGAGCAGGATCCCGTAGTTGGCGATGATCCATTCCTTTCGATTCTCTGACAGGACGGCCACGTGCTCGCGGGCCCCGAGGCCCAGTTCGATCAACCCCGTTGCCAGGGCAGCGCCCGCTTCATAGACCTCCCCGAAAGACGTCGTGGAAAAGTGCCTGTGCTTGTCCTTTGTCCCGAATGCGGGCCTGTCGCCAAACCTTCGAGCGCTGTCGGAGTACAACTCCGCCAGGTTTTTCGCAGTGATTTTTGTCCCCATTTTTGCCACTCCTGCGCCGGAGAATAGCAGAGGGACCACAACAAGTCTTGAACGGAGAGGCTACCGGGCGAAGAATTTGGCGATATAGGGATCCTTCTTCTTTGTGAAGTCAGAGGGGACGATTCCGAATGAACGGCGAAAGACGCGACTGAAGTGAGCCTGGTCCGCAAATCCACCTTCCAGCGAGGCGTCCAGCAGGTCCTTGTGGTTTGCCAGGTAATCTACGGCCTTCTTGGTCTTGAACCACAGTCGGTAAGCAGAAAACGGTATGCCTGTCTCCTGTCGGAACAGGTGTCGGAACCTGTCCTTGGACAACCCGGCATCCGCCGATAGGCGCTCTAACGTGAGGGCTTCGAGGTCAGCGTTCTCTATCGTCTTTTGGATTCGCCCGTCCAGGCGCGCACAGGGACGAATCCCAACCCGGTTCAGAATCTCGAGTGCACGCGGGCGAACCTGATCATTCGCGGCAGGCAGCAGCCGGTTGATTTCCTCTCTGATGGAAGGAGTGAAGAGGTTGCCCACTTCGAAAACAGTGGGATCGCGATAGTCGAACAGGTCGGAACCGAATGTCAGCGGGTCCAGGAACAGCAGGGTCAGGTTCCCCTCGACTTTGCGCATTTCGTGACTGACGCCGGAGGGTATGAAGGCGACGGCGTACGACCGCCAGGGCCCATTGCGCGTGCGCAACTCGACCCGGCCCGAGTCAGGCAGGCTGATTTGAATGAAGAAATGGCTGTGACGCTGCGTGAGAAAGCCCTCTCCTCGGTACGTGGCCAAGTCGTGCCAGATCAGAAACTGCTTTCCGTTCAAAGAATCTTACCCCTTCACGCAGAGCACCTGCTTGAGTTCGGTGACGACTTCCACCAGGTCTTCCTGGCGGCGAATCACGTCGCGAATGTTCTTGTAGGCTCCGGGAATCTCGTCGAGCACGCCCGTGTCTTTGCGGCACTCGACTCCGCGCGTCTGCTCGATCAGGTCCGCGCGGGAGAAGTGCTTCTTGGCCGCGTTGCGCGACATCCGCCGACCCGCGCCGTGCGAGGCACTGCAAAGCGATTGCGGATTACCGAGCCCGCGCACGATGAACGAGCGCGCGCCCATCGAACCGGGAATGATGCCCATCTCCCCGGCCCGGGCCGAAATGGCCCCCTTGCGCGTGACGAACAGATCCTCTCCGAAATGGGTCTCTTCGGCCACGTAGTTGTGATGGCACTGGATGGGCTCGGCAAATTCCATCTTCGGGAAGTGCTCGCGCAGTACGTCGCGCAGCAATGCCGCCATCACCAGTCGATTCACGGCGGCGTACTCCTGCGCCCAGTTCAGGTCCCGGCGATACGCTTCCATCTCCTGCGTACCGGCCAGAAACACGGCCAGGTCCGGGTCAGGCAGTTTGCGATTGTGCGCCAGGCGACGCGCGGCGGAAATATGAATCTCGGCGAGCGACTTGCCGATGTTGCGCGACCCGCTGTGCAGCAGGAACCAGACCCACTCGTCTGTATCCACGCACACCTCGAGGAAGTGGTTACCCCCGCCGAGCGAACCGAGTTGCTCGACGGCCCGTCGTTCGAGTTTGCGCACGCCCTCGTGCAGATGCGCGAAGCCGTCCAGCAGCGCCTTGAGCCGTTTCTTGGGGCGACCGTGTCGGAATTCGGCAGGAAAACTGCGCGAGCTCGGATGCCCGTGGAATCCGACCGGTATGCACTCCTCGATGCTGGCGCGCAGTTCTCCGAGTTGATCGGGCAGGTGCGACGCGCGGAGGTTCGTGCGCGTGGCCAGCATGCCGCACCCGATGTCGACTCCGACCGCCGCGGGACTCACGGCTCCGCGCAGACCGACCACCGAACCCACCGTGGCGCCCTTACCGAAGTGGCAATCCGGCATCACGGCCACGTGGACGGCCCACGGCAGCGAAGCCGTGTTGCGCAGTTGGGTCAGGGCCGAGGATTCGATTTCCTCGATGGGGAGCCACAGTTTTGCGCTCGTCACCCTGCCTTTGAGTTGCGTGTGTTCCACCGGAGAACGGAGCGCTCTCGGCCGTGCGCCGGCCACCAAAAAAAAGCGGGCAACGCGCCGCGAAGGAGTGAGGTATGAACAAAGCAAGAATCAAGCTGATCGCCTATTGGGTGATCACCGCCCTGGTGGCGGCCAACTACGCCTTCGCGGGCGTCGTCTACATCATGCAGACGCCGGAAGTGGTGGAAGGCATGACCAAACTCGGGTACCCCCCGTACTTCATTCGGATGCTCGGCGTCTGGAAACTGCTGGGCGCCGCCGCCCTCATCGCGCCAGGCCTTGCGCTCGTGAAAGAATGGGCCTACGCCGGCATGGCCATCAACGTCATCGGCGCGTCCGTCTCGACTTTCGTTTCCGGAATGGAAATACAACACGCGATCACGCCGATCGTGATGCTCGTCCTGATCGTTGCCTCCTGGGCGCTCCGGCCGCCACATCGCCGGCTGGCGGGTACCGGCGGCGCCTGATCGGCCGCTTCGGAAAGCCATCAGGGCGCCCTGGCGCGCAGCCACTTCTCGACGGCAATGATCGGCAGGATGAGGAACCCGCCGGCCACTGCCAGGAGAATCTCGCGCCCGGTGAGCGGCGTGGACCCGAAGATGCGGTTCATCCACGGAGCATACAGAAGCACTATCTGTAGGAGGAGGACCGTGGCTATGCCTACGAAAACCGCCGGATTACTCCAAACGCCAATTCGAAACATCGAGTGGGAAAGCGACCGACAGTTGAGCATGTAGGCGATCTGAAAAACGATGATGAAGGTGACGACCACGGACTGCGCGCGCGACCGCGCCAGGGATGCGTCTGCGCCGACAGCGCCACCTCCAGCATGGAGCCACAGAAAGAGCAGAATGGCGCCCGTGGCCAGGAGCATCGAGACGCCAATCGTGCGCGCCACGACGAAGGTCCCGAACAGCGGCTCGTCGGGCCGCCGAGGGCCGCGTTTCATCAGGTTCGGTTCCTTCGCTTCGAAAGCAAACGGCAACGCGAGTGCGACGGCTGCCACCATGTTGATCCACAGGAGCTGCGCCGGCGTCATGGGCAGCAGCAGGTCCTTGGTGTGGGCATCGAAGGGAAAGAACACGATCGCCAGCACGAAGGTCAAAGCAATGCCCAGGTTCGTGGGGAGGAGGAACACGAGCGACTTGACGAGATTGTCGTACACGCGACGACCCTCTTCCACTGCCGCGCGAATGGTGGCAAAATTGTCGTCGGCCAGAACGATATCGGCGGCTTCGCGCGCCACCGAAGTCCCGACGAGGCCCATCGCCACGCCCACGTTTGCCTGTTTGAGCGCGGGGGCATCATTCACGCCGTCGCCGGTCATGGCCACGACGGCGCCATTGGCCTGAAGGGCGCGGACCAGTTGGAGTTTGTGTTCGGGCGCCACGCGCGCAAAGATGTGCGTGTCCCCTGCCGCTTGGGCCATCTCACTCTCCTTCATTTCCGCCAGGTCCTTCCCGGAGAGGGATCGGCCCCTGGAACTGATGCCCAAACGCGCGCCGATGGACTCGGCCGTGCGAACGTGGTCGCCCGTGATCATCTTCACGACGATGCCCGCCTCCTGGCAGGCCCGCACCGCCTCCATGGTTTCCGGACGGGGAGGATCCAACAGGGCCACGAGTCCGACGAACAAGAAACCGTCTTCCACGTCGCCTGCCGAGAGAGCGGTCGCTGCGCTCGACCACGGCTTCTCCGCGAGCGCCAACACCCGCAGGCCATCTCCCGCAAGAGCGGCCGTGGCCTCGATCACGGCGGCGTGGTCCTCTCCCGGATGCGGGCCGCCTGTGCAGCGTCGCAGTACGGCTTCGGGCGAACCCTTGATCACGAGACGCCGTTCAGGACCGCCGTGCAGCGTGGCCATGAATTGCCGGCTGGAGTCGAAGGGGATCGCGTCCAGGCGCGGATGTTTGCTTCGCAGTTGCGCGATGTTGCGACCGGCGGATGCGGCCGCTTCGAGCAGGGCCACCTCGGTCGGATCGCCCGCGGCCTTCTGCTGCTCTGTGGGAATGGCAGGCAGGCGTTCGCTTGCGTCTCCAACCACCAGATCGGCGTCGTTACAGAGCGCCCCAAATTCCAGGAGCCGAACGACTTCCGACGGAAGGTCCGCAGCCAGGGCGCTCGCCTCGCTTTTGGAAAGCGACGTTCGGAGGGTCCACAATTGCTCCACGGTCATCTCGTTGCGGGTCAGGGTTCCGGTTTTGTCCGAGCAGATGACCGTCGTACTGCCGAGCGTTTCCACCACGGGCAGGCGTCGCACGATGGCGCCCCTCTTGGCCATGCGACGCACGCCGATGGCGAGTGCTATCGTCACGATGGCGGGTAACCCTTCGGGAATTGCGCCTACCGCAAGGGCGATCGAAAAGATCAGCGTTTCCCGAAACGCGTGCTGAAGGTCGATCCCCTGCGCCGTGGCGCGCAGCGTGCCTATGATCAAGATGACGGCCGTCACCGCCAGAATGGCGATTGTGAGCATGCGGCCCACGGCGGACAACTTCCGGGTGAGGGGCGTCTGCAGATCCGTAGCCTGCCGGATCAGCGAGGATATCCGCCCGAGTTCGCTGCTTGCGCCGGTGGCGGCCACGACAGCCGTGGCCGTTCCCGAAACGGCGACCGTCCCGCCATAAGCCATGCAGAAGCGGTCGCCGATGACCGCGTCCGCCGGTGACGGGCCGAGTGTTTTCTCCACGGGTTCCGATTCACCGGTGAGCGCGGCTTCCTGCACGCGAAAGGCCCTCACCGACAACAACCGCACATCGGCCGGGATCCGATCCCCCGCCGAGAGCCGGACGATGTCTCCGGGAACGAGTCCGCTCGCAGGAAGCACGGTGGGAACTCCATCCCGCACGACCACAATCCGTTCGGGAATCAGACCGGCCAGCGCCTCGATGGCCCTTTCCGCACGGAACTCCTGCACGAAGCCGACCAGAGAATTGATGAGTACCACCGCGCCAATCACGAAGCCGTCCGTAGTCTGACCGAGGGCAATCGCCACCGCGCAGGATCCGAGCAGCACCCAGATGAGCGGGTTGTGGATCTGTCGAAAGAAGATGACCAGAGGCCCGGTCCTTCTTTCGACTTCGATTTCGTTCGGACCGTGTTCCGTGAGGCGCCGGCGGGCCTCTTCGGCGGAGAGCCCGCCCGTGTCGGTATCCAGCTGTGCCAGAACCTGAGCTTCACTCAGGGCGTGCCAGTTCTCAGGGGCGCCTCTACGAACCACGTTTCGACTCCCCCGAAGCGGATGTGCCGGCGATCCGCGATTGCGAAAGCAGGCCGAAATAGCGGTCGGCGGCTTCCTTCACGCGCGGGGCCAAAAGGAGCGCCCCAATCATCGTCGGCCACGCCATCAACGCAAAGAACCCATCCAAGAGACCCAACATCCCCTTGAGAGTGGAAACAGCCGAAAAAACAATCGAGGCGACGTACACCATGCTGTAGACGCGGTACGGATTGCCGAGGCGCGCTCCGACCAAAAATTCCAGGCACTTGCCGCCATAATACGAGTATCCAAACAATGTAGTGAGTCCAAATATAGCGCAGGCCAGTGCCAGAACGACCTGTCCGACGGGAATCCCGGCCAGGACCGGGAGGGCCTGGTGGAATGCGTTCAGGGTCAGCGCCACGCCGTGCCCGGACGAATCCAGCGGCACGCCTGAAAGCAGGATGGCAAAACCGGTAGCCGAGCAAATCACCAGGGTGTCGATCATCGGTCCAAGCATGGCCACGAGTCCTTCGCGCACCGGTTCTTTGGTGCGGGCAGCTCCGTGTGCCAGGACCTCCGTTCCGATGCCCGCCTCGTTGGAAAAGGCCCCGCGTCGGATTCCGGTAATCACCACCGTCCCGAGGGAGCCCCCGGCAACCGCCCGGCCCGTGAAGGCGTCCTCGAAGATCAGGGCGATCACCGAGACCAGCCGATCGGAATGCAGCGCGACGATCCAGAGCACCGCCAGCACGTAGCCGATGGTCATGGCGGGCATGAGCCGCGCGGAAACACGCGCGAGGCGCGGAAGACCACCGAAGATCACGAGCGCCGTCAGTCCCGCCAGCGCCACGCCGAGTCCCGCGAACCAGTAGGGCTCCGAACCGCTGCGCACGAAACCGAGCGGCACGCAGGTCGTCTCGAAGAGGACGCGCACGAGTTGGTTGGAAACGACGAGCGGCAGACAGCCGATGAGGCCGAACACCGCAAACGCAACGGCCAGCGGTCGAAAGCGCGGACCGAGCCCGTGGATGATGTAGTACATCGGCCCGCCCGTCGCCGCGCCGGATACCGTACGCCCGCGGTATAGGACGGCCAGGGTGCAGGTGAAGAATTTGGTACCCGTCCCGACGACGGCGCTGACCCACATCCAGAAAAGCGCCCCCGGCCCGCCCGTGGAAAGCGCCACCGCAACACCCGCGATGTTGCCCAGGCCGATGGTGGCCGAAAGGGCTGTGGAAAGCGCCTGGAAATGAGTAATCTCCCCTGGATCGTCTCGCCGGTCAAAGCGACCGGACAGCACGGACAGCGCATGACCGAGGTGCAACTGCGGACGCAGGCGGGAATACAATAAGAAGAAAGTGCCACCTCCGAGCAACAGCACGAGCAGCGGCGAACCCCAGGCGGCATCGCCGAAGGCCACGAGGAACGCGTCGAGCCCGGCCCACGCCTCAGCCAAGAAAACCTCCACAGCGCACACCCGATCGCGCCGCGGGCGTGGTCCGACGTCAAGCACACAGGAATTGCTTTGCGGCACCCGTGCATGGCGTCACCTCGGCCCATGTCCCCCGATTCGCCCGCGGAAATGCCCTTCCCGCACCTCGCCAGGCCGCTCACCCTCCGGCACGTGACTCTCAAGCACCGGATCACCTTCGGCGCGCACACGGCCAACATGAGTGACGACGGTCTGCCCGGCGAGCGACACCTTCACTACTACCTGGAGCGAGCCCGCGGCGGCGCGGCGCTCATCGTCACCGAGCCGGTGCCGGTGCATCCCTCCTCGATTCTCACGCGGGGCAACTTCCGCTCGGACGACGACAGTATCATCGAACCCTTCCGTCGAATCACGGACGGTTGTCACGAGCACGGCGCCGTGATCGTCCAGCAACTCTACCACCTCGGTCAGCACACTGACAGCGCGCTTTCCTGGCTGCCCAACTACTCTCCCTCGGGCCTGCCCTCCTATCACGATTCCCACGGCAGCCACGCCATGACCGAACGTGAGGTTGAGGAAATGATTGCCGCTTTCATACGAGCCGCCAAGCGAACCCGCGCCGCCGGTTTCGACGGCGTGGAGCTCTTCTCCGGTTACAACGGACTCATCGACCAGTTCTGGGCGCCGTGGTCGAATCGCCGCACGGATCGCTTTGGCGGCAGTCGCACCAACCGAATGCGCTTCTCGGACGCAATCGTCCAGGGGATTCGGCGCGAGTGTGGTGACGACTTCCTGGTCGGACTTGCGCTCAGCTTCGATCCGGACTCCCCCATCCTCTGTCCCACCGACGAAACGATTGCCATTCTCTCGGAATACGACGCCCGCGGCGACGTCGACTACGCGAGCTGTGGCACCGGGAGCTACTTCAACACCGAGCCGCTCATCCCTTCGTCGTTTCAAAAAGATATGTTCGGACCACCTTTCGCCGCACAGCTGAAGGCGGCGCTCAAACACATCCGCGTCCAGGCGGAAAGTCAGGTTCGCACTCCGGCAAACGCCGAGACTGTGGTGGCTTCCGGCATGGCCGACCTGGTGAGCCTCGTGCGCTCCCAGATGGCCGACCCACAGCTCGCGAACAAAGCTCTGTCCGGCGCTGGCGATCAGGTGCGACCGTGCATCTCCTGCAACCAGCAGTGTCGCGGCCGACGGAACCGCGACTACTGGATCTCCTGCCTCGTGAACCCGGCCGTCGGACGCGAGGTCGCGTGGTCGGAAACCCGGGCCGCGCCTGCACCCGCAACGCGCCGTGTGCTGGTCGTGGGCGGAGGCCCCGCCGGACTCGAGGTGGCGCGCACGACCGCTGAACGGGGTCACGCCGTGACGCTGGTCGAGGCCTCGTCGGAATTGGGCGGTCGTTATCGGCTGGCCGGCCGACAGCCATCGCGGGAGCGGATTCTCGAGCATTTGGACTGGTACGAGCGGGAGTTGCGGCGCTTGAACGTGAATGTCCGAACGTCCTTTCGGGCAGATACAGCGTATGTACATAGCTTCAGCGGCGCGGCGCGGGACACGGCCATCGTCCTGGCCACCGGCGGCTCGACCCCGCGCACCGGCTTTCAACGCGCCTTCCCGGCTTGGGACACGCTGCCCGGCCTGGAAGAGTCGCGCACGGCCACAGTGGAGGAAGTGCTCCAGGAAACCGTGCGACCAACCGGGCGGGTCCTCGTGCTCGACGAACTGGGGAATTGGCAGGCTGCGGGAACCGCGCTGTGGCTTCAGCAGTCCGGGGTCAGCGTGACTCTCGTGACCGCGGCTCCGCTCCTCGGCGCTGAGCTCGTGAACACCGGCGCCGACAGGCCGATTCGGCGCAACTTCGCGCGCGCGGGCGGCCGCGTACTCACGTCCACCGGAATCGTGCGCTGGCAGTCAGGTGGCGCAAAACTCGTCGATTTTTTGACGCAGAAGGCTTGGGTGGAGGAGGCGGAATGGCTCGTGGTTTCTGGGCCCGCTTCACCCGAAGACGCTCTGCTGCGCGAGTTGCAGAGTGCAGGCATCGACTGCTTCGCCATCGGCGATTGCGTGGCGGGCAGGAACGCGGCCATGGCCATCTACGAAGGGAGAAAGGTCGGGCGGGAGTTGTAGGAGGTGGCCATGAGAAAGATTTCGTTTGCTCCCGCGATCTTGCTGGCTTCCACTGTGTTTGCCTGTCAAGGAAGCGAGCCGACATTCACGGTTTCCCATTTTGCAGATTCGTCGGGTTCCCTGTCCTTCGCGCAGATCAGAAACGGGAATTTCACGCCGCTGAGAACAACTACGCCGAGCTATCCGGCATCCGCGACGGCACATTGGTTTCGCCTCGACGTGGTCGGCGCGGCCAACTGGGATTGGCTGGAAATCGACTACGCGCAGCTGGATAGAATCGAGGTTCACATCCCGGCCCCCGGGTCGCGACGCATGGTGGCCGGTGACTCCTTTCCCTTTGCGGACCGGGCCGTGCCCCTTCCGACTTTTCTCTTCCCCTTGAAACGGGCCGCCATGGAGGCAACCACGCTCTTTGTGCGCGTTCAAACGAGCGGTCCCATTCTGATCCCGTTTGCCCTCCACACCGATGCGAGTTTGCAGCGAAACTCGCTCCGGGCGCATCTGCTATGGGGAGCGTTCTGCGGCCTGCTGCTGATAATGTCACTCTACAATCTGCTTTTGTTCTTCGCAATCCGCGATCGGACCTTCCTGTGGTATGCCGCTTACGTGCTGCTGCTCATGTTGGGCTTCATCTCACTGGAAGGATATGCCTATGCATACATATGGCCGAAGTGGGTCTGGTGGCACAACCGCTCTTTCACTGTTTTGGCGGGCTTGAGCTACTTCTGCGCAATCGCCTTCGCTCGCCGTTTCCTTGCGCTGGATCTGTATGCTCCACTCCTCAACCGCCTCCTCTACGGGGCGGGCGGCCTGTTAGTAGCAGCAGAGCTGGTGCCGCTGTTCGGACCCTATCGCCTCGGCGCGACTCTGGTGAACCTTTTGGTTGTAGTAGTTGCCTTCCTGCTGTTGCTCGCAGGAATCTTTGCGGCCCGGGGTGGCTCGAAGCCCGCCTTGATCTTTCTGGCTGCCTGGAGTCTGCTCATTTGCGGGACCATCGCCTCGATTCTCATGTTCACCGGCGTCCTCCCGCCGGCGGCGAAGCATGTGGCCATAACGGGTGCAGCGCTCGAAGCCGTCCTGATCTCATTGGGCTTGGGCTACCGCTTCCGGGTTCTTCAGGAGGAGAAGGCCCAAGCTCAGAGGGGTGCCTTGGAACGCCAGAAGGCGCTGACGTCATCCTTTGCGCGCTTCGTCCCGAAGGAATTTCTCAAGTTCTTGGGAAAGGATGACATCACGGATGTGCGGCTTGGGGATGCAGTCGAAAAGGAGATGACGGTCCTCTTCTCTGACATACGGGGATATGCAACGCTGTCCGAGCGCATGTCGCCGACGGAGAATTTCGAGTTTCTCAACGCGGTCCTCAAACGAATCGGCCCGTTGATCCGAGAGAACGGGGGCTTCATCGATAAGTATATTGGAGATGCAATCATGGCCTTGTTCCCGGCTGATCCCGAAGACGCCCTCAATGCGGCTATCGGCATGCGCCGACTCTTAGCAATCTACAACACTCGCCGCGCCGCCAAGGGGTATGCACCCATCGAAATCGGAATCGGCCTGCACACGGGACGCCTCATGCTGGGCACCATTGGCGAAGAGGAACGAATGGAGGGAACCGTGATCTCGGATGCTGTCAACTTGGCAAGCCGCCTCGAAAGCTTGACCAAACAGTATGGTGCCACGATCGTCATGAGCGAGCAGACGCTGTTTCGGATTCCGGACCCCTCTCGCTACAGCGTTCGGATTCTGGATCATGTCCGCGTGAAAGGGAAGGCAGAGCAAGTTTCCGTAGCTGAGATTCTCGACGGTGAAGCGACCGAGTCGGTCGCGCTCAAGATGGCCACGCTTCGCCAGTTTGAGCGAGGAATCTCGGCGTACCTGATGCGCGATTTTTCAACGGCTGCCGAGCACTTCCGCGCAGTGCTGCGGCAAAACCCGGGCGACACCGCGGCCGTTGTGCACCTGCGCCGATGCGAACACTTTGCCGCACATGGTGCGCCCCCCGAATGGCAGGGCATCACCGACCTGACCGACAAGTGACCGCCGCAAGCGTCGGCGATCTGCTGCGGAGCACGAGGCGCGCATGATCGCAGACTGATCCACGAACCCTTCACCGCACGCCCTTGCGCTCGAAAGGTTCGTGCGCCCGCGAACGACGAAAGAAGGTCTCTTTCTGGCGAAACATGGTATATTCCTCCCAGAGTTCGTTCGTAAAGTACTCCGGCGCCAGCGTGACACGCGAGCCGCGGGGAGCAGCACCGGCTCGCGCGAGCGGCTCGAACAGATGGTTCCAGGACATCACGCGCAGGGCAAAACCCGGAGCGGAGGCCGCCGGACCTCTGAGACGCACATCGCGGTGCCGGACTCCGAAGGCCCGCGGGTCATAGGCTTCCGCTGTTTCGAACAACAGTTCCTCCAACCGACCGTCCGGACCGACCACGACCACGACCAACTCGATGTCGCCTTTGCCGAACATGATGCGTTGCAGACCAAGTCCGCCCGTGTACACCCAGCGACTCAGGCGCGGACCCCAACCGGGACCGGGATTCCGTTCTCCGGGCCAGACAAAGTGATAGACGATATGCACGCGCCCGCGCTCGTCTCGGGCCATGCGGTACAGCAGGCGCGTGGGTGACTCGAACTCACCGCTCCACACCTCCGGTACGAAGCGCGTCGCCAGCGCTGGCTCGTCCACGGGCACAAAACCGGGCGCTTCTGGCGAGTGATGCGCCGTGGGTCGGACGGCGAGGAATATGACGGGGGCGGCCAGCGCGATCAGAGTCAAGAGCAAGAACCGGATCCACTTCATTTCTTTTGCGCTCCTCGCCCGCAAACCCTCAACGTCGCGCTGCGTCCGACGAGACTCGAACGGAATCCTTCTCTGGCAACGTTTTTGTGCGCGACATGGCTGGCTTCTCCTGACGGCCTGCGCCCGATGCGAGTGCAGCGCCGGTCGCCTGATCGGGGACGTTGGTTCTGTCGGGGTGTCGGTGCGTGCTTGCTCGTGGCGCTCACGCGGATTGTGCCTGCCCCCGCGGGCGCGTCCAACAGCGCCACCCGTCCGAACGCCGGTTCCAAAGCAACACGCCCTCCGGCAGAGAAGCCGGGCGGAAAGCTCCGGTGGTTCCGGGGGAATACACACGCACACACGCGGCTGAGCGGTCACGGCGACGCGGACGCCGAAGTGGCGGCGCAGTGGTATCACGATCAGGGCTACCACTTCGCGGTCCTCTCCGAACACAACGCGTTCCTGGAACCGCGGGCCGTACTCGCGCGACTGCGAAAGCGTCTGGAACAGGCAGACCCCCGCCCCCGCAGAGTGCGCCGCGACTTCCTGCTCCTCGGCGGACAGGAGGTAACCCAACCCGGTCCGTTTGGCGCGCGCGTGGTTCACGTGACGGCACTCGGAACCCGTCGCCTGGTCGACTGGACCACACCCGAAATGCAACCCCACGCCCGGATCCGTGCCTACGTGGACCGCGTGCGCGCAGCGGGCGGGGTGGCCATCCTCAATCATCCGAACCTCTCCTGGTCGCTCGGGACCGAAGACATCCTCCCCGTGAGGGATCTGCGCTTCTTCGAACTCTACAACGGCCACCCGCACGCAGCAAACGCAGGCGGCTCTGCTCATCCTTCGACCGAGGCGATCTGGGACACGCTCCTCTCCAAAGGAATGAGGCTGTACGGTCTTGCGACCGACGACGCGCATCTGTTCCTCTCTTCGGGAGTCGGTCAGCCCAATCCGGGCCGCGCCTGGATCATGGTTCGCGCGCGCCGACTCACGCGCGAGGCATTGCTCTCAGCTATGAAGCGCGGAGACTTCTACGCGTCCAGCGGCGTCTTCCTCCGACACCTCGAAGTGAGCCGCGGGCGGTATTCCCTCTCTGTCGACCTGCGACGGTCGGCGGGCGCAATTCGCAAAGGCCTGTTCGGTGAACCCACTTCGGAGAAACGGGAGGTCGTGCGCATCGAGTTCTTCGGTCGCAACGGTCGCCGTCTGCGCATCAGGACCGCCAGTTCCGCCACGCACGCGATGGGAGCCACAGAGCCCTACGTTCGCGCCCGCGTCACGCTCGTGCGACGCGTTCCCGTATCCTCCGGGGAAAAAGAGCTGCGCGCCTTCTTTGCCTGGACGCAGCCGGCCTTTCGCTGAAGCGCGCTCCGGCTTGACCGAATCACGTGGCGGGGACTGGATTGCCACATGAACGACACGCTCTCCCGCGCCCTGCGCCCTCGCACGGTGCGCTTCATCGTCGCCGCAACCCTGCTACTCACGATGTGGTGGTTCGCGCGGCGTGCTCTGGCGCCGGGAATCCCGGACCCCGATGCGTTGACTCTCGCCCACGTGCAAAACGTACGCATTCTCCGCGACGGACTCGGCGTGCCGCATGTGTTCGGGCGTACGGATGCAGACGCGGCGTTTGGCCTGGCGTACGCGCATGCCGAAGACGACTACCCGCTCATCCAAGCGGTGGCGGCAGCGTCGCGGGGGCGCTTGGGCCTGGTGCTCCTTTCCGTGGACAGCATCGTCAACGACTACTACGCGGCGCTCATCGATGTGGAAGGCCAGGTGGCGCGAGACTACGAAAAACTCTCACCGGATTACCGCGCTGTGCTCGAAGGCTATGCCCGCGGTCTGAACTACTACGCCTACAAGCATCCGGAGGAAGTAAGAACAGTCCTGCTGCCGTTTCGCGGAAGGGACCTGGCCGCCGGCTTCGCGCACAAGATTCCGTACATGGCCGACCTGCCCGGCATGCTCAAGCTGCTGCTCTCGAAACAATCACCCCGGAACGTGGGTGACCGGACCGTGGCGTTGGGGCCGGTCGCTTTTCCGGGTTCGAATGCACACGCGGTATCTGCCTTTCGCTCCACCGACAACACGACGCGGCTCAACGTGAATTCCCACCAACCGTACGAAGGCCCGGTAGCGTGGTACGAAGCGCACATCGTTTCCGGCGAAGGTTGGAATGCTGCGGGCGGCCTCTTCCCGGGCGCGCCCATCGTGCTGCACGGCCACAACCAGCACCTGGGCTGGGCGCACACGGTGAACAAACCCGACATCATCGATGTCTACAAGCTTACCGTGAACGCCGAGGGCACGCACTACCAGTTGGACGGGCAGTGGCTCCCTCTCGAACGCCGGTCCGCCGGGCTGCGTCTGGACGTCGGCTTCTTCACGCTGCCGATTCCGCGGGATGTTCTGGCAAGTCGCCATGGTCCGGTACTCAAGACCGACTACGGCTACTTTGCCATCCGCTACAGCGGCATCGGTCGGGCCATGCACGCGGGCGAACAATGGTACCGCATGAACAAGGCCAGAAACCTGGACGAGTGGCTGCGGGCCATGGAGACCCAAGGCATCCCCATGTTCAACACGGTGTACGCCGACCGCTCCCACATACTTTATGTGTACAATGCACTTTTGCCCAAGCGGGTTCCGGGTCTGGACTACTCGAAGGTGCTGCCGGGAGACCGCAGCGATCTCATCTGGTCGCAGTACGTGCCCCTGCGTTCCCTCCCGATGGTGAAAAATCCAAGCTCCGGTTTCGTTCAGAACTGCAACACCAGTCCCTTCCTCACGACAACGGGCACGGGCAACCCCAAGGCGAGTGATTTCCCGCGGGAGCACGGGATCGAGAGCCTCCAGAACAACCGGGGCCTGCGATCGCTGCGTCTGTTCGGTTCAGGAGAGCGGATCTCCCGTGAGGTCTTTCTGCGCTATAAGTGGGACCGGACCTACGACCCCGCCGGACCCATGTACAAACTGGCCATCGAACCGCTGCGTGACTACAGGCCCGCAGGCCCCGACGAAGCCAAAGCGCTCGAACTGCTGCGCGCCTGGGACGGAAAGGCAGAAGAGAAATCGCCGGGCGCCATCATCGGGATCTACATGCTGCAGGCGCTCTCCACCGAGATCCGCAGGCAGGAGTTCGCACACCTCAAAACTCCCGTGGACGCGTTTCGCGAAGCCGTCGCCTTCTTGAAGAAGAACTTCGGCCGCGTGGACGTACCCCTGTCCGAGGTGCAGCGGCTCCAGAGGGGGACGCTCGACATTGGCCTCGGCGGCGGGACTGATCTTCTGAACTGCGTGCACTCTGCGCCACGCCGCGGCCGCATGGTGGCAACCGCCGGCGACTCGTACGTGATGCTCGTCGAGTTCGGTTCGTTTGGCGTGCGTTCGTTCTCGAGGCACCAATACGGCAACTCCAGTCGACCCACATCTCCGCACTACACGGACCAGGCCCGCGCCTTTGCGGACCGGACCCTGCGCCCGCTGCCGCTCACCGAAAAGGAAATCTTGGCCGAGAGCGGCGCGCGCGCCTATCACCCCGGGCAGGAATCGAAATACCCTTGACCCGAAACCCGAACGCCTGCGTCTAATCGAACATGGACGCAGGCAGCTTCGATATCCAGCTCAATCGGATCGAGAACTTCGAGTTCGAAGTAGAGTTCGAAGGCACGGGCCTGCCGCCCCTGCTGGTCGACGAGCCGCCACCTCTTGGTCACGGGAAAGGGCCCAACCCGTCGCGCCTCCTTGGCGCGGCAGTCGGGAATTGCCTTTCGGCGAGTCTGCTGTTTTGCGTGAGCAAAGCCAAACTCGAAGTGCGCAGCCTCCAAACACACGTGCAGGGCTTTCTGGATCGCAACGAGCAGAAGCGGCTGCGGATCAAGGAATTTCGCGTAACCATCACCATAGACGTCGCTGGAGCCGATCCGGAACGGGCTTCCCGCTGCCTGCAGATTTTCGAAGACTTCTGCACCGTCACGGCCAGCGTTCGACAGGGAATCCCTGTTCACATCAAAGTCCAGAGCCCGCGGGGCTACGTTTTTCTCGAAAGCCCGGGAACCGAGGCGGCAGGATGACCGGGGCTGCTGTGCGCGGGCTTCTCGTGCTCGCGTGTACGGGCCTCGTGGCCTTTGGCAGCGGATGTGTGTCGCCGTCGGGAACAGACGCGCCGGACGGGAAGAAACCGGCGCTCCTCTTTGGCTATTTCGCGCGCGACGGGCAGGTTCGATTGTGGTGGCCATCGGTCCGCGGCGCCCAGGCCTACGCCGTGTACCGGAAGGCCCCCGGAGAGGAGGCCTTCACCAAAGTGACGGAAGTCCCCGCGCGTCGGGTCGACTTTCGCGCCGTGGCGGGTGATTGCCCCACGCGCGGTTGTCAGTTTGCAGTACGGGCCGTGTTCGCCGGCAATCGAGAGGGTCCCACGGCCGGTGAAGTACTCCTCAAGAAACCCGAGAAGCCTCCCGCAAAGTCGCGTTCTGCCGGAGACCCCAAGCCCAGAAGCAACTGGTCGACGACCCACTGGGACGGCGAGACCGCTCCGCGGAGCGTACGACTTCTGCTCGTACGCGGTTGGAAGCGACTGACAGCTACGCTGACCGTCGAACCCGAAATGCCCGAGGTCTTTGCAGACGCCGTCGAGGAAGGTGGCCTGATCACCGGGCCTCGCTTTCGTATGGAAGTGTTTGCAGACAACCCTCGGCTGGCTGGCCTGGAAGTAACGCGCGCCAATGGACAGGAACGCAGCTTTCTACTCTCGCGCGTGGATTGAAACGCGCTTCAGTCCGGAGTCATCATCAGTTCAGTCGCGCGGCGAGTTCGTGCAGGGCCGGCAGGTCGGGGGCCAGTCCGCGCGCCAGTTCCAACAGCATGCGCGCCCGCGCCTCCTGCCGAAGCCTCCGATAGCAATCGGCCAGATGAAGCAGGTTGCGCGCATCCTCTGGATTGCGAAGTCGTACACGCTCACCCATTTCCGCTGCTTCAGTCAGGCGACCGCAAAGCCGCAGACATCCGCTTGCGCGCAGGATCACTTTGGTGTTCTCCGGTACCTCTTCGGAGGCCTGAATGTACAGGTCCGCCGCCGCCGAATAGTTGTGCAGCTTTCGCTCGAGACCGGCCAATCGCACGCGAACGTCCGGCCGTGAGAAAAGACCCAGCGCGCGCTCCACGGCGTCGCGTGCCTCCTGAAGCTGCCCGCTCTGTTCGTACTCGTCTGCCTGCGCCAGGGCCGCAGCAAAGCCGTCGGGCGGTTTGGCCGTCTCGGGAACAGCCGCGTCTTCCCTGAACGAAAGTCGCAGCAGAGTCAGGTCGTCCGTTTGGCTGCCGCTCCGAAAGATTTCGTCAACGAGAAGCCGCAGCTCGCCCGCGGTTCGTTCGATGGCACGCAGAAAGAGCGTGTGATCCTCGTTGATCATTCGCTTCCCCTCAGCCGTTTCACCGATGAGGAGGTCGTCGCGACCGTCAGAACCGACGAAAAACACATCTCCAGGCACGAGCCGCAACGTGAACACGCGGAGCTGACCCTCGACGGCCTCGATTCCGATCTTTCGGAGCAACTGCGTCTCATCTTCCAAGAAACGAGCGTGACCATCCCGAAAGAGGACAACCGGAGGATGCTCGGCGTTGATGTAGTACAACATGCCGTTTTCGTCGTCCACGAGGCCAATGACGGCTGACAGCATCATGCTTCCGGAGAAGGAAACGAAGACACCCTGGAGCTGAAGAAAACACTCTTTCAACCACTGCTCGGGATAGCGATCCGCATCCGCACCCGCCGACATGCGCGCCACCACCGACTTGAAGACCGTTCCCACCACCAGAGCACCGCCTGCGCCCTGCATCGATTTGCCCATGGCATCCCCATTCAGAAAAACCGCATATCTTCGGCCCCGCAGCACGACGTCGTAGGCCACGAGGAGGTCTCCGCCGATCTCACTCTCCCAGCGACGAAAGCGAAACGCCTTCTTCTGCTTCTCGAACATCTCGAACAGCGCGCCCGAGCCCCGAGAATGATTTCCGGCCAATGGCTGAATCAAAAGGGACGTGAGGAAGTAATCACCGTCCTGCTGTTCTTTGAGGGCGCGCACCTCTTCGAGCGAACGATTCAGCCGATCGGTTCGTTCGCGGACCTTCTGCTCCAGATTCAGGTTGAGGTCTTCGACTTCCTTGTTGATGCGGACGAAACGGTTGGCCAATATCAAAGCGAGGCTCAGGACGAACGCGGCGAAAAAGAAGGTGAATACGGAGGCCAAATTGATGTGCCCCCGGCTGGCCAGCACATCCAGCACCATGCCGACGAGGATTACCAGCAGTGCTGCGAGCATGTAGAACGCGTCGCGGTTGCCGACCCGAACGCGGCTGACCAAAATGCCGATCATCCCCACGATGAAGAAGATCCATGTGGGCTGACCCACCAGCCGCTGTGCGTCCCACCAGCGATTGGCATCACCGGTCACCAGGACGTGCAGCCAGCAGGCCACAATCACCGCCAGCGGCAACCACAGGAAGCGATCCCACCACAGCAACAGTCGCCCGCGCGGCAGTTCGTAGTAGTGGCGCAGGAAGAAGTAGAAGAGCGGCACGAGCGGGTACAGGACCAGGTACTCGAGGCGTTTGGCTTCGAGAAACGAGATGGGCAGTTCGAAGCGCAACTGCGTCTTGAGAAACTGGTAGGCCACGAGCGAGAGGATGAACAATCCGAACAAAAGGTTCTCTCTTTCCACCCGCCGCCGCAAAAACAGAAAGAGGAAGTAAGCACCTGCCGTCAGGAACGAAATGAGAAAGATGATCTCGAAGTACGCCTCGTGCAGTACGGCCCGATGCAGGAGCGGCGTGGGACCGATCTCCAGTCGGTCGCGCGTGATACCGTCCTCGAGATCTGTGAACCCGCGCACGTGGACGAGTAGAACGTTGAGAGCACCGGGGCGAACGGTGGCGACCGGGATTTCGTACACTCGAACGAGGTCGTAGGCCTGCGCGGGCCGAGCGTCCCAGACGCCGGTACTGCCGATGAGCCTGCCGTTGAAGTAGGCGCGGTCGCGGTCGTTGATCTTTCCCAGCCGAACCGAAAGTGCGGGAGGCAGGCGCGAAGGGATTCGAAGTACTTTGACGTACCACATCTCCTTGTGACCTCGCTCGTACTGAGGAAGCTGTGTGAGGTACGCGGGAACGCGAACGGGATACCACTTCGGTCCGGGTGGCCGCTGTGCGCCTCGCTCTGGTTCACCGCGCAGGAGTTCTGCGGTGAGGAGCGCGGGGTCTACAGCTTCGAAGCTCACCCACCAACCGTGCTTGCCCGTCGTTCCGAGAGACGTCACACGCTCGGCGCTCTCGATGACTTGGTGCTCCGAATAGCGCAACGGCTCCGGTTCGGCTCCCAACGAAAACGGGACGAGCGCGGCTACCGCGACGCAGCACAAGGTCAGGGGCAGGCAACTTTGCCGCGTCGGCATGGACCCAGCCTACAGGTCCTCGGGGGGCGCGCCGGCAAAAAAACGAGGGCTCCGACTACTTCCGACCCTGAAGGCCGCCCAGAAGCAGGTGCTCCATGAGCACGACGTCTTCGGGAAACTTCAACTTCCCTTCGCGAAAACCCATGGCAATCCCGATGGCGATGGCGCGCAGCATGTAAGCCATCTTGTCCGGCGGAAAGTCCGCGAACCGCCCGGCCGCCACGCCTTCCCGGTACACTTCGGCAATGGGGACAATGAGCGAATGACCCACTTCGTTGAAGCGGGTCGTGGCCTCAGGGCTGCTCTCGGCAACCAGCTGATCGCTCTTGTTCACCAGCAGGTCGAAGTAACTGTGGTTCTCGGCATAGAATTGGAAGAAGGCCACGGCCATGGCCCGCATCTTTTCCCACGGGTCCACGATCCCGGCCGTCGCGAGGGCCTGGTGGTAGGCGGAGAGCAACTGCTCCATGCCATCGGTGAGCAGGGTGATGTAGATCTCGCTTTTGTTGCTGAAGTAGAGGTACAGGGTGGCGCGCGAAAGCTCCAGCTCTCGGGCGATCTCGTCCATGGTGATCTCTTCGAAGGTCTTGGTGCGGATGAGCTGGCGAGCCGCGTCCAGTATGGCCTTCCGGCGCTCGGCCTTCTCGCGTTCCTTGCGTTCGGCGATGCCCATGAAAAGTCCCAGTGTTGCGGCGGCCCGCGCGGGGGGCAAGGAAAAGTCGCCCGGCTTGGCTACCGGACGCGCTTGATTTCAGCCCGCGCGATGATGCCCTTCTGGATCTCGGAGGTGCCACCGCCGATCTCGGCGATCTTGATGTCCCGGTACAGGCGACAGACCCGAAACTCCTCGATGTAGCCGGCCCCTCCGTGAATCTGCACGGCGAGGTTGGTTGCTTCGCGGGCTTGCGTGGAAGCCAGCAGCTTCACGGTGGCCGCGCGGGCCGCCAGATCCACCCACTCTCCGTTGTGTTCGAGGCCGCTCGCCTCGGTGAGGCGGGCTTCTTCCATGAGCCAGGCGGTTTCCAGGAGCAGCAGCCGGGAAGCCTGGTAGCCGGTGAGGATGTCGGCCAACATGAAGGCCACGCTCTGATGCTTCCCGATCGGCTTGCCGAAAGCGCGGCGCTCTTTGCTGTAGCGGCGCGAGTCGGCAAGGCAGGCGGCCATCACACCGACAGAATACGCCGCGAGCGCCAGGCGTTCGCGCGAGAAGGTCAACATGGTCTGACGAAAACCCCTGCCCGGCCTTCCGAGGATGTTCTCTTTGCCAAGCTGCACGTCCTCGAAGAAGAGTTCCCCTGTGGGCGAGGCGCGCAGCCCCATCTTCTTCATGGGCCGCCCGCGGCTCACGCCCGGTAGCGACAGGTCCACGATGAAATGCGTCAGGCCGCGGTCGCTTCCGTCTTTGTCTACGTAGCGGGCCAAGACCACCGCGTAGCGGGCGACAGGAGCGTTGGTGATGAAGGTCTTCTGTCCGTTCAGGATGAGTCCATCCGCGCGCTCTTCGACTCGCGTGGTCAGCGCCGAGACGTCCGAACCCGCTCCCGGCTCGGTCACCGCGAGCGCGCCCAACTCGGCGCCCTTGATGATGGCGGGAAGATACTTCTGCTTCTGCTCGGGTGTGCCGAAGTCCGCAATCGGCCCCCCGAAGAGTCCGGCCGAAGCTCCGGCCGAGAAGAACGTGCTCCCACAGTACTCGGCGAGCACCGTTTGCGCGAGGGTTGCCAGCACAAGACCCGCGTCCTGACCGCCGTACCGCTCCTCGTGGAGGAGACCCAAGAACCCCACCTCCCCAAGTTTCCGGTAATGGGAGGTGGGGATCTCCTGCGCTTCGTCGACAGAAGCAGCAACCGGGCCAATCTCACGGTCGCAGAAGCGACGAAACGAGTCGAGGAATTCGAGGTGCTCGGGGCTCGGCTCGAAGTCGAGGGTGGGCACCGTTTGGACGGAGGCTTCCGCTGAAGTCGCCACAGACACACGCGCGCATTGATTGACTTGTCAGTCAACTATTTTCTGGGGAGGCGACCCGGCGCGATTCCATTGTAAGCGGGCAGCGGGCGTCGAAGTCGAGGGCGAGAGTGGGGTGCCGCGCTCCCAGGATCGAGGCGACAGCGCCAGTTTCTGGCCCGGCACTCTGGCGGTGCACGAACCTCCGCTGTGGCTTTGGATGGGCGCGAACGCAATCGCGGCAACGAGAGCCAGCGGCACGCGCGCCTTGAGCGAAGGAACGGTTTCGCGTCAGCGCGCTGGGTTGTTCGGAACCGATGGGCGCGCGCCGGGAGTTGGGGTACCTGTGCGGGCGCCGCGCCCTTGGTCGCCGTGCAGACGTCCCGCGTGCGGGCTGGGCTGCATGGCAGCATCAGCGCAGATGCGGCCCCGATCATTCCCCGCGCCCCCAAGATGCGTCACGATCGCGCGCGGCGGTCCCGGACCTTCCCCGTCGTCCCGGCGCGGCCCGCCCGCTCAAAACGCCACCGCTGCACTCGCCCCTTTCCTAAGACTCCGGTCCCGGAACCCGGCGGACACCGTTGCGCGCTTCTTGCCCCAACCTGGAATAGCGCCCCGGCCGAACATGGCGGCGACAGCGCAGTCTTGACGCCAATTCTCACTCGCGCCAAACGAACGTCCGCTGCTGCTTTGGAATGGATGCGAACGCGGTCGCAGCAAGGAGTGCCGGCGGTATGCGCGCCCTGAGCGAACGAACGTCACAGTGTCAGCGCGCCGTGTTGTTCGGCAGCACTGGACGCGCGGCCGAGGTTCGGGGATTTCTTCCTCGGGTGCCAGGTCCTTGGCGTCGACGAGCTTGCGTCAACATGCGGGCATGCTTCTATGAAGGATGCGGCCCCTACCGTTCCCGCGCCCTCAAGGTGCGTCACGGCCGCGCGCGTTTGTCCGCGGCCGCTCCGACGCTCCGGCGCGGCCCGCCCGCCTAAATCGCCACCACGACGCTCACTCATCTCCCAAGGCTCCGCTCCCGAAAGCAAACGGGAACAACGGCACCGTGTTTTGGCGTGACCTGCGAGGCGATGGCGCGGGCTTGGGGCCCATTCCATGCCGCGTCGAACGAGCGTCCGCTGTTGCTGTGGAGGTGGCGAACGCCCACCGTAGCAAGGAGAGCCAGCGGCACGCCCGCCTTGAGCGAACGAATGTGCGCCGCGCCCGCACGCTGGATTGTTCGGAACCACTGGGCGCGCGACAGGTGTTGGGTTCCCTTGCCCGCGCACCGTCTTGGGCGTCGACCCCACGTCCCGGGGGAACGCGCCTACTGATTGTTGGTGCGAAACACGCCCGTCGTTCCGGCCCCGTTCCCGGCCACCAACACCACGAAGTCAGTGCCGCTCAGGTTGTAGCTCAGGCTCGAAAAGGCGCGCGTGTAGGTGGAAGCACTGCCCAGACCAAAGCTGCCCACCAGAGTGAAGGCGGAAGCGGCCGGGGTGGAACCGGAGGCGACTGACGAAAGGTCGGTCCTCCATACATTTAATCCATACGTAGCATTGTCGAATCCGACATAGAGAAAGTTACCGTTGATCTCCAGGAGCGTGACGTGCGTGTTCTCGGTGTCGCATTGGTTGACGCCCGAAACGGTGCAACTGCTGTTTCCCGACAGGTCCGTGCGGCCGGTCGCGCCGGTTTCGGCCACGAGCAGCCAGTCGGCGGCGCCTTTGGGCGTGGCCGTGGTGCCCTGCGGCAGAACCCAGAGCTGCGGCACCTCACTTCCCAACGGACAGGTTTGCCTCCCGTTCGAAACGAAGTTGCCCGACGCCACGCTGTGCACCGTGACGCTCGAACAGGCGTTGCGGATTACGTAGAGATCTCCGTTCGGTGCGGTGCGCATCGCCGGCACGGCTTTGATGGCGGGCGTGATGCGGTTGGCGGGAACGAGTACGTCCCAGTCTCCGGCCGAAGCATCTTGCGGAAGGGCGATGCTCATGTATCCGGTCCACTTCGCGTTCGTGGGTGTGACGTTCTGCCAGTGCGTGGCCGAAGAATCTGCGGGCGTGGAAGCTGTCGTAGACGAGCCCAAAACGGTGCGCAAGATTCCGCCGTCGCGATAGGTGCCGGAGGTGGAAGGCAGAGCCGCGCCGTCCACGGAACCCCCATTGGCAATGTAGAGCTGCGAGGCGTTCGCCCCCGTGCCGTCATTGTCGTACTCGTACATCGTATCGATGGACACCATCTTGTTCGTCAGGTACTGACCGTTGGCGACCGCGCCCTGCTTTCCCATGTAGGTCAGGCTCCAGCCGGACAATGCGGTGATCTGCCACAGCGCGTTTCCATTGGCGCACCCGCCGGCGCGCACGCACATGCGACTGAACTTGGGCGCCTGCGTTCCCTGATGCTGACTGGCGACGTAGAGCTGGTCCTTGAATATCCGCATGGACATGGCGCGCAGGGTGTTGACGTTGAACTCGAAGGAGCTTCTCTGCGTGTACGTCCAGGGGGAACTTGTGTCCGTCGTCGTCCACATGGATTGATAGCTTCCTCCCGTGTTGTAGCCTCCGATGACGTTGTACTCCGTGCCGCCCGCCCCCGTGCAGTCGCTGCCGGTCAGCGTGGTCGAAGAAGCGCCCGCGCAGCCCGAGTAGAACGCATCGATCCCGGCCAGGTTGTTACCGCTTACGTTGGGCAGACCGATGAACGAGGCGAACGGCGCACCTATGGTCCCGTCGCCGTCGATGGTGACGGTGGCAAAGGTGGACATGTCCGCCGACATCTCGAAGACGGCCGTCTCCGCCACGTTGGGTCCCACGTAGAGCTTTCCGTTGTATTGAAAGATCATGCCGGAAACGGCGGAGTCGCCGAAGGGGTTCGTCACGACCGCTCCGTCGGAAAAGGAAGTCGGCGTACGGCAGGTGACCTGGACGTTCGTGACGGGGACCAGCGCCAGGCCGTTGCCCAACTCCACCGCGCAGGTCTGGTTCGGAGTCGTCGGAGACGTTTGGACTGTTACGTTGTAGGCTCCTCCCACGGAGATGCGCGTGGGGAAGATGAAGGAACCGTTTGCCGAGATGGTCAGCGAATCGCCACCGTTGTTCTGCAGCACGAGGCCCGTCCCGGCCAGTCCGCTCACCGTCCCGCCCACACCCAGGATCCCCAGGGCATTGAAGTAGACCAGACTGTCCGCGCCAAACTGGCCACAGCCGCACAAAAGCGCGAAGACCGCCAACGCTCCCCGGGAGACGGGCGGCCGGGGGCAAGGGCAACGTTCGCTGCGGCTCCTGGTCATAGTCGTTGGTATTAATTTCGGGCAGGGTCCGTTTTCGGGCCACCTCTGTTTGCAATCGCCCTGATGTGATTTTTGCTGGGCTATCGAGCCCGCGGGCGCAACCCGTGGGCATGGCGGAGTCCTTCCAGCGGGCGCTCGAACTAATAGACGAGGCGAACTCGCGCGATGCGCACCGGGAAAGCGGGCCCGAAGGGCCTTCGCCCAAGGAGCTTCTGTATGCGCGACGCATGACGGACGCACTGCACGCGCTATCACCCACTCCCTCGGAGGCCCTGCAATTGGCGGTGAGGGCCCAGCACTTGGAACGATGGACCATCGCCCGAGAGGACTACCCGGAAGGAAAGGCGGGCTACCACCGCTGGCGCACCGACCTGGCGAAGCACCATGCCAACCGGGCCGGGGAGTTGCTCGTTCAGGCCGGCTACGACAGTGAGTTCGCGGCGCGCGTGGGGAAGATTATCCGCAAGCAGGGCCTCCATACCGACCCGGAAGTGCAGAGGCTCGAGGACTGCGCCTGCCTGGTCTTTCTGGAGCACTATCTGGGCGAATTCGCCGCGAAACATCCGGCCGAACAGGTCGCCGAAATTCTCCGCAAGACCTGGAAGAAGATGTCCGAGGCCGCCAAGAAGCGGGCGCTCTCGCTTTCGTTGCGCCCAGACCTGCGCGAACTCGTGCAGCGAGCGCTGGGCTGAACGGTGAAATTACCCGCGACTATCAGTAGAAGAGCGATGCAGCGGGCAGCCAACACTCTCGGGCTCCCCGGCCTGGCCTCGCTCCTTTCCATGCTGTTTTCGTGCGGCGAATGCATTCGTGTCTATCGAGCGCTGGCGGCACGCGCGCTCTCAGCGGCCGACAAGAGCAGAACCAAGCACGCGTTCGCGCCCGGGACCTGGGTAGCGCGCGGCGAAGGTAGTAGTTCCTCGATGTTGGTGACCTTCTCTATTGGAGCCGGCGACCCTCTGCGGCCCCAGACATTCACCGCGCCCATGGTACGCGGCAAGTTCGCGTGACGCGTCCGGCGGTTTGCCGGCGTTTCGGCGCGGCCGACCAGCCTGAATCGCCACCAAAGCATTCACCCACTCAGTCTTAAAGTTCAAGAGCGCCACGGCACATCGGCCACATCTCATCCAGACTCTCGGCCCGACCGCCGAGGCGCCACAGTTGCAGCACTCCGTGGTACGCAACGAAAACCTGGCGCGCCGCGCGCCTGGGTTCCACAGACTTCGGCACCGAACGCTTCTCCTGGCAACTCCGCACGAAAGCAGCAAGCAGTGCGAGAGTCCTCTCCGTCACTTCGACGATACGCTCGTCGAAGCCGGAGGGGAGCCCGCCCGCCTGCGCGCGCAGGTTCGCAATGGGACAGCCAAAGAAGGCGGCGCGACGGACCTCTCTCTTCAAGATGCGCATCCACGCCTCGACGAAGGAGTGCGGGTCCTGGTTGCGCTCCATGAGGCTTCCGAGAAACTCCAACTGCCGCTCCGAATAGTGCGCCAGATACGCGCGGCCGAGGTCGTCCTTGCTCGGGTAGTGGTCGTAGAAGCTGGCACGGGCGGCACGGGACTCGGTAAGGATCTGGTTGAGCCCCGTTTGGACGTACCCCTGACTGTGAAAGAGGCGCGCCGCCGTTTCCAGAATCCGGTCACGGACGGCCAGCGCCGCAGCGTCAGGTGCAGGAGCATTCTTGGTCATTCGCTTACCCACGGGCGGAAGCACCCCGTTCAGGCGACCTCTGGCCTGCCCGGCCGAAACGAGGTGAGCCTGCCCGAAGGTTTTTTTCCACGCCGCTCGCTTTTCCGGGTTGACAGACAGACCAGTCAGTCTGCCATGTGTTCATCCCAGACCGACCAGTCTGTCTGGCCCGAAACGCAAAGCAAGCAAAAAATGGAGGCAGGGTATGCAGGTACAGGAGAAACGCAAGGAAATGACGACCGAACCCCAGGAGTTCATCGATATCGACGGCCGGGCGGGAACGGTCACCGAGGCGGTGCTGACGCGACACAGCATCCGGCGATTCGCCGACCGTGAAGTACCCCGGGAATTGCTGCGCGAGCTTTTTTCGCAGGCCTTGCGGGCGCCCAGTTGGAAGAACAGCCAGCCCTGGCAGGTGCACGTTCTCACGGGCGCAAGCCGGGACCGTATGTCGGCGCGACTCGTGGAAGCCGCACGAAGCGGAGAGCCCCATCCGGATACGGCTTGGGCCGCGAGCTTCCCCGCAGACGTGAAGCGACGCATGTTCGACCTCGGCATGCGCATCTACGGCGTGGCAGGTATCGACCGCAAGGACAAGAACGCGCGCGACGAGTTCATGCTCGATAACTTCCGTTTCTTCGGAGCTCCGGTCGCCGTTTTCCTGACGACGCAGCAGGAGATGTCGTTCTACACGGCGCTGGACTTGGGTTGTTTTCTCAACACGATTCTCCTGCTCGCGCGTGAGCAAGGCCTGGGCAGTTGTCCTCAGGCGGCCCTCTCCGCCTTCCCTGACGTGGTGCGCGAAGAGCTACAGCTTCCTCAGGATCACAAGGTGGCGTGCGGAATCTCTCTGGGTTACGCGCAGGCGGATGCTGCGCTCAATCGCTTTCATACACCCCGCGAAAACCTGGAGAAGGTCGTGCGCTTTTTGTGACGGGCGCGCAGGAGCGCCGCGGTTTCCCCGGGTGAAATTGCGTTGACCGGTCCGCGAGGGCTCGTCGCGCATCACGCCGGATGATCTCGCGGAGTGCAATCCGGCTTTTCGCGGTCAGTTGCCTGGCTTTGTTCTTCGAGCTCTTCGTCATGAAGTGGCTGCCCGCGCACGTTCGCGTGCTGGGTTACTTCACGAACTTTGTTCTCCTGGCCGCGTTTGTCGGCTTTGGCTGTGGCGCCCTGGCCGCTGCCAGGGGCTGGCGGTCTGTGGGTCTGGGGCCGGTTTTCGTCTGTCTACTCGTGGCCTGCGTGTGGCTCACCTCGGGCCTGCAACTCCGGGGAGCATCCCCCGAGCTACTCTTCCTGGACCTGTCGTTGGCCCGGCCGGGCGTGCCGCTCTTCGTTTGGCTGCTGCTCTTCTTCGCCGTTGTCGCCGGCGCCTGCTTTCCCTTCGGAAACGAAATCGGACGACTGTTTGCCGTGGTTCCGGCCCCCTTTGCGTACGTTTGGAATCTGTCAGGCAGTCTTCTGGGAATCCTGTTGGGCCTCGTCTCGTCGTGGTGGGGCATCGTTCCCGCCTGGCAGTTCGCTGTCTGCGCCGCGGCACTTCTTGCACTCTGCGCAGACGGAAGTGCATCGAAGATCGGACGTGCGGCCGCGGCGACGGTTCTGGTGTGCGCCGGAGTCGCCGTCGTGCACCTCGACCGCGGCTCGCTCTGGAGTGCGTATCATCGCCTGCAAATGTCGCCCCTCCTGCTCGACGCAGGGGCCGGTGCGCTCTGGGAGCCGTATCGTCCCACGCGGCCGACGGATTTGAAGATCCTGCCGCGCGATGTCGGCTTCACGCTTTCGGCAAACGGTGACTACTTCCAGATGGCTCTGGACCTTTCGGATGGCTCCGTCGCGCGGCGCCCCTACCTGCGACTGTGGCGCTACGCGTACGACCAGCCCTTCCTGCTGCACAGGGCCGAAAGCGTGCTCATTGTTGCGGGCGGATTGGGCAACGACGCGGCAGCAGCGTTGCGCGCGGATTCGCGCCGCGTCGAAGTCGTCGACATCGAAAACGGAGTTCTGGAGATCGGGAGGCGTCACCATCCGGAAAGCCCATACTCCGACGCCCGGGTGCACGTCGTGGCGGCGGATGCCCGGGCCTTTCTGAACGCGACGAGTGAAAGCTACGATCTCATCGTCTTCAGCTTTCTGGATTCGCATCGACTGTTTTCGCAGAGGTCCAACGTACGGCTTGACTCGTTCCTGCACACGCGCGAGAGTTTTGCGGCAGCGCGTGCCCGACTGCGACCGAACGGCGTACTCTACGTCCACAGCGCGGTCGGCCACACCTTTGTCGGTGCCCGCATTCACGCCGCCCTGACGGAGGTCTTCGGCCGTCCGGCGCTCATTGTGGCGAGCGCTCTCAGTCCCGCCTTCGTAGCAACGGGTGAACCTGGGAACCTTCGTCTTGCGGGTGTGCAGACACTGCGCTTCGGGAAGGACCCCGGCGTAGTGGAGGTGCCGACGGATGACTGGCCATTCGTGTACCTCGAAAAGCGCGGCGTCCCGAGCGTGTACCTGGTTGCCCTTGCCCTTCCCGCAGTCGGCCTACTCGTGTTCTCAGGGCTCTTCGCAGGTAAGGTGGGCGCTCCGCAGGGGTCCGACGTGGGCGCCTTCGTCTTGGGTGTGGCCTTCTTCTTGTGGGAATGCCGCAGTGTCACGACCGGCGCCCTGCTCTTCGGTTCTACCTGGATCGTCGGCGGACTCGTGCTCGCCGCTGTGTTCGCCGCGCTGTTGGCGGCAGCGACCATCATGGCCATCCGGCAGATCCCCATCCTGCCCGTCGGCGCGGGCCTGCTCATCTCCCTGACGACCGTCCTGCAACTGGACACCGGCCTATTGCTCGCGATGCCATACGGAACCCGGATCGCAGCCTTCGCGTTGTTCTTTGGCCTGCCGATTTTCTTTTCCAGTCTCCTCTTCAGTGTGCTCCTCGCCAACAGCAAACGGCCGCAGCTGACGCTGGGACTCAACGTCCTCGGAGCGTTCTTGGGCGGGTGCCTCGAGTACCTATCGTTGTGGCTCGGCCACCGCGCGCTGGGATGGGCAGCACTCGCGACCTATGCGCTGGCATTCGCCCTGTTGTGGCGCTTCAGCCGACAGTGAGCACCACGCTGCCCGTCCGGTCTCCCGCTTCACACGAACTCAGGCTGCCCGGTTGCCTCCCGCACCATCGACCACAAGTATCCGTTCGGTTCCACTTTCTTGCGCCGCGAAACCGCCAGGCCGAGCGGAACGTACGTGAAATACGAGTTCCAGAGCCCCACCAGCATCCCCGTCTTCCCCGCCATGGCGCCGTGCACGGCGTTCTGGGCAAGCATCAAGCAGAAGACCGCGTCTTCGGCGGACGCGGGGACGCTGCGGATGATATAACTTGGGTCGATATACTTTAGTGAGAAATCTACTTTTTCTGACTTGAGGTAGGACTCGATTTCGGACTTCACGAACAGACCCACGTCGGCGTGTTTCACGTTGCCCGAAGCATCCTTCTGTCCCGTGCTCATGAGATCCGGCAGCGCGCCTTCCGCCACGACGACGACCGCGTGGGACTTCTGCTCCAGACGCCGCCGCAGATGTTCGAGGAAACCGCCGGGGCCACGCAGCCGCACGGATACTTCGGGAATGAGCGCGTAGTTCACTTCGTTGGAAGCAAGCGCCACGTACGCAGCGATGAACCCGGACTCGCGACCCATGACCTTCACGAGCCCCACGCCGTTGCGTGCGCCGCGAGCTTCAGCGTGCGCCCCGTGCGCCGCCTGCGTGGCCATGGCCACAGCGGTAGTGAAACCGAACGAGCGGTAAACGTAGCTGATGTCGTTGTCGATGGTTTTGGGCACGCCGACCACGGCGATCGACAGGCCGCGCCGGGCAATCTCCTGGGAGAGCGCTTCGGCCCCTCGCAGCGTCCCGTCGCCGCCGACCGTGAAGAGGATCGAGAAACGATTCTTCACCAGGAAGTCAACCATCACCCCAATGTCCTGAGGCCCGCGTGACGACCCGAGGAGCGTGCCGCCGTGCTGATGCAAATCCTGTACGGTGTCCGGCAGCAACCGGAGCATCTCATGGCCGTAGGCTTCGTTCAGGCCTTCATAGCCGTAGCGCAGCCCAAAGATTTCTTCGACGCCGTACTGGTAGTAGAGCGTGCGCACAATGCCCTGGATGACGTTGTTCAACCCCGGACAGAGCCCGCCGCACGTCACGATGGCCGCGCGCGTGCGCTTTGGATCGAAGAAGATCTTCTGACGCGGGCCGGCGTTCTCGAACGTGGACGGCCCATCTCCGGAACCCATGGCCTGCTGCACGACGTCCGGATCGGCGTCGAGGAGCACGCGCGCCCCTTCCCGAATGAAGGTTGGGATCGACAGGGGCGAATCGAATCGGCAGGGACCCAGAGTGGGAATGCGCGTATCTACCATGGCTCGGGTGTGAGTTGGGCAGATACGCGCACTCGGTCAAGAAGATACGCGCACCCGGGAGCTGACCAACCGGTTGAGCGCGCTCAGGTAGGCGCGGGCGCCCGCCGTGATGATGTCCGGATGGGCGGCGCGGCCGGTGTAGGTGCGACCGTCCTGTTCGATCCGAATCGTCACATCTCCCTGGGCGTCGATGCCTTCGGTCACGCTCTTGACGCTGAACTGCGTCAGAGCAGGCGACAGCCCGGTGATCCGGTTCATGGCGCGATAGACCGCATCGACCGGGCCCGCGCCGGTGGCCGCATCCACGAATTCTTCCCCGGCCGCGTTGCGCAGACGGAGGGTGGCCGTGGGAGTGCTGTCGCCGGCGGAAACCTGAATGTACTCGAGGGTCCAGGACGGCGTCTCCTCCGCGCGAATGCGATCATTGAGGATGGCTTCGATGTCACGCTCGTCGAGAGACTCCTTCTTGTCCCCGAGCTCCTTGAAGGCGCGGAAGGCCGCGTCCAATTCTTCGTCGCTGAGGCGGTAGCCCAAACCCTCCACATGAACCTTGAAGGCGTGGCGACCGGAGAGCTTGCCGAGGACGAGTTGCGTTCCTTCGGGTATGCCGATGGCGCTTGGATCCATGATCTCCCAGGTCTCGCGGAGTTTGAGGATGCCGTCCTGGTGGATTCCCGAACCGTGCCGAAACGCGTTGCGACCGACGATCGCCTTGTTCCACTGGACCGGCATGCCCGAGAGGCTCTCGACCAACTTGCTCGTGCGATAGATCTCGTGCGCGCGCACATCGGTGTGAAAGCCGAGCAGGTCCTGGCGCACGGCGATGGCCATCACGACTTCTTCGAGGGACGTGTTCCCCGCTCGCTCACCTATGCCGTTCACCGTCACTTCTACCTGCCGCGCTCCGTTCTGGATGGCCGAAAGCGTGTTGGCGGTCGAAAGACCGAGGTCGTTTTGCCCGTGGAACGAAAGGCGCGCCCTGTCGATGTTCGGCACGGAGTTGCGCACGGCCGCAAACAACGCCCCCAGTTCTTCCGGGATCGAGTAGCCCACCGAATCGGGGATGTTGATGGTCGTGGCGCCCGCGTCGATGGCCGCTTCCACCAGCGCAAAGAGGAAGTCGCGATCCGACCTGGTGGCATCCATGGGACTGAACTCGACGTCAGGTGTGTAGCCCGCGGCGCGTCGGATCATGGACACGGCCTGCGCGAGCACCTGCTGTCGGTCTTTGCGAAGTTGGTGCGCCATCTGAATGTCGCTTGCGTTGATGAACACGTGAATGCGCGGGAAGGCGGCCTCCCGCACCGCTTCCCATGCCGTGTCGATGTCCGCGGGCACGGCGCGCGCGAGAGCGCAGATACCAACCGAACGCACCTCCCGACTTATGCGACGGACCGCTTCCAAATCTCCGGGCGAAGTGCACGGAAAGCCCGCCTCGATCACGTCGACGCCCAGGCGTTCGAGCTGCCGCGCGATCTCCAGCTTCTCGTCCGGCGTGAAGGCAATGCCGGCGGATTGCTCGCCATCGCGCAGTGTCGTATCGAACACAATAATCTTCTCACTCATAGTCTTTCCTCCCGGCACGCCTGGGGTCCTCGGGCAGCCGGGCACAAAAAAGGCCGCGGCTTTTGCCCGCGGCCTTCTGCGTGCGCTATGTGTCAGCGTTTACGCACCGGGCCCGGGCGCTCCTTCCAGCAGAAGCAGCAGCGAAAGCAGTCGGCCCTGTGCGGATGAACGATGCATCTGGGACGAACTTCGGCAGGACATGGTCGGTCGGCAACAAGAAAACGGAAAGAAAAGCGGTGACCGGCTTCCCGCGAATAACACACTTGCTGCGTGGGAGCAACGGGGGAAGGCAAGCGCCGCAGCCGCGTGAAAGAAAAAGACCGACGCCTGCTCCACCAGGCGCGGAGTCGCTTTCACAGCTACGGAGCGAGGGTCGCGCAGGTGCTCGACCTCATCGAGGTGGGTCTGACAGCTCCCACCGAGGCGTTGCGCGGGCAGGCGGGTCAACTGCTCGGGGGGATCTCCTCTTCGCCCTCGAAGCCCCCCTCGGTGACTCCGGATCGCCTGGGCGTTGGCGATCTCGAGGAACTCGTGCTGTACGGCTTGGGCACCGAGGACGCGGCCGTGCGCGCGCTTGCCGTTGAGCTCTTCGGCGATTACACGCGCTGGCACCAGGCGCCTCAAATGCAACGACTGTCGGCTCTGCTCGAAGATCCGGCGGCGGATGTTGCGGCCCGCGCGGCGCGCAGACTCTGGTATTGCGCTCGATGCGGTCCCCTGGCCACGAAGCGTCCGGAGCCTGTCGCCCGCGCTCTGCAAAGCCCGGTTGCCAATGTGCCGTTCTTCGCGGCGCTCTCTCTTGCTTGGGAAGCGGCGCGAGAGGGCGCAGCCGCTCCGGTCATCCCCCTTCCCACAGGGGAACCGGACATCGGCGAGGTCGTGTTTGTAGGCGCGCAGCTGAGACGGTTCTGCCTCCACCGGCTCCCGGCCGAACTGGCTGCTGCTGCGCCTCCCGGTTCGCCTGACTCAGTGACTTGCCTCGGCTGTGGGCGCCCAGGCGCGGAGCTGGCCGGCTACGATAATGTGGGTTCCAACGCGGGCGGTACCCGTTCGCACGCCTTCATCTGCAGCTCCTGCCGGCTCTACACAATCGAGGAATGGGACTGGGGATGAGAGTCTGGGTCGGGCTTGACAGGGTGCAGCGGTCCAACACGGTTCGCGCCAACCCAAGCGGCCTCTGCCGAAACGAAGGAGCCTTCCATGTCCGACCGCAATATGGTAGCCTGCGAAGAAGATCACGAGCTCATCACGGTGCTGAAGCACTTCAAGAAGCGCCAGACGCAGAAGAACGTGGACCTCATGCGCAACCTGTGCAAGAGCCACAAAGCCAACGACACCTACAAGCCGCACAATCGGGACAGCTTCTACCGCTACCTGGAAGAGAACGCGCACCTCGCGGCGCTCGAGTGAGAACGCGGGCCCGTTAGTGTTCGTCGCCGTTTCGCATGTACAAGGGCGAAAAGATCAACAGCATCTCCCATCTGGTGGGAGCATCCCTGGCCCTCGTCGGGATGGTGGTGCTCATCGTGTTTGCCGCGCTCTCGGGCAACGGCTGGAAGCTGGGGAGCGCCATCACCTACGGACTGTGTCTGTTCTTGATGTTCCTGTTCTCCACGCTCTACCACAGCTTTCGCGGCACACCGAAAGCTGTGTTCCAGCGCTTCGACCACATCGGCATCTACCTATTGATTGCGGGCACCTACACCCCTTTCTGCTTGGTGACGCTGCGTGATTCGGCCGGTCCGCGCATCTTCTTCGTGGTCTGGTCTGTGGCCATCTTTGGCATTACTTTCAAGAGCATCTTCGGGCCGCGCTACAACCTGATCTCGACCCTGCTGTACGTCGCGTGCGGCTGGACCATCGCCCTGGACCTGGGCACGCTGCTCGAGCGCTTCACCGGACCGGGCTTTTACTGGTTGCTGGCGGGCGGTCTTCTGTACACTGTGGGGGCCTTCTTCTTTCTCAAAGACAGCCTGCCGCGCAACCACGAGGTGTGGCACTTCTTCGTTTTGGCCGCCGCGGCCTGCCACTTTGTTTCCGTGTTCTTTTTCGTGCTGTAGGGCGGGCTGCCGGGCGTCGGCGGGCGTGAGTCGGGACAGACGTGGGGCCCACGCACCCACGACAGGACGGGTCCCCGACAATTGACTTGCGCGAATCCTGACGCGTGTCAGCACATCTCCATAACGCGGGTCATGGGCGGGATCGCCTCCCTGCTTCACCCTGTAGTCCTGAAATTCATGCCTGAGGTGAAGGCGCGAAGCACCGTGCCGGGAGGTAGCCCCGTGAGCGCATTGCCGGAGAAACACCGCATCCTCGTAGCGGAGGATCACGAAGACGTCCGACTGGGAATCGTTCGCGAGCTGTCGCGGGACGACGAACTCCGGGTAGTCGGGGACGTCCCGGATGGCGGCGCGCTGCTCGAACAGCTGGGCCGCACACACTGCGAACTGGTCGTGCTGGACCTCTCCATGCCAGGTGTGGGCGGCCTGGACGTTCTGGAATCGATCAGCCAAATTTCGCCGGGCACCAAGGTGCTGGTCTACTCCCTGCACGACGAACCGGAGTTCTTCCTGGAGACGCTCGCGCGGGGGGTACGCGGGTACGTGCTGAAATCGGAAAGCCCCAGCGTGCTTCGGCAGGCGGCCCGCCGGATCCTGCGCGGACGCACCTACTTCTCGACCGGCGTGCGGCACTACATGCGGGACAACCATTCGCTCCTGCGCGGGCGTACATCTCTTCAGCTGCTCGCGGAACGGGAGCATCAGGTCCTCTCGCTCATGCGCGAAGGCAAACAGCGCCGCGAGATCGCACGAGAGCTGGAGCTCACGCTCGCCTCACTCGAACGGCTGATCGGCGGCATCATGGTCCGCGTGGGTGTGCGCACGGACGCGGGTCTCGTGCAGTTTGCGCGCGAAATGGACGAAACGGCCCACGGTCGCTCGCTGCCCGGCGTGACTTCGGGACACGCCGCCGGACCGACCGGCCGTTCCGTCGGCGGGCACTCAGCCTGACGAAAGGTCCGGCTCCCCGCAGTATTCCAGAATCGCGCGACGGGCTTCGTTGCGCAGTCGCAGCGCTTCGGACCAACCGGAGCCCTGCGGCCGCGACTCGGGCAGGATGGTCACCTCGACGCGGGCGGGCCGCAGGCGAAAGCTGTCGCCACGCAGGGCAACGCGCGAACCGCGGATGGCCACGGGTTGCAAAGCGGCGCCGGTGTGCAGCGCATCGACGAAAGCGCCCATCCGAAACGAACGCAGACCGTCGTGGTCGGTGAACGTGCCCTCCGGAAAAAAGACGACCGGCCGATGCGTGTGCGCGGTGGCCTCTTCGAGGTTCGCTTCGTCGCGAATGCTCTCTCCCGCGCGAAAACGCTCGACGAACCGCACCCGCAAAGCGCGCAGGAAGAGGCCCGCCAGGCGGGTGCCACGAAATTCGGCCTTGGCCACGAACAGGAGCGGAGTCTGCAGCGCCATGGCAAGCAGCAACCCATCCAAATACGACGAATGGTTCGCAACCACCACGAGCGGCCGACGTGGCACGATGTGTTCTCGTCCCCGGACCGCAACGCGAACGCCGACAGCGCCCAAGAGCAGGCGACCGAACCCGCGCAGGGCAAACCAGCGCGCGCGCCACGGAAAAAGCACCACGCACAAAAACGCGGGCGGGCCCAGGAGCGCGAACACCAAAGCGGTCCACGATTGGTAGAAAAGACCGCTCACGGCCCGCATGCCTCGGGACAAGAGAGCGGGCACGCCACGCAGACGCACCCGCCACTCCTGGAGCACCAGAGAGCTTTCGCGACCCAGACGGCCCGCCAGATACAGGTCGCGGATGGCGGAGCGCCGAATCTTCCCGCTCGATGTGCGCAGCACGCTGCGCGGGGGCGCGAGCACAACGTCGCTCGGCGCAAAGCCCAACAGTTCGACCGTCCGATCCGCAATGGCCTTCTGGAGGGCGGACCGATGCTGCGCGTTCTGGCCGCGTGTCTCCACCACGACCACCAGACCCTCTCCCAGGGCCGCCTCAGCCCGATCGGGAGGCGGGATGCCGAAAACGGCCACGCCACCCGAACGAACACCCGATAGCTCCGTGAGCTGCTCTTCGAGTTCGTAGGGGTAGATGTTGCGACCGCCGCGAATGATCATCTCTTTCGATCGCCCGGTCAGGAAGAGCTCTCCCCGATCGAGATAGCCGAGGTCGCCTGTGTCGAGCCAACCTCCCGGACGAATGAGCGCGCGCGTGGCCTCCGGGTTTTCGAAGTAGCCGTTCGTTGCCGACGGACCGCGGAACTGCACTCGACCCACGCTTCGATCCGGGAGCCCGTCATCGTGTTCATCGACGACCCGGATGGCGTGTCCGGGCAGCGCCACGCCGCAGCCCACCACGTGGGAACTGCCGGGCCCGTCCTCGCACGCTACAGCCACGCCACGCTGTTCGAGCTGCGCGCGGTCCACGCAATCGACGCGGGCGCCGCGCCCGGGCGGAGGAAACGAAAGACCCACGCAATTCTCGGCGAGCCCGTACACAGGAGACACCGCTTCCGAGCGCAACCCGACGGGGCGGAATCGCTCCGTGAAAGCTTCCAGAGTCCGCGCGCTCACCGGTTCGGCTCCGTTGAACGCGAGGCGCCAGCTCGAAAGATCCATTCCCTCCAACTCCTCGGATTCGATCCGATGCGCGCACAGTTCGTAGGCGAAGTTCGGCGCCGCCGAAACGGTTCCCCGAAAGTCAGAGATGGCCCGCAGCCAACGCACGGGTCGCGCCATGAAGTAGAGCGGCGACATCAGGTAGAGCGGCAGACCGTAGTAGAGACTCGAGAGCAGGGCGCCGATCAGGCCCATGTCGTGGTAGAGCGGCAGCCAACTGACGAAGACATCACTGGATTGCACGCCCGCGGCGCGACCCATGGCGCGAATGTTGGCCAGCAGATTGGCGTGCGAAAGTACGACGCCTTTGGGTCGGCCCGTGCTCCCGGACGTGTACTGCATGAAGGCCGTGTCGGTCGGCGCGGACCGCACCAGTTCGGGCGGGCCATCCACGGCTCGGACATCATCGGGGGTCAGCACCCGACGCAACTCTCCCGCGCTGCTCATGAGGAGCGGGGCCAGTCGCAGAGCCTCCTGCATCGTGATCAGCAGATCGGCTCGCGCGTTGCGAAAGATACCGATGCGACGCAGCAAATGGTCTTCGAGCTGCGCCATGCGCAACGGCGGGTACACGGGTACGGGCACGCCACCCGCAAGGAGCACGCCGAAGAACGTGAAGATGTAGTCGGGCGACGTGGGAAGCATGATGGCCACGCTGCGGCCGGGCGCAAGTCGGAGTGCCCGCAACCCGCGCGCCAGTTTCACGGCGCCTTCCCGGAGGCCTCCATAGGAAAGCTCGGAGGTTCCTTCCTGGCCAAGCAGGTGGACGCACGCTTGCTCCGGGCGCTCGCGCGCGTGGAAGTCCAAAACCTCCGCGAGCGTGCCCGCGTTCTCAGGCACTGTCCAAACGCCGACCGGCCGTTCGCCGCGAGGCGGAAGGCGACCAACAGCCGATGCAGCTTGCGGGGCGGCCGTGCCGCGCGCTTCCAGGGCCGCGCAAATCGCCTCGTACAGATCCCCGATCCGCTCGGCGGCGACTGCGGACTCCTCCGGCAGCGCGACGGACCACTGCCGGTCGATGCGCAGGAGCAACTCGATGCGACCGAGACTGTCGATGCCCGCGTCCTTCTCGAGATGGCTGTGCAGGTCGAGCTCACCGCGGACGGCTTCGGGATGGAGCTCCGTGGCCAGGTCCCGAACGATCTCGATGAGGTCGCTGTCCGCAATCGGTTGATGCTGATCCGCCACGAGAGCAGTAAACCATAACGGAAGCGGTTTGCGTCCCCGCTCCCAGGCAACCAAAGGTCTGATTTTCCTCAGCTTCCGGGAGGTCCGGCCGGCGTGTCCTCGGAAGCGGCCACGGGGAGCGGGCCCGCTTGGGAGTCCTCCCGAGGAGTCCCGAAAAACGCGCGCGCCTTCTTCTGGATGTGACCGCGTTCTATCAGTCCGGCCGCCGTGATGAGCAGCGCGTCCGCTGCGGCTGCATCCCGGGCACCGTCGCCGTCGTCTTCGCGGCGCATCAGGGCGTGCACCGTTTCGCGCTGCTTGCGACTCATGACCCCGAGCAGGCTGCCCGCAAGCCGCGGGTCCTCCCGCAAGAAGACCCTGGCGAGAATGGCCGGGGGCGTGTCGTTGACCACGTAGAACAGGGCCAGGTTGTCGAAGAACAGCAGGTCCGAAAGACGAAGCCCGTGGGACATGCGGGACGGTCTGTTTGCGGGCCGGCCGAAGGCAAATATTTTGCCGATACTGTTCCCATCATGGTGCGAAATCTGATGCAGCGCGGTGGCGGGAGCCGGCGGTTGAGGACGCTGGGGTGGTCCGCCCTCTTTCTGGCTTTGGCCCTGACGGCGCCCCTCGGCGCGGAGGTTCGCTTCTACGAGAGCGCGAAGCCCCGCGGTTCCACGATGGAAGCATTCGTGGACGAACTGACCCGCTCCGGGATCCGCTTCACCATCCGGAAGGTCTTCAACGAAGACAAAGACGGACGCGTGGGTTTCATCTTTCACGTTGCGCCGAAGCGCTTGCACTGTGAGGTGACTTTTCACGAAAGACCCCGGGGCAGTCTGGTGCGGCTCATGACGCAAAACACCGACGAGGCCATCCGCTTCGAGCGTCTGCTGACCCAGAACCTGAAACTCAAGGCCCTCGGTGACGACCCCTCGCGCTTCGGCGATACGCGGGGTTTTCTTCCACGCCGCTGAGCGCTACGTTCACTGACGACGGTCGCTGACGACGCAGTCTTTGCGTCGCGTCTTGTTCAATCAGAACTCAGGAAAGGCGGAGAGCATCTCGGTGTACTCGAAACGACGGTCACGCTGTTCGAGGCGATCGCTCCAGTGGCGCGCCTGTTTGCCGTCTCGTGTGGCGCGGGCGTATTCCAGCAGCAGGAGCAGGCCCTCGCGGTTGTAGAGGAAGAGTCGGCTGGTGCGCAAAAGACTGATGCGCAGGTTTTCGGTTCGCGCTTCGGTGGCGACGGCGCCACTCTCGTTGAGGTACGTCTCAATGTGGCGCGCGAGGTCGGCCACGGTACGGGCATCGTCCGGCCGGTCCAGCTTGCGGTACACGAGTTCGAGCGCGCGATACACGAGCGCCGCCTGCCGCGCGTCGCCTTCCATCCCCGCGCCTGTCGGCTTCAGACCGCTGCGGGAAAGAGCGCGCCGCAGCGCGTGCAGCGCCTCCACGTGGTTTCCCTGTCGCAGCGCGTTAGTCCCGTACATGTAGTAGTCGCGGAGCTGTCCGAAGTTGCCGATCGCGTTGCGGTAGACCCGACGTTGCATTTCGCGCACCGTGAGCAGGTGCTCGCGCGCGGGGCTCGTGCTGCCCAAGGCGACCGACCGTTCCAGCCGCTGCTCGGTTTGCACGAGGTTCTTCAGGCAGGCGCGCAGCGCCTCCGGATCATCGGGCGCGCGCACGACTGAGACGAGTTCTGCGTGGCCCTGCTTTGCCTCGAAGGTATCGAGGCCACTCTGGTGACGCAACAGCGCCTGCCTTGCTTTCTCGACAGCGGCGCCGTCGGTCGAGTTGAGATGTCGTTCGAGCGTGAGCCACTGGTAGGCGGCCAGGGCCAGTTCCGCGGGGTGCAGCGTCCGGTCCCATAGGTGCGCGGCTTTGTGGCCGAACGCAAACTCGTTGCTGCGCCTCCCCTCGAGGAAAGCGGATGCGCCACCCTCTCGCGGACACGCAAACGGCAGGGCGGCGAAGAGCGGAGTTCCCTCCGGCGCTCCGCTTCCCCTTTCGTACAGCCGATCGTGTTGGGTCACCGCGTCGCGATAGGCGTTTCGTGCCTGTCGCAGAGAACGCAGGGACAGGTTGTGTTCGCCCAAGAGGTAGAACAGGACCGGATCGGGTTTGAGCGCGACAGAACGCACCATGGCCGCGGCGGCCTGCGCCCGGTGGCCGTCGGCCAGAAGCAGGAAGGCTTCGAGCCGGTGGGCCGAAGCGGAACGCGCCAGCGCGGGCGGATCGTGCTTTCGGGCCGCTCGTAGAAAAAAGAAGCTCTGCTGAAAGTGCCCGCGACGGTAGCTGTCCACCGCACTTTGAAGATAGGTGGCGGCCTGGCGGGTGTCCGCCTGGGCGCCCACATCCACAAGGGCCGTCAGAGCAAGTGCGGATGCCAAAAACGTCGTTGACAGTGCGCCCATACGCTTGGGCCATACCGGACATTGCGGCGGGTTTCGGCCTTCTTCTTCCATATAGTACTCAATCGTAACTTTTGGGAGAAAACGTGACCACCCCGTCGGGACGCGGCGGCCGTTTCTGGAAGGAAGGGCCGCCGTTCATATTTACAGGAGACTCTGATGGGTTCCATATTCTACATCGTGCTCACGCTGGGAGCGGGCTTTGCGGCGCTGCTCTACAGTTTCTGGCGCACCGTTTGGGTGCAGCAGCAGGACCCCGGTTCCGACCGGATGCAAAACATCGGCCGCTATATTTCCGAGGGAGCCATGGCCTTCCTCCGCGCCGAATACAAGGCGCTGGCCCTCTTCGTCATCGCCGTAGCGGTCCTCTTGGGATTTGCCAACATGGGCAATCCCACGTCGGGTCCGTACGTCGCCGTTTCCTTTCTGGTGGGCGGCTTCTGCTCGGCTCTGGCCGGGTTCCTCGGCATGCGCGTGGCCACCAAGGCCAACTTCCGCACGGCCCAGGGCGCTCGCACGGGTCTTTCGCGGGCCCTCGAGATTGCCTTCGCCGGCGGTTCGGTGATGGGGATGGGTGTCGTCGGCCTCGGAGTCATCGGGCTCGGCGGCCTCTTCTTCATCTACAATCACATCTACGTCACCATGGGCGAGGCGGCCAACGCCGAGGCTCTGATGACCAAGACGCTCAACATCCTGGCGGGCTTCTCCCTCGGAGCTTCCTCGATTGCTCTGTTTGCGCGCGTGGGCGGCGGGATCTACACGAAAGCCGCTGACGTCGGCGCGGACCTGGTCGGCAAAGTGGAAGCAGGCATCCCCGAAGACCACCCCCTCAATCCCGCCACGATTGCGGACAACGTGGGAGACAACGTGGGCGACGTGGCCGGCATGGGCGCGGACCTCTTCGAGTCCTATGTGGGCTCCATTCTCAGCACCATGGTTCTGGGCACGGCCTTCATCGGCATCTTCAAGGGTGTCGCGGGCTTCAACGGGATGGAGGCGGTGTACCTGCCGCTGGTCATTGCGGCTCTCGGAATCGCCTGCAGTATTCTGGGCACCTTTTTCGTGCGCGTGAAGGAAGGCGGAAACCCACAAACGGCTCTGAACATGGGTCACATCATTGCTTCGGTGCTGATGGTCGGCGCCACCATTGCCGCGGTGCGCATGATGCTTCCTGCCGAATGGTCCGTCAAGGACGCCGTGGACGGCGCCATGAAGACCTACACGTCCTGGGGCGTCATCATTGCCGTGGGCATCGGCCTGGCTGCCGGCGTGCTCGTGGGCATGGTGACCGAATACTATACAGGAACTGACAAACCATCTACCATAAGTATTGTCAACCAGTCCGCCACGGGCTCGGCCACCACGATCATCGCGGGGCTGGGCGTGGGCATGATGTCCACGATGTATCCCATGATCCTCATTGCGGCGGCCACGTACGGCGCGTACTACTTCGCCGGATTGTACGGGATTGCGCTGGCGGCGCTCGGGATGCTCGCCAACACGGGCATCCAGTTGGCGGTCGATGCGTACGGACCCATCTCGGACAACGCGGGCGGTATTGCCGAGATGGCCGAGCTTCCTCCCGAAGTGCGTGAGCGGACCGACAAGCTCGACGCAGTCGGCAACACGACGGCCGCTATCGGCAAGGGCTTTGCCATCGCCTCGGCCGCGTTGACCGCGCTCGCGCTGTTCTCGGCTTACATGCAGCAGACGGGCCTCACGGCCATCAACGTGGCCAATCCGCTGGTCATGGCGGGCATTTTCATCGGCGGCATGCTGCCTTTTGTGTTTTCCGCCTTGGCCATGGGTGCGGTCGGTCGCGCAGCGCGCCGCATGATCACCGAAGTCCGTCGCCAGTTCACGCACATCCCGGAGCTCAAAGCAGCTCTCGAGGTCATGCGCAAATACGACGGAGACACGAGCAAGTTCAAGCCCAAGGATCGCGAAATCTTCGACGCGGCCGACGGCAAGGCCGAGTACGCGAAGTGCGTCGAGATCTCCACGCAGGCCGCCATCCAGGAGATGCTGGTTCCGGGCCTGCTCGCGGTCCTCACACCGGTGGCCGTGGGCTTTCTGTTCGGACCCAACGCGCTGGGCGGACTCCTCGTCGGCGCCACGGTGACCGGCGTGCTCATGGCCATCTTCCAGTCCAACGCGGGTGGCGCTTGGGACAACGCCAAGAAGATGGTGGAGAAAGGCGTCGAAGTGGACGGCGTGAAGTACAAGAAGGGCTCTGATCTGCACAAGGCCACGGTCGTCGGTGACACCGTGGGCGACCCGCTCAAAGATACTTCCGGCCCGTCGCTGAACATCCTCATCAAGCTGATGAGCGTGGTGGGTCTGGTCATCGCTCCGCTCCACAACTTGATGGGTATTCTCATCAAGTAAGCGCCGCGCGAAAGCCGGCCATTGCGGGAGGCCGCCTCAGTTTGGGGCGGCCTCTTTTGTTTTTGGGGGTGTGGCTGTGGCGCCAGTTGCCACCGAAAAGGAGTTGCTGCGGGACATAACGCGACCTCGCCATGCTCCATGGCAGGCCATAGAGCGGAAGTGAGCATCGACCTGCCGCGCGCCCGCCCCTTTCTCAAGTGGGTGGGAGGGAAGCGCCAACTACTTCCCCAGATTCGTGAACTGCTGCCCGGGAACATCGGCTCCTACTTTGAGCCGTTCGTCGGCGGGGGTGCGGTCTTCTTTGATCTACAGCTTCCTCGTTCGATTCTCGCAGACGTGAACGAAGAACTCATGCTCGCGTACACCGTGGTCCGCGACGCGCCGTCTGCCCTCATCAGCGCACTCCAGCTTCACGAGGCAGCGCATTCCAAGGACCACTACTACGAGGTCAGAGCGCTGATCCCGGATTCCTTGCCTCCGGTGGACCGCGCCGCCCGGCTGATCTACCTGAACAAGACCTGCTTCAACGGCCTCTATCGGGTGAATCGGCGCGGTGAATTCAACGTACCGATGGGCTCCTACGAAAGCCCTCTTATTTGTGATGCGGAGAATATTGCCCGCGCCAGTGAAGCTCTCCGAGGTGTCTCGTTGATGCGTGCCCACTTCAGAGCGGCGTGCGCCGAAGCCAAACGCGGCGATTTTGTGTACTTCGATCCTCCTTATGTGCCGCTCACGGCCTCCTCCAGATTCACTTCGTATGCCTCTGACGGTTTCACGGCCGATGATCAGCGGGACCTCGCTGCGTGCTTCGGCGAACTGGCCGGTCGGGGCGTGAACTGCCTGCTGTCCAATTCCTCTGCCCCCTTTGTTCTCGAGCTCTACAGGGACTTCGAGGTGACCTATGTTCGCGCCAGCCGCGCGGTCAACTCGGTTGGGTCGAAGCGCGGCAAGATCCAAGAAGTGATTGTAAAGAACTACTAGACTGGAACGCCGCTGCCCAAGTCTCCGAGCCAGGGTGCCGTCGCACCACCTCCTTTCGGCCACTTCGGAACGCCCTCGCCCGGACGCGCATTTTCGCTTTGCAGCCAGCAGGCCCCCCCATTTTTCGCCCTGAAGGCCCATCGGCCGAGACGGAAGCGGGGATGTAGCTCAGTTGGGAGAGCGTCTCGTTCGCAATGAGAAGGTCAGGGGTTCGACTCCCCTCATCTCCACAGTTCCGCCGTCTCGGAAACGCGGTGGAACCTCCAGGTCAGAACGAACCTGAGTACGTCTCGCGCTTCCACTGCTTGGCCTTGGCATCCCACAGCCACTGGTACAGCGTCTGCCCGTCAGTGCTCTGGGTGTACACGGTGTCCCGCACGCCAAGACCGTTGCGCGCTGTAGCTACGGCCGCCAGGTCCGTAACACCGTGCCGCAGAACCAAGACAACCAGGGCGACCGCGGCCACCAGAGTGGCCAGGGAGTAAATCAAGCGGGGAAGTTCTCGAAGCACTTGCATATTCGTCTCCAGTAGAGTGTCATCACTCGGCGTGAGCATCGGATCTGGCGGCGCCCTGTCACGTCAAAACAGGCGCCTCCGCACTTTCCCTTGACGGGCTGCAGAAATCGGGCCGACCTGGTGCAATGCTCCGTCCTCGCGCGGACCTCCTGACCCTCACCGCGCTGCTCTTGGCTCTTCTGGTGTCGGCGCCCGGCTGCCAGACCCTCCAGGCCCTCTTCGAAACGGTGGACGTGGCCGTGGGCGGCGAGCAGAGCGAAGTCCGATTCTACACGCGGGAGTCAGACAACGCAGGGCGACTGCGGGCCTTCTTTGGCGGCGAGCGCATTCCCGGTGGACGGCGCATCCACAACTCGGACGATCGGTTCGTCCCGATCGGTTTCTACACGGTGAGTTCCGCGCCGTCGCAGATACCGCTCATCAAGAGCTACCCGCTTCTGGGCTACCTCGCCTTTTCCTTCGTGCTTCGCTCGCCGCGATTCTTCCGAGGTGTGCTGGCCAACTATCCGGAGGGGCCGCAGCTCCCCGACCCCATCGAAAGCGCGCTGTTATCGATCCTGCACCCGGGCCCACCTGTTCGCCGCACGGTGGAATACCTGTTCGAAGAGTACCAGGCGTACGTCACCTTCTATGCTCCGTATATTGAAGGGAGGGTCGGCTACTTCGGTATTGGATACAACTGGGGAGGGGCGCGCTACAGCCTGGAGCTTCACGAAAATGAACGCCGTGTGACGAACACGCGCCGGCGCTGGCGGCCCTACGGCAGTTTCGCCCTGGCCACCGGTTTCAAGCTGGACCGTTTCGACACGACCGGATTTCTCAAAGAGTCGCACGTTTTCTTCGAACTGTCGGCGGAGCTTTCCCACAAGCACCCGATCCACACCGACATGCTCAACCGGGATGGGACACCCCCGCCCACCCTGTACCTCAACTCTTCGTACGTGCGCATGGGCTGGCGCAAGCGGCTGAACCTCATCGAGTCCAAGCGACCTCCCGCCAAAGAGGCGCCAAAGACAGAGTCACCTGCCGAAGCGAAGAAAACCTGACCGGATTCGGGTGCAGGGATGGAGAGAGAGCGTGCGGTTGCCGTGACGTCCGTTCGCTCAAGGCGCGGGTGCCGCCCGCGCCCCTTGCTGCGCAGGCATTACTTGAATTCCGCGTAGTAGACCTGGAGAAGCAACTCGGCTTCCGTTGACGAAAGCTCGATCTTCTCCGCCCTCAGTTTCTCCGAAAGCTGCTCTGCGGTCAGAGTGGGCGCAGCCTTCTTGAGTTCCAGCAGCCGTGCAATCGCCCTTTCGGCAATGGGCCGTGCTCCACCGAAGAAACCTTTGTTGTGCAGGGCCACCACAGCGCGACGCAGCCGTTCCTGACCCGCATGCAGGTCGTCCATCTGCGACTTGAGCCGCTCCATCGTACGCAGAAGATGTTCGGGATCCCGACGGCGGATGTACTCCCGCGGATTGGCGGCCGCCGCCGTGAGTTTGGCGCACAGGTCGCTGTCCCCGGTGTGGACGCCGCGAATGCGCACGAACAGGTTCTGGGCGGTCAGACGAAAGTTGTACTCGAGTGTGTCGGACTCCCGGAAAAGCAAACCACCGGGCAGTTGTTCCGTGAGCACCACCTCACCGCACGAAACCCGCTCCGGGATCACCAGCGCTTCGAGCACAGGTCCGGACACGAGGAAATGAATGGTCCGAATCGGTCCGAGCGTCCAGCCCATCAGGCGACCGCGCAATTTTACGACACGCGAGGCCTCCGCGTCGGATAGCGCCTCGGTGAAGGAAACCGTGAACTGCAGCTTCTGCGCGTCTTCGAGCAGGAGACGTGTCCTGCCTTCTTCTTCGCCCGTGCGCACGACACGCAGGCCGAGTTTTGACCAATCGGCTGCAAAGAGGACGGGCGGCACGAGCAGCGCACAGAGAGCTGTGAAACGACCGAACCGTTTGACGACGGCGCTTACCTGAGCATTCATTTCGGAGCCTCCTTACTTCCCGCCTTGGGCGACCCCTTGGTCGTGGTTTTCGGGCCTTCTTTGCTTTCCCCTGGTTCGTCGGTTCGGCCGTTTGAACCCAACTGAACCAAAATCCGATCGAACGGTCGAATCTCCTTGCCGGAGGCGACCGAGATCAGGACGGCCGTGCGACCGTCGGCGTGCAATCGGATCTCACCGACGCTTTCGGTATCCGAACGAAACACCACCCCGCGCTCGCCACCGCGCAGACGCACGACCGGCTTCATGTGGACGCGGATCTTCTGCGGATTGCGCGCATCCACGATGTAGCCCGACTCGGGCACGATGCGAGCGTAGTAGTCCAGCGCGTACCGATAGCCCTCCAGAGCCGACGCAAGTTGCAGGCGCATCGAATCCGTGTCTCGCGCGATTTCGGCAGACCGTGTGTGAATGGTGCGAATTGCAGGCGCCGAGGAATTCGTGAACGGGATCTGCTCCATCCGGGCAAGCAGGGCGAACAGGTCGTCCGTATCGCGACGGAGCTTCGCGACGGCGGCGGGCGTGATGCCCGCGCGGGCCATGCCCGAATGGTAGGTTCCCACCACCGGCTTTTCGGGCGGTCGCCGCGGCGCGGTCCTGGTCAGGGAAACGAGCGCGCGCTCGCGAAACACGGGGTTGTATCTCAGAATGGTTTCGGCGATCCGGTTTTCGTAGTACTCTTTCTGGCGTTCCAGACGCAGGCGGCTCAGGCGCTCGTAGTTGTTGACTACGGATTCGGCGCGGCTGACGCCCTCCCGGACCGCGTTCTGACGGCTTACGACCGCGCCACGAAGCTCGGCCACTTCGCGTTGCTTCTGCGACAGGCGGGTTTCGAACCGCCCGCGGATCTCGTTGCGCGATTTGGCCTCCCGCGCCCGCGCCGCCGCCACGGCCTGGGTCTTTTCCGCTTTGGGCTTGTCCGAAGAGAGAACCGTTTCCCGTTCGGCCGCGGCTGCAACCTGGAGCTTCTGGAGCTCTGCGTCTCGCTCGCGGCGGATGGCGGAAAGGGCCTTCTCGGCCAGAGCAAGCTTCTGCTCTTCGCTGCGGGCGGCGTTCAGGAGCTCCTTCAGGTTCATGTCCTGGAACTCGGTGATGGCCAGGTCCGCCTTGCGGTAGCGCTGCTCGATGAAGGCCGCGATAGCGGCCGTGGCCGCCACCAGCAGCAGGAGAAAAGCGCCAATCACTACGTAGAACTTATAATCTCGATTGCGGGCAGACTCGCGGAACTCCGCCTCCAGCGAGTACATGCGCGGATGGGCCTCGGCATCGAGTATCTCACCGGCGAGAAAATAGGCTTTGCTCCGCGCTTCGAGTTCCCCGCCCTCGCGCTCCATCGGCGGTTCGTAGGTGGCCTCTTCGAGTTCTATTTCTCTTTCATTTCCCATATGCCGCTCCACCCGGAAGGCGCCTGGTTGCCCCGCGTTCTGGTCCGAAACACCCGGGCCGCCTTCAGGCGACAGGCTCGGAACTGTTCGTACGCACCAGGCCAGTCGCCTGCATAATACAGCTCGAGCCCGCGTCGGTACAACTCCGACTCGCGACGCACTCGGTCGGTCACGCTCTCCACCGGAATCGGAATGTAGATGCGCTTCCCTGTGGTCTTGCCTTTGACCTGCACGGTGTCCAGTTCCAGAAAGTAGATCCGATCGGTGCCCACGCTGCGCTCTACGTCGTTCTTGACGAACTCGGAACAGATGACGGGCATTCGGTAGATGCGCGTGAGGCCCTCGAGGCGCGCCGCCGAGTTGACGTTGTCTCCGATGACCGTGTTCGTCATGCGCACGTACGACCCGATCGTCCCGTAGAACACATCACCCCCGTCGATACCGACGCCCACCTCCAGCAGCACGGCCCGGAAGACTTTGAGCTCGGTGGGCGTCAACTGACCCCGCTGCCGAACGATGTCTTCCTTCTTGGCCTGCATCTCTCGACGCAACGAGCGCGCCACGTCCTGGATTTTGTAGGACGCCAGGATGGACTGGTACGACTTGTTGCCGTGTAGCTTCTCCTGATCGTCGAGCACGCCGAAGATGGCCAGAAGCGCGTCCCCAATGATGGCGCTCACAATCCCATCGTGCTCCTGGATCTCCCGAATGGAACGGTCGTAGTGCATATTCAAGAGCTTGATGATGTCCATCCCCAGCGTCTCGGTGATGAACGTGAAGCTCTTGATGTCGGAGAACAGAACGGTCAGCTCCGCGCTGACGCCTTCCAAACGCACCTGCCTGTCCCGATAAGCTTTTACGACGATGTCCTTGTTCGTGAACTTCTTGAAGATGCCCACCAGGTTGTCGATCGTACTCGAAAGCGAGTTGAACGCCATCCCGAGATAGGTAATATCGTCGTTGGGAGCCCGCGCCAGGTTGATGATTTCGAGGCTCTGGTTGTCGATCATCTCCATGATGCTGCGCGTGATCACTCCGATGAACCTGAGGATGTGCCGAAGGAGGTAGATCCCGACCAGGGCGCTGGCGATCGTAATCACCAGAATGATGACACTCACGTTGCGGAATATGCGCCGCTGCTCCGAGTAGAACTCGTTCTCTTCTTCCGCGCGGACAATGAAAACGTCCCAGGCCTTGTTGTACTTGTAGACCCCGAAGAAGTCGGCGCCATCGATGCGGAACGGCAGGTAGCCCTCGCCCACACCGTTCTCCACAGCCTTCTTCATCGTGGAGAGCGCTGCACCGTCCGGAAAAGAGGCGGGTGGCCGGTCGTCTCCGGCCGTACGGAAAAAGAGACTCCCGTCCGGCCGCACGCCCAGAACCAGAGCGCGGCGATTCGAAAGCAGCGTTCGGCCTTTCTTTTCGATGCCGCTGCGAGAGGCGGCCTCGTCGGCGTTGAAGTCGAAGATCTGGCGCTGGTTGTTGCAGAAGGCATTCAGGTCACGCAGGTCCTTGACGAGCAACTGCCGCATCAGGTCCACGAGCGCGGCCCGATTGAAGATCAGGTTGACGTAGTTCGAAGTAAGGTTCGAGACGAGGATGATGAGCGAAAACGTGAGGATGATCTTGAGTGTGACCGGAACCAGTCGCGTCCCGAAAACATTTTGTCCGAGCAGTTCGCGCAACTTCATGAGTGCCCCGGCTTCTCCGTGGAGATGTCACAAACGTGATCGGTGAGTCCGTGCGGCGTGTAGATCAGGGCCTCTTCGGACTCCGTGCGCTGAAACGACCCGGCCGCCTCACCGGCCAGCGCGCGCAGTTCGCCGCGATCGAGAAATACGCCGAGACACTTCGGGCATTGATCCACCTCGACATTTCCGAAATAGCGCAGCACCATGTCAAGGCCACACACCGGGCAACGCAGCACGCGATCCGGATGAGCCGCCAGACGCTGCACCCCGGGAGCGCCCTTGGCGACCGGCGAGCCGGTGGGCTGCGGTGGCGCGTGCGCCAGCCCCGCGCCCGGTTCCGGGTGCTTCTCCGTGGGGGCCGTCGGGTTACGTTCGGGCACCTGACGCATGGTGTGCAGGTCGGTGATTTCCGGCCGTGGCCTGCTCACGCGCAGCTTCTTGATGATATTCTCCCATCCTGGAAACATTGCCCAAACCGTGCTTGCCCGGAAGGAGTGAGGCGATATCTTGTCGCTATGTCCAGCGAAATCGACCGCGAAAAGCTGATCGCAGCCGTGTGGGAGGCGATCGGGCACGTTGAGGATCCGGAGATCGGGCTGGCGCTGACCGAACTCGGACTGGTTTACGATGTGCAGGTCGAGGAAAACCAACACGCCAAGATCACCATGACGCTCACTTCCATGGGCTGCCCGTACGGGCCGCAACTGGTCGCCTCCGTGCAGGCGGCCGCCACAGGGGTCGAGGGTATCGAGGCGGCGGATATCGAGGTTGTGTGGAGCCCGGCCTGGGACCCACGCGAGATGGCCAGCGAAGATGCCAAGATGCACCTCGGCATCTACTGAGCGCCGCAACGGCGCGTGGCGGACGCGAGCGCTTGGCGCCAGCAGGGGCATGCTCGTGGCCAAGCGCAAGCGCGTCGCATATGGTGGCCTGCTCGTCGCCTGTGTTTGCCTGCCGGCCTGCGGCGTGTTCGCTACGAAACCCGCGCACGAAACACATCCTCCTTTCTGGAGGCCGCCGGGCACCCAAGAAGTGGTCTACCAACAGACGCCCCTTCCGCTGCGCATGCTCGTGTATCCGCCGACGCGAAGCTGCCACGCGGGTGTCGTGATCTTTGTGCATGGGGGCGGCTGGAGCACGGCCGGGCCCGACCTGCCGTACTTCGGCAACTGGAACGAACCGCTTGCGGGGAGCGGCTTGCGTGCCGTCTCGATCGAGCATCGCATCCTTCCACGGTGGAAAGGGGCCGACATGCTCCAGGACGTGGGCGCAGCCGTGGACTACGTCGCCCGTCATCACGCAAAGCTTCGGGCTGTGGCCGGACGGATCGCACTCGTCGGCTTTTCGAGTGGCGGTCACCTGGCTGCGCTGACAGGCCTTCGGAGATCGTCTGGACCCCTAGGGGCGCCCCCGGTCGGCCCCCACACGACCCCGCCCGTTCAGGCGATTGTGGCCTACTACAGCCCTCTCGATCCGCCGACACTGTACCTCGAGGGCAGCCACGCCATGCGGACACTACTTCGGGGACTGGTAGAAACCGGGCGACCGACCACACCCGAGAGCGCCGGGGGCACGCTCACGGACGAGGTCGTCACCGAGACGCTCCGTTCCCTTTCTCCGCTGGAGGCCCTCAGCCCGAAGGCTCCGCGCTTCTTTGTCGTCCACGGCCGCGACGATCGACTCGTGCCCGTGGCGCAGAGTCGCGCCTTCGTGCGGCGCGCGCAGAAATGGGGTGTGACCGTCGACTACCGAGAGCTGCCGAAGATGGGACACAATCTCGATGCTTCCCGCAGCCGGCGGGCGCGCCGGCTCGAACGGGAGGCGTCCGAGTTCATGGCGGAAGCCTTTGCGGCCGTCGGACCGGGAAGTTGTGGAGGGCATAGCAATTGAAACGACCGCCCGTTCTTGCTCTCATTCTTGCGGGCCTGCTCTTTCCGATGCTCCCCGGCTTCGGCGAACAGGAACGAGTAGCGGGCGCGCCCGGTACGAACGAGCCCAAGACCACCGGCGAGTCCGCGCCTTCCAAGAAGGCGCCCACTTCGGAAGGTGTGCCCACCACGAAGTCGGGAGAAGTCGACGAAGTGGAGGCGGAGCGGAGGCGCGTCCAGGAGGAGCGCAGACGCGAGGTCGCTTCGCTCGAGGTGCGCTTCTTCGAGCGCTGGCAGCAGGTGCAGGCGCTCTTTCCGCTCCTCAAGAAGGCCGACCTCTCACCTGCTTCGGGCGAGATGCGCGTGCCGCTGTCGGCAGGCATTTCTGCCGAATACGGCCGCCGCGAGCGCGAGTTGGTGCACGAGGACGCGGTGGTTACCTGGGCCGACGGCGCTCTCGTACGCATTCTTTTCAGCGAAAGACGGGCCGTGCAGGGTGGCGGGATGCTCCGACGGCGCCGCTGGTATCTGCGCACGGCGGGGGCTCCCGGCGCTGCGCGGCCGTCAGCGCTGTCGATGCATCTGATCGTGGACGAGGTCTTCCCTTCCGGCGCGCGCACGCTCGTACACTTTCCGTTCCACACCGGGTCCTTCCTGCGCGGGGAGGCGGCGGAAGAGGACTTCCCCGCCGCTGAGAAACACGAGGACCTGCGCACTGTGCCCGTCGAGAGTCAGGAGCGGCGCGTTTCCTTCCTGCGTGAAGCCATTCGGCTGCTCGAACTCCTCGACCGTCGGATTACCTGGATTCTCCGGGCGCAACAGATTCGAGATCAACAGGAATTGGATCGGGTCTTCCGGGGGCGCTGAGGAAGCACGATAGCGTGCGCAGGCTCTTTGGTGAGTCACCGAAGCAATTGAAACAATGCAAACATCTCCATCAGGTACGCGATACCCATGTGCACGATGACACCGCCAAGAATGGACCTTGTCCGATAGGCCACGATGCCGAGGACGAGCCCTCCAAAAAAGGAGGCCATGGCCTCGCCGGGCGGCTTCGGTAGATGCATGAGGCAGTACACCACAGCCATGGGGAGAATTGAAGTTTCTCCCAGACCGTCACGGTGCCGCACTACGAGGAAGCCTCGAAAGAAGAACTCGAGCAGGACGAAGTTGAGCCCGTAGATAGCTTCGAACAGAAGCACGATCTCGAAGGCTGGCATGCGGAAATTCTCGGCGCCACTGGCGTCTCGGAAAATGGGATACGCAGCCTGAAAGCCTTCCGTGAAGGAAGCTGCCAACACGAGAGGCGCAAGCAGCGCAAGCAGCGCCAGATACGGCCTGACGGACGCGCGCGCGCTCAAGGGAATGTCCCGCTGTCGGTCCCGTGCACGAATCAGGACCATCCCCAGTATGGGCAAGAACGCGTATAGGGCAGAGTTGATCAAATAGTTGATGATCAGCAGGACCATCCCCGCCTCGCCGCCAAAACGTGCCATCGCCTCCATGTCCGTGTAATGAAGTGTGCACAAGAGCGTGAGCGTTACGACAGCCGTGAGGTTGAACGACCAAAAGTGCCTGGTGCGCAACTGCGCGCGAACAGCCGGGCCCCCCTGTATCAACCAGGCTGCTGCAGCCCCGGTGGAAAAGAGCACTGCAAAGAAGAGGAAGAGCGGAGGGGAAGCGAGCCATTCGGCATACGCCCGCGTTGTGATACCCCAAACCTGGTTGGCCGCGATCACCAGAGCCAGGATGAGACCGGAAATTCCGACGCGGGCCGCATTGCGACCAGAACGCAGATACTCCGCCACATACCTCCCGATCTCCAGCACGTCGACCTCATGTCCGGCGCATGGCCAACGCCATCACGCCGACCGTGACACATGACAGCCCCAGGAGAATGCCGATCTTGCGTTGCATGGCGCGATGACGCTCCGGCGCACCGGGACGGCAATCGAGAACCGGCGCACCCCGCGCCACTTGGAGTCGATGCTTGCGCCTGAGGCTTGCGACCGCTTCGTGCGCGGGGCTGAGCTGGTCTTCGACAAACCGCACGCCCTGCGAACAGTTGGGTCCCTGGTCGCGGGGTCCTTCCCGGTCCCACGCGGCGATGGCCGGCACGGGAACATTTGTGTTCCAGTCCGCGGGAGCAACGACAGCGGCTTCCCAGGAACCCACCACGGAACGCCGGCCCCGCTGCACGGCAATGGCGGAGACACGGCGATGCACCAACGCGTCCGAAAACGCAAAGCGAGTGTCCCAAGAACGACCGGGCGCTTCCTTCACGGAGGAAAGCGCGGGTTCGGCGGCCAACAGTGGATACTCGAGAAACACAGAGGAAGCGACCGCCGCGAGGGAGCCCACGAAGATGTAGGCCAGCATCAGCCCCACTCTGGGCATGAACAGAAAAATCCCGAACAGAATGGCAAGTGTGATGCCCGTGGCCATGCCGGGCGTGCGCGAATACACACTCCCCAGGCCAACAACGAGTGTGATGCTGAACAACACGACTCCAACGGCCACGAGCAGACGGACGACGGGTGACATTTTCAAGTCTGGAGCACCGCCTCCCCGTTCGGGGTGGTCAATCTGTTTTTGGAGACGACGTTGGCGTCGGAGCAATCGGCTCGATGCGCAGCACCTCGCCACTGTGACGCAACAGGTGCCAACGTGAGGGCACGCCCAGCGGCGAAGCACTTCTGCGGGGGCCGTCGGTTACCCTGGGACATACGGGCGGGCAGGAAAACTCGAAGACGCGCCCGTCATGCAATCTTCCTTCGAAGGAACCTTCTGGCCAGGAACGGCCGGGCGGCCGCGTGCGCCAGCGACCACGAATGTCATCATCGTGACGGAAGGCGACCAGCGAGCCCTCGTACGATTCCGTTCCGGAAACGACGTCGCGCAGGGAAGCCCAACCGGTCCATGCCGATAGAGCCGTGAGCGTCGTCAGGATGAGCGCGCCGATGCTTCCGTAGCGCCACGTTCGTGTGACGACTACGAAGCCGAGCGCCAGGGCGGAAAGGACCGGCAGACCCACGGCGAGCATGGCACGGGCGCCGAGCCGCCACGCAAAGTCTTCCGGTGATAGCGGCACAATGACTCCCGAAATCAGCCAACCGATGAATGGACCGAGGAGGATCGAGAATGCCCAGATAGGCGCTGCAACACGTTCGATCAGGTCGAGCACACGCTTGCGCCCGGGCGTCTCCGCAGCAACGCCCCTTTCCTCCTCGCTCTGCGTACCGTACTCCCCGGGCAGCAACTCCATGTCGAAGAAGCCGTCGACCCATCGCCTGCCGGGGTCGAACAGGACCAGGATCTCGGGCTCCTCGGGAGAATCATCAGGAACCTTGCCGTTCGGATCTCGCAGGAGTGCGTGGTGGGCCTGCCCGTCGAAGACGAACCGGACGAGATGGCGACGCGCCGATCGGATCTTCTCGGTCTTTTCAAGGAAAGCGGGCAGCAGTATTCCGTGCCGGAACAACCAATATCCGCGCCAGGCATCGCCCACGCCGACCATTGCGAAAAGGCCAATGAAAGCGGTGAGACCCACGGTGAAAACGATACCGAATCGATCCACGGAGCCGAAGTTCAGATAGAAAAGAAACGGCAGAACGAGGGGAATGAGCACGACGCCGCCCGCATAGCGCCAGAATAGGTCGACATCATTTGCGTAGGGAACGTGTCGGCCGGTGCGACTCAGGTCGCGCCAGTGTCGCGGTGGTTCCCAGAGCAGCGCCGTCCACACTCTGCCAGTTACCTGGAAGGATATGTGCGGTGGTTCCGGCGCCCGCGGTTCTTTGTGCTCGGCGCCTCGCGATTTGGATTTGCGCTTGCTTTTGCCGAGACGTTCGGCCACGAAAAAGAGCACGATCCCCAGAACGAAAAGACCGGTGGCCACGCCATGGTACCCTTCGCGGCTGATGCCAAGGAATCGCTCCCAACCCAGCAGGTACATGAGGTACGAAAGGGCGAACGGGACAAACAACCCCGCGATGCTGACGAAGGCAAATGCAGTCTTCATGGATGCAACTTCGAATCTCCGCGATGCTGACCGGGCATACTTGTCGGTGAAGCATAGACGGTTCTAACGGTCGCACAAGCGCTTTTTCGGCTTGACCGCCACCAAGAACGGAGGTCATGAATCGCCTCGTGAACGACCTCGAGAAGTTGCACATGGCCGCCTTCAGTTTGGACTACAAGAAGGTGAAACAATTGCTCGCCAAGGGCGTCTCGGCCAAACGCAAAGTCGATGGCTGTGACCTCCTCTACAATGCGTGCGGCGGGAGCATGGTGCTTGCCAATCCGGAGTTGGCAGGCGCCGAAGAAGCCATCATTCGGCTGGCCGTAGAGCACGGCGCCGACGTGAATGCGCGTTACGCGCAACTTTCGGGCTACACTCCGCTCATCCTTGCCGCGTCAGGTGGTTCGGCCGGAGCGGTTCGTGTTCTATGCGAGTTGGGCGCCGATCCCAACCTGGCCGACGAGCACGATTTCACGCCACTGCACCGGGCTGCACTCGGGGGCAGAGCCGGGGCGGTGGCCGCGCTCCTCGAATGCGGGGCGGACCCGAAACCCAAGACCTCTACCCGGCAAACAGCGCTGCAACTTGCCATCGAAGGGAAAGCGGAGGCCTCCGGCCTCGAAGGTGAGGACTACCCAACCACCATCAAGCTGCTCGAGCGGGCCATGGCCAAGACGTCGACATCCAAGAAGAAGGTCACCGGAACGCGAAAGGTAAGCAAAGCGGGGGCGAAGAATCGCTGACGCGCGTCACCCACACGTTATTCACCGAAGCGGCACGTCGCCCGCCTGAATGATGGAAAGGCCGGCGCCGTCACCGATGATGCTCGTGTTGTTGTGCCCGAGGCGGCCTTCCGCCCCGTCCCCCCAGCAGCGCACGCCGCCCGTGCTCAGGATCACGCAGGTGTGGCCTGCGCCGGTGGTCAACGCCACGCCCGTGCCGCCCACATTCACATCACCGGCAGCCGCCGGAGTGGCGGCACTGCCCGTCCCGTCGCCTACGTTCTGAGTGTTGTTGTAGCCGAGGCGCCCGAGAGTGCCCAGACCCCAACAACGCACGGCGCCCGTGCTCATCAGGGCGCACGTATGCGTCGGTCCGGCGCTCACGTAGACGGCCGTTCCACCCAGCGGAACGTCGCCCGCGACCATGATCGAAGTGCCGGCGTCGCCTACCGTGTTCGGATTGCCATAGCCAAGGCGCCCGTTGGTTCCCAGACCCCAACAGCGGATGTTTCCGTTTCTCAGAAGCGCACAGGTGTGATCGGTACCGCAACTGACCTGTGCCACATCGCCGCCCACGGGAACATCGCCAACCCCCTCGATCGTGGGATGGGGCCCGGTGCCCGTACCGACACTGCTGAGGTCGCCGTAGCCGAGCATGCCGTTTGTCCCCAGTCCCCAGCAGCGGAGCCCTCCGGTATTTAGCAGCGCGCAGGTGTGGTTAGAACCGGTGGCTATCTGAACGACCGTGCCGCCCACCGGGACGTTTCCCTTGGCGATGATCGTTGCCGCCACCCCGCCGCTGCCCACGTTGTTCGTGTCGCCGTAGCCCAAGCGTCCGTCTGATCCGTTACCCCAGCAGCGCACCGAGCCGTCCGCAAGCAGCGCGCAGTTGTGCAGAGCCGAGGGCGCGACCTGCCGCACTTCGCCGCCGACGGGTACGTCCCCGATGTTCTGCAGATCGGGGGTGCCACCGCCCTTGGATGTGGCCTGAGTGCTGTTGTCTCCGAGTTGCCCGTTGTTGTTGAACCCCCAACAGCGCAATCGCGTGAAACTATGTATAGCACAACTGAATTGGTGCCCCGCGGCCACATGGTCGACCTCGTAACCCAGAGCCACGTCGCCCGCGACGATCACCGAGGGACCGATTCCGTTCCCGACGGTCGTTTCATTGTTGCGACCGAGCCGTCCGTTGGAATTCGGCCCCCAACTGCGAAACGTGGCGTCCGGAAACAGGCGCAGGTTATGCCCGTCCCGCGAAGCTGAAATCTCCCCCATGCCTTTGATGCAGCGAGGGCGCAGCAGACACTCCAGGATGGAGAAGATCACGAAATCCCGCGAGGCCGGATCCCCGGCATTGTACGCGCTTCCCGCGCAAGCCCACAGCAGGCAGAGCCCCACGATTGCCAGCCACGCGGGCGCCCGGCGCCCTCCAAATGCCAACCCCGATGAAACCATAGCTCGCGGGAAGGGCCGGCCCCCCGCCACCCTGCTGGAGAGAATGCAATGGCCGTGTTCTGTGGAGGACAAGCAATTTCCGACACCCGAGTGACGTCAGTCATCGGCGAGACGCCAGCCGGAGCGCCCAACAGAGGCCGCTGGAGGCATCGAGAAGGCCGTGTCAGTCGAAGCCGCGCCACGACTTACGATAGTAATCCACGAGCACCGGGCGCATCTTGGTGTTCACCCGAACAGTTTGCGTGGTCTGCAACTGATCGCGACCAAAAACGAACGCCGCCTTCTGAACCTCCGGCGTCAGGAAACGGGGTTCGACGGCAAAGCGATCGACCGCCCGAATGCGCGCGAGCATTTCGCCTTCGGTCACGCGCGACTTCCACGCCAGGTGCCAGCCCCAATCGCCGGCGAAGGTCGGAACCGTGCCGTGGTAGGGGAGCCGCTGGAAGCCGGCCGCGCCGAGCGTAAGACCGATGCACAGAAACGCCTCTGTGGCAAAGAAGGGGCTCGTGGACTGGATGGACACGACAGCGTCATCTTGCAAAGTGCGCGCGAGACTTCGGTAGAAGTCCAGCGAGAAGAGCTTCGCGAGTTCGAGGAGGCTCGGGTCGGGAAAATCCACGATCACCACATCGAAGCGGCCGGAGGCCGTCTTCAGAAAGAGGTCTGCATCAATCAGGAACAGGTGCACGCGGCCGGTTTCGTGCGTGGCATCCGAATGGTACGCGGTGCGCCGCTGCGATCGCATGCGCACGGACGTGAGCTCCCCGGTGGCCAGCCCCCCCGGAGGCGAATAGGCGACGCGTGCGTCCGAGAAAGCGCCGCCGTTGATGCGGACGAGGTCCGGGTGCGTGGCCGAAACTCGAATCACTTCGGGATCGATGTCGACCAGCACGACCTCCTTCACGTCGGGATAGCGCAATACTTCGCGGAGGGCCAGGCCGTCCCCGCCACCCAGAATCAGAACGCGGGACCGCGAGCGCGCCACCGACATGGGCACGTGAACGAGGTAGTCGTGGTAGAGATGCTCGTCGAGGCTGGAGAACTGGAGGTTCCCGTTGAGGTACATGTTCAACCGCGCATCCCGCTTGGTGAGAACGATGTGCTGAAACTTGGTCGTCTTGCGGAAGATGATCGGGTCGCGGTAGTAGTGCTGCTCGGCGCGCGCCGTCCAGTCTTCGGCAAACACCAGCCCCACAACGAGAGCGGGAACCGCCAGAACCCCCACGCCAACCACGAGCGCCGGCCGCTTGATGAGGTCGCGAAAGTAAAGGAAACTTACGATTGCAATGACGACGTTGACGGCCCCCAGAACGAACCCGATGCGCGTGAGTGAAAGCCACGCGAGAAAAACATACGTGAACAGAAAGGCGCCGGCCAGGCTACCGATGTAGTCCACAGAAAGGATCTCCGATAGGTTGGCGCGCAGGGACGCGGAGTAGGCCCGGTTGATGCGAATCAGGAGCGGGATCTCCATGCCGATCGAAATACCGATCAGGAGGGCAAAAGCGTACAGGATGATCTCGAACGACTCCCAGTACGCGAAGGCCGCGTAGATGCAGATGGCGCTGAATCCGCCGAGCAGACCCAGCGCCATCTCCAGAAGCAGGAAGGCGTCGAGCAGGTTGCGACGCACAAAGCGCTGCAGGAGCGTCCCGATCCCCATGGCGAAGAGCATGAGGCCGATGATTATGAAGATCTGTTCGTGCGAGGTGCCCATGAGGTGGTTCCCGAGAACCGAGAGCACGTATTCGTACATGAGGCCGCACGCCCCCATGACGAACATGGATACCACGAGGATGGCGCGGGTGACGGCCGGTGAACGTTGCACCGGGACAGGTCCGCCGCTCCCGCGCAGACGGGCAACTTCTTCCTCCTCTGGCGCGCCGTGTGAGCGTTCAGGAATCGTCGCGGGCGTGGCGCGCCAGGGCCGCGAGCAACTCGGGGCGGCGGATCGGTTTGGTCAGGTGCTCGTCGCACCCGGCCTGGAGGCTGCGGTCCACTTCCTCCTTCAGCGCATAAGCTGTGAGCGTGATGATCGGTGTTCGGTCCCGGCGCGGGGAGTTGCCCTCATCCTCGTGGCGACGAATGCGGCGCGCCGCTTCGAGTCCATCGAGGCGCGGCATCTGCACGTCCATGAGAACGACGTCGAAGGGCTCCGCGAGGAAGAGCCGTTCCGCTTCCAGGCCGTCGTGCGCCTCGACCAGGGTGTGCCCCTGATCTTTCAGGAAGGCGCGCACGAGGATGCGATTTTCCTCATTGTCCTCTGCCAGAAGGATGCGCAGGGGCCGCGCAGGTGTATGGGCCTCCGACTGTGCCGAATCGACGGGTACCTTCCCCTCGTTCCCGCCTCCGGCCGCAACGTCGCGAACGGCTGCCTCATTGGCCCCGCTCGAATCCGGACCGGTGGGCCCAGCAGGTATTGGCGGGGACAACTCCAGTTCGAAATAGAAGCGACTGCCGCGGCCCGGTTCGCTCTCCACCTGCAGGCGACCGCCCATCAGCTCTACCAATCGGCGGCTGATGGCCAGGCCCAGTCCGGTCCCGCCATATCCCCGAGAACGTGAATCGTCGGCCTGCGTGAACACCTCGAAGATTCGGTCCTGGTCGCCACGGGAAATTCCGAGGCCCGTGTCGCGCACTTCGAAACGAACGCGTGTTCGATTGGAAACCTCTCCAATGGAACGCAACGAAAGCTCCAGCTCCCCGGTTTCGGTGAACTTCACCGCGTTGCTCAGCAGATTCAGGAGTACCTGACGGAGCGCATCCTCATCGCCTGTGAGGCGGTCCGGCATCGCCGGATCCACCTCCCACCTCGTAATGAGCCCCTTGCGCTCTGCGCTGGGCACGATCGTGCGCTCAAGGCTCTCGACCAGGTTTACGGGACGAAAGGAGACGAGCCGCAACTCTTTGCGGCCCGACTCGATTTTGGAAATATCGAGGACGTCATTCACCAGGTTGAGCAGGTTACGACCGGCCGTGACGAGCGAGTGAGCATACGTGCGTTGCGGCTCCGGCAGTTCGCTTTCGTCGAGCAGCTCGGCCATTCCGATCACGGCATTCAGTGGCGTGCGGATCTCGTGACTCATGTTCGACAGGAAGATCGTCTTGGCCGCGCTCGCGGCCTGAGCGGCCTCGCGCTCCTTGCGCAACAGCCGAAAACGATCCGCGAGCGCCAAAGAGAGCAGGACGAACTGGATCACGGAGGCAACCTGAATCCCCTCATACATGGTCAGGAAGTTGGCCGGGATGAGCAGAAGTACGCGTCCCACGTTGGCCGCAATAAGAATCAGGCTGATCCCCCAGGAAACCAGCAGGTAGCGCACCACCCGAATGCCCCGGAGCAGAAGGTGGATCCCGATGAGGGGCATCACGAAGGCGGCAAACAGGCCGGCCACGATGAGCAGGTAGCTGGATTCTCGGTAGAACCCCGTAGCCCCGAGGGCCACGCACGTCAGACACAGGAGAATCACCAACTCAATGACGCGGTCCAGCCGGGGAATCAGCGTTCTCGTAGAAAGCAACGAGCGCGCAAACAGGAAGCCCGCGGCGGAAGCGAGACCCACGACGACGGGATTGGAGCGGTTGTTCACGACCGGCAGGTCCGGCCAGAGCCATTCCAACGCGAAACCACCCCAGATGAAATAGTAGAAGCCCGAAAGAGAAACGTGCAGGACATAGAATAGGTAACTCGGTTCGCGCAGGGTCAGAAAGAGAAAGAAGTTGTACGCGGCAATGATGGCAGCGGCGCCGAAGAAGAATCCCTGGAGGAGAAGGCGGAAGCGGTCACTCTCGGAAAAAGCCTCCTGCGTCCAAATCGCCACCGGCACGATGAGCGAACTCTCCGAATCAATCCGCAGTTGAAACGGGCCATGAGCGGCCACGGGAATCGGAAACAGGTAGTTGCGATGGCGGACGACTCGATCGGAGAACACAAGGCCATCGCCCGCGCGATAGGTGAGCAGCCGGTCTTCACCCATCGGCATGTAGACCGCAATGTCATCCAGGGGCGGGTAGGCAACCTCCAACAACTCCCGCCGGTCGCCTTCAGTGGATGGGCGCCGGGCCGAAGGCGACGATGTTGCTCGCTGACCAGGGTGGTTCCAGTCTTCGGGCGCGCCCGCGCTACCCCCCGGCTCGAAGGGGACACTCATCCATATTACGGCCGATGTGATTCCGAGGTGCAACTGTCGGTCGTGTTTCCCGATCGCGGCCCCGCGCTTCCCCGGCGCCGCAAGGACGAACTCGGCGCGCGGATCGAGGTCGTACGTCACTCCCTGACTCGGAGGGCCCGTCAGAAAGCCACAGGACGTAGAAAGGACCGCGCCCAAGAAGAGGAGCGCGGTCCGCAGTACGAAGGGGAGCCGCCGGCGTTCGCTACAGGGCGAAGTTGATGACCACCGCAATGCCAATCAGCACCGCGCCCTCGATGAACGCCGCATTGAGATTTCGATCCGTGACGATCTCGTGCGTGATGGTGGCTTTCGGCAGCAGGAAGCCGTCCACCAGGATGCGCAGGAGGTACAGAACGATGAACCCGATGACGGCCATGATTCCGAACTTCACGAGATGCGGCACCCAGCCGTGGAAGTCCCCGCTCACGGCCTTGAAGTGGATCACGCCGATTGCGATCAGGTTTCCGCCGATGGCGACCCCGGCCGCCACATTGTCCTTTTCGATTTCGCCGTAGACGTCGTACCCGGCAATCAGCTGATAAAACCGACCGTAGATGGCAAAAACAGCCTGAGCCAGGCCAAAGAAGGCGAGAGCCGAGACCGCACCCAACCACCACGGTGGCTCCGGCGCTCCCGGCGCCACTTTGACGCTGCCGCTCACACAACCCGCGATCACCAGGGCCGATGCTACGTAGCTGCCGAACTCGACTGCGCCCGTTCCCACGTTGCGGTCTTCAATGATCTCTTTGCGCGTACTGAAGCGGGTAAGAACCAGCTTGTCCACCACGAGGTGCGCGATGTTGAGGAGCAGGATGCCGCCGACCGAGTATGCGAGAACCGACGCGACTTGCAGAAGGAACTGCTCCGAGAGGATCATGTGAGCTTCCACGTTGGGAACAGGGCTGTACAGCGCGCCCGCGTAGATGGCCAGCACGGCCACATAGTAGCCGGTGAGCGAGAGCCCAAGCGCCGGGTTGTCCTTGTTGGTCAACTCGTCGGTGACGCTGTACGGAGTGATCAGATCTTTGATGAGGCCGGCAAACGCCAGGACAACGATGGCCAGGGCGGTGAACGCCAGACCGGCCGGAACGAGTGCACCCCACTCCAAGAGCTCTTCTACCACCATCTGCCTTCCTCCACCTTCTTACCGCAGAACGGCCGCGCGCGCTCCACGAAGCTGTTTTCGAACACCTGCGCTACTTGCCGAAACCGCGACCGTAGAAGCCACGGTTGCTGCCGCCGGAGCCACCGGATCCCCCACCACCCATGCAGCGACCGATGCAACTCCCCATGAAGGAGAGGAACATGAAGACCGCGACTCCGATGATGAGCATTTTGATGAATTTTCCCATGGCCAGCCCCCGTTCTCATACGCGCGCCGTGGGCCGTCAACCCATTCCTTGCGCCCCGCGCACCGCCTTACTTCCCGTACGAACGGTAGCTGCTCCCGCGGTAGCTGCTTCCTCGATAGCTGCTCGAACTCTGCCGGTAGCTTCTGGCTCTTTCGGCGCTGCGCCGGTTCTTTTGGGCTTCGTACAATGCGTAGGCTGCCGCGATGTGGCGGCCCCGAAAAGCGGGCGTGTTCCTCAGCGCCTTCGTCCCCACGGCCCACCGCCCCTCGCCGTAGTAGTAGCGACCGGCGTCCATGGCCGCGCGGTATTTCTTCCACACCGAGCGCAACACGGCTCCGCCGACGACCAGACCACCGAGCCCGACGGCGGCTCGCTTGAACCTCCAGGTTGCATCCCCCCCGCCGTCTTCGGTCCAATCTCCCAATGCTTCGTCTCCGACGTACTCAAAGCCCGCCGGTCCGGTTGGCCGAAAGCGACCGTAGAGCTCACCGCGCGGCTTATGCAGCAACGTCATCCCCAGGGAATCCAGATCGGCGTCAAAATGCTGCTCGGATACCGCGCGCCACTCCTCGCGCACCGTGTGGGCGCCGTCCTTGGCAACGCGCACGATGCGCACAAGTTGCTGCGGCAGGATACCCTGCATGCGCGCATCCATCAGCACATGGGACACGGCGAAGTCCACATCCCGCGCGTTCTCCACGAGTTTGGCGACCGCTTCGGTCGTGTTCTTGTGCAGCGCGACCACAGTCCCGTGCTGGTTGCGAAATTCGCTCACCGCAAAAGTGCGTGGGTTCTGCCGATCGATGGCTTCGACTTTGCCCGCGAAATCGTGCAGGCTCGTGCGCCACTTTTTGAGTTTGGCAAGCTCCTCCTCGAGCTGAGGTTTGTGAACTGGATAGGCCGCTACCGCACGCGCCACGCTTCGATCCAGCTCTGGCGAAAATAAAGCGTCCACCGCCACGCGCGCCTTCTGCGCTTCGGCCAGCATCCGCGGCCTGTCCTCCAGGTAGAAGGTAGTCGCCTTGATTTCCTGACCGAGCGCGGCCAGGCGGGTGCGAAACTGACGGGATCGCTCACCAAGGTCCCGCGTGATGTCGTGCAGTTCGTCGGATTGCGCGTACATTTCTTCGGAAGGCAGCACGTTGCCCTCAATCATGTGCTGAATCCGTTCTCCCTTTGCAAAAAGGTCTCGAAGGGCTCGGGTCTCCCGGGACAACTCGTCGAGACGTTCTACCCAACGACCTTCCCGCTCGTAGTGGCTGAGGTTCGGGCGTACAGCGGCGGCCCGCAGCTCCTCGACCTCGCGTCCTTCACGCTCGTTCACGAAGTTGGTGATGAAGGCAGCCCGGCGGAATTCTCGGGACCGACCGCGCTTTTCGACGTACCCGTACGCGAGGACGCCGCCAAAGATGACCAGTCCGACGAGAATCAGCCCAACGTACGTGCGTCTCATACGTGCCTCTGCAACTCAGCCGGATCGGTGATGCTCTCTACCGTCTGCCCGCAGCGTTTGCAGACCCTGTCGATGCGCCGCGGTGTGACGGTGGCGCCCATGGCCAGAGCCGCCCAGCCCCAGAATCCGTAGCGGGCCTTTGACTCCACCAGGCGATGCGTCCGGTCGTGACCGCACGCGCAGACGCCGCCGCCTGCCGGTTGCCCCGTAGTATTGTCGGTCATGGAACGGCTCACTTCTTGAAGAGGTCCCCCAGGGCGTCCTTGGCCGTGGCGCGGTCGTAGTCGCTGCGGTCGATCAGCTTGAGGGAAAGACCCTCCTGGGCCAGGCGACCGAGGATCTTGAACGAGTCAGCCGGGTTCTTCAAGTTCGTGGCAAGGAAGCGAAAGGTGGCGCCGCAACCCGGGCAGGTCTTGTCTTTGAGGTAGTTGAGTCCGAGTTGCTTGCAGTTTCCACACGAACCGTACAGATCCTCGATGAGCATGAGGTGCTGCCGGACCTCGGAAATGTCCAGGTTGGTCCACACGCGAATGGAACGGGTTTCTCGGGCCGACATGAATTCCCTCGAGGCCGAAGCGACGACTCCGCCCACCTGAGACCCGAAGGCGCTTCGGGTCAATCGGAATCAGCGCGCCGCGGTGGCCGCATTGGCGCGAGCCGGGCCGTAGGCGCGCACAGCCTCGAATAGGGGGGCGGTCTCGTAGAAGAAGAAAGGAAAAGTGCGATCCAGAAAGACGGAACGATTCTGTTCCACCAGGAGCGCCCGGTCGCGCTCTTCGGCCAGCCGCGCGGGGACTTCGGCCACCAGGGGACGGGCGGCCTCGTTGAGTCGAACGAAACCGTCATGAATCCGTTTGAGGTCGGCGCCGGGGCGAGCGCGCTCTTCGATGAGGACCAGGCGCTCGCGCGCGAGTGGATGATCCGGATCCAGAAAGCGCGTCGGCTCAAACCGGGCGTAGCGGAGGTCTCGGTCGATCTCGGCCGTAGAGCGCGAGGTGAGCGGGTAGTCCTCCCGTGGCTCCATGGTCAACGTGGCCGAAGCTACGGTGAAGGGCGCGCCCGCGCATTCGAAGAACTCGGCCATCAACCGGTCCGTGATCTGGTCGTAGCGTCCACCGCCGCGGCCGTGAATGAACAGATCGCACACGAAGAGGCGAACGAAAAGGGTGAGTGTGATGGCGCGCGGATAGAGCGGGGCGCCCGCGAAGTTGTCGCCGGAGCGCAGAGCCGTGCGACGCGCATCCCGCACGGTCCAGAACGGCAACTCACCAGGTTCCAGGTCCGGCAGGGGTTGTGCCGCGTTGCGGATGCCGTGCTCCACGCGGTAGTCGCGCAGCGCGTCGTTGTAGCATCTGCGGAATTCGTCCCCGTTTTCGATGACGAAGCGGGAGAAGTACGCAAATGCTTTGGACTCCACGAGCTCGCTGCCGTACACCGTTCGCAGCGACACTCCCCGTTCGGCTTCAAATGACTCCCGAAATCGTACGGCAGGGTCCATCACGGAAGTAGCGCCCACGGTCGCCTGACAGACGCGCTCGATTTCCCGGGCCATCTCGCGGGCCCGAGGCGCAGGAAACAGTTCCGGTAACCGGGGGACCAGCGAGTGCAGTTGCGAAACGAAAGCAGATCGTACGGCGGGGTCCAGTGCCCGCTCCCGCAGCATGCCATCTCCCGAGGCCACCACGAAGCGACCCCGCTCCACCCCGCGACCGCCGGAGGCAACCGCGCCGGGAACCGGGTAGTCGAAGACGATATCGGTCTCGTCCGTGTCCACGACCAGATTGAGGCCGACACCATTGGTTGAGGAAGCCAAAGCATCGGCGAGCAGGTCCTTGATGAGAATGCCTGGATGGTAGAAGACCGGTTGGTGCCCGGTGAGCAGAATGGGAGCGGCCCGGCCTTCCGGGAGAAAGCGGGCGCGCAGTTCGTCCCGCGCTTCGTTGAGTGTGTCCGTACACAGACGACCGCCCGTTTTCCGGCGAGAGTCCTGGCTGCGACGCAGATGGTCGTGCAGCCGCTCCGGGCTGTCGGGCAGAAAAACCGTCATTCGGTGCAAGGTAAGACCGACCGTCCCAGGCAGCCACGAAAAAGCGGGCGGGGGGATTGAAGCTCAGCAATGCCCTCAGGCATATCCTTCCGGCCAGTCCGAAAAAACCGGAGTCTCCGGCTGGTGGAAGGGTTCGGCCGCGGCCGTCCCGGCCTGAAAACCCCAGTAGCGATTCTCCGCCAGCACGGCGTCCACGAAGGCCAGCTTCCCCGCCAGTTCGAACTGCGACCGATAGGCGCGCATGGCGAGCGCCTTCGTTTCGAGCTCGGCAGAGACATCGGTGAGAAAGGAAGGAGCGATTCGCAGTCGAATGTGAACGGGGTAATAGTACACGACGCGTCGCGGGAAACAGGGTTCGCCCGGGATGTCGGACTTCGTGAGCTTGGCGTAGAACCGCGCCGCGCGCACCAGGCGGGACGCGGCTTCGTGGTCGGGGTGCGCGTCCTCGGGAAAGGGCGCGAACACAAAGTCCGGGCGCACGCGCCGGATTTCGGCAGCCACCCGTTTGCGGGAATCAATGTCATCGGTGAGGTACCGATTCGGCAGGTCGAGCGTGAGTCGTTCGGTGACGCCCAGGATCTCCGCGGCCCGCTGCGACTCGCGCGCACGCGTTTCGGGATCCCCGAAGGGAGTAGGTTCGCCGTTGGTCAGGTCCAGCAGGTGCACGGCCATACCGCGCCGGGCGAGCGAAGCGACGGTTCCACCCATCCCGATTTCCACGTCATCCGGGTGGGCGCCCACGCAGAGGATGCGCGTTTGCTTCATGAGCCCACGAGGACCGCGCGACGTGTGGCCGCGGGTGCAGGCCGCCTGCGCGAGCGCGACGGACGTTTGAGGACGCGGCGGATGGCCCGTTCGTGCGCCGCCACGACGACCGACCAGTCGAAACGCTCTTCGGCCATGAGCATGCCTCTGGCGATCATGCGATCCCGCAGATTTTTGTCACGCCGCACACGCGCGATCATCCGCAGCAACTCCTTGGGATTGTCCGGCTCGAAGAGCAGGCCGTTGCGTTCGTGTTTGATCACGCTGGGAATTCCACCGGACCGCGAAGCAATGACGGGCAGCCCGGAGGCGTTGGCCTCACATAAGACGCGGCCCATCGTTTCTGCGTCCCGCAGTCCGGTCAGCGGATTGACCTGCACGCGACTGGCCAGGACGAACAGGTTGGAGGCCCAGTAGTACCGGTGGATCTCATTTTGTGGAATGCGGCCGCAGAAGGTGACGTGTTCACTCAGGCCCAGGCGTTCGGCCATGCGCTGGTACCGACGCTCGTGACGGCCCGCGCCGATGACGAGCAGGTGTGTGTCCGGCATGCGGCGGCGCAATTCAGGCATGGTTTCGAGCAGGAAGTCCACGCCCTTTTTGGAGACCATCCGGCAGGCCGTGGTGATGAGAAAGCACTTGGCCGGAAGACCCAGAGCCATCCGCAGCTTCTTGCGGATCCGCTGCGGGGACCGGCACCGAAAACGATGGGTGTCCACGCCACCCACGAGAACTTCGATCCGATCGTCCCGGATCCCGAGTTCGTGGAGCAGATCGGCGGTGAAGTCGGAGTTGGCCATCACCAAATCCATCATGCGCGCGGACTCCGCCATCACGGCACGCCGTCGTTTCCGGAAGAGAACCTCGACCCATTCCGGATAGTTGAACTTCTTGAACAAATCGTAAATGGGCTGTTCGAAGAGGGCGCTGCCGATCAGGCGGCTCCCAAAACGGAACGGATAGGCAATCCAGGGCCGCATGACGTCGTTGCCGACCGAACGGCAGATGACGGGCACCTTGAGTTCCCGACGCAGGTAGCCGTAGAATACGGTGGAGCAGTATACCAGGTCCGCGTCGAAATCCCGGCTCTCCTGGGCAATGACCTGGATGTTGTGCCAGAATCCGAGGCGACTGAGGATCCTCCGCACCGGAAACGGCAGACCCGAATCGAACGAAAGGCCCGCGTCCTTCTCTTCGTGGCGGTTGGCTCGATACGTGACCACGCGCACCGGATACCCGCGCTCGTGCAGGTGGGAGGCCAGGGCCAGGGCGTGCGTCTGCATGCCTCCGATGCGCGGCGGGAACTCCGTGAGGACCAGAAGGATGCGCGGTTGCTTCTTCATCGGATTTCCGACAAGGAATAGCACACCGTCGCAATGGAAACCAAAAAAAGCCGCGCGCGGGCCGGCTCAGACGCGGGCTTCGCCGCGCAGAAGCGAAAAAATGTTGCGCAGGGGTCGGAAACCAGGCCGGTACTCCAGCGCGAGAAAGGAAGTGTCGTCCGTCAGTTCCTCGCTACCACGAAAGCCACGGAGTTCCGTTCGCAGGCCCGCCGCGATTTCGCCCAAAGGGCTCTTGGCGTGCCGCCTGAGAAACTCGGACAGGCGCTCGTCTCCATAGGTTTCGTCCCGCGCTCCGAAGGTCTCGGTGATGCCGTCGGAGTAGAGGAAGAGTCGGTCGCCCGGTTTGAGGATCCTCGACGTGGAGTGATACGGCGACGGCGCAATTCCCAGGAGACGCTGCGTATCTCTCAGATGCGAAAGATGACCGGTGGCCGCTTCGAGCAGGTAGGGGCCCGGGTGCGCCGCGTTGATGTGCTCCATCCGCCCGGATTCCGTGTCCAAGAGCACCGCGAGCAGCGTGATGAACTCGCTGCCCCGGTAGCGTTCGAGCAGGAACTGGTTGATCACCGCCACCGTTTCGGACAGAGTCGCGCCGCTCTCGAGGTGCGAACGCACCATAGAACGAAAGGCGCTCGCGAGGTACCCCGTCCCCAGGCCGTGGCCGCTCACGTCCCCCATGAGAAAAGCCGTTCGGTTCGAGCCCAGGCGGATGAGGTCGAGGTAGTCGCCCGAAACCGAAGCTGCCGGCAGATTGAAGTAGGCCGTTTCCACGGAGGGGATCTCACCGAGCGGTCCTTCCGCAAGCGTCCGTTGCACGCGACCGGCCAACGAAACCTCCTGGCGACTCCGCCGGTAGAGCAGTTCGCGGGCCAGGAGTTCGTAGTTGTGGAGGATGAGGTCCGCGAGCCTTCCCGCCTCCTGGAGATAGCGGATCTCCGAAAGCGCAAAGTTGCGCCCGTCCACGCGCGGGGCCACGAGCAGAGCCGCGGGCGCCGGGCGTCTGCGCGCCACGAGGCTGCGGAGCGGACGCGCCGGCCCGTCCTGACCCAAGCCCAACGCGAGAGCGCAGCCGTTGCGAACCAGGAACCGGTACACCTCGCCGCGCACGCCGCCGCCGTAGGCCAGATAGGAAGACACCAGGATGCGGCCCGGTCGTAACAAACCCCACAGCGGCGTACCCTCCGGGAGCATTCGCATCCCGTCCCCGCGCGGACGCAGCCCGGGGTAGCGCGCTTCGGAGAAGATGAGCTGCGCGTCGGACACGCCCAGAGTTTCGATTAACTCGCGTCTGAAGCGACCTACGGCCGCCTGAATCGTCAACGGCCCGCTGTAGAGCACGGCGAGCCGTTCCAGGGACTCGGTCAGTCGCGTACTCAGGCGAAACACCCTGCGCTCCACGACGGACGCAAGGGTCCGACGCGCCGGATCCAGGAAGAAGACGAGCGCCATGAGGAAGAACAGGTGCACGATCCACGGGGATCCCCCCTCAGGCAGAAGAGCGTCGTACATCAGGAGCGCGCCCGTGTACACGAGGGCGAATAGCGCGGTGACCAGGCCCGCCGCAATCGACTGGTTGATGACGAATTGGTAAGGCACGAGTTGGATGCGATACGAACCGTAGAGAAGCGAAGCGGGGAAGAGCAGGTAGCCGGCAAAGAGGTACGCCGACCAGCGCGGCGAGACATCCCAGTGCGGCGCCAGCTCGAAAAGGGCCAGGGGCAAAAGAAAGCCCAGCACGGTTCCGCTGAACAGCGCCCAACGGCGCACTCGCTCCACCGGATCACTCCCGGACCGCAGCGCGTTTTCCAGTTGCAGCATGACGGTGAAGACCAGGCCCGCAAACAGCGAAACGAGGCCGGCCGTGGCCAACCGGCGCTGTGCGGCGGCGTCGTCGCGGCCCGCAATCAGAAGCAGCAGCAAAAAGAAGAGCATCAGCAGTTCGCCGATCATGAGTCGGCCCGGAACCGACTTGCCGGTCGTGCGCAGGCCCAGGTTCACGAGCGCGGGACCGATCAGAAAAAGGGCAACGGGCTGAAGCAGCACCGATCGGCTTCCGGCCATCGAAGACAGGGCCGCAAAGAGGGCCAGGAGCAGCGCAAAGCAGATGCCGGAGAGATGCGCGTCCCGACCCGCCTCGAGAAACCAGACCCCGAGCATAAGATATACAAATGACAACAAAAACACGAAACGAAAATCGTACAGCACGTCCAGCGGCGTGAAGGGCTCCGTGTCCACGAACTGCAACCCCAGGTCGGTGAGCACGACCAGCCGTTGCGGTCCCGAAAAGACCGTGGCAGCCGCGTGCGGCTGCTGGAAGTTCACGTGCAGAATCGTGGTGCCGCGTACCGACGTTTCACGCAGCGGCACGATCCCTCCGCCCGAGAGGTGGTAGGCCGGCAGGCGATGCCCCCGCCACTCCACGGACACGGCAAACAGGAGCACCAGACCGAAGAGCGGCAGCAAATAACGCACGAGCAGTCTCACGCGTGCCCTCCTTCCACTTCGAGGCTCTCGCGACCGCCCGGAACCTCGGCGCGGGCATTGCGGTCGCCTTCGGGAGCAGCGGCGATTTCCAGAAGCGGTTCTCCGCCTGCCAAAACGCGAAGCGGCTTTCCCGGAATGAGATCGAGGAAGTTGCGCCACCCCGGAGACACGATCACCTTCTCGGGCCGCGCGGCCTCCCGAACATCGATGTCACGCCCGTCGATGATGGCCGTGAGTCTGCGCTTGGAGAGCGAAAGCTCGCCTGCCAGAATGGACGCGCGGTACCGGCTGCGTACGAGACCCGGGTCGCGTTTGATGTGCGCGATGAGCTGGTGCAGACTCAGGCGACGCTTCAGGTGCAGGTACGAATACAGACAACCCAACATCCCGAAGAGGACGAGAGCCGACGAACCGCCCGTGCGCGGAGAGGAGAGCACCACCAGGTAGACCGTTTCGGCGTCGGCCCCGGGGAAGAACTCGACGACGCAGGGGGTTTCCTGGCGGTCGAGACGGCGCACGGTGTAGCCCGGCAGGGGCGGGATGTGCGTGAGCTGCAACAGGCTCTGGATTTTGCGGGCGGTTTCGCGTTCGAGTTGCTCGGCTTTCGGTTCCACGAGACGCGCGGAGAGCAGGTAGTTGTGGAGCGCCACGGCCGCTTTGCCCGCGTAGGTGTCGAGGGCCACTCCCGCGTAGCGATGGGCCGGACTCTGCTGGAGCAGAAGCATACCGAGCAGTCGGTGCCGGTAGACGAAGGGAACGACCACGCGAGCGCCAAACGCGCGCATGAGCGCCAGCACGTCCGGCGAAAGGTACAGTTCGTCGTCGTGGATCACGGTGCGACGGCGGGCAATCTCGGCTTCCGAACGAACGAGCTGCTCGTGGGGGATGTCGTTCCAAACGCGCAGCACGCCGCCTCGAACGCGGAATGTCTGAAACGAGCGACGGGACGGTTCGGCCAAAGCCAACACCGCGCTCCGACAGCCCAGCCATTCGAGCAGTTCCGGCGTGATCTCGTAGATGAGAGCTTCGCGACCGAAGTGTCCGGAAAGGAAGTCCAGGTGGTGGAAGTCGTGTCCCAACAGAGCAGCGTAGTCGCTGCGGGAGAGCAGGTAGCGCGCGAACCATTCGCGGGCCGGAAAGAGCAACAGCACGGAGATGACGATGAAGGCAATCGTGGTGTAGCGCGCATCCGAGGAGCCGCCGGCCAGAGCGCGCAGCGCGTAGAACAATCCGATGACCAGGCCCCCGAAGGCGGCCGAAAACAGATAGCGACGCAGCAGCGAAGGAGTTCGCCCGCGGAGGCGGCGCAGCCAGTGAACGAAGCGCTGTCTCATGAAACTCGACGCCTGCTCAGGTCGTGTAGTAGGCATTCACCCGGACATAGTCTTCGGTGAGGTCGCAACCCCAGAGCGTCTCCTGTGCCTGTCCGGTCCCCAGGGCGATCTCGAAACGCACCTCCGAACCCTTCATCTCGGCGGAAAGATTCGCGAGGGTCTGGGCGCTGTTGTCCTGCATGTCCAGGTCCTGGCGTCCGACGCGAATACGCAGACCCTCGAAGGGAATGTCCTCGGGCACATTCCCGATGGCCATGATGATCCGACCCCAGTTCGGGTCCGCCCCCCTCACGGCGGTCTTGAAAAGAGGACTGTTGATGAGTTCCCGACCCACCCGCAGCGCCTGGCGCCGATCCCTGGCCTTGGTTATCACGAGTTCAATCAACTTACTGCCGCCCTCCCCGTCGCGCGCGATCATGCGCGTGAGATCCCGGCAGGCGCTGCCCAGCGCCTGGACGAAGTCCCGGGAAGGCCCATCCGGCAGCGCCGCCGGAGGCAGGTCCGCCAGCGGGTCGGGAAGGCGGTCGTAGGCGGCCGCGTCCTCGGCGCTGAAACGGACGGGCACGCCGGAAGCGCCGTTGGCCAGAGCGGCGAACGTGTCGCTCGTGGAAGTGTCCCCGTCGATGGAGACGCGGTTGAACGTCCGGTCGGCCACGCACCGCACGAGTCGACCGAGATCCTCCGGGGAAATCGCCGCGTCTGTGAAAACGAAGGCCAGCATGGTGGCCATGTTCGGCTCGATCATCCCGGCGCCCTTGGCTGTGCCGAACAACCGCGCGCCCGCCTCTGTCACGCGGGACGAGATCTTGGCAAAGGTGTCCGTCGTCATGATGGCGCGCGCGAACTCCTCGAGCGCGGGCGCTGTCAGCCGCTGCCGCAGGCGGCCGAACTCGGAGACGAGCAACTGCGCAGGCGGCATGCGACCGATGACGCCGGTGCTGCACGGCAGAATACACTCCGGCTCAATCGCGAGCGAAGTCGAGGCAGCACGAACGCAGTCCTCCACCAAACGCAACCCCGCAGGGCCTGTGGCCACGTTCGAGTTCCCCGAGTTCACCACGACCGCCTGCAGTTTTCCGTGAGCGGCATGCCTGCGCCCCACGACGACGGGATTGCCCGGGTAGCGATTCTGCGTGAACACCGCCGCGCCACTGGCAGGACGAGTGCTCCACACCGCGCCGAAGTCGGGAGTCTGTTTGGCCTTCACGCCCACATGCGTGCCGAAAGCCAGAAAATCGCGGGGGAGTTGGTGTTCGCTCATGGCAGGTGGGGCCGACACGGCCAGAAGGGAGGCGACGGGGGCGCCCGGTCAAGTGCGGATTGTTCCGCGCACGCGCGACCATGGCCAGCGACGTCGCGCGGAGTCCGCCAGCGCTCGGGTCACGGCCTCCCCCACCATCTGTGGATGCGGCAGGACGAGCGGCCGGCGTCTCCGCGCCGCGGCCACACGGGCGTACCTGGCGAGCGCAACATCCGCGGAGAGGTACCCGTGATTCTCCAGCGCGGCAATCTCTCCTGCCGTGAAGGCGTCCAGGTCCGTGCGCACCCGCGCGAGCAGTTGGTCGCCGGTTGCCCGCGCCATTCTCTCCAGGGCCGTGCTGCTCCGATCTCGCGCTCGGACCAGGGACCAGTAGGCCACCTGTCTCCCGCGCGTGGCGCCCCCAAAGAGCATGCGCCGCCGCAACGATCCGTTTTGGTGCAGGAGGACCTCCACCGTCCGCTTGAGGACCGCCACGCCACTGTTCCCCACGGTTCCGTCCAGCGGCGCACCGCCGTCCGAGACCAGTAGCGACCGCGCACGCTTCCAGACGGGTTCGAGCCCCAGGTTGTCGTAGATGCCGCCATCGGCCAGGGCCGGTCCGCCCGGCTCCAGGCGCGCGGGTCGAAAGACGGGCGGGTAAGCCGCCGAAAGGGCGGCGGCCAGGGCGACCGGCAGATCATGTTGTTTACGGAATCCAACTGTATAGTCGCCTACTCTATCTCGACTGAACACGAACGGCACACCCTTCTCCAGGTTCGTGGCGTTGAAGTAGAAAACGGGCGCAGTCGGCAGTTCACCCAGACGGATCTGGCCGAGGGTTCGGTCCAGGTGTTCGGCCAGACGTTCCGTGCTGCGGACCCGCCCGAAGCGCAACACGTCCAGGTGACCCAGTACGATCGGAAGAGTCCTCGCGTCTCGCATCAGGAACGCGCGGAAGGGAGCCGCCACCGAAAGCTCGAAGTCGCCGAAGACCTCGGACTTCCGGGCCTTCCCGAACCAGGCGCTCAGGCGATTGGCCAGATGCAGGAGCAGCAGCGAACCGCCGGAAACGGCCGAGATGGAAGAAAGCCCCGCAAGGAGCCCCAACTCGTTGAGGCGACGGACCGCGCCCAAATGGAAGGCGGCGGCTCGAAAACCGCCACCGGACAGACAGAGCGCGGTGTCTTTGCTCACGGCGACCACAACACCGTCGCCGGCCAGGTCCTCACTTCTGTAAAGGGGAATCGATACTTCGCGGAAGCAAACGACGCAAAAACGCGGGCTGGAAGCCGGACAGCACCAGCAGAACGAGACATGGCAGGTAGAACGCCCACACGAGGATGCCCAGCACCTGCCGCACGGAAAAGGGTACGGCGGCCACGACCGAAGCGGCTCCCGCGGCCCGGTCGCCACCCTGCCCCGCTGCCGGAACGTGCCCGACCAGCAGGGCGCGCCCATCCTCGGCGAGCGCATTCCAGAGGGCCACGTTAAGATCGCAGAGCAAGAAGAGCGCCATCCCCACGAGAATGAGGCGCGCCGAAGTGCTCGGAAAGAAGGACCAGGCACGGGCGCGCTCGGCCGCCCACAGGCCGACGAGCAGGACGACCGCGTAGACGGCGGCCGGAATCAACAGGCCCGCCTCACGCAGCAAACCAAACGCCAGCGTGAACACCAAGCCGCCGAAAGCCACGATGATACCGAGGGACCACGCGTCGGCGACCGAGAACCGCACCCCGCGCAGGTGGCGGAACAGGAGGATCAACTGGACCGCCAGAAAGAGAGCCAGGCCGGGGAGGAACCGGCCCAAAATTCCGATCGTGAAGTCCGCCGCGGCAATTCCGACAAAAGCGCTCTGGAGCAAGATGCGATCGCGCGTGTCGTGGCCATGCCGGCCGATCGACATGACCAGAATCAGGCAGAGGAGGACCGCCAGATACTTCGCGTGTTTAGAGTAAACGTTGTCGGAATCCGCGGTCAGGATGTCGGCCGTGAGAAACGAGGCGTAGAAGCCCACGAAGACCAAAAGCAGCAGCCACACGGCCCAAACTTTGTGCTGCCGAACGGTCATGGCCTTCAGCCGAGTCCATCGAGCGTCCGGTCCAGAATCTCGAGCGAATCCGACGGGCGAAAATCCCGCGCGCGTTTGGCCTGACCTGCCAGCACGCCGTCCCGCAAGGCTCCCGGTCGCGCCAACTTTTCGGCCATGATGGCAACCCGCGGGAAGTCCTTTTGGAAGAACAACACGCCGGAGGAGCCCAGCGTTTCCGGAACGACCGTGGAGGCAAAAGCGAGAATCGGAACACCGTACTGCATGCACTCCACGAGCGGCACGAAGAACCCCTCGTGTTCGCTCATCGAGACAAAGACGTGCGAAGTGCGGTAGTAGCAAGGCAACTCCTCGGGCGGTACCATTCCGGTGAAGACGACCGCGGAGCCCAGGCCCAGTTCGCAGACGAGGTTGTGCAGTTCGGCGGCGTAGCCGCGTGCGCCCGGGTGAAAAGCGCCGACGAGAATCAGTCGCGCGCGCGGCTCCCGGCGGTGGATGAAGTAGAAGGCTTTGATGAGATCCTGGTGACGCTTGTTGGGGACGACGCGCCCGACGAACAGAACGTTCAACGGACCGGCTTCGAGGTAGCGCAGATGTCCCGGAAGTTCGGACCCGTGCCTTTCTGCCGTGACGACCGGAACCGGCAGCAGATCGACGTCGGCAAAACCCAGGGCGCCGAGCTCCGTCGCGTTGAAGCGCGAAACGGCAAAGACCGCATCGAAGCTTCCCCGCAGGCCGCGCAGCTCTTCCCGGGCGCGCGCCAGGGACTCGGCCATGCGACGGTTGTAGGGCGCCACATGATCCGGGGGCGTCACGTTGTGGTAGATCAGCACCTTGCGCGCGGCGTACGCCGAAAGGCGCTGCAGGATGCGCGTGTGGAAGGAGTGGTGATAGATGATGACCGAATCGCGGCGCGCGTGGTAGGCCCCGTACGGATGCACGGTGCCCGCGTCCTGTTCCGTGAACTGCTCGCAGTAGATGTCGGAGCGAAACCCGCGGCCGCGCAGATGATCCCGAATCAGAACAGCCTCATTGGAGATGGCGTCCCCGGCGGAAAAGCCCGAGAGGAACTGATCGATGTGGCGCCCGGCCTTCATGTTGTCACAAAACCCGGCGCGATCTCAACGTCGCTTCTCGAGGTCATCGGTCAGTGCGTTCAGTTTCACGCAGGGGGGCGCTTCCCGGTGCGCGCGCTTTCGTGAAGTACAGTCGGGCGCGCCGGAAACGGCCTGAGCGCACTGTGCGTACAGGCGATACAGGCCTTCCTGATCGGGAATCCCCTGGCGCGGGAGGCCCGGCCAAACGGAAAGGTCCCCGATGCGACGGTACTGATTCTTCACGCAGAGTTCCCCGTCCATCCTCCGCAGCACCATGTCCCGCCGCTCGGGATGCGCCTTCATGCTGCGGGCCACATCCGCCTTGATGCAATCCACGATGGCCCGACACATGCGGTCTGCGTGGGGCTGATAGCGCGCCACCAGCTCCGCCGAAGGTCCGGCCGGTCGGCTGCAGGCCACCACCCCGAGCGCGAGGACGCCGGCCCCCAGCAGGGCGAATGCGCGGGCCGTGAACACGGGCCGGACACCGAAGGCTTCAGCACTGCGCGCGGGGCGAGCCCGCCGCCCCAACCAACCCGATGTGCGCTTCTCGAACACGGGGAGCATCGGTCGAAGTTGCAGAAGGCGGCGCGGGCGGCAAGCGCATTGACGCAATTCCCTTGACCGCAAGGCCGCCCGATGCCGAACACGATTGTGAGCGAACCCTTCGTTCCGCCGGGCGGGCCGCCCCAGAAGCCCCTGAATCGCGACCTCTTTGAGCGTCTCGGAGAGGAAACGATCCGTCGCCTCCTGCGCTTGCACTACGCGCGGCTCGAACAGAGCGCCGTGCGCGGCCTGTTCCCGGAGGACATGGAAGCCGCCTCCCAAAAGGCGGCGGACTTTTTCATTCAGGTCATGGGCGGACCGCCGTACTACGCGCAAAAGTACGGCCCCCCCAGAATGCGTATGCGCCACATGCCGTTTACCATCACGAAGCGTGCGCGGGACATCTGGCTGGAGTGTTTTCGGGCCGCACTCGACGAGCTGCCTTTCCCGACAGAACTCAGACCGGAGTTCGAGGAATTCCTGGACTCCTTTTCGCTGTGGATGGTGAACACACAATAAGGATGGGGCGGTCTTTGCCCGCTCGCCTGTAGAGACCCGGAGGAATCCATGCTCGTCGAACCCAACCCGCATCCCGTAGGCTGCACGCTCCTGTATCGGGTTCCGTACGCGGAGACCGACATGATGGGAATCGTCTACCACGCCGAGTACCTGGTTTACTTCGAGCGGGCCCGCAACGAACTCATCCGTCTTTCCGGCCGCAGCTATCGCGACATCGAAAACGAAGGGCTGCTCTTTCCGGTCACCGAAGTGGCCGCCGAGTATCACGACTCGGCTCGTTACGACGACCTGCTCAACCTGCACGCGCGCTTTGGTTGGCTGCAGGGCTCCCGATTCCGGGTCAACTACCGCATCGAGCGCGAGGGCGACCTGCTCGTCACCGGCCACACGGTCCACACGACCCTGAATCGCGAAGGCAATCCCCGCCGCGTGCCCGAGGCCATCGTGACCCGCTTCGCCCACGAAGCCGGCCCGCCACCCGAGTGAAGGCGGCGACACGCGCGCTTTCAGCGACCGAACGGATCGAGACCAAGCACGTTGGCCCGCTCCGGACCCCGCGAGCGTGCGGCGAAGGTCTTATTCCACTGCCCTTGGCGAGTCCTTGTCCCGGCGGCCGCAACCACTCCGCGCGCCCTCGAGGGCCGTCAAGATGGCTGGATCGCGACTGACACCTCGCCGACGCTCAGGCGCGGCCGATCGACTCCCATCGGCACGCCCGCGCTCGCCCCTATCAAAAGACTCCGGTCCCGAATGCGCTCCTGTCCGAAACCGCGCCCGGTGTCCCGAACGACTCTCCTTTTGAGGGTGGCGATTGCGCACGTGTCCGAGAGAGCCACCGGCACGCGCGCTTTGCGCGGCCTCTGTGCGCGGAGCGCCTACTCCAGGCCGCGGCGCACGGCCTCGAAGTATTCCCTCCGTTCCCGAAAAAGGGGCGCGATCAGATTGTAGAAGAATATATACCAAATGGCGGCGATGCCGTCGCGTACTCCGATCTTCTTGCCCTCTTCGTACGTGCGACCGTAGTAGGAGATCGGAACCTCGTAAATGCGCAGAGGCAGTTTCGAGATCATGGCGGTGATCTCCACCTCCATCCCGAACCCGCGGCTCGTGAGGCGCATCGGCTTGAGGATGGGCGCTCGAAATGCTTTGTAGCAGGTTTCGATGTCCGTCATGTTCAGGTTCGTCAGAGTGTTGGACAGCGTCGAAAGAAAACGGTTGGCCAGATAATGGTAGAAGTACAGAACACGGGCGGCCTTGCGTACGAGAAAACGGGAGCCGTAGACGACATCCGCCACGCCCAAACGGATGGGCTCGATGACGGCCTCGATTTCGTCCGGGTCGTATTCCAGGTCCGCATCTTGGATGATCAGGATCTCTTCGCGCGCTTCCCTGATGGCGCGCTGGATGGCGGCGGTCTTGCCTGAATTGCGCTCCAAAGAGAACACCCGCAGTTTCGGCGAGCGGATGCTCCGGAGCACGGCCAGGGTTCCGTCCGTGGAACAGTCGTTCACGGCGATGATCTCCCCTACGAAAGGGAGCTTCAGGAGCTTGCGCACGATAACTTCGACCGTGCGCTCCTCATTGTAGACCGGAACCAGAACGCTGACCCGCTGTCGACTCGTGCTTTTCATGCCCGGCGGCCATGCCCTTCGCAAGGCCCCTAAAAATCAACCGATCGTAGCCGAGGAAATTCACGAGAATGGCCACCGCGAGCGGGACCATCGTGGAGACGATCCAGGCCTGCCCCAGGCGATTGAGCACGTAGAAACCCACGGCCCGCAGCCCGATCGTGAGGGCCGTGAACAGATGGAACTGCCAGAGTCGCTCCAGGTAGCGCCCGGTTCTTTCGTGCCAGGTCCAGTAGCTGTGCGCGTGAAAGGCAAACAGTATGGAAAGTTCCATGGCCAAGAAGTGCGCCACGTTGATCTTGAACTCCGACTCCTTCATTCCAAGGAGCTCGACGAGCCCATATATCGCCGCGAGATTCACGCACAGGGTTACGCCGCCGGCCATGCCGAACCGGACGAGGCGAAATCCCAGCACTGTGCGAAGGAGTCGTTGCATCGGGGAGCGCGGCGCTGTCGCCAGGCGAACGTCCTCCATGGGAAGAAGGGGCGTCAAGTGTAAGTCGGACGGTCGCCACGGAGCCCTCACCGGCCCGGCCGGAATCCCTGCCGCAGTTCCGACCCCCGCAGTTGGACCCCCGCGACAACGTGCGGGGTGCAGGGCAGTTCAGCTGCAAAACAACGGTCGTCCAGGACGGGATGACGGTACCGAAGGGACCCGACCGTCGCCTCTCGGGTCGGCATCCGAGGCAGTCTGCTCGGGCGCACCAAAGCCCCAACGCCGGCGGCAAGGACAAAGGAAAGAGTTCCCACGGCTGGAATGGCGAGCAGAGCAGCGGGCAGAGCGGACCCGATTCGACTTCCGGTCGCCTGTTCGGAGAGGATCAAAAGCGAGGCGGACACCAGAAAGCCCGCGAGCAAGAAGGCCCAGCCGAAGCGTGGGTCCGGCGCGGTAAAGAACCAAAACAGAGTGCCGAAGACGGCCACGGTGAAACCCAAGAGCCCCGCGCTTTCGGAATTCGGTTGCGAAAACCCCAGACCCCACCCGTGCCGACGACGCGCCGATCGCAGAAAGTAGACAAACCCATAGCAACTGATCACGAAGCCAAGAAAGATCAGAGCAACCGTGGGAATCCCATGCAGTTGTATCCACTGAGGAAGCCACTCGGTTTTCGTCATGGCCAACACCGCGTCCGGCGGGCGGCGCGGCATCAGGGCCCAGGCACGATTGATGAGGGCCGTGGCCTCACGCGCGGCACTCGGAATGGCCCACTCCACCGAAAAGCGCAGTGGCAGGATGGGATAGGCGACGTATCCGGACAACAGTACGCCGCGCACCACTGTGACGAGGGCGAGACTTGAGCCCACGAAGCCGAGGACCAGTCGACCCGGCCGGATCAACACGGGCGCGGCGAGCAGCAGGACGGGACCCGCGGTCGGCTTGATTGATACGGCCAAAAGGGCAGTTGCCGCGGCGACCCACTCGAGCAATCGGTCGGCAGTCGAGCCGGATTCGAGCACGAGAAGCAGTGCGCAGAGGATCAGACATGCAACCACTGCGTCGGGCGCCGGGGAATTGAGCTGATCGAAATAGAACCAGAAGTACGCGAGGCAGACGAGGGCCAAGGCGGGGCGCAGCACGGAGGTAAAGGACAGGCGGATCACCTGGTAGGTGAGCACGAGTGCAAGCGCTGGCACAAGGGGAAACGGGCCCCGCGCCGTGGGCGAAAACAGAGCGGACACCGGCCAGAAGCTGGTCACGTACGCCAGACGATCGTGAAGGTTTCCGAGACCGACGACCGTACCGTGCTCGTGCAACCAGCGAATCGATTGCGCGTGATAGAGCCCCGTATCATAGAAGAAAAGCCCCCCGCTTCCCACCGCGACAGGAATGATCCCCAGAGCCACGAAGGCCCCCCAGGCACGAAAGCCCCATGCAGAGGTTGCGGAAACGAAAACGGACCGCCACGTTTCTCGGCCCAAGTAGCCAGGCACAATACCCAGGGCCAGCAGGCACAGGCGCACAGCCGCTGACAGTGGCGTGAATAGAGAGACCAGACCCGTCAGCACAGTGAGTGCGACCAGGCCCAGCAGGAAGAGAACCGTCAGCGTGGGCGCGCCGCGCACGCCGAATCGATGGAGGAAAGCCACGAACCACGCGCCCCAGGCCGCAGCCGAGGCCAAGACGATCAGGGCAAGTAGCAGTTGCAGCAGCAAGGTGCGTTTCTCCGCGCCATGCCACACACCCGCACGACGAGGAAGTCAGGACCTGCCCCCGCAGAGCCGGGGTCAATCGGAATGTGTGTCGCGTTTTCATGGCCGCGTCACGCAACGGTAACCGCATGCCCCTATTCTCTATGCATGAATGAGGCGACCAGCACAACACCGCCGAAGGCCGCGCAGGCGTATTCGGAGCATCCCTTTTCGCGAGCAGTGTTCAGTGCATTTCAGCTACGTTCGTCGGCAGATGTTCTTTGCGCTGCTCAGTCAAACACGCTTTTCCCGCGAGCTGTTGCTCCGCCAGGAGATGACCGTTTCTTCGATCATGGACCCCCGCCTCGTCGTGCTGGACGCGCAAATGACCCTGAGCGAAGCTTCGGCGCTGTTGATGGAGCGCGAGTACCGTCTGGACCACACTCCGATCACCCTGCCCGAAATACTACTCTGCCTCCAACAGTTGAATCAACTAGTGTATCAGCTCACCGTGCAGGAGATGTACGCGACCGGCGCTGCGCTGATCGTCGACCGTCAGGCCCTGGCTCTCACCGTCGTCGACTTCGCACACGGATTCATCTGGCTCAAGCGCGGTCACAGCGTCCACCGGCTTTCGCCGCTGCTCAAGGATGGCGGACCCGTCCCATTCTTGGGCATCGAGGAAGCCGTGCGCCCGCCAACGGGACATTTCCGACTCCGGCGTGGAGACATGCTCCTGATATGCAGCGATGGTTTCGTGGAGGCCCGGGACGCCGATAAGCAGGAGTTCACTGTCGACGGCGTGGTTCAGGCGCTGCGACCGGAATTGGAGGGTCCCGGCGAGGCCGTCGATGCACTCTGTCGCTCTTTGGAGCAGCATCGCCTTGGCGCGCGACTGCAGGATGACCTTTCGGCAATCGCCATCAGCGTCTGAAGCAGCTCCTGGGGAGGTCCGCCGGATCACGTGGGCACCCTCGCGAGTGCCCGGTGACGTCACTTCCTGCTCTCTATTTGCTTCTCGAGCTCCGCCTTCTTCTTTTGGGCCATCGTAAACAGTTGAAGCAGAGGGTTCTCCGGGCCGACGCTTTTCCAGCGCTTGGTCCGGTCCAGTTCCACACTGCTCACGCGCGAGAAGGACCCGCGACGGTTCTGGAAATAGGTCACTCGGTTGATCTGCGGCAGCAGGTAGCTGCGCGCATCGGACCTGGGCGAAACCTCGAACGCGGAAAAGCCGAACATGGCGCTTCCGTCCAGAACGTTGGCCTGCAGCGTCAGCTCCGCCACCGACGTCAGCCGGAGCACCGCAAGTTCGTGGCCTTCGAGCTTGCGCTGAAAGTCATGACCCGACTTCAGGAGATCCAATCGTACCATCTGCTTGCCGTCCACCGTCACGTAATCCAGCTTGTCCAGCTTCGGCTTCTTGCGTCGCTTCCGATTGTCAGCGTACGATTCCTCGCGCAGCGGATTGTTCACCTCGATGCGGGCATAGTGGCGGTCGGCGTCATAGTCCAGGATGACGTGACCGGGTACGATTTCGTCGCCGGGCTGCAGCATCTCCATGGAGTTGTAGTGCGTGTGGCCCAGGAGCAG
>CAZPFB010000008.1:0-84661 GCA_964585735.1 uncultured Leptospiraceae bacterium
TTCGCGGTCCCCTGCTTGCGGTCCATGCCGTAAGCAAGAGCCGCAGCTGTAGGTTCGTTGATGATCCGTTCCACCTCCAACCCGGCAATCCGCCCCGCGTCTTTGGTAGCCTGGCGCTGCTCGTCGTTGAAGTAGGCAGGCACCGTGACCACAGCCTTCTTCACGGGATGACCGAGGTAGTCTTCCGCCGTCTTCTTCATCTTTTGGAGAATCACCGCGGAGATCTCCTGTGGGGTGAAGGAACCGTGATCCGTCTCGATCTTCAGCCCGTCCGAACCCGAACGGACCACTTTGTAAGGAACCTTCTGGGCTTCGTTCTGCGCCTCCGTGAACCGCTGCCCCATGAAACGCTTCACAGAGCGGATCGTGTTCCCCGGGTTGGTGATGGCCTGATTCTTGGCAATCTGACCGACCAGCCGGGTCTCCTTGTCCGTGAACGCCACAATGGACGGCGTCGTCCGGGTCCCCTCGGCGTTCTGAATGACGACGGCTTCGCCGCCTTCCATCACAGCAACGACCGAGTTCGTCGTGCCCAAATCGATTCCGATGATTTTCTCTTTGCTCATCGTTTTTCCTCTTCTAAATGATTCGCCTTCCGTTTCGCGCTGCGCTCACGCTTCTTTTTTTGTGTTACCGCTCGGCCGACCGACACGAACCCTTGCGGGCCGCAACACCTGTCGGATGCCATCTTCGAATTCCATGACCAACCCATCCTGAAACACGTCGAGAACCATCTCCCGATCCAGGTCCTCCCGGACCTCCGAAGCGATGGCCTCCATCGACTCCGGGTTGAAGGGCTCTCCCTGCGGACGTACGATGCGAATGTTGTGACGGTCCAAAAGACCGATCAGCTCCTTGTGAATCATGGCCACGCCGCTGACGAATTGCTTCACCGCTTCGTTGTCGGTGTCCACGCGCAGCACGCTTTCGAGGTTGTCGAGCACGGGCAGGAGTCCGGCCATGAAGTCGGCCACCGCATGAGTCTTCATGCGGCTGGTTTCCTGCACCATCCGCCGCTTGTAGTTCTGGAACTCGGCACGCTCCCGGGTCCAGCCGTCCTTGAGGGCCGTCGCTTCGCGACGCGCTTCTTCCAACTCGCGCAACAGATCCGCGGGCGCATCGGAAGGAACTGCCGCTCCTTCGGCAACGGTCGCGCCCGAGTCCCCGGTCGGGTAGCGCTTGCGCCCGTTGCTGTCCGGCGTTCCTTCATGGCTCGGCGCGGGAATGCCGCTGTCGTCCATGTGAGGCGCGTCCTCGTGGCCATGCTGGTTGTCGTTTGCTGCCTGCTCGTTCTGGTTCATTTGTTCCTCTCCCGGTCAGTTGCTGATTCGCGTCAGCATTCCGGACGTGAGGCGGCCGATGAAATTCACCAGGCTCACCACGCGCGGATAGTCCATGCGGTTGGGCCCCACCACGCCGAGCGTCCCCATTCGGCGCTCTCCCATCTTGTACGGCGCCGTGACAACGGACAGCCCCGCCAGGCGCGGATCGTGGTCCCCTTCCACGACAACAACGACATCCTCCATCTCGGTCGTCTGCCGCAGCAGATCTCGAAGGAAGCTCCCGGTCCCAAGGAGCTCCCCCAGTTCTTCCGGCGACCGGTCGGGCTTGCGCTCTTGAGCAAGTTGCCCGTAAAGTCGGTCCAGCCCGACGGCATAGAACTCCGGTTCGCCGTAGACCGCCTCGAAGTTAGCCGCAATGGTGCGGGCCACGAGCGGGAAGTAGTCCGGAAGAGGGTCTCCGTCTCCGGGCGCGCCCGCCAGCCGCGTGCGTACTTCCTCCAGGTCACAGCCTTTGAAGACGCTGTTGAGGTACTGCGAGATGCGACGGAGGTATTCGCCCGGGATCCGATCCTCCACATGGAGCGTCTTGCTGTACACGAGCCCGGAACGTGTGGCCACCACGATCAGCAGTTCATCCTGTCCCATGTCGATGAGCTCGATGTGCTTGAGTACGGTCTTCTCGCGCTCCGGGCCCAGCACGACGCCGACGTGATTGGTCAGCATCGACAGCAATCGGCAGGTCACGTCCAGGATTTGTCCCGGTTCGGTGCCGCGGCGAAGGTACTCCTTCTGGATCAGGGCGCGGTCTTCTTCATCCAGGGCGCTGTCGGTCGGCAGGTGCTCCACATAGAAGCGGTAACCCGCCTCCGTGGGGATGCGACCCGCACTGCGATGGGGCGAATACAGATAGCCCTTACGCTCCAGGTCCACCAGGACCGACCGGACCGTGGCGGAACTGACCCCAAGGTGGAAGGCATCGGTCAGATGGAGACTGCTGACTGGCCGTCCGTCGCGAACGTACTCCGAAACCAGCAGGCCCAGCACTTCGGCCTCCCGAGCTGACAATTTGTCCCCTTCTGCCATACCCGTCTTCAGCGTTAGCAATCAACCCAAGCGACTGCTAACCGATGAGACAATAATACGAATGTTTCGCTTCCAAGTCAAGGAAAACATGGCCGAGACCCTCAGTCGTCGAGTCCGGGGTCCTTTGAAAGCTTCCGAATCTCCCGACGGACGACTTCTGCCTCCGCCTCCTGGCCGAGCTCCTCGTGGATGGCCAGTTGATTGAATACCGCATCCCGGCGCTCGAAGTCGGCCCGGTAGGCGGCCTGAAAAGCGGCCAGGGCGGCCCGCGAGTCGCCCCCGTACCAGAGGGCGAGGCCGAGGTAGAGGTAGCGCAGGCCCAACTCCTGTCCTCGCGAGCTCACCCGAGCATGCATGGTGGCGGCCTGCCGCAGCAAATCCGCGGCACGACGGCATCCCCGCCGATAGGGTTCTGCCGACAGGTCGCGACGATGGAGCAAGGCCGAAGCGAGGAGAAAAAGGGCACGCTCATTGTAAGGCTGCAGTCGCACCATCTCTTCCAGGTAGGGAACGGCGTCACCGACTGCACCGCGCGAGGCCAGATCGCGCGCACGACTGTGCAGCATGGAAAAGCGCGACTGGGCACCCAGGTCGAAACCGGCTGCGAGCAGAACCAAGCAGAGGGCCGGGCCTGCCGCGCGAAGCCTGTTACCGCGCACCTTCACGGCATCTGGACGTAGTTGAGGAGGTTGCGCCCCGCGTCGGGATAGCGCCTGCAAGAAACAGCGATTCGGTAGCCTCCGTGCGCGGCCGTCTGGTGCAAACGATCCACGATGGATTGTTCGTCCGTCTGCGTACACAATACAATCATGCGATTGGCGGGCACAAGCAGCAGACGCTCCGAAGGGGCGAGCAGACTTCTGACCTGGTCGGCCGCATCCCGGACCGCGTGCCGCGCGGATGCTCCCTCCGGCATGTCGACGACACTCATGTGGATCACCGAAACCGGGTGCTTTCCCCCATCGGTAAGACGTCGCATCTGCTGATAGACGCGGCGCATGAGGTTGGCGCCGGATTCCGCGCGCAGGCGGTGTCGTCGCAGCACCGGGGCAAGATCGGCAAGGAATGCCTCGAGGTCGGAACGGACCCGAACCGGATCGGGCGTCTCTCGGGACTCATAGAAGAAGGCGAGGAAGCCGGTCTCCCCGAGAGGTTGCAGGCTCAGAAGCAACATGCTCTGATGACCCTGAAAGAAGATTGTGCCGAACCGCTTTTTGAAGAAGAAGTCATCATCGAAATCGTGAAGATGCAACACGCCCTCCGGCTGGGACCTTGTTAGATACTCGTCGTTGAGCGCAAAAGTGAGGTTGGCTGCCGAGGTAGAATCCAACCCGTGGTGGGCGGCAACTCGATAGAGAAACTCATCGGCCTCCGGCAGAAGGAGGGCGAAAGAGTCTGCTCCGGCCACGGCCAAGAGATGATCCGTCACGGCCGGGTCGAAGGATGTTACGTCCGCGCGGCCTGCATAGACGGCGTGCAGCCAGCGGGTCACCATGTCGGGGTGCGGCGGAAGGGCCGGCCGCATCCAGCGCAGGGCTCGAAATTCGGACGGCAATTCCGTTTCCGGACCGGCCGGCGGGCTTTCCTCCGGCTCGGTTTCGGGCGCGCGGGGGGTGGCGCCGACCAGGACGCGATCGGTCAGATCGCGCAGTTCGCTTGTGAAGACGCGACCCCTCGCCTCGGCCACGAGGGCCGGGTCCGGCCGCTCGCCCGCATCATCAGGAGCGTGCAAGGTCGAAGGTGCGTCCGCGGGCAGTGGATGGCGGGGCAACGAGGTCGATTCGCGGGTGAGAGCTCGCGTGAGCTCGGCGAGCTCCTTCCCAAAGCGCAGCCGGCGGTACAGCGGATACCGGACCCAGGTAAACGGCTCGGGCTCAATCAGTTGTGGCATGGCCAGTCTCCCCCGCAACGCGACAATGTGCTTTCCCCCGCGACCTTCCGTCGATTCCTTGGAGGGCGGGCCGCTCTGACTAACAGTATCGGGAGTTCGGCTCCGGGGAACAAGTTTTGCGCATTGTCTACATCTTCATCGACGGCATCGGCCTCGGCGCAAAGGATCCGGACAAGAACCCATTCGCACGTTTCGCCCAATCATTCTTGGCGCCGCTGGGGGGTATGGCGGGAGCGCCACCGGGCTGGCACTGGGCAGCGACTGATGCCCACCTGGGTGTGAGCGGCCTGCCTCAATCGGCCACGGGTCAGACCACCCTGTGGACCGGGGTCAACGGTCCGCGGGCCATGGGGCACCACAAGACCGGTTTTCCCGGTCCGACGCTGATCAACGTGATTCGTCGCCACTCGATTGTGAAGCGCATCGTGGAAGGCGGTGGCCGGGCATCCCTGCTCAACGCGTACGGCCAGGCCTACCTGGACCGAATCCGCAAGCACCCTCGGCTCACGAGCGCCTCCACACACGTGCAGCTTTCGAGCGGACAGCCGCTCAAGTCCCTGGAAGACCTGGAGACGGGCCGGGCCCTCTACATGGACATCACGCACGAGATCATGCACCGGTTCTTTCCGGAGCAGGCCGGACGTTTTCCGCTGCGGGATCCCCGCGAACGCGGACGTGAGTTTGCCGCCATGTCCCGCGCCTATGACCTGACTCTCTTCGAGTACTTTCTCACCGACAAGGCCGGCCACGAGCAGAGCTTCGACATGGCGCGCATGTGCATCGAGGTCCTGGAGGCTTTCCTCGCGGGCGTGGTCGAGGAACTCGACACGAGAGAAGAATTGCTGCTCATCACCTCTGACCACGGGAACCTCGAGGATCTTTCCACGAGCATGCACACCCACAACCCCGTGCCCACGTTTGCTTTTGGCCACCGGGCCGAGGAGGCGGTGGGTCGGATCGAAAACCTGGCGGACGTGCCCCGCGCCATCGGGGACTTCCTGGGGTTTCCGCTGCCGGTGGAAGAAAGCGAAGCAGAGACGCCGGTTCAGTCGAACTCGGCGGGAACGTAGGCGGAGTCTCGATCCGAATTCACCGGTTCCTTTCCCTGCGACGACTTCGGTTCCGGCTCTTTGACGTCCGCGCCTCCGCCCTTCGGATTCTCCGGCACCCGATTGGTTCGGCCTTCGGGATCCTTCCGCTTGGTGGTGGGTTCCTCATCGTCCTCAAGGATGCGGGAGTTCTCGCGGATGAGCGCTTCTGCTTCGCGTCGCCATTCGCGCGCGCGTTCCGTGTACACCGTGGCCGGGTATCCGGTTTCCGCGCGCAGAAAGAGGGCCGCCGACTCCTTGAGCCGACCGTCCTGAAACAGGAGGATTCCCTTCTTGATGAGTGCCGGCTGGTCCATCGAAGACTCGGAATTGGACAGGACGCGGTTGAAGAGCTGAAGGGCGCGCTTGCGATTGCCCTTCTGGTGATAGGAATCGGCGAGGAGGTAGAGCACGCGCTCGTGCGTCACATTCTCCAGGCGAGATCGGAGTGCCCGTTCCAGGAGGTGGATGGCCCGCTCGAAATCCCCCGAGCGGTAGGCGGCGACGCCCGTGTGGTAGTACTCAGAGGAAAGGTGCTGTTCGACGCGGGTGCGCTTGCGCGGGTCGAGATTCCCGGTGCCGGTCAGGTAGTCGTCGTAGTAGTCGAACGCCATGGCCGAACGGCTCGTACCGCGCAGGGCCCGAGCCCGACCGAGCTCTGCCTGCAGGTTGTCCGGGTTGTACTTCATCGCGATGGCGAAGTTCTCCGCGGCGGCGCGACTGCGGCCGCTGCGCAGATCGTGCGCACCAAGCGCGGTGTGGATTCTGGACTTGAGTTCGAGGTCCGTCGTGCGGGCCAGCAGGCCCTGAAGCAGAGCCCTGCCCTCCGCGTCGTGGTTGATGCGCAGAAGAACGCGGCCGAGGGAGAAGTCCACGCGGTCCGCCAGGCGCGGACTGTGAACGCCCTTCTGTTTGAGGGCCCGGAAGTGTCCGAGAGCTGCGGCCCGTTCGCCCGCCTTCTCGAGCGCGACCCCCAGGCCGTAGCGTGCCAGTTGATTGATCTCGAGCGGCAGCGTTTCGTCTGAGTAGAGCTCGGTGAGGATCACCTGGGCCCGCTTGGCCCCCTGCACGGAATTCTGCCTCAAGTATTCGTCGGCTTCCCGGAGGCGATTGCGGGCGCTCACCTCGCGGGCGGTGTCCGTGGCTGCCATCGAGCCGGGCATCTTGAAGCCAGCGTCTCCGCTGAAGATGTACAGCCCGGTGCCGGCTGCGAGCAGCAGCACGCCGAATAGCAGGAGATAGTTCTGTTTTTCGCCCATGAAAGCCTACCGCAAGCGCTCCAGTGCACGCCGGTAATAGAATTGGGCGCGCTCGCGGTACTCTTCCTGAACACGGAAGTTCAGGAAGTAGTCCACCGAATCCCGGTAGCGTCCCATTCTGTAGTATGACAATCCCGTGTAGAACATGGCCTTGGCCCTGACCTTCGGCGGATTTCTCCTGGTGCCGAACTGGTGCAACTCCCTCACGGCGGCGCTGAACCGGCCGCGCGCGTAGGTCTGCCTCAAGATGGCATCCACCGTACGCATGAGTTCCAGCTCGGTCGGTCCCTTCTGAATATCGGTCGTCGGTTCCTCCTTTTTCACAGGGCGGTCGGGCTCTTCCTTCTTGGAAGGGGGCTTTTCCACTCGGAGCCCCTGGGCCAGAAAGTTGCGGCCCATCAGCATCCGACTCTGGAGGCGGCCATCGACTTCGAGCAATGCTGCGTAGTAGTACTTCCCGGGTTCCAGGTTGGCATCCCGGAAAACGCCGGAGGCCGGGTCCACCTCTTCGACGAAGACCCCCCGCTCCTCGACCTGACGCAAGGTCTGGAGCGGATCCGAGCCACGGTAGAGCCTCAGCTTGGCGACCACTCCCGCGGGCACTTCGGCTTCCCAACTGACGACGATGTCCCGTTCATCCACGGCCCCCCGAAGCACGAGCAGGCGCGGCTCGGCCCGCTTGGGCTCTTCCTTCTTGGGTTCTTCTTTTTTCGGTTCCTCCTTCTTTGGCTCCTCCTTCTTTGGTTCCTCTTTCTTCGGTTCCTCTTTCTTGGCGCGGGCCTCGGTTTCCACGCCGAAACCGGTGAAGGTTCTTCTCTCGACGAATTCACGGACCTCGGTCCCCTTCTCGTCGAGAGGAAGCAGCGCGTAGTAGTGCCGCCCCGCGGGAGGCTCGGCGTCCTCGAAGCGATTCGCCGCGCCTTCCAGTCGGCCGATCAGCTTCGCATCCTTCAGGCGCGCCACGCTGTCGATGGGTCGATCGTGGCGGTAGATGCGATATCCCTCCACCTTTGTATCAGGCTCCGCCCAGAAGAGCATCACCGTATGCGAGTCTTTGAGAAATGTCGTTAGAGCGTCGGGCAGAAGTGATTCGAGATTCTTCGGGACTACTTGAGGTTGATACACATGCGCCCGATAGTTGACGCCCTCTTCGAGGTTCGCGTATTCTTTTCCCGTGCGCGGGTCGGTCACGGTGACTCCGTAGTAGAGGCGTCGGTCGGCAATCGCCTCATTGTCCTCGAAGTTTACCGCTTCATCGCGTTCACCGAGCAGTTTCGCCCGGCGCAGGGACTTCTCGTTTTCCAGAGGTTCTTCCCCACGATAGATGCGGTAGACCACCGGAGCCGCGCGGGCCCCGCGCCACGAAAGCTTGACGGACTTCTGGCCGTTGACTGCTATGAGGCCGCTTGCGCGGAAGTCCTTCTCGGTCGCCTTGGGGTCCGGTTCCTTTTTGGGCGCAACGAAATCGCTGGCAAAGGCCTCGGTCGTGTAGTTCTGACCTTCTTTCAGGGTCAGGTCGCCGCGCGTTTCTCGTTGTAGGTACGCAGCGTAGTAGTAGGTGCCGGACGGGACGTCACGGTCGACGTAGTGGCGTGCCCACGGGCGCAGGATGGCGACACGCTTTGCTTCGCGGAAGGCCGCCTCATTTGCAATCGGCTTGCGGTGGCGAAGAATGATCGTGTCGGAAGCTTTGCCGGACAGGTCCCAGGTGAGGACCGCCGCTCCCTTGCGGTCCGGGTGTGGAACCGCGCGGAGGTTGCGGACCGCGGGCGGGCCTTCGTCGCCTTTCGGTCGGACATCGGTCTGGGTCCGCTTGATGGCGACTCCCTCAACGGTCGTGTTCTCGCCGCCTTTCAGCACGAGCACATAGCCGGGTCGCATTTCGGCGCCGGTCACGACCACATAAAAGTAGGTACCATCCGGGATCTTGCTGTCGGTGAAGGTCGTCACCTGCGGACCGAGAGCCGGCGCGGTCAGATTGTCCGCATCGAGGACCTGGTCTCGCGTTCGGACCTGCTCGCGATAGCGGCCCACGTAAATGGGGGCCTTGTTGTCAGGGCGAACCTGCCAGGAGAGCACGAGGCTGGTTGGCTGATCCGGATGCCGCTTGACCTGCAGGGCCCTCACCACGGGCAACGCGTCTTCCGCCTTCTTTGGTTCCTCCTTCTTTGGCTCTTCCTTCTTCGGTTCCTCTTTCTTCGGTTCCTCTTTCTTCGGCTCCTCCTTCTTTGGTTCCTCTTTCTTCGGTTCTTCCTTCTTCGGTTCCTCTTTCTTCGGTTCTTCCTTCTTCGGTTCCTGCTTCAGGTTCTCACGTGCGACCGGGAGTTCACCGCTGGGTGCGGGCCGGGGGATCTCATCGACTCCTGGAATGGGGCCGGTGGGCGCCGGGGCCGCGCCAAGGCCGACCGCGAAAAACAGTAGCATAGCCGGGGGGAGAATTCTCCACTGTGTGGGGAAAGAAGTGCGCATGAGGGATATTGTCATTCTTATCGGACTCTGGCCGTCCGAATTGGAGCCGGTCGGGCGGCCTCGCCCGGTCGGGGCCGAACGGACGGCCTTTCAGGTATTGACGTAGACCGCCGCCCGGTTGGTCGTTGCGCCCGGCACTCGGACCCCAGAAAGATGCGCGGTACCGCATACTATACAGAACCCGCCTATCACAGGTACCTGCTGTCCAACGCCCGCAGAGAGCTGTTCTCGGCGAGGGAGTGGCTGGCTCAAATCAAATGGAGCGGCGTCGAGAATCTGCTCGATTTCGGGATGGGAAACGGCTTCTTCCTGCCATCCTTTGCAGAAGTGCTCGGCCCCGCGGCGCACGTTTGGGGAGCCGAGTGCCAGGAGGAACTGATTGACGCGGCTCTCCAGATGAAGGTGCGCGAGGGCCTGGAACGTTTCATACCTTTCTACATCGAGCGGACCGAACATCCTCTGATGCCGGATTGGATCCCCCCCATGGACCTGATCTTCTGCTCCTGTGTTCTTTCCACGTTTGCGGACCCTTCGCTGGCCATCCATGGGATCGGTCGGGCGCTGGGGCCGGAAGGTCGCATCGTGATCCTCGATTGGGAAAAGCGAGAAGCGCCTTCCGGGCCGGAAGTCGATCAGAAGGTCTCCCGCGAACGAATGCTCTATTTCGTGGAGGACGCCGGCTTCAGAGTCAAGCAGACTCTGCGCACGAACCCCTACGTGTACGGGGTGGAAATCATTCCCGGCGAGGATGCGGCCCGTCGGGGTGTAGCCGAGGCCGCGGCGGCGCGGGCCACGGACCTCGATTGAGAGCGCACGTCCGCGACAGAACCGAGCACCGCGCCGGAGTCACTCAGGCCAACAATCCGCACGTTCAGCATTTGCCCGCGCCGGTACGCGCCGGCGGCTCCCTGGAGCTCCTGGACCAAGCGCACCCGTAGAAAGTTGTCCGTCATTCCTCGCCAACCGGTCTCGTCGCGCTCTTCGAGGACCGTTTCCCGGCTCTGCCCCACAAAGCGTCTTGCGTACGCTTCACGTCCGGTCTCGCGGAGCGCGAGGATGCGGGACATTCGCTCCCGGATCACATCCTCGCCCACGCGACCAGGAAGGCCCGCGGCTACCGTGTTCTGGCGCGCCGAAAAGCGAAACGGGTGGATGTTGGCAAATTCGAGTTCGCTCAGCATGGCCAGCGTCTCGCCGAATTCAGCTTCGGTTTCACCGGGGAAGCCCACGATCACGTCCGTTCCCAAGGAAACGTCCGGCAGCCGCCTGCGGGCGGCTTCCACTCTCAGACGAAAGCTCGTAGCGTTATAGGTGCGGCGCATTCGCCGCAGCACCGCGGCCGAGCCGCTCTGCAACGGCATGTGCAGAAAGGGACAAGCTCGCGCATGGCTGAGAATCTCGGCAAGCTCCGCGTTCACGTCGGGCGGTTCGATGCTCGATATACGCAGGCGCGCTGTATCGAGAACGTCGAGTAGGCCGCGCAGGAGCCCGTTCAGGCCCAGACCGGAGCCGGGATCCGAATACCAACCGAGGTTCACCCCCGTCAGAACGATCTCCGGGACCCCCGAGGCCTGCAATCGTTCCGCCTGTGCAATCACTTCTGACAAGGGCCGGGAGACACCGCGGCCGCGCGCCTGGGGAATTTTGCAGTAGGAGCAATGCCGATCGCAGCCGTCCTGTATCTTGAGGTAGGCGCGCGTGTGACCGACGGGGAGCGCGTCTTCGTACGCAAAGGGTCGACTCAACACAGGCAGTGTCCCGCCGGCAAGCGGCGGGCGCTCACCGCCGACGGCGCCCGCGAGAGTTGCGTCGGGAGAAGCGAGAAGATGGGCGTGGACAATGTCGAACAGAGAGCTCTTCCGATCGTTACCGACCACCAGCGACACGCCCTCGATACCTTCGATCACGGCCGGATCCGTTTGGGCGAAACAGCCGGTCACGATGACGGCCGCCCCCCGGTTCTGGCGCACGGCTTGGCGAACGACGGCCCGGTTGCGGGCGTCCGCCTGATCGGTAACCGTGCACGTGTTGATGATGGCGATATCCGGACCCTCATCGAAGTCGACGACACGGTACCCTGCTTGCGCAAAGCGACCGAGGATACCGTCGGACTCGAATTGATTCAGGCGGCAGCCCAGGGTCCGGATCCCGACCGACCGGGTGGGGCGCATTTCCGGTGCGGACACGTTCAACTCCCCGGTCGAACTCGCGCGAGGTTCTTTGCGGCCGGCTCGAACTTCGGCATGGTTTCGAGGGCGTAGCGATAGTACCGAGCTGCGTCCTCGGCGTACTGTTTGGCCGCCTTGGCCTGATCCGGCGGAAGGCGACGCGCGCGCAGTTCGTAGCACATGCCCAGATTCGTGTAGGTTTGGGCCAACAGCTCCCGCGTGTTGGGCTTCAAGTGCAACGCCTGCTGGAGTCGAAACTCGGCGTTGTCGAGTTTGCCCTGGCGCAGGAAGATCAGCCCATCCATCATGACGGCCTCGGCGTTCTTGGGCTGCGCTTTGAGGATCACGCCCACCTGCTCCCGGGCCCGTTCCAACTGGCCTGCTGCATAATGAATGCGAACCATTTCCAGGCGCGCGGTCACCGAATCACGCGAATCCGCAAGAGCTCGACGCGCCGCCGCGAGAGCCTCGGTGGTCCGTCCACCCGCACGCAGGACGCTTGCCAGAAAGAGCCGCGGTTCGAAGCGCTTCGGATGCTCCTTGATGCAGGCGTGCAGGTGCGCGAGCGCATTCGAAGGCTTTCCCAGACGCATGTACGTGGCCGCGGCGAGCATCCGCATTTCGTACGGCACATTGCCGCCGGAAACGGACTTGCGTATCGTCTCCATGGCTTCCGAGTACCGCGCCTCTCGATACTGCTTCAGCGCGGCGTCGTAACCCGGCGCGGCCTGTGCTCCCAAGTGGCCTGGCGAAAGAACACCGCCGACGCACGCAAACAGGAGCACTGCGACTCCGAGCCGGGACGAGGGCATCCAAGGCTTGCGACCTGCCATTTGGCCAATGTTACGGGGGTCCGCGCCCCGTCATCCCGGATCGGGTGAGGCGCTCAGTTCAGCAGCCGAGGACTCCTCGGCATCGGCGAGGCGGTTGCGGGCCGGATCGGAAGGAACGTACGTCACCCTAACCTGGGAGAGCCCCTGCAGCAAGCGATGCTCGATTGCCTCCTCCCCAATGACCCGCGTCTCGTCGGCAATCAGCACGGGCATGTTCACCCGCACGTCAAAAAGGACGACCGGCCCCGGCGGAATGACCGAAGGCACAAACCGACGCAACGGGAGAATCCCGGTGCCTTCGTAACGGTGACGACCCGCATCGAAAGCGTAGCTGACGCGAACATGTTGTGTCTTCAGGGGGCTACCCTTTCGGAAAAAGGGAGTGATCCTCTCGACGCCGGCCACGGCGCGGAAGAGCCCCGGACCGCGCCGCGCCAGCAGACGGTACACGATCCACAGCCCGGGACCGATGACGAAGAAACCCAGTATGGCAGGCAACAGCCAGGCGTCTGCTCCGGCCGCGCTGCCCATCTATACCGGACCCGTATTGGCAGGCTTCACGGTGGGCGTGTCTTCGCCGCCGACCGCCGATGGGCTCTCCCGATTGAAGTCCAGCTTTTGGTCCGCGCGCTGTGACTCAGCTTCCTTCCGGCGACGCTCCGCCTCCCGCTCCTTGCGAATCTCTTCGTAGTCCGCCCAAGGGGCTTCCGAATAGGTGAGGTGCCGGGTCCCTTCCGTTTCTTGGGTGGAGACCTGGAGGGTCGTGGGCTCCTTGTAGGCCCCTTCCAACATCCGATTGGCCATGTAATCTTCGATTTCGCGCTGGAGGACGCGACGCAACGGACGCGCTCCGTAGCGTTCGTCGTACCCCGTTTCGGCCACGTGATCCAGAGCGCTCGTATCCAGTTGCACCTGGATAGAACGGTCAAAGAGGCGACGGTTCAGGTCTCGAACGAGGATTTCGATGACCTCGCGAATATTCTCGCGGGTGAGACTGTGGAAGGTAATGATCTCGTCGATCCGATTCAGGAACTCGGGATTGAAGTGCTTCTTGAGTTCATCGAGCAACTTCTGTTTTCGATCCTGATTCTGCTGCTCCGCCTTGTCGGCAAAGCCCAGCCGCGCACCCTTCTGGAGGTCCCGTGCCCCCAGATTGGAAGTCATGATCACAATCGTGTCGCGGAAGTTCACCTTACGCCCGTGCGTGTCCGTGAGCGTCCCTTCCTCCAAGATCTGAAGCAGCAGGTTGAACACGTCCACGTGGGCTTTCTCGACTTCGTCAAACAGTACGACGGAGTACGGGTTGCGTCGCACGAATTCGGAGAGTTGACCCGCGTCGTCGTAGCCCACATATCCCGGGGGTGATCCGATCAGCTTGGAAACGGAATGCGGCTCCATGTACTCGCTCATGTCCAAGCGGAACAGCGAAGTCTCGTTCCCGAAAAGGAACTCGGCAAGCGCGCGCGCCAACTCGGTCTTGCCCACGCCCGTGGGCCCCAAGAATATGAAGGAACCGGACGGCTTGCGGCTGTCCTTGAAGCCGGTGCGCGACCGCCGCACAGCCCGACTGATCATCTCGACGGCCTCTTTCTGGCCGACCACACGCTTGGCCAACTCGCCTTCCATGCGCAGGAGTTTCTGGGCCTCGCCCTCTTCGATCTTTTCGAGGGGGATCCCGGTCCACAGGCTGATGACGGAGTAGATGTCCTCGGGGGTGATGTCCACCGAGTAGTCGGCGACCCGCTCGCGCCACTGCGTGAGCTTCTCCTCCAGGAGCTCCTTCTTCATGTTGATCTCGTCCCGAATCTGGGCGGCCTTTTCGTACTCCTGGGCCTTGACCATGTCGTCCTTCTTCTGAACGAGATCCTTGATCTCGTCTTCGAGATTGACGATCTCTTCGGGCCGCGCCGAGTTGGAAAGCCGCGCGCGCGAACCGGCTTCGTCGATCACATCGATGGCCTTGTCCGGCAGGTAGCGTTCGTTGATGTAGCGTTCCGCCAGCTTGACCGCCAGTTCAAGGGACTCGTCCGAATAGTTGACCTTGTGGTGCGCTTCGTAGGCGCGCTTGAGTCCCTGGAGAATCAGAATCGTATCCTCGACGCTGGGCTCCTTGACGTGAATGGGCTGAAAGCGCCGTTCCAGGGCCGAGTCCTTTTCGATGTACTTGCGGAACTCCGTGAGCGTCGTGGCGCCGATGCACTGCAACTCACCGCGGGCCAGGGCGGGCTTGAGCATGTTGGCCGCGTCAATGGCTCCTTCTGCGGCGCCGGCGCCGATCAGCGTATGCAACTCGTCGATGAAGATCAGGATCTGTGTGGAGTTCTGGATCTCGCGCAGGATCTTTTTGAGCCTGTCTTCGAATTCACCGCGGTACTTGGTACCGGCCACCAGCGAGGCCAGGTCCAGAGCGATGACGCGCTTCTCGAACAGGATGTCCGGCACCTGGTGATTGATGATGCGATCCGCGAGCCCCTCGACAATGGCGGTCTTCCCCACGCCCGCTTCCCCAATGAGCACCGGGTTGTTCTTTGTCTTCCGACACAGTACCTGAATCAGGCGCGTGATTTCTTTCTCCCGGCCGATGACCGGGTCCAGCTTCTTCTCCCGGGCCAGCGCCGTGAGGTCCCTGGCAAACTCGTCGAGCGTGGGGGTGCGTGACTTTTCGGCCGAAGCCTGGCGCGTGCCCTGTGAGCCCGCCGTGGCCACGCCGAGGATGCGCAGGATCTCGCCTTTGATCACCGAGTAGTTGACGCTGAAATTCGAGAGAGCAGCGCCCGCCAGGTTGTTGTTGTCCCGCAGCAGTGCCAGGAGGATGTGCTCGGTCCCCACATAGTTGTGCTTCAGGCGTTTGGCTTCTTCTTTGGAGTAGTCGATGATCTTTTGGTACTTGTCCGGGTTCGGGGAGATGTCCAACAGCAGCGTATTCCCGCCCTGGCGCGACCGCCGCTCCACTTCCTTCTTGAGCTCGTTGAGATCGATGTTGAGGTTCTTGAGGATCTTGATCGCGACCGAATCCTCCTCTTTGAGGAGCCCGAGCAGGATGTGTTCGGGGCCGATCATGTCGTGGCCCAGCCGCTTGGCCTCCTGCTGGGCGTATTCGTTGATGACCCGCTTGGCTCGCTTGGTGAAATCAAACATATTGGATCCTCTCCAGCCAGACCCGGCGCCCCCTGCGCGTCGGCCACCTTCCCCTACTCATTGGACTCGGGCGGCTTTCTCCCGCCCCGGCAGTCGGCAAAAAAGGCACGGCCGGAGGCCATGTCCACGGCATTTTTTTCATTCTCGGCGCGGACAGAGGCCCGTCCATGCGTTTTTCAGCGAAAGCCTCTGATTCGTCGGTCAGGCCAGTTCCCCCTCACGCTTGCGTGCCCGATCCACAACAACCAGCATGCGACGAGCCTCCGTCACCAGGTTCCCGGAAAAACCACCCCGGTTGGAAAGCTGCACGATGTCTGTGACCGGTGTTCCCTCGCCGCCGGAGCCCCGTACCTCGAAACCCGCATCCCTCAGGCTGGCCAAGAACTCGGGCCACTCGCCCGAAGCCCGAAGCCGCGGGAGGACAACCTCGAAGGAAAGGCGCAGCCCGGCGCCCGAATTGGCCGGACAGGGACACAGGAAACCCCAGGTGGGATGTGCCTCGTACTGATAGAGGGCATCGAGGAGCGCGATCTCCGCAGCCGCGCGTTCGAGTTCCGCCCATGCATCCGGCGACTCGGCCACAAATCGCACGTATCGCAGGTGGTCCTCGTCCCCCGCGCACACATATGCGCCGCTGTCGATGACTCGGAGGGCCACCACAGCCGCCGACACGAGCCCCACCGCCTGGAGAGATTGCAGCTCTTGGCCTGAACAAAGCCCGGTCGCCTGTCCGCGGTCGAGGCGCGCGAATGCGGAGCGGTCGGAGAGGAGCATCCACGAGAGGACGTTCCGCTGCGCGCCACTCAGCCGATTCCAGAAGGGGATTCCCGCAATGTTGCGGGCCGCGCGGACGCGCAACCACCCGCCGCGCGGCTCGTGGATGCCCAGGTGCAGGGCCTTCGCCGTGGTCCGAGCGGGCTGCGGGCCCGCGGGAGCCACCTGGTGGGAAGCGTCCGGACGCAGGGCATCCTGGATCTCGCGGGTCCGAGCCAGAGCAAGCGAGTCCGACGCACCCACCGCCTCCAGGAACGAAGACGAACTGCCACGGTACTCCTCGAGCAGCGGTCGCAGGCTGTCCCCGAAGATGGCGTAGCAACTCCCGCACCCCAAGAAGCCGCTGTCCAAGAATTCGCCGAACGTGCCGCCGCAGGAGCCACAATCCAAAACCGTCTGCGTGCTGTGCGCACGACGGCAGGCCGCACAGTAGTGGGATGAGAACCAGTACAACCCGCCCGGATCCGCCACGTGGACGGAAACCTCCCTGCCGCATGAGGGACAGCGGGACACGACTAGCGAACCGATTCCAGGCGCTGAGCGAGCAGGCGGTAGCGATTTGGAACGCGCTCCGCCAGTTCGCGGTCGTGCGTGACGATGAGAAGGGTGAAAGACAGCTCGGCCTGCAACCGCCAGATCAGATCCACCAGGCGCTCCGCGTTCGCCCGGTCCAGGTTGCCGGTTGGTTCGTCCGCAAGAATCAGCTGCTTGTTTCCGACCAGTGCACGGGCCACTCCAGCCCTGGCCATCTCACCTCCGGAAACCTGCCCCGGGTAGTGTTCGAGGCGATCGGCCAGACCCACGAGGCCGAGTGCCTCGGCTGCTTCGGCGCGCGCCTCCCGCGGTGGCCTGCGCAGGATCAATAGCGGCATCATCACGTTTTCGACAATCGTGAAGTCAGGCAGCAGGTAGTGATGCTGAAAGATAAAGCCGACCACGGTGGCCCGAAACAGCTCCCGGGAACGCTCATCGAGCTCCGACAACTCGCGACCGAACACGCGCACGCTCCCGGCATCGTGCGAATCAATGGTCCCGATGATATTCAGGAGGGTGCTCTTGCCGACGCCGCTCTTGCCTTCGACCGACGAGATGGTCCCAGGTTCGATACGGAGATCGAGCCCGTCGAGCACGGTTACGGTTTCGCCCTCCCCGCGGTACTCTTTGCGCAGCCCCTCGATGAGGACAGCCGGATTCGTTTCTGTTGTCATGCCAACTCCTCGGACCGTTCCTATCCGCGTATCGAGCGGATCGGATCCTGAAGCGCGGCCCGTCGCGCCGGAAAGTAGCCGGCAAGCCCGCTCAGGATGCACGTGAGCAGGCCGACGCCGAAGATGACGCCGGGGTCGATGCTGACCGGAAGGCGATCGAAGTAGTAGATGTTGCGCGGGATGAGTTCCACCAGCGCGCAGTTGCCGGAGACGAGTTCGCACAGTCCGTTTATCCCGTCCTCGACCAGGTAGATGAAGGCCTCCAGATTCTGTGCGGCAAAGATCCCGAGACCCCCGCCAATCACAGCAGCCAGAAGGCCGATGATCATCGAATTGACCGTGAAGACAATGACCGTGGAGTACAAGGGAAGACCCATGGCCCGCAACATGCCGATGCTCGTCTCTTTGGCCCGGATGAGCAGGTGTACGGTGACCCAAACGCCAGCCGCCCCGGCGAGGATGAGCAGGCCCATGATGATCACCATGAATGTTCGCTCCAACTGAAGGGCTGCCAGGAAGTTTCCTTTCGAATCGCGGATTGTTTCCACTGAGAAGCTTTCCGGTGGCACCAGGAGCGTCTTCGTGCGCTCCGCGGCGCGATCGAGCAGGCCCACGTCCCCCAACTGGACGACGACTTCACCGGCGCCGTCCATCTCGAGGACGCGACGCGCGGTGGCGAAAGACAGCAAAAAGAGGTTCTGGTCGAACTCGTAGTAGCCGGTTCGGAAAAATCCCGCGATCGTGAAAGTGCGTTGGGTCACCATGAGGTCCCGGCGGAGCACTCCGCCGCGTGGCAGGAACAGGCGGATTCGATCCCCGAGTTGCCAGCGGTAGTAGCTGGCGATCTCACGACCCACCAGGATGGCGTCACCCGTCGGGAATTGTCGCAGCAATTCCTCTTTGTAGTGCACAATCTCGGGAAAGTCCGGCAGACGTCCCCGCCCAATGTCCTCGCTCCTGACCGGAATGGCCCGCACCAGCTTGCCTTCGTACTGCCCGCCCCATTCCAAGAGGCCACTCACGGTGATACCGGGAAACGTGGAACGGGCGCCGGGCACATGGCGCAGCGCACCGACGAGTTCCTGGTAGTCGCGCAGAACGGCGCCCGAAGCGGCCGGGCGCACGGCAATGTGGTAGCCGGAGTTCCACAGCGACTGACGCACTTCCCTCTGAAACCCTTCAAAGACCGAAAGCACCAGCACCATGACGAACACCATGATGGACATGAACACCAGGGAGAGACGGGTTCCGGTCTGAAAGACGGCAGCGCGGCCGCGACCGCGCAGGTAGCGGAGGGCCACGAACAATTCGAGGTAGAAATTGCGGGCCATCGCTGCCGACCACCGGGCCGGATCGGTGGGCCGGGTCAACAGCGATTCAAATTGGTGGACAGAAAAGCCCCACGTTTGCGGCCTTCTCCCCATGTTCCGCTTTCAGGTCGCAGTGCTGTGCGCTTTCTTCGTCTACCTGCTGACCTTCATGAGCGGGTGTCCGCAATTCGTGGCAACGAGCACAGGGGGCAACCCCATCCTTCCGGAAAGGATGGAACTCCCGGACCCAGACCCGACTCAATCGTCCCCTGCTCTGCTTCGAACCGATTGGTCTGCCGGGCTCGTGGAGCGAACGGTTCTGCAGCGTCGCGCCCTTCTGTCGTTCCGGGATCCTCTGCTGGAAAGCGATTCGCGCCCGGAGCGGTTGCTCCGAAGCCTGGAACGCAGCTTCACCGCTGACCTGGTACTCCTCATCCTGTCGGCGTTGTGGTGTATGCTCATCGTCAGTTGCCTCGCAGCGCTGCGGCGCGGCCACTGGTTCTACCGTCCGATGCTACTCATGGTGCTTGCGCCGCTCACGGTGGCGGTACTTTTCGTGCTCCTGAATGTGCGGCGTTTCGAGCTCGTGGAAGCGAGGCGCAACCTCACGCTGTACCGTGATTGGCTGTTGTTGGCCAAAGTGTACTTCGAAGTCACGCTGATGTTTGCGGGAGGCGCGGTCTTTCTTTCCCGGCTGCTCCCCGAGAGGCCCGCTGAGACCATGGGCGAATTGCGTTTCATGGGCCACCTGCGGGTCGAGGGGGGAAGAAGACGCAGACGCGAGTGGCTGACCACGGCCGCCCAAATTGGCGCCATCATCGCCGCGGCGCTTGCCCTGGCCAACGTGGTGCTCTTTCCGCTGTACATTATCCAGATTTCTTTTCCCCGTTTTTTCGGCGGGCTGCTCGCGGCCCTGGTGATTGGTCTTTCTCTATTCTATGTTCGCGCGTACGTGCGGGTCAGCCACGCCCAGGGGGCCGGAGGCGGGCCCGATTCGGGAGCGGCCTTCTTGGGATTTCGCGTGTTGCGCAATACCCTTTTCGTGAGCGGGGCGGTTTTGGTGGTCGTGGTGGCCGTTTCGGTCATTCTCGTGATCACCATGCTCAACATCGACCTTCTGCAGACGGTCGAATTGCTCCAACGGCCCCAAAGACTCTGATCCGACGGGCCGTTTCCTTCGTCCAATGGGGGAGCCGTCGGAGATGGCTTTGCCTAATGAAAGCGGCAATTTGCTCGATAGGATGGGTAGTGGAAGAAGTAAGCCGAAAGAATGCCCGGCAGTTCGCCTCCTTGCGGCCCATGGGCGGGGGTGCGGCATTCCCGTCTCGTCGGTATCTGGTTGCCGTAGTGTCACTGCTGGTGGCCCTGCCTCTCGGGGCACAGCCTCCCGCACCCAAGGCCGAGGTCCGCGCCGGCGGGACCGCGCAGGAACTCTTTCGGCGCGCTGAAGAACACTATTTCAACAAGAAGTATCATACCTCGGCGGAGCTCTTTCGCCGGGTGGTGGCCGAACAACCCGAGCACCTGCAGGCGCACGCCTACCTCGGAGACATCTACCTGATGGACCGTGAGCCGGACCGTGCCATCACGCACATTCGCATCGCCATCGAGCTGTCCCCCGAACCTGCCCGCGAGTACTTCCGCCTCGGTCAGGCCCTCTATCTCAAGAAGGATGCTGGCGGAGCGCTCGCCGCGTACGCCCGCGCCTACGCCGCCGACCCGAAACTGCATGAGGTCCACTTTCAGACCGGTATGGTGCACCTCTATCTGCGACGGGATGCCAAAGCAACAGTCCGGGACTGGACGCAATTTCGAAAGCTGGTCCCGGCAGACCCGCAGGGTCCGGATATCGACAAGGCCATTCGCCTCCTGAGCGATCCCCAGTTCAAGTTCCCCGGCACGTCGGCAGACCCCTGCCTGCCCGGCCCTTCCGAGTCGCGAGTCCCGGACCGTGCACCGCCCTCGGCAAAAACGAAAGAGGACAACAAAAGCAAGGACATCATTCCGGTGGACGAGCTCTGAGGCCGGGTCGTCCGGACGACAATGACAGGCAGATTCAGACAGCGCGCCACTCTCCTGGCCATTCCTTTCTTCCTGTTGGGTCTGGCCTTCTCCAGCTATCAGTACTCGGCGGCCGGAGATCTGCCGGAAGATCTGCTGGCGCGGGAGATCGAAACGCTGCTCGATCGCATTGCCGACCGACCCGACGACGCGGCCCTGCGCATCCGTCTGGCCCGTTTGTACGAACAGCACGATCAGCTCGATGACGCCATCGGGCTCCTGAAAGATGGAGTGGTGCGACCGGACCTCTCCCGCCGCGGTCGATACGACCTGTACGTGGAACTCGCCCGGCTCTACCTCGAAGCGGATGATCCGAAGAACGCGTACCGCACGGCCAGCCTGGCCCGCAAGCTGCAGCCTTCACGTGCCGTCGCCTACAACCGCCGCGGTCAATCCCACGAGGCCACGGGCCGACGGCGCGAAGCCGTTCAGGAATACAAGCGGGCCGAAAGCGTAGAACCTACCGATCCGGAATCCTACCACCGTCGGGCCTCGATCCACGAGAAGAACGGGCGCGCCGACCTTGCCGAGGGCCTGTTGCGCGAAGCGATCGCTCGAGCTCCGGGGAGCGCGCAAGCTCTCGTGAACCTCGCCGAGTTCCTGATCCGCCAGGGCCGCATTGCCGAAGCGCTGGAGCTCCTGGAGAAGGCCGTGGCCCTGGCGCCGCGCGATGCCAGGGTGCGCGTCGCGCGTGCGCGCGCCTTCGTTCGGTCCGGTCAGGAGGACCGCGCACTCGAGGAGTATGCGCAGGCCACCCGCCTGAATCCGCGCGTATCCGTCGCCGCCGAGGAAGCAGGCGACATCTACTTCAAGCGCGAAGACTACCAGAACGCCGTCGATCGCTACGAGAAAGCGCTCCAGTACGACCGCAAGAACCGCAGCTTGGTCCGGAAATACCGACGCGCGCGCCGGCTGCTGTCGCCCTCGAAAAAGGAAACCGAGGACGCCAAGTCCGGCGGCAGGACCGGCCCCGGCGGCGAAGAAGCCGATCCAACCGGACCCGGGCGCGGGCCTTCTTCGGCAAACAACACGGATGAGCCCGTTGACCCGGGACTCGAACCCTCGGGGAAGTCAGGCCGGGAAAGCCAGGACAGCGAGGACGTCGCCCGACTCAAGGCGCTGGGACGACAGAAGTACGCCGCTCGCAACTACGCCGAAGCAAGGGATCTGTTCGCGCGCGCCGCCGTGCTCGCGCCCAAGGACGATGAGTCGCACTACCTTCTGGGGCGCGCCCAACTGCAGCTCGGGGAATCGGCGGCCGGAACTCGTTCCCTCGAAACGGCCCTCGAACTCAACCCCAAGAACGGGGCCGCCGCCTTTCATCTGGGCACGCACGAATACAACTCCGGGAACTTTGCGCGCGCGGTGAAACGATTCGAGGCAGCGGCGGCTCATTCCCCTGCCCTGCGCGACCAGGCAACCTTCAACCAGGCACGGGGTCTGGAGAAATCAGGCAACAACCAGGCCGCGCTGGCGGCCTATGAGAGGGCCGCCGCGAGCGAAAAGTGGGGTCCGAGCGCCGCCATGAATCACGCGATCCTCTGCCGCAGGTTGCGCCAGTACCAGCGCGCGGAGCGAGTCCTTGCGGCAGCAACCGCGCGCCACCCGAACGACGCAGATCTGTGGTTCCAGCGCGGCTCCATCGAAGAGGCGCGCGGCCGATCGGGGCCCGCGCGGTCTTCGTACGCCAAGGCCATCTCCCTGCGGCCCGACCATGCGGCCGCGTGGTTCAACCAGGGCCTGCTGGCGGCTCGGGCGGGCCAGTACGCGCAGGCGCGCACCGCGCTTCAAAAGGCTTCGGACCTGCTGCCGAGCGATCCGGCCGCACCGTACGAACTGGGCCGCACGCTCCTCCGCCAGGGCAACACTTCGGAGGCGGTGCGCGCACTCACAGAGGCCCTGAGACGAGAGGGCGGACATCCCGGCGCCACGATCCTGCTTGCGCCCATCCACCTCGACCAGGGTCGCCCGAGCGAAGCACTCCGCCTGATCGACGCGTCGCGGTCCCGTCACAAGGACAACTACGACCTGGCCTTCAACGCGGGCAACCTCCTGCGGCGCATGGATCAACGCGAGAAGTCGCGTCTCGCGTATCGCGATGCCATACGCCTCGAGCCGGGGCGGCCGGATGCCTACATGAACCTGGCCCTTTCGTACCGGGACACCAAGGAGTTCGAACGGGCGGCTCGGGTCTATGAAGCACTGCTGCAGCGTCTGCCGGACCACGCGCCGGCGCACGAACAGTTGGGTCTTCTTTACTATCGCGAACTGGGCCGGCGATCGGACGGCGCTCGACACATCCGTCGCTTCCTCTCCCTGCAGCCGAGTGCACCGAACGCCGCACAGCTCAGGCGGCTCCTCGAGCCGTAAGCCCACGATCGGACCCGCCGGAGCGTCCAAAGCGGTTTGACCCAGGGCGGGCAAATGCGTTTCGTGGTCCGCAATGAAGCTCTCCGTGGTGGGCACCGGCTATGTGGGCCTCGTTGCCGGCACCTGCTTTGCCGAGTACGGCAACCAGGTCCACTGCGTCGACATCGACGAAGGCAAGATCGCCCGGCTCAAGGAGGGGAAGCTGCCCATCTACGAACCCGGCCTGGACGAGATGGTCCGTCGCAACCACGAGCGGGGGCGCCTGCACTTCACGACGGACATAGCGCAGGCTATTCGCGATACCGAAATCATCTTCATCGCCGTCGGCACTCCCGGGAAAGCCGACGGTCGCCCCGACATCAGCGGCGTGCTCGCGGTGGCCGAAGCAGTCGGCCGCTATGCCACCGGACCGCGCATCATCGTCAACAAGAGTACCGTCCCGGTGGGCATGGCGGACCTCGTTGTGGAAGCAGCGCGCAGGCACGCCGAGCATGACATCGAGGTGGTCAGCAACCCCGAGTTTTTGCGCGAAGGCCACGCGATCGGAGATTTCATGCGACCGGAACGCGTGATCATCGGCGCGGAAAACGACGCCACGGCAGCACGCATGCGGTCCCTCTACGCGCCGTTCGTGAAGGACTCGATGGCGCCCATCCTGACCATGAGCGTCAAGTCGGCGGAGCTCACCAAGTACGCCTGCAATTCCTTCCTGGCCATGAAGATCACCTTTGCCAACGTGGTCGCCAACCTCTGCGACGAACTCGGCGCGGACTATGGGGATGTCAAACGCGGCCTGCAGACGGACAGCCGGATCGGCATGCAGTTCTTGAACGCGGGGATCGGGTACGGCGGTTCTTGCTTTCCCAAAGACGTGCGGGCGCTGGTGCAATTGGCCACGGATGCCGGAGAACGCGTGCCGCTCCTCGAACAGGTGGAAGAAACAAACGAAGCACAAAAAGTTCGCCTCTATCACAAGATTGTCCGGTTCTACGAATCACGCGGGCGTGGGGAGCGACCGCTGGCCGGCCTTCGGTTCGCCATCTGGGGTCTGGCCTTCAAGCCCGGCACGGACGACATGCGGGAGGCGCCGTCGCTCACTCTGATCCAGAGACTCCGGGATGCGGGCGCCGAGCTCTTGGTCAGCGACCCGGCCGCAGAAGGTACTTCGCGACCGCTCGTTGGTGACAGCGCCAGGTACGGTGAGATGTACGCCATCCTGGACGGCTGCGACGCGCTGCTGCTGCTCACCGAATGGTCGCAGTACAGCGAACCGGACTTCGAAAGAATCCGACGCGCTCTGAAAGAACCGGTGGTCTTCGACGGCCGCAATGTGTACGACCCGCGGGAAATGGCTTCTCTGGGTTTCACGTACGTGGGCATGGGCACCGGGGAGCGCGTGTGAGACTGCCGGTTCCTGGCCAGCGGGCAAGGGCGGCCGTGACCGCCGGCGGAGGGGAGATCCTCCTCTATCGCTTTGGGTCCGGGCGCGTGCCGGTGCTCTTCCTGGGCGGCGTGCATGGGGATGAAACCGAAGGGTTTCTTTTTGCCGAGCGACTGCTGGATGGACTCCAGCGCGGGGATTACTCACCGGACCCCCGCATCACGCTTTGGGTCAGCCCCCGCGTGAACCCGGATGGATGCCGGGCCGAGCGCCGTACGAATCACCACAATGTGGACCTCAACCGCAACATGCCCACGCGCGACTGGACCGGAGAATTCCAGAATGTGCGCTACTATCCCGGGCCGAGCGGCGGCAGCGAAATCGAGACACGCTTCGTGATGGACCTGATCGAAAGCGCCATCGAACCGACCGGGAACGGTCTCGTGATTTCCCTTCATTCCTACGAACACGCGATGATCAACTACAACGGCGATTGCCTGGACCTGGCCCAAGAAATGAGTCGCCACAACGGACTCGAACCCAAAGGGGACATCGGTTATCCGACTCCCGGGAGCCTGGGCACCTACGGCGGCTGGGAGCGCAACATCCCCGTGATTACGCTCGAAATCCATCGGGGGGATGAACCGGAAACGGTCTGGAGGCAGCATCTCGGCGCAGTGCTTCGCGCCATCGACTACTACGCAGATCATCCCATCCCCTCCCGGAAAGCTGCTCCGCTTCCGGCCGGACCGAACTGAGCTCGGAGAGCAAGACCCCAGGAGACAGCCATGTACGAGGAACTCGCAGCAAGAATCGAAGAACTCTACGAAAACCGGTCGCTCCTGGACAGGCCCGATCGCCGCTCGGATGTGGAACAGGCCCTGGCGCTTCTCAACGACGGAAAGATTCGGGTGGCCGAGCAGCAGTCGCCCGGGCAGTGGAAAGTCAACGCTTGGGTGAAGAAGGCCATATTGTTGTACTTCCCCGCTTCCGCCATGCGCGAGATCGCCTCGGGTGATATTCGCTACTACGACAAGATCCCCGTGCGCACCGATCACGCCCAGCGCGGCGTCCGCGTGGTACCGCCCGCGGTGTGCCGCTACGGAGCTTTTGTCGAACCGGGGGCCATCCTGATGCCGGGCTACGTGAACATCGGCGCGTATGTGGCGGCCGGCACGATGGTCGACACCTGGGCCACCGTGGGAAGCTGCGCGCAGATTGGCCGAAACGTTCACCTCTCCGGAGGGGTCGGCATTGGCGGAGTGCTCGAACCGCCCCAGGGCGCGCCGGTCATCGTCGAAGACGGGGCCTTCATCGGCTCGCGGGCCATCCTCGTGGAGGGTGTGATCGTCGAGGAACGCGCAGTGATCGGGGCCAACGTGACGATAACGGCCTCGACTCCGATCATCGACGTGACCGGCTCGGAGGAAGTGGTTCACCGTGGCCGGGTCCCCGCGGGTGCGGTGGTGATTCCGGGCATGCGCACTAAGAACTTTCCGGCGGGCGCCTACGGGACACCGTGCGCGCTCATCATCGGGACGCGCAAGGCTTCGACGGACGAGAAGACCTCGCTCAACGATGCCCTTCGCGACTACCAGGTGAGCGTATAAGCTGCTTGCAACCGGACGAAGGCGGGCCGCTCTGGCATCAGAATGTCTCTCAAGCTGCGTGCCAACAACATCGAGCGTCTGGACCGACGCGTTTTCGACGTTCTGATCATCGGCGGTGGTATCAATGGCGCCGTCTGCGCTTCCGCTCTGGCGGGCCAGGGCGCGGCCACGGCCCTGATTGACCGGGGGGACTTCGCCAACTTCACGAGCCAAGAATCGTCGAACCTTGCCTGGGGCGGGATCAAGTACCTGGAGACCTTCGAGTTTGGCCTGGTCTGGAATCTCTGCAAGTCCCGCAACCACCTGATTCGCTCCTACCCGTCCTCCGTTCGCGAGATTCGTTTTTTCACGACGATTGCGAGGGGTTTTCGCAAGCCGCGGTTGATGATTTTCGTGGGCACCCTGCTCTACTGGTTCATGGGGCGCTTCTTCACGGAGGCACCCCGACTGCTTTCCCGCAAGAAGATGAACGCGGAGGAGCCGGTCGTGAACACTGAACAGGCCAGCGGCGGGCTCGAGTACTCAGACGCCTACCTTGTGGACAACGACGCCCGTTTCGTCTTCAGCTTCATCCGCGCCGCCATCGACCGGGGCGCAAACGTTGCCAACTACGTCGAATCGCTCGGCTCGAAGCGAGAGAACGACCTCTGGGAAACGCGGGCCCGAGACCTCGTCACCGGGAAAGACTTCACAATTACTTCGCGAGTGCTCATCAATGCCTGCGGTCCCTACGTGGAGGAACAGAACACCCGGTCGGCCGTCACGACGCAACACAGACACCTCTTTTCGAAAGGGATTCACCTCATGGTGGACCAGGTGACGCCTCATCGCAGAGTGCTGACCTTCTTTGCCGACGACGGGAGGCTATTCTTCGTGATCCCTATGGGACCCAAAACCTGCATCGGGACCACGGACACCCGCGTGGAAAAACTGCCGGCGGTCGTGACCGACGAGGATCGGGAATTCGTCCTGGAGAACATAAACAAACGCCTGCATTTGAAAAGCCCCCTGACCAAGGCTGATATCATAGCCGAACGATGCGGGGTGCGGCCCCTGGTCGTGGAGCCGCACGGCGGCGCGGACGAAGGCGACTGGACTTCCCTTTCGCGCAAACATGCCATGGAGGTGAACCGGAGCGCCTGCCACATCAGTATTTTCGGAGGCAAACTCACGGACTGCCTGAACATCGGCGAAGAGGCTTCCGCGGCGGTGGTGAAGCTCGGCGTCAGGCTCCCTTACCGTGGCGTTCGCTGGTACGGCGAGCCGCCGGATGAGATCCGCGATGAGTTCTTCCACCAGGCCAAGCTGATGGACCTGGATTCGCTGACGGCCCCTGAATCGAGCGAACCTCTGAGCACGCGGCTGTGGCGTCGGTACGGCGCCTCCGCGCTGGAGTTGCTCGAGGAGATCCGCGAAGACCCGGCCATGGCGGAGGTCATGATCCTCGGGACGGAATACATTCGCTGCGAAATCCACCACGCTGCGCATCGGGAGATGGTGGTCAAGCTCGAGGACTTCCTGCGCCGGCGCTCCAAAATCGCCCTGCTCGAACGAACGCCGCAAATACGACTGGCCCCGGGTCTGATGGAGGCTTGCCGTATCCTGTTTGGCGAAGATGCACAAAAGCGCTTCGACGAGTACTTCGCCACGCACTGAGCTTCTGTTCGGCAAACGACCCGGTGTTCTTCCGGGTGAGGCCAATCTTTTTTTGCAACCGGAAAGGAACAATGGACCTCCTATCCGGTCCATGAACATCGATTGGCCCTACGTCGCAGCCTGTCTCGCCGTGCTTCTTGGCACCTATCTGCTCACCATCACTTACACCAGCATCTTCTACCATCGGGCTTTCACTCACGGCGCCCTGACCCTGCGCCCCTGGTTTCGTCGCTTCATCGTGGCCACGGGACCGTGGATCACCGGCATGGACATCAAAGCTTGGTGCTGTATGCACCGGCTCCACCATCGCTACAGCGACACGCGCCGCGATCCCCACAGCCCCGTGAACGGCGGTTTGTTCGGAGTCCTCGTGGCGCAGTTGCGTGGCTACGAACGGGTGACGGAGGGACTGCGCCAGGGCCGCCGCCCGTACGTCTCCGTCGTACGGGACCTCGAGTTTCCGCTCTCCTGGGCGCAGCGTCATCGGGTCTGGTGGATCCCTTTTGCCATGCTGATTGCGATCGGGCTGGGGATCGCGCTCGCCTCGGGTGGCTACCTGCTCGGCCTCAGTTTCGTCTTGGGCATGATGAGCCATCCGATCCAGGGTTGGATTATCAACTCTTTTGGCCATGCCATCGGGCACCGAAACTTCGCGATCCCCGACAACTCGCGCAACAACATCCCGGCCGCTCTTCTGGTTCTCGGAGAAGGACTCCAGAACAACCATCACGCCTATCCGGCTTCCGCCAAGTTCTCGTTTCGTTCTTGGGAATTCGACGGCGGCTACGTCATCGTACGGTTCCTCCAACTCTTGGGCCTGCTGCGCGTAGAGAAGCGCGGTCTCATTCCACGGCCGCCGGCTGCCGAGCCGGTGCGGGCCTGATTTCGGTCTGATTCCGGCCCCGACTGCATCCATGGTCTGGGGTCGCGGTCGTGGGCGCGCCGCGGAAGTCTTGACAGGCTACAAGACAATGCAATCATCCAGCCGGTGGAAGTCCTGCCTCCTTGGGAGATGGCGCCACCTGGCCGGGTATGGGGAGCCGACACCCGCGAAGAATAGGCGAGCCATCCTGGCAGCGGGCGCTCTTGGGAAGCCTGGTCTGTCTGACCCTCGCCCTTCCGGCGGCATGCAGTGACGCAGGAGCGCGGCTCGGCCGCTCGGAAATTCTCAGCCTTCCCGGGAGCGAAGTCGAAGGAATAGTTGAGCCCGCGGACCGGGTAGCGAGGCGGCTGCTGGTCACCGAGGAGCGCTGGGAGGACCGCGGGCCGATCCCATCGTTTGGTTTTGGGGTCGGAGTCGTCTGGGTTCGCCTTTCCCTCGCCAACGCCCACGAGACTCCCCAGCGACTCGTCGTCTTCAGCAAGACGCCTTGGGTTGATTCGCACCACATGTTCGCCTTCGATCGGGAGGGGCGAGAGATCGCGCGCGCCACGACGGGGGATCGCGTCTCGGACGGAGGTGCTGTCCTGCGTTTCCTCCAGCCCGCGTTCGCCCTGACCGTTCCCGCGAAGCAGACGATTCGCCTGCTCGTCCGCTACGAATCGCGCGGATCCATCGTCGTGCCGGTACTCGTCCTTTCCGAGGAGGACGCTTTCGCGCACATGCGCCAGGAATACGGAGTACAGGTCGCAATACTGGCCGCGTTCTGGCTGCTCGTGCTCTTCGGCGCGGGATTCTACGGCATCAGCGGTTACAAACCCATGGGCTTCTTCGCGCTGCTCATGTTGGCCAACGCCGGCGTACATGTGGTCCTCTCCGGCCTGGCAGGCGACCTCATTCGCCCGCGAAAAGAATTCCTGCTCAACGAAGGACTGCTGTGCGCGGGAAGCCTGGTGGGTGCCGCGGCCCTGGCGTTCGCACGATCGTTTCTCGGTTCGCGGGAGAGACTGACCTGGACGGACACGGTTCTGCGAGTCGCGATGTGGGTGTTTCTCGTCGGGGCGGCGGTCGCTCTCGTTCCCCCGTTCTACCCGGCGATCTCTGCGGTTCTAACATACGCGGCGGGCCTCGTCCTCCTCCTTCCCCTCGCCTGCGGCGTCTGGCTTGCTTTTCAGAAAGTGTCGGGCGCCGTGACTCTGGCCATCGGCAATGGTTTCGCGGTCGTGGGGGTCATCACTGAAGCGCTCAGCACGAGCGGGCTGCTCCCCCAGAGCTACCTCGGCCTGATGGGCATCCGTACGGGACTCCTTGTGGGTGGGCTGTGGTTCGCCGTGGCGCTCGGTCTGCGGCTGAGGGAAGGCAGCGCGGCGCGGGTTCGTGCACAGGTTGCACTCGAACGCGTGGATCGGGAACTGGCCGCGGCGCAGAGCATCTACGCGCGGTTGTTGCCGGAGGCCCCGCCGCTCCTCCCTGGAGCCGAGATCTTCGCCCGCCAGAAAACCAACTCCCGTCTCGGTGGCGACTTCTACGCTTTCGAATCGAGCGGGGACGGCCGACAGTTGTTCTTTCTCGCGGACGCGAGCGGACGCGGACTCGCTGCCGCGCTGGATTGCTCTTTGGTTCGCGTGGCCCTCCGCCGCGCCCTTGCCCAAACCTGGGAACCGGTCGAGATACTCGAGCACATGAACGCCTTCCTCGAAGCCCACCTGGAGGAGAGGCTCGTCAGCGCTGTCTGCGCCCGCCTGGATCCAGAACAGCGGCGCCTGTTGCTGGCGACGGCGGGACATCCTCAGGCCATTCTCGTCGATGAACGCGGCACTACCGTCATCCCGACGCGCGGTCCTCTATTGGGCGTTGGGTCGCAGTGGGGCTTCGACGGACAGGAAGTCTCCGCCCGGCCCGGGACCTACCTGATGCTCTACACGAACGGCCTCGTGGCGCGACGCGCCACTGATGAGCTGCCCCACCCGCAAGCTGCTCTTCTCGAAGCCTGCCCGTCTGCCGGCTCCTTGCGTGGAGGTGAACTCGCCGACACCCTCATGAATCGGGCGCTGGAACTGCACGAAACGCGCGCGCCTCACGACGACATCACCCTCCTGGTTGTGGACTTCCGATGAAAACGGCCCGGACCAACTTGCGCGAGTGGGGGCCCGCGCGACAGCTCACACTCGGCGGGGTTGCCTTGGGAGCGATCGCCCTGCTGTACGGCGCCCTGGGGGAGTCGGCGACCCACGGGGCGACGCCGGTCCTCGCGTACGCAGATTCGCCGGCGGACGCGCACGTAGCGCGGAAGCTCCCCGAAGAGGCGTGGCGACCGAGAACCGGGCCCCGACTGAGCTTTGGCTCGGGGTGGTCCGGCTACGTTCGCTTTCAGTGGAAATCCCCGCCGGATGTCGCCCGTCAGTACATTTCGATCGGACCACCGTCCGTCGACCGGTTCGAACTGTACGTTCCTGATGGGCTCACGCTCCAGCGTCACGTGGGCGGCGACCAGGAATCCATCGACCGTCGCGCGCTGCTTTCCCAGACCTGGAGCTATCCGCTGGAAGCGCGCGGCGGCGAAACGCTCATCGGCTACGTTCGGTTCTTCAACGAACGACGCAATCTGGCAGAGATCCTCGTTCGAACCCAGCAGGAACTTCAGGCAACCGTTCGCGTGGAGTCCATTCGGTTGGGCGTCCTGTTCGGGGTGGTGCTTCTCCTGCTGTTGTCCGCCGGCCTCCTGGTTACGCTCGGGCGGGCCACCATGTACTGGGCGTACCTCGCTTACCTGTTCTGCGCCAGCTTCGTGCTTCTGGACGCCGAAGGAGTACTGTACCCGTTGCTCGGTCCCCTTCCGGGCCTGCTCGGCAGCGGTCGGGTCAACGTGGCGGCCGCGCTGGCGTGCGGTTTCGTTCTCACCTTCACGCTCTCTTTTCTCGTTCTGGCGGAGCCACCTCCCTGGGCCCGGGCGTTCGTACTCGCGGCCCGCTTCGGCCGGATGCTCGCGTTGGCGTACCTTCTGCTGCTCCTGCTCCCTGTGGGTGTCCCTCCGGGTATTGCCATGAACGTGGTCGTCATCTATTCCGTCCTGGCCGCCACAGGGCTGGGCCTCGTTTCTTGGAAACTCGGGCTGCCTCAGGCCGGACTTTTCGTTTTGGGCTGGTTCGTTCTGGCTCTTTTCGTCTCGTTCCACCAGCTGGGGGCCATGGGCCTGCATGAACTGGCATTCCGTCCCACGCTGGTGCAGGTGGGGGTGATCGGTGAAGCTCTCATTTTCTCTTTCGCCCTGACGCTCCGAAATCGCGCGCTGATGCGTGAGCGGGTCAGCGCGGAAGCCAGACTCGAACAGGTGCAGCAGGAGCTCGAGCTGGCGTGCACCGTGCACGGACGATTGCTCCCCGCGCGCCTTCCCGACGAGCCCGGGCTTGCCATGCACCTGCACTACGCGCCCCAATCGCAGATGGGCGGGGATCTGTACGCCTTCCATCATCACAACGGCGATCTCATCGCTCTGCTGGCAGACGTGACGGGGCACGGCATCACCGCGGCGCTCGACTCGTCGGTAGTATGGGCCGGCTTTCGTGAGGCGACAGTGAAGGAGAGTGAACCGGCCGGCATCATCCGCAGCATGAATCAGTTTCTCGTCGGGCACCTCGGCTTTCGGTTCGTGACGGCCTGTTGCGTCCGGGTGAACATGGCGCGTTCCAAGATGTTCGTTTGTTCAGGTGGACACGTCCCCGTTCTTCACGTGAGGGGAAATTCGGCCACGTTCGTCGGCCCGATTGGCACACTGCTCGGCTACGACCCCGCGGCGGAATACACCGAAGACGAGGTTGTCGTCCAAGCGGGCGATCGCATTCTGCTGTACACAGATGGTCTCGTGGAGAGCCACACGCGCACGCCGGAACTCACGGGGATCGAAGCATTGGCCAAGCTGGCCGCGGAGGCGCCGTCACTGTCCGCCGCGCCCTTTGCACAGTTCATCGTCGACGGGATGCGGGAATACCGCGCCGATCCGACGCAGGCCGATGATGTGACCCTGCTCGTCCTGGAAGTGACCGGCGGGAGATGGCAAGAAGTGGCGCAGGGCCTCATGGTCTCGGAAAGCGCTGGTCCAGCTCCGCATCTCCCAGAATTGGGAACGATGCAGTGAGATTGGTGAGCGTCAAGAGCGTGCGGACGTGCTGGTTGGGTGCGAAGAAGAAGACGGGTTGAAAGTCCCGGGCCAGCGCCACGAGTGTGCTCATGCCCGAGCTGTCCATGCTCTGAAGACCAGAGAGATCCCAGATCAATCCCCCTCCCCGAGTGACGGTCCGCTCGAACGCCTCCTTCAAGCGAGCGGCCTCGGTGAGGTCCAGCCGGCCCTGCAGACTCACCAGCACACCGCCCCTGCGTGCTTCCTGGGAGATCGCCACGCCCATGGAGGCAGCCTCCGTCATCCGAATTCAAAAGGCCAGCCAATTCTGCGCCCGCTACAAAGCACAGAAGCGCGCCTCCCCAGCATCTCCCGTTGCGCGGTGAAAAATCCTTGCCGCGCGCGGCCACGGTTTGCGAAGTCCACCCCGTGCAAGGTCGCCCGAAAGGGTGATTGGCAGAACCATCAGGGAAAGGGAGCGCATGGCCAAGATCAAAGTAGCAAACCCCGTCGTCGAACTCGACGGCGATGAGATGACCCGGATCATCTGGAAGTTCATCAAAGAGAAGCTGATCGTACCGTACCTGGACGTCGAAATCAAGTACTACGATCTGGGCATCGAGAGCCGGGATCGAACCGACGATCGGGTGACCGTCGAAGCGGCGGAGGCCATCAAGAAGTACAACGTCGGCATCAAATGCGCGACGATCACGCCGGACGAAGCACGGGTGAAGGAGTTCAACCTCAAGCAGATGTGGAAGTCACCGAACGGGACCATCCGCAATATCCTCGACGGAACCGTGTTCAGGGAACCCATCGTCTGCAGCAACGTCCCCAGGCTCGTTCCGAACTGGACGGCTCCCATCTGCATCGGCCGCCACGCCTTTGGGGATCAGTACCGCGCCACGGACTTCGTGACCAAGGGCAAGGGGAAGCTGACGATCACCTTCACGCCGGAGGGCGGCTCTCCGGTCACGCACGAGGTCTACGACTTCAAAGGCGACGGCGTCGCTCTGGCCATGTACAACACGGATGAGTCCATCCGCGGATTTGCGCATTCGTGCTTCAACATGGCCCTTTCCAAGAAGTGGCCGCTGTACCTTTCCACCAAGAACACGATCCTCAAGAAGTACGACGGTCGCTTCAAGGACATCTTCCAGGAGATCTACGAAAAGGAATTCAAGTCCAAGTTCGACGCCATCGGCACGGTGTACGAACACCGTCTCATCGACGATATGGTCGCCTCCGCGCTGAAGTGGAACGGCAATTTTGTGTGGGCCTGCAAGAACTACGACGGAGATGTGCAGTCCGACACGGTGGCGCAGGGATTCGGTTCGCTGGGCCTGATGACCTCGGTACTCGTGACGCCGGACGGCAAGACGATGGAAGCCGAAGCTGCGCACGGCACGGTCACGCGCCACTACCGGGAACACATGGCCGGTCGCCCGACCTCCACAAATCCCATCGCCTCTATCTTCGCGTGGACGCGCGGCCTCGAATTCCGGGGAAAGTTGGACAACAACCCGGACCTCATCCGGTTCTGCCAGGCGCTCGAACAGGTGTGCGTGGAGACGGTGGAAAGCGGGAAGATGACCAAAGACCTCGCGGTCTGTGTGCACGGGAACAAAGTGAACCACGGTGAGCACTACCTGCATACCGAAGAGTTCCTGACTGAGCTCGACTCCCGGCTCAAAAAGAAACTCGGCTGAGAAGGTCCCCATGCAAAGTCCAATCGCCACTTACCTTCCGTACGCCATCGGAGTCGGCCTTTTTCTCGTGGCCATCATTGCGGTCGTTGCCATTCGGGCCCGTCGCAGTGGACCCAAGGGGCCGATTTCCGTCGAAGTCCGAAGGCCGCCGGAGTAGCTATGTCCCAACCCCGCTTCGAGTACAAGTTCGTCTCAGTTCAGTTGCGGGTGGGCTTCATGGGGCACCTGAAGGGTCAGGCCAGCCCTGAGTATCGTCAGACCATCTCCGAGCACGCCGTCGAGGGCTGGCGGTTCGTACAGGCTTTTGCTCCGGCCGTGGGTGTGTACGGTTCGAGCGGTGTGGTGGACCTGATCTTCGAGCGGCAACTGGACTGAACGGGGCTCGCCTGTTCGGGTGCCGGTGGAGCTGATGCCATTCGGGCGGGGTAAGGAATTGACTACGGAGCAGCCGCAGAAGACTGATGATGCGATTGCCACCGGCAAGACAAGTCAAAATGTCGAACTCCGTTTGGCCATCAAGTGCGCTACAGGGGTTGGCGCGGCGAGCCGGTCTGGCGTTCGCAGTCATCACAGCAATGGCCGTCGTGCCATGGCTCATTTTCTGCGGAAACCTAATAGTAGTTCTTCCTTCGACTCTCCAGTCTCATCGAACTGCAATTAGATGGTGGTTCAACGACCCGCAACCCGCCAGCGTTGAAGTCGTGCCCGACCGCCGAGACACCCTGTCGGTGCGCGTCTTCGAGAAGGAAGACAACGGCTTTCCTGTGGATGTCATAACCATCTCCCTTCGAGGGCGGAACCTCCGCTGCGCCAGTGCTCTGTTGGAGGAGCGGGCTGATTCCCCCATGTTCTCGGGCTCTTCGACAAGGAGGACGCACGCAGCCGTTGGCTTCGTGAGTCTGGGCCGCACAGGGAACGCGGTCTCGGGGAGATTCTGGTTGTTCTTCGGACACATACTGGCATCTGGAGAGTTCAGTGGGGCGTGGACGGCCGGGCAAGGGTCGACGGAGAAAGCGGCGCAGAGGGAGGCAAGCCTTGAAAGCATGTAGAGGCACGGGTCATCGGACGCGTCTTCTTGGAAGCACGATTTTCTCGGCACTGCCGGTCAGTGTGAAACCTTCTTTCCGGCCGACGATTCATTCTGCGCACCCGCCTGCACACCTCCCTCACCGGGGCGGAGTTGCGACGGAGCCACGCCGCGCAGTTTCTTGAAGCCTACGTTGAAAGCCGTCTTGGAATTGAAGCCGGACTCGAAAGCGATTTCGAGCAACGTTCTCTCAGGATGGGCGCTCATCAGCCGCTCCGCCTCGCGGACGCGGTAGTTCAGCAAGAGTTGCGGAAAGCTCAGCCCCAGTCGAGAGTTCAGCAATTCCGAGAATTCGTGCTTCGTGATCCCGAGGCGCGCGGCCAGTCCTGCCAGCGTGAGTCCTTCGTCTCGAAAGAGTTTCTCACCTTCCAGAAGTTCGTTGAGGTCGAGGAGGATTCGATCCACGTCGATCCCCGAAAGTCGGGTGCGGGCGTAGCGTGTCCCCCCGTGCCGGAAGGAGTCCATGCGAGCGAGGATTTCCGCATTCTGGCGAACGAGTGTTTCCTTCTCCCCGAGAATCATCCGGTAGCGTTGAAAGAGACCTGCTGCGAAGAGCAGAGCCTCCACGGGCAGGATCAGCGCGGGTCCGAAAACCGACACAACACTGTACGGAAGAATTCCGAGCAGGTACAGAATGTGGGGAATGGCGGCCAGGTAAAACGTGGTCCAGCCGGCACCGAACAGCAGGAGCGACTTCTGTCGGTGTCGAAAGATCAGCAGGGAGATAACCAACAGAAAAGCCAGAATCGAGAGCAGGTAGAGCGCGATGTAGGCGCGTGCCAAAGCGTGACGCGGCGCATCGGTCAGCGTGAGGGGGATCAAGACCACAGCAACCCGCTGGAGCCAAACGGCCACTCGATCGGCCCGCGGCATGAATTCGCGCAGGCGAGTGAACTTCCGGAAGAAGAGCAACGAGAAAAGATAAGTGCAACCGAGGGTGAAGAGGACGACGTGCTCGGCCAACCACGGTGAATTAGAATACAGCAGGCGGAAGGAGTTACCGTAGTTCGCGTTCCGGTTCGACCACAGGAAGAATAGGTACAGTCCGTAGTACGCGTACACGCTTTCGCGCAGGCCGATCGCGAACCAGAAGGCAAACGAAATGACGAGACTGAAGATGCCGATGTAGGCGAATTCAACGGCGGATTCGAGCTCGGCGCGGCGCTCGAATTGCTCCCGGGTCATCACCGAAACCGGAAAACCCAGCCGGATTCCGCCTGAATACAAACGCAGATACCAGGTTTCCCCCTGCGAGGGTTCGACTGGAAAGGCGGGATAGTCCCCGATCGGCACCGGCCAGGCCGAACGCACCCGTCGAATCCCGGCCCCCCAGCGCTCCGCGGTCCCGCCTTTGCGCGTGAGGAACAGATCCACTTCCCAGAGAACCTTCCACTCGAAAACGATCAGCAGCGGCCGTGTATCGCGGGGATTGCGCAGGCGAAACCAGTACGTCGCCCCGGAAAATACCTGGTCCATTCCCTGGCGAGCACACGCTTTCCAGTCCGGTGCCCGGGCCACGCGGGCCACCTCGTCGATCCCGGCAGACCCCGCGCGCACCAGGCAGTCCACCTCGCCGAAAACGTCACGCAGTTCGCGCGACTCAACCCTACCGCAAGAAGACCAGACCGGCCCGAGCAGCAGAACGAGCAGCAAAAGGGGAACAGGGCGCGGCGATGACATCAGGAACCGCATGGTCCGGGGCCTGTGCATTTTTTCAATCCCCAATGCGATTTTCCGGGTTCGCTGTTATAACACGGTGCGACGGCTTGCATCACTTGCGATACCATTCCGTTCCCATGGCCCGCAAACAGAAACGGGCCGACGGAGGGACCGTGATGCTCGATCGAGTCAGATTCCTTGGTTGCTGCCTTGGCGTGCTGCTACAACCTCCGGCGTGCGTCCGTGTCGACTGCGCCTCGGGCGACCTGACCTGCAATCCCGTGGCCGCCCTGCTGCGTTTGCGTCCACCACCGGGCCCAATCAATCAGCCCTGTTTCGGGCCAGGTATCGCGTTCCCATCTTTTCATTCCTATCTGTCCAGCGGTTCGAGTTTATCCGGTCAGGCCGTATGTGCTCCGAAAGACGGCGGCCTGGTTGCGGTCGGACAGGCGACCGGTGGGACCACTCTACAGGGATACGCTCCTTTGATTCCGCACAGCGGCTCGTTGGAAGACGCGCTGGTAGTGAAGTGGGACGGGACCGGCAATGTCGCCTGGTTCACCTATCTCGGCACAGGCACGTCGGGCATCACCATCAACAAGATCGCCGAAACGAGCGATGGTGGACTCGTCCTCCTGGGGTACATGAACGGCCCGGAATATTTCGCGATCGGCGGTCTGCCTCCCGTCCTGGCCGCCACTTCAGGCGACGATACCGACATTTTCGTCGCGCGGTTGCGCGCGGATGGCAGCCTGGCCTGGCACACTGCGCTTGGGGGAGGCGGTGCTGGCAACGAGTACGATGCGGGCGGGCTCGTCGTGGCGGGTGACGGCAGCATCTACATCTCCGGCACAGGTGGAAGTGGCGCCCCGACCAGCATGGGCTCCGTGAGCGCGAGGGTTCCATTCACGGTCGGTGATAACAACAACATCCTGCTTGCGAAACTTACCTCCGGCGGAGAACTCATCTGGTTCCGCTATGTCGGCGGCGGTACCGGTGGGAGTTACCACGCGGAGAGCCTCGCTCTGGCGAGCGACGGCAGCTTATTCGTCGGTGGGTTTGTGCAGGATGCTGCGGCCAACACTATCGACGGGCAGGGCGCAATTCTCCCATACAATGCGGCAGATGACCGCAACGCGATCGCGCTCAAGTTCGACCCGGAGGGTGCCGTCCAGTGGCTCACCTATTTTGGGGGCGGCGGAGCGGGCTACGGGTACGTCAATAGCGGTGCCACAGCTTTGGACGACGGTTCAGCCGTGTTCAGCGGAGATGCTGCGGGCGCCGGTGTTTCAACAATCGGTGGAGTAACGGCGCTCATTCCTTACAGCCCGGGCGACTCAGCCAACGGACTCGTCTGGAAGCTCAATGCGGAGGGCGTGCTCCAATGGTTCACATACCTCGGTGGCGGTGCCGGCGGGTACTACAACCTTGCCGACGCGCGCCGTGCCGCGGACGGCGGGCTCTTCGTCTCCGGCTCGTGCCAGAACGGGGGGAGCACGATCGGCTCGGTGAACGCCCTCTCCGCCTACGACTCAACGACAGCGGTACTCTTGGCAGGACTTTCGCCTTCCGGAAACCTCGCGTGGTTCACATATGCATCCGAAGGCGCGGGCGGCCAGTACTACTCCAATGGAGTTGCGGCCACCTCCGACGGCGGAGTGATTGCGGTCGGCTTTTCCAGAGAGGGCGCAGCAACCATGGACGGAAAGTCACCGCTGAACCCGTACGACACGGGCGCCACCGAGAACCTGTTCATGGTAAAAGTCGACTCCCAGGGCCGCCTGTAGGCGTCTTGGTTTTCTGGTGCTTTCCGCAGGAAGGACAGACCGCATCGGTCGCATCCCGCAACTCCCCGCGAAGGGGCTGACCACATGCCTGGCATGGCCGGTAAGAGCCCGGCCCGCCGTCCGGTCGAATCGTGTAACGGTTATCAAACACAAAGCATTCACCGTCCCAGGCTCCGGCGGGATAGCGATCGAAGTAGGCCAGAATGCCGCCGCGCAGTTCGTAGGCGTCCACGCCCTGCTCCAGCAGTAGCGGAACGGCCTTTTCGCAGCGAACCCCGCCGGTGCAGAAAGTGATCACCCGCTTCCCGCGCAAACGCTCGCGAAGCTCGGCTGCGTGCTGGGGGAACTGCGAGAAGTGACGGATGGGCAGCGTCAGTGCGTCCCGAAAGGTTCCCACCAACGTCTCGTAATCATTTCGGGTATCGAGCAGGATCACGTCCGACTCCTGCCGCATGCGTTCGAGTTCCTCGGCGTCGATGTACCGTCCCGCATTGCGAGTCGTATCGACGGTACGGCCCAGCTTAATCACCTCCCGCTTCACCTTGAGGCGCAGGCGGTCGAATGGAGCTTCCGCTACGGAGTCGCGACGGATTTGGGCGTTCTCCAGAGGAAAGCGACGGCACAATCCATCGAGAAAGGACTCCAGGGCACTCTCTTCGCCCCAAAGGGCGATGTTGAAGCCCTCCGGCGCAACGATCAGAGTTCCGCGCAGCGCCAGTCTTCTTGCGTTTTCGTGAAGCTCCCTCCCCAAACGGTCCGGAGCCGGGTTCTCCACAAACATATATATTGTCATTAACTGTTTCATATTCTTCATCTGTCAGCGGCGCGCCCAGGCGTGCAGGCGAACGGGGCTCGGCAGGCCTTCGGTCGTCCACCCCGGACGAGTTGGGTCCAGGAACTCGCGCGGAAGCGGGAGGTCCGCAAACGGCGTGCGCGCCTGGTCCTCAAAGCCGGAGTACTCCCTGGACATCTCGATGTCGCGAAAGCCGGCACGATGCAGCCATTGTTCCAGGCCGGTCCGGTTTGGGACTGCCCATACTCCCTTCATCCCCAAGTACCGGCTTCTGGGTACCAGGACAAGCGGCAGGTCGGGCGCTACCTCCTCGGGCAGGGCCATCGTTTCGAGAAGCAGCGTGCCACGTGGGCGCAGGGCGGTTCGCGCCGCCTCGAGAATCTCGACCGGACTACGGTGGTGGTAGATGACCCCCATCAGCATGACTACGTCGAAGGTCGCCCTCATTCCGCGCAGGGCGGCGAAACCGGCGCGTTCAAAACGTATTCCCTGCGTATCGACCATCGTTTCCAAGAAACGAAATTGCTGCTCGAAGCGTTGCACAGGGTCCAGGCCGAGGACCGAGCGGGCCCCGGCGGCCCTGAGGCGAAACAGGTAGTAGCCATTGTTGCAACCGATGTCCAGGACCTCTGTGCCGGGTAACAGGCCCGCGCAGCGCGGGTGGTCGAGCATCCGACTCAGGCGCACGTCGGCGTTCCAATGCGCGTGCAACTCCACGCCACAGACGCGAAACGGACCTTTGCGCCAGGGTCCGAGTTCGAGCAGCTCGTGCTTCAGCGCAGCCGTCCGCTGCTCGTGATCCGGGGAGCCGGGTTCGCCCAATTCTTCCGGACGACCCATGACCACGAAGGGTCCATCGACTGTGAACGCGCGCGCGGGCGGCGCCTGGTCGGTTGCCACCATCCGCATAGTTCGGTCGACGGTTCGCGATTCGTCCATCGGTATTGGGGCGTCAGGCCTTCGCCCGAACCGCAGGCTCGAACTCCAACTCCCGTATCATCCGCGACCGTCGCGCCACCAATAGCACGACAGCCTGGGTCATGGCCGAACCGAAGAGCACGCTGGCGACCGCACCCATGAACTTTGCCGTGACCCCGCTTTCGAATGCTCCGAGTTCGTTGGAAGAACCGATGAAGATACTGTTGACCGAAGCCACCTTGCCCCGCAGGTGATCGGGAACGTAGAGCTGCATGATGGTCTGGCGGATCACGACGCTGACGCTGTCAAACACTCCGGACAGGAACAGGAGCCCGACCGACAGGTAGAAGTCCCGCGACAGCGCGAATCCGAACATACAAAAACCAAAACCCGAAACAGCGAACAGGAATTTCAGGCCGGTCCGCCTCACCGGCGGCCGCACCGCCAGGACCACCGCCATGATTAGCGCGCCCGCGGCGGGCGCTGCGCGCAGGATCCCCAGACCCGTGGGACCTACATGCAGGATTTGATCGGCGAAGATGGGCAATAGCGCGACGGCGCCCCCGAATAGCACCGCAAAGAGATCCAGCGTCATGGCGCCGAGGATACGTTCGTCGGATCGGACAAAGCGAATGCCGGTGGCAATGCTCGCCCAGACGGAGTCCTCGTTTGGCGCAGGCGCCGGGTGGGGTCGGATGCCCCAAAACGAACCGAAGGCCAATAAGAGGAGCAGACAGTTTCCACCGTAGGCGACCATGGGTCCCCATGCCGCATAGACCAACCCGCCCACGGCCGGGCCGGCGGTCGCAGCCAGGTGAAAAACCGAACTGTTCATGGCCGAACCGGTCGGATAGAGACGACGGGGCAGAACCAGAGGCAGGAGAGACGATAGGGCCGGGCTGTAGAAGCCGCGCACAATCCCGATCAGAAAAACGATGACGTACAACGCCAGTGCGAACAGTCCGCCGCGCGCCACAAACGTCGGGTGAGAGACGACTACCAGACAAAACGAAAGCAGGCCCAGGAATGTAGTTGTGATGAGCAGAATGTTTCGCCTAATATAGCGATCGGCCAGGTGCCCCCCGAAAAGCACCACAGCCAGCGACGGAACGGCCTCCAGAAGGCCAATGAGTCCCAAAGCCAGCGGATCCCCGGTAACCCGGTAAACCTGCCACTGGACCAGAACCACCTGAACCTGGACGGCCAGGCTGACCGAAAAGCGGCCGATCAAGAACCGACGGAACTCGGGCTGGGATAGGACCTCGCGGGGCCTGGGGATCGGTGTGGCGACTTCCGTCATCTGCCGTCAGGCGGCCAATTTCAGTTGGCCGCCTTTGACGACGAGTCGGTACGTCTTGTCCGGGGAAAAATCTCCCTTGAGGATGACGCGACTCAGCAGGCCTCCGGCCTCCCTCTGGAGAAGTCGCTTGAGTGGACGAGCCCCGAACTGCGGGTCGTAGCCGCGTTCGCCGAGGTAGTCCACCACTTCGGTCGTCACCTCGACCGTGAGGCCCTGCTCGCGGGCACGGGCAATGAGCTGGTCGAGCTGAACCTGGACGATGCGGCGGAGCGACTCTTTGGAGATCGGCTTGAAGAAGATCACATCGTCCAGGCGATTGATGAACTCCGGGCGGAAGAATCGGTGGAGTTCCACCTCCACCTGCCGACGTTTTTCCTCGAATGAACCTTCCGCCTCGAGCAGGTATTGGCTGCCCAAGTTCGAAGTCATGACGATGATCGTGTTGCGGAAGTCCACGGTGCGTCCCTTCCCGTCCGTCAGCCGGCCGTCATCGAATATCTGCAAAAAGAGATTGAAAGCGTCCGGATGCGCTTTTTCCACCTCATCGAACAAGATCACCTGGTAGGGCCTCCGCCGCACAGCTTCCGTGAGTTGACCGCCCTCCTCGTAGCCCACGTAGCCGGGAGGCGCGCCGATCAACCGGGCCACCGCATGCTTCTCCATGTACTCCGACATGTCGATGCGCACCATGGCGTGCTCGTCGTCGAAGAGGAACTGCGAAAGCGCCCGGGCCGTTTCGGTCTTTCCCACGCCGGTCGGTCCGAGGAAGAGGAACACACCCATCGGACGCTGCGGATCGGAGAGACCCGATCGACTTCGGAGTATGGCTTCGGTGACGGCCTCGAGAGCCTCGTCCTGCCCGACCACGCGCTGCTTCAACAATTCCAGCATGCCCAGCAGGCGCTCTTTCTCTCCCTGCATCATGCGCGAAACAGGAATGCCGGTCCAGCGCGAGACGATGCCGGCAATGTCTTCGTACTCCACTTCCTCGCGGAGGTACTGCTTTTCCGTTTCTTTGATCTTGGATTCCAGTTCTTTGAGCTGCGTGTCGAGTTGGGCCACTTTCCCATAGCGAATTTCCGCCACACGATTGAGGTCCCCCACCCGTTCGGCTTCCTTTTCCTCCAGGCGAAAGCGCTCGATCTCTTCGCGGAGGCGTTTGGCCTTTTCCACGCCGTGTCGTTCGGTCTCCCAGATTCCCTTCTTTTGCTTGAAGTCTTCTTCCAAGTCGGCAAGCTCGCGCTCCAGGCTGCCCAGCCTTTCCCGGGAAGCCCGGTCCTTCTCCAGCTTCAGCGCTTCTCTTTCGATCTTGAGCGATTGAATCTGTTTGGATATCCGGTCGAGTTCCTCCGGCAGCGAATCGAGCTCGATGCGCATCTTCGAGCAGGCTTCATCGATGAGGTCGACCGCCTTGTCCGGCAGGAAGCGGTCGGTGATGTAGCGGTTGGACAAACGCGCGGCCGCCACGATGGCCCCATCGGTGATGTGAACGCCGTGATGGATCTGGTAGCGATCCTTGAGACCTCGCAGGATCATGATGGTCTCATCCACGCTGGGTTCCGCGGCAAACACCGGCTGGAAGCGCCGCTCCAGCGCCTGATCCTTTTCGATGTACTTCTGGTATTCCTTGAGTGTGGTGGCGCCGATGCAACGCAACTCCCCGCGCGCCAGTGCCGGCTTCAGCATGTTGGCCGCGTCAATGGCGCCTTCGGCAGCTCCGGCGCCTACAAGAGTGTGGATCTCGTCGATGAACAGAATCACCCGCCCATCCGACCCCTGCACATCGTCCAAAAGCGCCTTCAGGCGATCCTCGAACTCTCCGCGGTACTTGGCCCCCGCCACCATCGCCCCCAGGTCCAGAGCATAGATTTCTTTGTCTTTGAGTCCGTCCGGTACTTCTCCCTGCACGATACGGCCGGCCATGCCTTCGACGATTGCGGTTTTGCCAACTCCCGGCTCCCCAATCAGGACCGGATTGTTCTTCGTGCGCCGCGAGAGAACCTGCATGATCCGTCGAATCTCTTCATCCCGACCGATGACCGGATCGAGTTTGCCCTTGCGGGCGGATTCGTTCAGGTTCCGCGCGTACTTGCCCAGGGCGTCCATGGTCCCCTCGGGGTTTTCGCTGTTCACCGGTCGGCCGCCGCGCACGTTCTTGAGCACGGCCTCCACCACCTCCGGAACCAGGCCCAGCGGACGGAACTGCGGGTTCAAAACCGCGCTGCCGTTCTGAAGATAGACGAGAATCATGTGTTCAGCCGAGAGGTACTCGTCTCCACGGCTCTTGGCCAAAGCTTCGCTCTTCTTCAGCAGATCCACGAAAGCGGAAGACGGACGAACCTCCCCACCCGGCGCGCGCGGCAACTTGGCGGTGTATTCAGAAAGGATCGATTTCACGCTGGCGTCCGAGATGCCCGCACGCTGCAGGATCATCTTCCCCATGCCATCCGGCTGGGCAAACAGCGCTTCGAGGACGTGCTCGGGCGTCACCTCCGGGTTGCCCCGGTTGCCGGCCGACTCCTGCGCGCTGTTGATCGCTTCGGCCGCCTTCGTGGTGATCCTGTCCAGCTTCATCGTACTCCTCCCTCGCGTCTCATAGCCGTTAGGACATCTGCAAGTCACGCGCCGGCAGTCGGCCCGGTCCCGACAACGAACCGGGCCAAGCTGGCACGCGCCGCGCGACAAAGTGACAGCGATGCAGACAGGCCGTCAGGCTTTGGTGCCAAGACGGCAGCACGCTCCGGCCGGTCAATCCATGATGAGCGGGAGAACGAAATACGCGACAAGCGCCGTGAAGAGCGCGCAGATCACGTTCAAGAAGAGACCCGCGCGGGCCATGTAGCCGACTCCGATCCGCTCGGAACCAAACGCAATCGCGTTCGGAGGCGTCCCCACGGGGAGCATGAACGCCAGAGAAGCAGAGATAGTGGCGGCGAACAAGAGTGGCAGGGGCGACAGGTGCAACTCGCGGGCAAGAGCGGCCAGGATCGGGAGGCTGATCTGTGCCAGAGCGGTATTCGAAGCCAGCTCGGAGGCAAAGGCGATCGAAAGGCAGACCACGAGCACCAGGAGAAACGGCGGCAGCGCACCGAGCCCCGAAAGGGAACCACCCACGAGGCGCGCCAGTCCGCTGCGGTCGAAGGCCTCCGCGAGCGCAAAACCGCCGCCAAAGAGGAGGACCACGCCCCAGGGCAGGCTCGCAAAGTCGTGGCGATCCAAGAGCGTGCCCGAGCGCGAAGGGAAGACAAAGAGGAGCGTGCCGACAAAGAGCGCGACCGTGCCATCGTCCACGAGCTTTCCGAACGGAAGGAGGCGGGACCAGCCCGGGATCACGAGCGCCCCGAATTCGATGTCTGCGCGAAACACCCATAGAACGGCGGCCAGAACTCCAAGGGAGAGCACGCCGTACTCCTCCCGCGAGGGACGACCGAGCTGTGCGTACTGCGCGCGCAGATGGTCGCCGGAGTCGAGACTCGGGACATCCCGCAGATCACGCGCGAGAACCAGGAAGGTGGCCGTCAGGGCAAGGACCGCCAACGGAAAGGCCAACAGGAACCACCTGGCAAACCCGATAGGCGCAAGTTCAGGGAAAGTCTGTGCAGCCATGCGCGCCATCACCATGTTGGGAGGCGTGCCGATGAGGGTGGCAATCCCTCCGATGGAGCAGCCGTAGGCCGTGCCCAGCATCAGTGCCTGCGCAAGTTTGCGGGCCTGTCCGCTCTTCAACTCGGCGTCGCTGCGGTGAACGAGGGCAAGCCCGATAGGGACAATCATGATCGCTGTCGCCGTGTTGGACACCCACATCGAAAGAACCGCGGAGGCCGTCAGGAAACCCAGAAGCAGGCGACGGGGAGACGCGCCGAAGGCCATCATGATACCCAGGGCAATCCGTCGATGCAGCTCCCACTTCTGCATGGCCGCCGCGATGAGAAAGCCTCCCAGGAAAAGGAAGATCACACTGTTTGCATACGCCGGCGCGACGGCGGCCGTCGATAGCACGCCCGTGAGCGGGAGGAGCACGAGAGGAAGCAGCGATGTTGCGGCAAGCGGCACCGCTTCGGTCATCCACCAGACAGCCATCCAAACGGCGATGGCGGCCGTGCGGCCCTCCGACCCGCTGCCCGGCCAGAGGAGCAACACCAGGGCGAACCCTGCCGGTCCGGCCGCCACTCCGAACACGCGTTTCCAGACAGAGCCCATGGGTCCTACGACACTCGATTGATTCCGTTGAGCGCCGCTACGCGATACGCCTCCGCCATCGTCGGGTAGTTGAAGGTCGTATCGACGAAGTACTGCAACGTGTTGGCAGAACCTTCCTGAGCCATGATGGCCTGCCCGATGTGGATGATCTCCGAGGCCTGGTAGCCGAAACAATGGATCCCGAGAATGGCGAGAGATTCCCTGTGAAACAGAATCTTGAGCATGCCCACCGTGTTGCCCGTGATCTGAGCGCGCGCGAGGCTCCGGAACATGGCGTGTCCTACTTCGTAGGGAACCTTTGCGGCCGTCAGCTCCCGCTCGGTGCTCCCCACAGAACTGATCTCGGGGCTGGTGTAGATACCGTTTGGAATGTTCTGCACCAAACGCTTGTTGTCGATGCCCCGCGCGTAGTGAGCAGCCGCGAATCGCCCCTGGTCGTACGAAGCGCTCGAAAGGCTCGGGAAGCCGACGATGTCGCCTACGGCATAGATGTGCGGCAGCGACGAACGGTAGTTCTCGTCCACAACCACGTTGCCACGGTGATCGGTTTGAACGCCTATCTCCTCGAGGCCCATGTGCTGCGAATTCCCGGCACGACCGTTGGCCCACAGGAGCAGATCGGTCTTGAGTCTCTTTCCGGATTTGAGGTGCAGCACGACGCCGTCGTCTTCAGTCTCCACGCGTTCGTACTCTTCGTTGTGGCGGATGAGCACGCCCTGATCGCGCAGGTGGTAGGCCAACGCGTCGATGATTTCGTCGTCGAGGAAGGAGAGCAGCTTGTCCCGTGTATTGATGAGGTTTACTTTGACGCCGAGGTTCCGGAATATGGACGCGTACTCGCACCCGATGACGCCGGCGCCATAGATGGTGATGCTGCGGGGCGTACGCTCCAGCCGGAGCACGCTCGAAGAGTCGCGTATGCGCGGATGCGTGAAGTCGAGTTCGCGCGGGTGGTAGGGCCGTGAGCCCGTGGCGATCACGAACGCGTCTGCCGAAAGCTCACGCTCCGCCCCCTGGGCCACGTCTGCAACGACCCGATTTGCATCCACGAATCGCGCGTGTCCGTGCACCAGGTCGATCGAGTTGCGACTGTAGAAGTCATTGCGCAAGTTCACCTGTTGGCGGATGACCGCGCCCGCGTGAGCCAGGAGATCCGGGTAGCCGATGGCGAGGCCACTGACCATGTCCCGAAAGAGCGGGCTGGAGCGGAACTCGGAGAGCGTGTGGATCGCCTGGCGCAGGGTTTTGCTGGGGATGGTGTTCCAGTGGACGCTGCCGCCACCCACCTGCGCAAAGCGTTCGATGATGGCCACGCGTTTGCCCGCCTTGGCCGCCTGGAGCGCCGCGCCCTCGCCGCCGGGTCCACTCCCGATGACGATCAGGTCGTAGTCGCGTTCCATCCGCTCCCACCGACGCCCAGAAAAAGGCGAGTCAAGACGAAAAAAGATGCAACGAGCGCCGCGTTGCAGACCCAGCAAAGCAAAACCCGCACAAGACAGGGCGGCCAAAAGGAAGACTACTATGGAAGCAGCAAACGTACAACGAGAGGGGAGCGCGGCGAACCACCTGAAGGCAGACACCGCCGCCCCACGTTTTCAGGTTCGGGCCATTCGCCCCCAGGGATGGAGCCCGTTTCTGAAACAGTACCTGGACGATTTGACAGAGGTCGAGCGCATGGCCCTCGGTTCTGTGCGCACGGGACCCGAGGGCGGGTTTCTCGTTCTGGCGGTCGTCCTTTCGGTCTACACGCCCGCAGAACGACTGCGCGCACTGCGCTTGAAGCTGGAGCGACTGCTGCCGACGCGTGTGCCACTCGCTGTGCTCTTCACGCGCGCCGGTCGACCCGAATCGGGACTCGCGGCCGCCTTGGTGCGCGATGGCGCCACCCTATTCCGAAGAGGAGGGACCCCCACTCATCAGGCCCGACCCGCATAGCCGATCACGTCCATGAAGGCGGAGACAGAAAAGACGGCGCGCCCCGGTCCCGGCTCTCCGTAGCCGGGTGGAACCGGGAGCGCGTACTTTTCGAAAGTGGACTTCCACGCAGTGAGGAGCTCGCAGAAGTACTCGAGCGGCGGCCCAGGTTGCGTGCCCAACGTAGTAAACGGTTCGGGACACCAGGCCGTGAAGCGCGGAACTACACCGTGGCTCATGAAGAAGTCGAGTCCCTCGGCTGTCGAGGCGACGGCCTCGGCCACCGTGCCAAAGCCGTGCGGCCGCGATAGCTCCACGCCTCCGACGAAGTTGGGAATGACCCGCGAGGGTCCGAAGACGTCTGCGGCTTCCACGATTCGGCGGATCCAGGTATCCCGGCCCACAAAGCGTTCCTTACCAGGACACAAGAGCGAGAATAGCCGCGCGTCCCACACCTCATAGTTGGGGTGATAGATCTGAATCCCCACATCCCGGAAGCGCTGGAGGTCCGACTTCTCCCAGGCTTGGGTGACCATCTTCCCCATCCACCGACCCGGGAAGCGCGCCTCGATGGCAGCCGCGTACTCGTAGTAGAAGTCGGTTTCGCCTTTGCCGCGCAGGTGATTCGTGACCGAACCGCCCGTGATTGTGTACACGCGCGCCACGGTGTCTTCCTGGTCGATCCACTCGAGCACCTCGAGTATCTCTTCGACCGACTTCACTCCGGTGTAGGGCCGGCCCTCTCCCTTCTGCTGCCGGTAATTGTGGTTGATGTCGCAAAAGGCGCATTCCTCTTCTTTCCCGAAGTATTGGCAGTTGCGAAACACGGTGAGGTAGATCAGGTAACCCCACTCGATGACCGGTGCAATCTCGCCCACCGGCTTGCCGGACGCGGTGCGGTGCGCGTAGTACCCTGGGACCGGGGGAAACTCGACCTGGCCCAGAAACGTCTGCTCGAGAAACAACGCGGGGCCTTCAGGGGTGGCCCGGACCTGATACGGAGAAGCTGGATCGATGCGAACGGAGATGATGGTTGGCAGGAGCCCAAAGTGACCGCCGCTCACGCGGATCTCTTCGGGGGTACGGAACCGGATTTCCTCTCCTTGGTCTTTCAGGGGAACGTGGTCGAAGGTGAAGATGAAGTAGTCTTTGTTTTTGAAGCCGCCGCGCGCCAGGGACTCCGGGTCGAAGCTCAACCCACAGCGCAGAACGTCCTGCTTGACGATGGCCTCCATCGGGATGGAACGGTAGCGCCGCTCCATCTCCTCAAGCAAAGCAAGCGGAGCAAGCTCCGACCTGACCTCATCCGCCGCCTGCATGCCGACCACCTGTTGTCCATCTCCCCCGTGGGCGATTCGCGGACAACCCTTTCCGGGACCGGGCCTGCACGGCGGGCATCCGGAGTTCGATTTTGTAGCTGACAGTGACCCGCCGGGAGGAACCCTGGGTCGGGATCCGTCATCGCCCATGACCGAAAGATCGCCTAGAATTCGCATCCTGCTGTGGACACGCCGCTCGCGGGAGGCCCTGAGGGAGCGGCTGGCTGAACTCGCGCCTGAGGCCCCGGCAGACCGAATCGACCACCTGCTCGTGGTTCTGGACGAGTTGGCCAAGAACGCGATCAAGGCCAACCACAAGCACCTGTTGATCCGCAAGCGCGTGGTCGAACACCTACGGCAGAACGCGGGGTTGCCGCCGGATGAGGCGCGCCTGCGGGCGGCGGACATCTGCGAGGACACCTCAACCTTCAACGAATTCCTGGACGAGCACCCGGAGGTCACGGAAGGGATAACCGCCGAACTCGCCAACATCCTCCGACAGGAATCCATCTGGATCGACGTGCGCAACAAGAAGCATTCCGGCCAGGCGCTGTCCCCCGAAGACCAGGCCAAGCTCCGAACGACCGGAGAATTCCGACAGATGTATCGGGATGCGGATGGAAATCGAACCTACGTCGAGTTTCGGGCCAGCCGGTCTGGTTCCGACTTGTGGATCGAGATCATCAATGCGGCGCCCATCATGCGCCGGGACCTGGAGCGCATCGAGGAGAAACGTCGCCGGTTCAAGGTACACCGGGACGCGGGCACCGAATACGAGTTCTTTCTGACCTCCATGGACAACAGCGACGGTGGGTCCGGCTTGGGATATGCCACCATCGATACCCATCTGGCCGGTCTTGGCGTAGAGCCGTTGGAGGCCCTGCGCATCATTTCCCTGCACAGCACCAACGCTATGCTGAACCTGAGCGTGGGTCGGTTGGCGAATCCCGCTTGAAGTCCCGCCCACCCGATTCGGGATGGCCCCACCGCGGGCATGGACGACACTTCGGAAAAATACCGAGTCGAGCGCTTGCTCATCGAGCGGATCCGGGGTGGGGATGCCGATGCCTATCACGAACTGGTGGCTGACTACCGGATTCGTCTCTACCGCAAGGCCTGCTCCCTGATCGGAAACCAGGACGATGCCGAGGACGTCCTCCAAGAAGCCCTGGTTACGGCTTTCCGGGCACTGGATCGGTTCCGGGGAGAGAGCGGCATCTACACCTGGCTCTACCGGATCGTCGTCAACAAATGCCGGGACCATCTGCGCAGTCGCCGGAGCCGCCGGGAAGACGCAGTCGATCATGTACCACCCCTGATCTCGGACGATCGGATCAGCGTGGAAAAAAATCTTGAACTTTCCGATGACGCCGCCTATCTAATGGGCAAGATCAACAGCCTGGATCGGAAATACCGGCAGGTGCTAACGCTGCGCTACTCCGATAACCTGTCTTATCAAGAGATCGCAGTATTGATCCGGGTGAACATAGGTACGGTCAAAAGCCGTCTTTTCAAGGCCCGGGAACTGTTGAAGCGGGCCATTCTTCGGAATGGTCGTGGTGAGGACTACTTTGACACCCAGGGATGAGGCCAGAAGGCGGCTGCACGAAGCTCTGACCGACCCGGAAGTAACACTGGGTCCGGACGTTTTGGACCTGGCCACCCGGGAAGAGCGCAGGCAGTACGACGACCAGCGGCTGCTCGATTCCCGACTCCGACAGGCTTTCGGAGAGCTGGCAAAACCCGCAGACAACGCCGCGCCAGAACCCGACGAGTTCAGGCGCCGCCTGCTTGCGGGGATAGCAGCTGCCCAGGCTGCCGGACCGGTCCGAACGAATTGGGGAGAGACCTTCCGGCGCTACTTCTTCGATGGCGCGGGCACGCCATATCGTTGGGCGCCCGCTCTGATCCTGTTGCTGCTCCTTCCTGCCCTGCCCATGATTCTGGAACTGGGTCGGGACCAGCAGGAACCACAACGCACGGCCGGCGTCGCAGAGGACGGTCGGTCGCGGGAAGCGCCCGCCGACAGGGCCAAACTGGAGTCGTCGGTTACGCCGCCGCCGTCGGGGGTTGCCCGGGCCAAGTCGCAACCTTCTCCGAAGGCAAAAGCAGACCGACCGGAAGCGGACAGCGGACCACTGCTCGGTGAGCCTCCCCTGGAGAAGCGGGCGGAGGAAAAAAGGTCCCCGGACAAAGAGGGCGCCACCCGACAGGCCCGCGGAGCATCACGACCCTCTGCCCCTGCCCCCGAACGAAGCATGCCGGCGCGCGAGGCCGAATCCCCTTCGGACGAGGCTGCGCTCGAATCGGCGCTCGCTTCGGCAAAGACGACCGAAGAGAAGGCGCGTATCCTCAAGAAGCTGGAAGAACTGCATCGCCGAAAGGGTGACGTCGCCAAGCTGAAGAAGGCGCAGGAACGACGTCGCGCCTTGGGGCCATAACCTGCCTTCAGGTGCCTGTCGCCGGCGGCCCGCCGAAAGGGCAAAGGGTCCCTCATGACTGAGTTCTGGGAGCAGAGCTTCCAAGAAAAAGGAGCCATGTGGGGCAACTCGCCCGCCCTGTCCGCACAGCGTGCAGCGTCTTCTTTCTGCGCGAGGGGCCATGCGGACGTCCTCATCCCCGGCATTGGATACGGTCGAAATGCGAAGCCATTTCTCGATGCCGGCCTGAGTGTCACAGGCATCGAAATCTCGCCAACGGCGATAGAGATGCTCAAAAGGGCGTATGGAACAAGGATCCATGTGCACCACGGATCGGTAGTGGACATGCCGTTCGGGCAGAAGTCCTTCGACAGCATTTTCAGCTTTGCAGTGCTTCACCTCTTGGACCAATCGCAGCGGCAACAGTTCATCGAAGCCACCTATGCACAGCTGAAGCCAGGCGGCACAGCAGTCTTCGTTACCATCGCCGATACGGCACCCATGTTTGGGACCGGGACGAGGCTCGCCGATCGACTCTATGAAACGAGGCCCGGTGTCAGGCTCTATTTCTACGAAGAATCGTCGATCTGCGAGGATTTTGGGGACTTCGGTTTGGCCAGCGTTTCTCCCATAACAGAGCCAGGCGACTCAGCCGGTCCCGCATTGGACTTCCTGTGGATCGAATGCCACAGGGCTCTGAGGCCAGCACCAGGGCTGAAGTAGCTCGGCTCAAGAATATCCATTTGTCCTTGACGCCTGCCGTATATATCATTCATAGGCGCGCGAGGGTTTCGTCGCCTGAGACATTTCACGGCATTCTTTGGGCCTTTCACCCCGGCCGCCGCTGCGTTGGCCTACCTGGTACTGCCGCCCTCGCTGGTCTGCGCATCCCAGCGATACCCGGAGAGCGCCAGGAGAACGATGTTTGTTCCATAGAAGACCCAGACCAAGCGAAAAGCGACGCGCGAAACCTCCCCAAGCCCCAGATTATATATTTCGCCAACTATTTCTGTCGCATACCAGCATGTCGCCGCAACACCTGCGAGCACCGCGTTTGGCCTCGGATACACTCGATGGCGAAGCGTTTCCCACGCAAACCAGGTAGTCGTGCAGAAGAACGCGGTGTAGATGGGCCCGATCACCAGATGCCCGACCCGCTCGAGGTCCTTCCAGAGGACTGCGACGAGAATCGCCGCAGAGGCGTAGACTGCTACCGGAAGCCACAGGCCCATGCCAAAGGTGAAGGGAGTGGGCGCTCCTCGGGGAATCGCGCGAAAGCGGCGCACGAAGCGAACGATGAGGAAACCGTGAGCAAGGATGGAAAGAACTCCGCCGGCCATGAAAACGGGTGAATCAACGGGCATTCCCGGCGTAAGAGCCACAATGCTCATGAGAACGTCCGTTGGAAACATGCAGAGGAAGGCAAGCAGCAGCCAGAGGCGATCCCGGCGGTCCACGCAGTCCCGGCCGATGAGCAGCACAAGCACGAGGCAAAGCAGCGTGAGCGCGGGCTTGGCGACTCCTGCGTACAGGTTTCCGCGGATGTCGTAGATGTAGATCATCCAGTCGACGGCCAGGAACGACCCCGCGAGGAGGAGGGCCAGGCCCACAATGGAAAGGACGACCGTCTTTTTCGCGCGAGTCACGGTACTTGTATTCTGCTCGGGGAGGCCGAGAGAACCCATGACGCGCCTCATTGAAGCTCAGTGACAAACCGCATCGAGCGCGGCGCGCGGTCGCAGGACCCGCCTGTCGTCAAAAAATGGCGTACAGGATCATTTGGATTCCTGTAAGAATCGTGGCCCAGATGCGCAGGTCGCGCCAGCGCGACCGGTCCGGCGCTCCGCTCCAGACGAATCGGGTCGGCAGCGTCCACGTCAACAAGAGAACCAGCCCGAACATGGCTGCCGCTCCGATCTTGGCCCATACGAACGGCAATCCGTGTAGCAGCTCAGCCATCGAGCTTCACCGTCGCGGAGTAGCACAGGTTCTCGAGTTCCTCGTCCGGCTTGCGCCTCGTAAACGTGCTTACGACCGCGACGCAACTCGCGGAAAATACGCAACTCACAAACGCCACGTAGAGCATGTTCCAGCCGGCGAGTTTGAGCGCGGTCGCGCACCCGAGTCCGGTCACGAGTGCGAACAGTCCGGCCGCGGGCGTCGCGCGCGGCCACAGGATGCCGAGGGCCACGAGGGCGAGGATCGGCCCCTGAAACAGCGACAGGGCCGTCTGAACGTAGATGTAGATTCCCTCGAAGCGAGCGGTCACCGGGGCCGACAAGAGCCCCACGGCCAACACCGCGAAGGTCACCGTGCGACCGAGCCGGAGCACGCCCGCCTCAGTGCGCGGCCGGATCCCGGCCGGTCCGAGAATATCGCGCGTGATCATCACGGCCGTGGAATTGAGCGCCGAACTCACAGACGCCTGCATCGCAGCGATGAAGGCCGTGAAAAAGAGCCCCGAAAGCCCAGGGGGCAGCACATTCTTCACGACCCACGGGAGCGCCATGTCTGATTTCGGCAGACGATCCGTCGCCAGCACAAGAGCAAGGAAGCCGGGAAGCACGATGAGCAGCGGCACCATGGTCTTGGCCATCGCAGCAAACACCATCGACGCGCGACCGTCCCATTCGCTGCGCGCGCCGAGCGTGCGCAGCAGGATCGCCTGGTTCGTGCACCAATACGCGGGAGACAGCACGAACCCGAGGCCCAGCAGCACGCCCGGCCATGGGAAGTCGGGATGACTGGCCGGCAGGAACGCGTTGAGATGCCCCGGAAATCGTGAGCGAAGCTGTCCCACGAACGCATCGAGCCCGCCTGCGGCTGCGATGCCCACGAATGCCAACGCCACAGCTGACACGAACATCAGCACCACCTGCACGGCATCGGTGAACGTGTCCGCGCGCAGGCCGCCCGAGATCGTGTAGAAACCAACGACAGCGGCGGTAACCGGAATGCTCACCCACATGGGCCAGCCCAGGTAGGTCTCGAGCATCAACGCCGATGCCCAGTGATAGACGCCGACGATCAACACGGCAAACGACGACAACACGACCGCCGCAATGACGCGGACAGACGGGCCGTAGCGCAGACCCAGGTATTCGGGTACCGAATATACGCCGGCCCGCCAATAGAAAGGAATGAAGATGAAGGCCGAAACGATCATGGCCGGAATGGCGCCGATCCATTCGAAGTTGGCCTGCGCCACACCGATTCGGTAGGCGCCGCCGGAAGCGCCCACGTAGTCGTTCGCGCCGATGTTCGTGCCGATGATCGAAAGCCCGATGACCCACCACGGGAGGGTCTTGCCCGCCAGGAAATAGTCCTTCTCGGTCCGGATTCGGGCCGACAGCACCCTGCCCATCACGACCATCGCGATCAGGTAGGCGGCGATCAGCGCGAGGTCCAGCGGGTGCATCCGGAATCACTCGATCGGGCCGCGGGTCGGTCAATCCATGTTTGTCGGGTGGCGCTTCGGGCGATGCCGAGACGGGCAGAACTCGGTTCACCCCAACCATGAAAAAGTGGCGTGCATTTCGATCCGGATACGCCCGAATACCGTCCATGCGCGGCACCGCAGCTCTGTCCCTGCTCCTGGGAGGCGCGTTCTCCTTTTTGCTTCAGGCCTGCGCGCCGTCGGGCACAGGTCAGCAGGAGGGACCCGGTACGCTCGTCGCAGGCAGAGGGGTGACTCCCCTGGCGGGTCAGTGGGAGTTCCACTGGCAGCAGTTTGTTTCGCCCAACGAAACACCGAGGCCGAAGACCTTTGCCAGGGTGCCTTCCGCGTGGGCAGGCACCCTGGTCGATGGGAAGCCTGTACCACCAAAAGGTTTCACCACCTACAGGCTCACGGTCCGCGACGGCGGAGAGTGTCCCTGTCGAATCCACATCCCGGTCGTGGGCAGCGCATACAGGTTATATGCCAACGGCCGACTGGTGGCGCACAGCGGCAGCCCGGGCAGCACTCCGCAGACGACCGAGCACCTCTTTCGCCCGCAGCTGTCGCTTCCCATCCCGCCTGCTCCGGTCTATGCGCTCACCTGGCATGTGGCCAACTTCGACGATCGAAGCGGCGGGCCGTGGTTCGCACCAAGATTCGGCAATTCGCAGCTCATCGAGAGCTACAGGCTGAACCAAATCGGCCTGGATCTTTTTCTGGCCGGGGCCCTGCTGATCATGGCGCTCTATCACGTAGGCCTCTTTCTCGTTCGCTCGCGCGACCGCGTCCCGATGTACTTCGCAGTCTTCTGCCTGCTCATGGCGCTGCGTTCCGTCACGGAAGGCGAGAAGTACCTGTTCGAGTTCTTCCCGGGGATCGGGTGGCGTCACCAGGTGCAAATCAGCTATGGCACCTTCTACCTTGCGGTGCCTGTGTTTGCGCGCTATTTTGCGGGGATCTTCCCGAACCGAGCGGCGCGGGGCCAGCTGCTGACAGTATCTGTTGCTTTCGGTGCTCTGCTTCTGCTCGTTCTGGTGACGCCTGTCTCCTTCTTCACCGAGACGCTGCCTATCGGCCACATAGGAGTTGCTGTCGCCACTGTGTTCACGGCCGCCATCGCCTTCAACGCGACGCTGCGGAGACAGGCCGGAGCGCCCGCCTTTCTCGCCGGGGTTCTGGTCTTCGGAGGCGCGGTTCTCCACGATATCCTGCTTGCATACAGTGTCGTAGATCTGTTCGTGCTGGCTCCGCTCGGTTTCTTTGTGTTCATCTTTTCTCAGGCGTTCCTTTTATCCGTTCGCTTTTCCAGGGCGCTCCAAGCCGAAGAGGATCTGGCGCGCGAGCTTGTCGAAACCAACGAGGCCATGCGCCGATTCGTTCCCAGCGAATTTCTGCAGATACTCGAAAGACCGACGCTGGCCGCCGTGAGAGCGGGCGATCAAGTCCAACGCCGGATGACGGTGCTCTTCTCGGACATTCGCGCCTTCACGGAGCTTTCCGAGTCCATGACTCCGGAACAAAACTTTAACTTTCTCAACTCGTATCTGAAGAGAATGGAGCCCAGCATTCATCGGCACGGGGGCTTCATCGACAAGTTCATGGGAGACGGCATCATGGCGCTGTTTCCCGGCAATCCCGAACAGGCCATTGACTCGGCGATAGAGATGCAGCGTGAGCTGGCTGTGTTCAATCAGCACCGCGCAAACTCCGGCTACCGTGCCCTCCAAGTTGGCATCGGCATTCACGTCGGCGATCTCATCCTGGGCATGCTCGGCAGCAGTCGTCGGCTCGAAGGCACGGTCATCTCGGACGCGGTCAATTTGGCTTCCCGCCTCGAGGACCTTACGCGCACTTTTGGCGCGCAGATCATCGCAAGCGAAGATACATTCCTGGCGCTCAGTCAACCGGACCGCTATCGATTTCGCGTCTTGGGCCGCCTGCGCCCTCGCGGCCGAACCACGGCCACGACGATCTTCGAGCTGCTCGACGGCCTCGATCGCGAAGCCCGGGCCTACCTGCTTGCGACGAAGACGATCTTTGAGCGCGCGTGCCACGCTATGGCCGCGGGAGACGAGGCTGAGGCGCTGCGGCTGTTCCGAAGCGCCCTCGAAGAGAACCCCGAAGACCGTGCCGCAGCTTACTACGTGAAACTGCTCGGCGCCGGCGGCACGTTTATCGACGGCGATGGCCCGGCGCACAGTTGGTGACGAATCGCCGGGAGAGTCATACGTTTACCACCCCCTGCCCGACCTACATTGGCCTACTCGCTTCTTGACAGGCGCAAAAAGAGAACGGCCTCGGCTCAACGACTCGTCGTCTACTTTGTCTCGCTCGCTTCTGGTGAATCTGTTCTCTGACGCCGGGCGAAATCGCGCGGGTGCCGATTCGCGCCAACTTCGCGGGCAACTTCGTCTACATACGCGACGTCGCGAAGGTCCGGGATTCATTCGAAGAGCATCAGAGATCGACCGGAACCGCCATTGTGAGCACGATTGCGCGTTCACCGATGTTCGGTCTCATTATGGTTCTCGGCATGCTGGTCGACGATGCCATCGTGGTTTCCGAGAACGTGTACCGACACATCGAGTCCGGCACACCAGTTCGCGAAGCGGTGATAACGGGAACAGCGGAAGTGATGCTTCCGGTGGCGGGGACGGTGCTGACGACGATTGCCGCCTTGGCGCCCCCCATGTTCCTGAGCGGGATCATGGGGCGCTTCGTTTGGGCGCTTCCCGCGGTCGTCTCTGTGGCGCTGCTCGCGTCCTGGACGGAGTCCATGCTCATTCTCCCCGCACACATCAAAGACGTGGAGGAACGCAGGGCACATCGGACGGACGGCCCTCGCTTCGGCTCCGGTCGCCATCTGCGCTTCTTTCAGGAGAACTACCGACGCATTCTCGAATTCGTCCACGATCGGCGCTGCCGGTTCTTTGCCGCCACGGTCCTGTTCTTCGTCGGCACGGTGGTCTTCCGGGCGTTCTTCGTGAAGTTCATTCTCTTTCCTCATCGTCATCAAGGCGGAGGCCAAACCCGGTACGGGCGTCGTGGAGATGAGCCGCAAACTCGAGGGCATCGAGCGGTTGATTGGGGCACTCCCCGCTGCCGAAGAGGGCACCTTCACGACGGAAGCGGGCGTGCAGGGCATGACCTACATGGACCCCGAGACGATCACGGGAGCGAACTACGGGACCATCGCCCCGTATCTGACGCCGGCCCAGGGCAGGAAGCGCGAAGCGGACGAAATCACAGAAGATCTGCGGACGAAGGCCGCGGCCCTCTCGGCCGACTTCGTCAAACTGGAGTTCAGCCCCGTACACCAGGGCCCGCCCGTCGGCAAAGCCGTCAACATCAACCTTCAGGGCGAAGAGCGCGACGCGCTCCGGAAAATCGCAGCGGAGTACCGCGCCTTTCTCGAGCTTAGATTCGGTCGAGGACGAGAATGGCGATATCATCGTCGGGTTCACCCTTCCCGCCGATCCATTGTTGCATGCTCTCGAGCAGCGCGGCAGCAAGTTCTTCTGCGCCCAAATCAGAGTTTGCCATCAGCAGTTCCCTGACGCGTTCCTCGCCGAACATCCCGTCAGCTCCATAGGCTTCCAGCAGGCCATCCGTAAAAAGCAGCAACCGGTCCCCTTTTTTCGAGATTCAGTTCCGCGCGCTCGAAGCCACACTCCTCGAAAAAACCCAGAACTCTGCCGAGCGGACGCAAGGAGAGTATCTCTCCCGACGAACGTCGATGAACCAACAAGCTGGATGCCCGGCATTCGCACACAGGATCCTGCCGCCGGCGAAATCTACGTAGACTGCACAGGCCGTCACAAATCCTCCCGCGACATTTCCAAGAAGAGCTCGGTTCACTGCCGAAAGCAAACGCTCGGGCCGGCTCAGGAGCGGGCGCTCATAGCGGTAACAGATCTTGAGTTCGGACACGATCAGAGCGGCGGGGATCCCGTGACCCGCAACGTCTGCCACAATTGCACCCAGACCGTTCTCATCCGCCATCACGTCATAGTAGTCTCCGCCAACAAGGGCAGCTGAACGATAGATAGCAGCCACAGAAATTTGAGAAGACTTGGGAAGCCGGTCTGGGAGTAGAGATTTCTGAATCACTCGCGCCAGCTCGACCTCTCGATGCAGGGACTCAAGCCTTGCCTGTGATTCAGCGGCATGTTTCAGCCTCAGCACGCTGCGGATGCGTGCGCCCAGTTCCCTGAGATCAAAGGGCTTGGCGAGGTAGTCATTTCGCTCCGCTTTCCAACCCAGCCTCGACGTTCTCGGTTCGGTTTCTGGCGGTCAGCATGATCACCGGCAGCTGCGTTTCAGAAAAGCTCTTGCGCAGTAGCCGGCATACTTCATAGCCCGAGAGGCCCGGCATCATCACGTCCAGAAGTACCAGATCAAACAGACTGCCTTTCCAGCAGAGCCAGCGCATCTCGCCCATTGAGAGCATCGGTTACCGTCTGGCCGCGCAACGTCAGGTAGTTCCTGAGGACTCTGACATTCGTTGCATCGTCATCGACTACAAGCACCTGTGCTTTCGGAAGGGGTTCTGCCCGCGGCACGTCCATCTGACTTCCATCTGGATGGAATCCCACCTGGAAAGCCGGCTGTAACGGTCCCTTTGCCTTCGCGACATCGGCCTTCGGGCTTTGCGGCGCATCCGCTTCACTCATGTTCGCCGGTGCTACCGGCAATTGAAAGAAGAAGCGCGCCCCACTCCCCGGAGAGGAGTGGAGTTGAAGTTTCCCGCCGTGAAGCTCTACGAGTCTCTTGCTGACAGACAGCCCGAGTCCGGCCCCGCCATACTCGCGTGAAATTGACCCGTCCGCCTGCGTAAAAGACTCAAAGATGAGAGACTGTTTTTCTCGCGGAATACCAATGCCCGTATCGGTAACAGCCAGCTCAACATGGCCATTCAGGCGACGCGCCGAGACGGTTACGGTGCCTTCCTTTGTGAACTTTATGGCATTCCCAATCAAGTTCAGCAGGATTTGCTCCAGTCGCCCTTCGTCTGCCCAGACCGCCGGCAAATCGGGGGAGAAGTCCGTTTCCAGGAGAACGCTTTTCCCGGCAACCAGAGGCTGCGAGAGTGCCAGCGCCAGGTTTGCCAACTGTTGGATGTCTACGGCGTTCCGGCGCAGCACGAGGTCCTCATGTTCCAGACGGGAGTGGTCCAGGATATCGTTCACGAGGTTGGCGAGGCGGCGCGCACTTGCCGAGACAAGGGTCAGGTTCGAATTCACGCTCGAATTGAGCGGTCCGGCCGCGCCTTCTTTCAGTGAATCAACGATGCCCATGATGCCGTGCAGGGGAGTGCGCAGCTCGTGTGAAGTGTTTGCCAGAAACTCGTCTTTCAGGCGATCCATCTCTTTCAAGCGCTCCATCTGTTGATGCTGGCTCGCTACGATACTCTGCTGGGCGGCCCTTTTCTCGCGCTCCAGGGTGTTGATCCGGTCGCCAAGCCCCAGTGAGAGCATAGCCATTTCCACCGCTACGCCAATATGCAGTCCGTACTCAGTCAGGAGCGATGGTTTGATCAGGTCGACGCGAACAAGGATAATCAGCACAGCTCCCGTCAAGAAGCCGCTCAGTGAAGAAATAAAATAGAACGCCTGCCGATTCTTCTGAACGATGCGCACGACGCCAACTGCCGCAACCAGCATCAGCCCAGAAAGCGCCGTGGCCAGAACTGCCTGCATCGCGATTCGGTAAGGAAGAAACAGATGGGCCACAGGCACACCTGCTGAAAAAACGGAGAGAATCCAGACGGCCACCGTTGTGAATTGATGAAGCCGGGGAACGTCTCTGGCCGTATTCAGAAAGCGTCTCACGAAGAGCAGCAGAAAGAGGATAACGGGTGTGATGCAGAATAGGACCGACGTGCTCTTCAGCGCACTGTATTCAGGCCAGAATAGCAAACCGCTGATGCCGTCGAGCCCGGCACGAACAAAAAGGCAGCAGGACAACGTAGGCGATATAGTACACGTACGTGAAGTCCTTAACCGAAAAGAGCAGGAAGAAGTTGTAGGCCACAAGAATCAAACCAATGCCATAGAAGGATCCCAGGGGAAACATCTCGATCCCCGACTTCTCCGCATAGCCGACATCGGACCACAGCTTGAGCGGCACAATCATGGAGCTGCCTGTTTCGGCGCGCAAAAAGAGCGTGCGGGCTTCGTCCCGGGCCAATTCCAGCAGGTAGGCGGGGCTCCGGCTCCCGACCGTACGCTCGTTGAAAGGAAACCGATGAGCCATTTCTTTTGCAGCCACCTGCGAGATGCTCAAGTCGGCACTACGATCCTCGAGAATCGCGACGTGCTTTCCGAGTTGGACAGATTTCTGGCCCTTCAGAAGCAGGGGTCCGGCTGAATCAGCATCCAGCCCCGATACAAAGAGTCCGGCAGCAAGCCCAAAGAGAATCGGCCATCTTTCCCATGGTTGCCTACCTCGTTCCGGGACGCTTTCCCCACCCACGAGTCCGGTCTGCTTCTTGGTAGAGGGTCCCTAATAAGCCTGCAAGGTAGTATCGACGGGAAAAGCTATCACGCCTTCGCCCGGAGGCCGGGTGAAACAACCTTCCGTTCCAGAAGGTCGAACAACCATTGGACGGCCAGCGCCAGAGCCGCTGCGGGAAGGGCGCCGGACAGAATCAGGGCCGTGTCATCGAGCCTGATGCCGCTCAGGATGGGTTGTCCGTAACCACCCGCCCCTACGAGCGCGCCGAGCGTCGCTGTGCCGACGTTGATGACCGCCGCGGTTTTGATGCCGGCCATAATGGAAGGCAGCGCCAGGGGTAGCTCCACCAGGCGCAGGCGTGCCGATTCGGACAGGCCCAGAGCGCGAGCCGCGTCGGACAAATCCTCCGGTATGCCGGCAAGACCCGCATGCGTGTTGCGGATGATCGGCAGGAGGCTGTAGAGAAAGAGGGCGAGCACAGCAGGCATGTTCCCGATCCCGACAAGAGGCACCAGGACGACCAGAAGAGCCACGGATGGCACCGTCTGCATGATCCCGGCCACAGCGAGCACCATCTGGCCGAACACCGCAAAGCGATGCGCGGCAACTCCCAGAGGAACAGCCAGCATGAGAGCGACTGCGAGGCTCAAGAGGACGAGAACGAGATGCTCCTTCGTATTTTCGAGGATGCCCCCGGCGTCGACCCCACGGCGCCTTTGAGCAGAGGAGACTTCTGTGCCCGCGAGCGCCGCCGTGAAGTCACGCGCCACCTGTTTCTCCGAAACTCGATCGATACGGCTCCGCTTGTTCATGGCGATCATCGCCTGTTCGGGAATGCGCCCTTCGAGGCGACGGAGCCGCTCGAGGGCACCGGGTACTCTGCGTTCCAGGTCCGAGCGAACCAAGAACAGCGCGGCATAGTCTGGGAAAACACGCCGGTCATCGACGAGGACAGTAAGATCGTGCGTGGCGATCTCGGCATCCGTGGAGTACAGGTCGGCAGCATGAATTGCGCCGTCGGCGAGCGCCCGATACAGGACGTCATGGTCGAGCCCCCGGGTCTGCACGTTGCCGAACGGGTAGGCGTGCCGGAGCGCGGGCCAGCCGTCCGAGCGACCGAGGAACTCGTTTGTGAATCCAAGCACGAGGTGGCGCTGACGGGCAAGGTCGGAGATGGTGCGGACAGAGAATCGCTCTGCGGTCGCACGCTGCATGCCGATCGCGTACGTGTTGCTGAATCCCAGGGGTCCGGTGGACACGACTCCGTGGCGCGCCAGGAGTCCCGCGAGTTCCGCTCCGCGGGGGGCACCCGCGAAAATTTCACCGCGTATCGTGCCGGTGTACTCAGCGTAGACATCGATGTCGCCGCGCACGAGCGCGCTCCAGAGGATGCGGGTACCCCCAATTTCGGCCCGGTGTCGGACGCGAAAGCCGCCATCCCGCAGCGTGTGATGCGCGACCCAGCCCAGGATCACACCTTCCGTGAACTTTTTGGAACCCACGACTATCCGCTCCGAGCGGCCTTCCCGGGTGCAGGCGAACGAACCGAAGCAGGCCCCGACCATCACCGCCAAGCACGCCCCCGATACGGCAGTGGCCATGGAGCCTTTGGAACGCGCACTCTTCATGCGTCCACCGGCGGAAGCTCCGCGCGAAGAAAGTCGCTCACGAACGGAGTTGCGGGCCGTTCGCGCAGGTCGCGTAATTTTCCCGCCTGCGCAATCCGTCCCCCGGACAAGAGGACCACGCTGTCTCCGAAAAAGGCAGCTTCCGCCATGTCGTGGGTGACAAACACGACTGTCTTGGAGAGTGTCAGAAAGATGCGCCTGAGATCCTCGGACAGGTCACGCCGGACCAACGGATCGAGGGCACCGAGCGGCTCATCCAACAGCAGAACGTCGGGATCCAGGAAGAGCGCACGCATGAGCGCGGCGCGCTGACGTTGCCCACCGGAAATGCGGGCGGGGAACCGGTCGAGGGCATCCTCCGGGTAGCGCGTGAGCGCGGCCAGTTCCGCAAGCCGCTCGGCGCGCGCGGGACTCGTCATTCCGAAGTGCCGCGCGGCCAACTCGATATTCTGCCGACAGGTCAGATGCGGGAAAAGGCCCCCGCTCTGAACCATGTAACCCATTCGGCGCCGGATCGGGCGCACACTCTCGCGCGTCAGACGCACCGAATCGAAAAGCACGTCGCCACTCTCGGGCTCGATCAGCCCGTTGAGCAGGCGCAGCACGGTGGACTTCCCCGAACCGCTCGGTCCAATCAGGACCGTCGTCCGCCCGCGCGGAACGGTCAGGTTCAGGTCGAAGACAGCGCCCTTTCCCTCGAACGTCTTGGAAATGCCGACCAGTTCGAGCAGGATTTCACTCCTCGTCCAATCGGGCCTCAGAGGCACCACAGAGGCGTGCGCACTCCGCCGCCGAGGGCCGAAGGAACGCCAAGAGACCAATGAGCCCGACCATGAAACCGCCCGAGAACTCGCTGCGGGAAAGAAAGAACACGACGCCGTTGAAAAGCGTGGCTGCCTCCACGACGCCCCACTGCACGATTTTGGCCGATTGGTACGCGACCACGCGCCTCTTGATGGGGACATCGGAAGTGCCTCCTTCGAACTGCGCGAGCATGAGCCGCGGCAGCACCAGACTCAGGAAACCCGCAGCCAGGCCCGCTGCAATGCCTGCGTACATCAGTTCCGGCTGCGGCGCCGTCTGGCGGGGAATCAGCAGGCCGACACCCAAGAAACCCAAAGGACCCAAAAGAATACCAGCATGGATGATCCGCAGCGTAAGAAATGTTGCCTTCATGAATCGTTACGTCCTCCAGCAGGCGCGAGCAGGATCCGGGCGTCCAGAGCCAACGCTCCATCGGCGTAAGCCACGAGCGGGTTGACGTCCAGCTCCTGGATTAGCGGAAATTCGATGGCCAATTGCGAAAGCCGCTCGATGCATTCCTGAAGCGCCGGCAGATCGACGGGTTCCTGCCCGCGCACGCCGGTGAGGATTCGGCTCCCGCGAATCTCTTCCAACATATGGCGGGCGGAGAGCGTGCGCAACGGCGCCAGGCGAAAGGTTACATCCTTGAGCACCTCGGCGTAGATCCCGCCCAGTCCAAACATGACCAGCGGTCCGAAACTGGGATCACGGGCCACACCCAGGATGAGTTCCCTCCCCGCGCGGGCCATCTCCATCACAGTGGCGCCCACAATCTGCGCCGTAGGCCGGGCCTGCTGCGCGCGTTCCACAACCTCGGTGAACGCAACGCGGACGTCGTTCGCATCGGCAAGCCCCGTCGCAACACCACCCACGTCGGACTTGTGTAGAATGTCAGGGGAGGCGATCTTCACGACCACCGGAAATCCGAGCGACTCGGCCAAAGCCACAGCTTCACCGGCGGTGGATGCGACTCCAAAACGCGGCGTACGAAAACCGTAAGCGCGCAGTACCGCCAGTGCCTCGTATTCGGGCAGCGCGCGCCGACCCGCGGCCTGTGCCTGGGCCACTATCTCGTGAACAACCTTTCGATCCACCTCGAAGATGCGCTCGGTCGTCCGCTCGCGGCCCAACCAGCGCGCGTGCGTGCGCATTGCCGAAAGAACGCGAACAGCCTCTTCCGGGAAGGCGTAGTGTGCCACACCCCCCTTGCGCAAAATGTCCACGCCCACGGCCACATCAACGCCTCCCATGAAGGAAGCGAGCACGGTCTTGTCCGTGCCGCGCTGCGCGCGCACCACCATCTCCGCTACAGGCGCAATGTCGGTCATGTTCTGGGGCGTGAGTATTACGAGCAGCGCATCTGAATCGGGGTCCGAAAGGAGAATCTCCATGGCCGCTGAGTAGCGCTCGGCGCGGGCATCTCCGAGGATGTCAACGGGGTTCCTGCGCCCCGCAGAGGCAGGCAGCACGGACGCCAGCCGTTCCTGCGTGGCCGCCTGAAGGCGGACGGGGTCGAGCCCGCTGCGCACACAGGCATCCGTGGCCAGAATACCGGGGCCGCCCGCATTCGTGAGAATCGCCACGCGTTCCCCCTTCGGCAGCGGCGCCGAAGCGAATCCCTGCGCATAGTCGAAGAGTTCGCGAACTGTGTCCACGCGCAGTACGCCGGCCTGCGCGAAGATGGCCTGGTAAGCTTCGTCAGACCCGGCCAGAGCGCCCGTGTGCGAGGCCGAAGCGCCTGCTCCCGCTGCAGTACGACCACTCTTCATGGCAAGAATCGGCCTGGGTGTTTCGCTTTCGCCCGTGATTTCGCGACAGATGCGAATGAACGATTGGCCATCCGCAAGGTCCTCCACGTACATCAGAATCACGCGGGTCAGCGGGTCGGACGCAAAATAGCGCAACAGGTCGTTCTCCGTAACGTCGGCCCGGTTGCCAAAACTCACGAACCGTGAGAAGCCGATGTTGTTCTGCCGCGCGTAGTCCAGAATCGCGGTGCCGAGCGCGCCCGATTGAGAGAGGAAGGCGATGCTTCCGGGATGCGCGCCGGAACGGGCGAAGGTGGCATTCAGCGAAACGCCCGGGTCGGTATTGATCAGGCCCAGACAGTTGGGACCCAACAGCACCATGCCGGCCGTATCGATGCGTTCGCGGACGCGTCGCTCCAGCTCTGCGCCCGCCGGACCGGTTTCCTTGAAGCCGGCTGAGATGAGGATAACCGCCCTGGCCCGGACCCGGACGCAGTCCTCCAAGACATCCAGCACCGAGGAAGCCGGGATGACCAACACGCACAGGTCGATGGTTTCGCCGATGTCGACCAGGGTAGCAAAGGACCGCACGCCGAGCACGCTGTCGCGCTTGGGGTTCACCGGGTACAGCCGGCCCGTGAAACCACCGAACAGGAGATTGCGAAATACGGCGCCTCCCACGCTGGCCGGGTCGACGGTGGCCCCGACCACCGCCACCGTCCGAGGAGCAAATAGCGCGTCAAGGTTGCGGGTGCGCCGGGCCAATGCCGCGCTTCGCTCGAGCACGCCCTGCTTCAGCGTGGGCGTCGTCGAAAGGGAGGGCTCCTGCGTTTCCACTGCGGCCATGCTACGCGCACTCCCGGCGGATGGGGGAGCAAAAAAAGACTGATTTGTGGTTGGTTTGTGGAGCCCCAACGCTTCTGTGAGAGCATGGACCACCGGTCACGCGTCGTTTCGGCTGAGGATGCGGTTTCAGGCATTCGTCGGGGAGGGTTCGTGTTCATTGGCTCGGCTGCGGCCGAACCCATGGCGCTCACAAAAGCCCTGGCAGCCAGGGCCCACCTCCTTTCTGACAACCAAATCCTCCACATCCGCAGCCTGGGAGTCTCCACATACACGGAGCCACGGTTTCGAGACAATGTTCGCTACAATACATTCTTCATCGGGGACAATGTTCGGGATGCGGTGGCCGTCGGCAGCGCGGACTATACACCCATCTTTCTTTCCGAAGCACCCCGCCTCTTTCGCACGGGCCGCGCCCCGGTCGACACGGCGCTCATACAAGTAACCCCACCCGACGAGCATGGTTTCTGCAGTTTGGGAGTGTCTGTCGACCTGGTGAAGTCGGCCTGCGAGGCGGCCCGCGAAGTCATCGCCGAGATCAATCCGAGGATGCCGCGAAGCCTCGGCGATTCCTTCATCCACGCTGACCGCATCACCCGGTTCGTGGAGAATGATGCCCCGCTGCCCGAGTTGGTCGCTGACCCGCCGGATGAGACCGCCCGTCGCATCGGAAAGCACATTGCGGATCTGGTGCCCGACGGAGCGACGATTCAGATCGGGATCGGGAGTATTCCCGATTCAGTGCTGCACGAGTTGGCCGGCCACCGCGAGCTGGGTGTTCACACCGAAATGCTCTCCGATGGCGTACTGCACCTGATCGAAAAGGGGGCGGTCACCGGCGCGCGCAAGACGCTGCACGCCGGGAAGGTCGTCACCTCTTTTGCCGTGGGCACTCGTCGGCTGTACGATTTCATCCACAACAACCCGCTCTTCGAGTTCCACCCCAGCGACTATTCCAACGACCCTTTCATCATCGCCCGCAACGACAACATGATCGCCATCAACGCCGCCCTGGAAGTGGACCTGACCGGGCAGGTATGTTCCGATTCGCTGGGTACCGCGCTCTACAGTGGCTTCGGCGGTCAGGTCGATTTCATTCGCGGGGCGGCGCGTTCGCGTGGGGGGCGTCCCATCATCGCTCTGCCCTCCACTGTCACGGTCGATGGCCAGCGAATCTCGCGCATCGTGCCCGTGCTCAAGTCAGGGGCGGGCGTCGTCACGACGCGTGCCGACGTGCACTACGTGGTAACGGAATATGGAACCGCCGACCTCTTCGGCAAGTCGGTTCGCGAACGCGCGATTGCACTCATCCACCTGGCCCATCCCGACTTCCGCGAGGAGCTCCTGCGCGAAGCCCGTGAACGGCACTTCGTATACGCCGACCAGATCGCCCTGCCCCGCACCGGCGAAACCGAGATCGAGCAGATGGCCGAGCACTTCCGCTCCCACAGCGGGCGCCAGGTGCTGGTCCGGCCGGTGGCGCCAGCCGACGAGGAGCTCATTCAGGATCTGTTCTACCGCTCCTCACAACAATCGATTTACCGGAGGTTTTTTGCGCCCAAGAAGAGCCTACACCATGATGAGGCTCAGTACCTGGTCAATGTGGACTACCGAAACAGCCTCGCCCTCGTGGGAGAGGTTCAGGAAGGGGAACGACCGGTCCTGATCGCGGTCGGTCGCTATCATCGGAACGGTCCGGATTCCGACTCGGCCGATTGCGCCTTCCTGGTGCGCGACGATTGGCAGGGCGAAGGTGTCGGCCACTACCTGGTGGAACGACTCATGAAGCTGGCGGCAGTCCACGGAGTCAACCGCTTCACGGCCGATGTCCTGATCGAGAACACCGCCATGCTGCACCTCTTCCACGAATGCGCACGCGGGCCCATCGAGAGCACGATCGAGGGACCATCGTATCACCTGTCCTTTCCCATTGCGTCGGAAGGACAGCCCGTTTAGCAGGTGGCGACCTGCCTTACAGGGCGCGTGCGATTTCCCGAACTTCGAAGCTCTGGTTTTCGAGGGCCGCGGTTTCTCCCCGGTGCTTGCCCAAGAGTACCCGACCGAGCGGAGAGCGGTACGAGATGATGTGCTGTTCGGCATCCGCGTCCCAAGGACCCAGGATGCGATACTCCAGAGTCTCCCCTGCCCCCGTGGCCAACGTAACGCGTGTACCGACGCTTACCACGTCGGTACTGATCCGCGAAGGGTCGATGGCCTGAGCCTTCTTCAGCTCGGTGTCCACCTGCTTGATCTCCGCCTGCAGCTGGCTCTGCCGTTCCATTGCGGCCTTGTACTCGGCATTCTCGCGCAGGTCCCCACGCTCCTGGGCTTCCCCGATGTCTTTGGAATTCGCGGGCATCTCGACGTTGATCAGGTTGTCCAGGTACTCCTGCCGCTTGCGCAGTCCGTTCGGCGAAACCAAAATGACATCGTCCGTCGGATGGAGGTACCCCTCGGCGGCCTCGGGTTCCTCGCCTTCTTCCTCGACTCCGAAATCGGAATCTGGAGTGAAGTCCGGACGCAATTCTTGGATGAGGGCCATGAAGTTCTCTTTGTGCGCCTCGGGGATGTAGGGGACCTCCCGAAAGATGGCCGACATCCGCCGGATCGTGCCCATATCGGCGTTCGCGAGGATCTCCGGGAGCACGCCCTTGTGGACCGTTTCCACCGTGATGTTGGTGGTACCAAAAAGAGTTTCGACGGCCGCATTCTTCAGGCGGGTCCCTTTGGTTTCGATTCGGGAGAGCGGCTTGAGCAGGCGGAATACCAGGAGAACAACAGCTTCCTTCGACATGTTGATCCAAGGGTAGTTCCACTGATCCGTTAGAATGGAACGCGCCAGCCACAGAAAAATCTCCGGATGCTCCTTGAACCGAGAACAGGCCCGTTCGAGGAAACGCACGAGCGTCTCACGCTGGCCCAGGCGATTCAATTCGCTCACCACGTAGCGGTTCACCTTGATCGGCACTTCGAAAAGTATGCGGCTGAGGATCTCCGGGTAGTCTTCTCTGGTTCGGATGATTGTGTTCACGATCTCGCGTTTCAGTTCGACCACCGTTGTCTCGGCGCAGAATTGAACCAGGCGATCGGCTGTCTCTTTCGCGAAAATCGCGTCAAAAGCCTGATCGGAAAGCTTCGTGTTGGCCTCGTCTTCGCCAACGGCCGCGGCAGCAGCCTTGAGGAAAAGGTGGCTGTGGATCTGCTTGAGGACGTCTTTGTTGGATTCCTGTTCGCTGAAGAACTGAACGCACAGTTCGGCAGCTCCTTCGCTGTCCTGCTCTTTGAGCGTCTCCATGGCCAGTTCCAGCTTCTGGTTCCAATCCGAGATGGCCTGGAACTTCAGGCTGAGTTCCTCGGACAACGTCATCGGAGTGTCCCGAAGGTGGAGTTCGTCTTTCTTGCGGGGATTGAAACCGAACTTCGGCTCCTTCTTCAGCCGGGTGCGCGCGCGACTCCACCACTTGGACCACTCGTCCGCTTCTATAAACCGTCCGACGATCTCGTTCTTGATCTCCGGGAGGTTCATCTTGTTCCCGAAAGAGGAAAGCAGGGCTTCGAAGAACAGGGGCAGATCTTGCTCGAACATCTCCTTGAGTTCGGCCGGATTTTCGTGGTGTCGGACCCAGATGTGATCGGGTTCGAGCGGCTTGAGGCTCGTGATGGCCATCTGGATCGACATCTGTTGCGCGGGGCTGCCTTCGAAGTCGATGACGACCTGCTCGCTGTCGATGCTCGATATCTTGCCCACGCCCCGCGTGCGGTGATGGACGTAGTTGCCCCGATCGAAGACGATGTTGCGCTCGAAGCTGGAGATGGCTGGCCCCACCGGCCGCTTGTTGTTGGTCAGGTCCGACAGCTTCAGAAAGTCATCGAGAAGCGAATGCCCTTCATAGCGGGAACGGTAAGCGCGAACCAAGTCCGAACGAGCGCGGGTAGACCCGGGTTCGTATTCGAGTATCTTCTTCAAGATGGCAATGACGGCCGTCCAGTTCTCTTCCGTCCGGAAGGGTTCGAGCAGGTTGACCAGGTAGGCCGCCACGCGCGTCTTCTCGCGGTTGCCCACGAGAATGCGTTCGATGCGCTCGAACCACGGGAGATCCTTGTGGTCGTGCTGGACCAAGAGGTTCCAGATCTCTTCCAGGCTCGGATAATCTTTGATGCGCGCGTAGGTTTCACCGGCCTGCTTCAGGTTCTTGACGGCGCGCTCCCGATCCTCCTCGAGAATCGACAATGCGTACTTCTTGACGATGTCCGGATTCTTGCGGTCAATCGCAGCGAGCTTTTCGAGGTACGGCCGGAGTTCTTTTTTGCCTTTGAGTCGCTCGGTGCTCTCCACCTTGGCGCGCAGGGCGATCCGGTTGTCCTCTTCCACAGAGAGAATCGTATCGGCGATGTGGTCCACAATGGTCCACTTGGCGTGCTGCCGGAACTCCTCCAGCAGGCCGCGCAGCAGACTCACGCCGCGCCGGTCCTGACGCTCGAGGGCCAGGCAGCCCAAGCTGTAGCGGGAAACCAGGGAGTCGGGATGCTCCGAAAGATTCTCTTCCAGCGTGTTGCGCAGTTCCCCCTCCCGGCCGGCCGCTTTGGCCTCCGCCATGAGGTCGTCCATGGACTTGAAGCGGCTCAACTGCACAGAGGAGATGTCTTTCAGAAGACGCTCCTCGTTGAGTTGGGCGAACAACTTTGTCAGGACTGGGTCTTGAGTGGATACTTCGGGTTCCAGGGTTTGCTCCGACATGGCCTCATCCGTCACCGGCCTGGTCAGAAGCCGGGGAAAACACGGTATTGCACTGTTCGCTGATTTTATTCTGCCAGCCCGACGGTCCGGCCCAGACCCTAAAAGCGACGCGCCCGATCAGGTTTTTTTCAGAGGGCTTGGGGGTCAAACACAATCCCCCGGCCCGCCGAAGGCCTTCCGGGTGCCGCCCACTCTCTCAGCTTTCGGCGATTTTTGCCGAAAAAATGGAAGACCGCCTCGGAGCCAATGCGACTTAATCTGGAGCCCTGCCAATGAACCCTCAAGCAGCCCGTCCCGTCCCCGCCCGACCGGAGACCGGTCCTTCCCTTGGCCTGGCCGCCGCCGGTCTACGAAAGCGTTCGCTGCCCTTCGCAAAGCCTGACCTTACACAGGAGGAATCCGATGCGGTGCTCCGCGTACTCTCGTCCGGCTGGCTCACGTCCGGGCCCGAGGTTCAGGCCTTCGAATCCGAATTCGCCAGGGAGGTCGGCGCGGCGCACGCGGTGGCCGTGAACTCAGCGACTGCGGGTTTGCACCTGGGGCTCGAACTGGCAGAGCCGGGGCCCGGACAGGGGTTCCTCGTCCCCGCCATCACCTTCACCGCAACAGCCGAAGTCGTGGGCTACAGCGGGGCCACTCCCCTCCTCCTGGATGTCGACCGGGAATCCTATCTCATGACTCCTGAAATCGTGCGGACCTTCTTGCGCACCGAGTGCACGCGTGACGGCGGGCGCTACCTCCATCGAAGAAGCGGCGTCGAAATCCGCGGCCTGCTGCCCGTTCACTTTGGCGGTCGCCCGTGCGACATGGCGGGCCTCCTGGAGATCGCGCACGAGAACGACCTGCACCTGGTGGAGGATGCGGCGCACGCGTTTCCCACCAAATACCGGGGAGCTCCGATCGGCTCGGCGGGTCCTCTGGCGGTGTTCAGCTTCTACGCCACAAAGAATCTGACGACGGGCGAAGGCGGAATGATCACAACCGAGGACGCGGAGGTTGCCGAGCGCCTGCGACGGATGCGCCTGCACGGCATACGCGGCCAGACCTACGGCCGGAAGCGCTGGCACTACGACGTCGTCGAACAGGGATACAAGTACAACATGATGGATCTCTGCGCGGCCATCGGCCGGGTGCAATTGCGCCGCAGCGACTCGATGCTGGCTGCGCGCCGCGTCGTTGACGAGATCTATCGCCGCGAACTGGCGGGCCTGCCGGGCTTGCGCCTTTCTCCCGCCGCCGATCCGCGCGACGCTTCCTCCTATCACCTGTTCACGATCGAGATTGGACCCGAAGCTCCCTTCACGCGCGATCGCTTCGTGGATGAGATGCTCGCTCGAGGAATAGGCACGAGCCTTCACTTCATCCCACTCTACAGGCACAGCTACTACCGGGACCGACACGGGCTTTCCACGGAAAGCTTCCCGGCCTCTGAAGAGATTTTTTCGCGGACTGTCTCACTGCCCATCTACAGTCTCATGTCCGCCGAAGATGCGCTCGACGTTTGCGCCGCCGTACGATCGCTCTATCAGCTACCCTGATAACCCGTTGACGCGCGCACCCTCCCTCCGCGAAGCATCGTGACGGGCCCTCACGGGCCTCCGGAGGTGCACTGTGGCAAGCCCCTATCAGAACATGCCCGACGTGGCGGACAATCCCCTGCTCTCTCGCGAGGGTCTGCCGCAGTTTGCGACGATCCGGCCCGAGCACGTGGTTCCGGGTGTTCGCGCCATGCTGGCCGAGCAGCAGAAGGTGCTGCGCGCTCTCGAGGAGAAACCGGGCGATACGTGGGACAAGCTCATGCTCCCTCTCGAGAACATCGGAGTGGAAGTGCAGACCACCTGGGGACCGGTGTCCCATCTCATGGGCGTGCGCAACTCGCCCGAGCTGAGAGCGGCCTACGAGACAGTTCAGCCTGAGATCGTGGACTTCCAACTCCTTCTGGGTCAGAGTCGCCCCATCTTTCTGGCCATGCGAAACCTTTCCGGGCAACCCGGTCTCGACGCGGCGCAGCGTCGCATCCTGGAACGGGAGCTCCTCCTGATGCGACACGCCGGCATCGAACTCGAGGGCACCCGGCGCGATCGCTTCAATGAAATCGCGCGCGAGCTTTCGGCGCTGGCCACCCGATTCTCCAACAACGTGCTGGATTCCACCAAGCAGTACGCGCTCGAACTGCGCACGGAAGCGGAGCTGGCGGGCCTGCCCGCGAGCGCCCTGGACCTCGCCCGCGAAGCCTACGCCACCGCGCATCCGGATGAGGAACTGCGGGAGCCAAGCGCGTACCGGTTCACCCTGGATCTGCCATCGTTCCTACCGTTCATGCAGCACTCCCGCAACCGCGAACTCCGGCGCAGCATGTACATCGCCTACATCAGCCGGGCCTCGTCGGGAGAGTTCGACAACGACGAGTTGATCCGACGCATCCTCAAGCTGCGGCGTGAGCAGGCCCGTCTTCTGGGCTACAGTTCGTACGCGGAACTCTCGCTCGCGGAGAAGATGGCCGGTCGCATGCAGGCGGTCCTGGACCTGGAAGAGGAACTGCTCCGCGCCACGCGCGCGGCGGCAGAACGGGACCTCGAAGAGCTGCGCAGACGGGCCGCCCAAGATGGGCTCGCGGACATCAACCACTGGGATGTGGCGTTCTACTCCGAAAGGCTGCGCGAGGAGCGCTTCCAGTTCACGGACGAAGAACTGCGGCCCTATTTCCCGCTCCCTCAGGTGCTGAGTGGTCTGTTTGCGCTGATCCGTCGCCTTTTCGGGGTCGTTGTGGAAGCGGCGGACGGCACCGCACCCGTGTGGCACCCCGATGTGCGTTACTTCCATATCCGGGACGAGGCGGGCGTCCCCCTTGCCGGCTTCTACCTGGACCCCTACTCACGGCCTGCGGACAAGCGCGGGGGCGCGTGGATGGATGATTGCCGCGGTCGGCGTCGCACGGCCGAAGGTGTGGTGCTGCCCGTGGCCTACCTCATCTGCAACGGGACTCCGCCCGTAGGCGGTCGCCCCTCGCTGCTTACCTTCTCGGAAGTCGAGACTCTGTTTCACGAATTCGGCCACGGCCTCCAGCACATGCTCACGACGGTCGACCATGTTTCTGCGGCGGGGATCAACGGAATCGAGTGGGACGCCGTGGAGTTGCCCAGTCAGTTCATGGAGAATTGGTGCTACGATCGCGCCACCCTGCTTTCGCTCACGCGACACGTTGACACCGGCGCCGCGCTCCCTGACGAACTCTACCAGAAGCTGCTGTCAGCCCGCACGTTCCGCGCGGGCAGCGACATGCTCCGACAGATTCGCTTCGGACTGCTGGACCTCGAATTGCACCACCAGTACGACCCCGATTCAGCGGAGTCGCCTTTCGACGTGCAAAGACGCGTCGACGCGCGCACCTCTCTCCTGCCGCCGCTTCCGGAGGACCGATTCCTGTGTTCCTTCGGCCACATCTTCGCCGGTGGTTACGCGGCCGGTTACTACAGCTACAAGTGGGCGGAAGTCATGAGCGCCGATGCGTTTGGCGCCTTCGAGGACGTCGGTCTGGAAGACGACACGGCGGTTCGCGAAACAGGCCGGCGATTTCGCGCCACGGTCCTGTCCGAGGGGGGCAGTCGACATCCCGCCGAAGTCTTCCGTTCCTTTCGAGGAAGGGACCCGCGGCCGGATGCGCTGTTGCGGCAGTACGGACTGGCGCGGACTGCCTGAAGTGCCTGGGCCGACCGCGCTCAACCCAGGTCAGCCCCTCCGCCGCCCCCCTTTTCGCGGACTGCCCTGACGTTTCTGCGCCTCGGTTTGTCGCTCTTTGGCAAGCCTGCGCACGTGCTCGGCAAAACGTGGATGTCGGGCCAGGATGTACTCGAATTGCCGACGTGTCAGGACGTAAAGATCGCAATAGCCGCGCGCACGCACGCTGGCCGCGCGCTCGGTCTGAAAGACGAGGGCCATTTCACCCACGAAAGCCCCTTCCCCGAGCGTGGCGAAAACCTCACCACCGTCTTGCGAGACGACGTCCACCGTTCCGGAGCTGACGATGTACATTGAGTCGCCGATTTCTCCCTGGCGCATGATGTAGGCGCCGGGAACGAAGACGACGGGCCGCAGAGCCATGACCACATCGCGCACCAAACCCTCGCGGGCGTCCCGGAAGAAGGGCACCTTGGCAATCAAATCCCGACGCATTGCCAGAGCCAGATCCACGCGGAGCGACTCCGGCAGGTCGGACAAGATCCGCTCGTCGTCCTGCCCATTCGGCTCTCCCAGAGGTGTGCGTAGTACGCGAAAACCTGGGTACGCAACTCGCCGGGTATGGACCGGTACCGGAGAAAGGCCGTCAGCTCCTGGAGCTTCTTGAAGTAGTTGGCCCGCACGATGTCCCGGTTCGCCAGAAAACTGGCCAGGTTGCCGATCACGAAACTGTAGCTGCCCACGCCGAGGAGCATCAATACCATTGCGTACACGCGCTGGGTGTTGTTGATCGGTACGATGTCGCCATAGCCGACAGTGGCCAGCGTGGTAATCGTATAGTAGAGCGCCTTGACGTACCGGGTACCGGCATCGGCCTCCATGCCCACTCCTCCAATCAGTATCCAGCCGCAGGCGAGAGAGTGTGAGGCCAACATCATGAGCATCACGAAGTAGCTCAGGCGAAAGAGGCCCGGGTTCACGGCGTGACGGCGCTGGAATTGCTGGAGGAAGGTGCTGACCCGCGCGAGTTTCAGCATGCGGTGCAACTGGAGAAAGCGGAGCGTCCGCGCCAACCGCGCCCACTCGGCAAAACCGGAACCGTGAAGCAGAAAGAACGGCAGGGAAGCGAGCAGGTCCGGCACAAACCAGGTGCGCAGGTAGCGCCTGGCGATCTCGCCGCGATCGGTGACCAAACGGCTCTCGACGTAGTAACCGGTGAAGAAGTTGAGCACCACGTCTGTGAGAAAAGCCAGACTGAGAACGACCTCCAGAGCGAGCACCGCGCCAACAAACTCCAAGCCAAAAGCAATCTGCACGGGCACATAGACAGCCGACGCCAGCGTCAGGAGCAGCACGAACAGGTCCCAGATCTCCCTGCCCCGGCTGTCCGGATGAATGAACCCTCGCATCGCATCGAAGCGCCACGCCACGGCCGCCAATGCAAGGCAAATACTCAGGCCCGGAACTGGTCCACGTCCTGCCGCAGGCGCGCGGCCATCTCCTGCATGGAGCCGGCCATCTGCGCCAGGTTGCTCGACAATGCGGACAGACTCTCCGTGGTGCGAGAAATGTCTTCCACGGCCGACGAAACCTCACGCGCCCCTGCAAGCTGTTCGGCCGTGGCGCGGTCCACCGCATCTGCCGCTTTGCCGGCCGCTTCCATGTCGGAGGCCGCTTGAGCGCTGCGCTCGGACTGCAACTGAGCCGTCGTGGCAAAGCCCTCCACGACGCCTGCGACTTCGCGTACAGCGCGCAGCATATCGTCGAGCGCAGACTGCGAAGTCCGAACCTCCCTGGCGCCCGTGTCTATGGCCACGGAGGTCCGTGCAATGAGAGCCTCGATGTCCCGCACGTTCTTGACCGAACTTTCCGCCAACTTGGACACCTCGCCGGCCACGACCGCAAACCCGCGTCCTTCCTCGCCCGCCCGCGCCGCTTCGATCGAGGCGTTCAGAGAAAGGAGATTTGTTCGATCCGATATATCATTTATGAATCCCAATATTTCGCCGACTCGTTTCCCGAGCGTTTCGATCTCGGTCATGGCCGCGCGCACCGAACCAATGGCCGTTTCTCCCTGGTGGGCCTGTTCGGAAGCCCGACGCATGACCGCGCGGATCTCCTCGAGGCGACGGCTCATGGCCGCCGAATCCTCACGGATGGCGCCAAGCGTCCCACCCGCCGCCCGAATGAGGTCCGACTGCTTCTTCAAGAAGGCAGTCGTGCTCTCGAGCGACTGCGCGAGCTGGGTGAGCGTGGCCGCGGATTCTTCGACAGCCGCGGACACGGCCTGAGTACGCTCCGCAAGCTGTGCGGCGTGGTCGGACAGCAGGCGGGCTCGCTCGTCCGCGGACTCGGCACTGCCACGAATCCCTCTGACCAGAGTCCCAATACGGGCCAGGAAGGCGTTCGTATAGGCGGCGAGGGATTTGACCTCTGTTACCCGCTCTGCTTCCTCCAGGCGAATCGACAGGTCGGCTTCCCCCTCGGCCAGGCCGCGAAAGCGCTCCACGGTTCGCTGCACGGGACGCAACAGGCGACCGATGGAAAGAAAGACGATGACCCCCAAGAGTACGGACAGAAAGAGGACGCCCAGGAGCGTGAGCGCGAGCCCGCGGCGCAGTGGCCCGTAGACAGCCTCAATGGGCAGTTCACTGGCGACGATCCAGGGTTCCTCACCTCGAAGGTAAGAGCCCAAGACGAGCCTGCCCTGCTCGTCGCGAAACTCGCCGGTCAACGAGCCCTTGCCCTGCTTGAGGAGGGCCGCAATCCCCTCGTGCGCCCGAGTTGCCGTGGGGCGGGAGCGTTCGCGACCCACGGGCCGTCCGTCCAGGCTGACCAGGTACGTGCGCGCATGCTCGTCGTGCACCGACCCTTTGAGGAGGTCCGTGATGTAGGCGATCTCGACTTCGGCTACGATCAGCATGCGCGCCCCGCCACCGTACCCGCGGACCGGTTGAATAAGAAGCTGGTGGTAGTGGTCTGCTTCAACGAAGCCGTGGAAGTCCGTGAACGTGGCCCGTTCCCCTCCGGCTGCCAGGAAAGGCGAAACAACCCGTTGCCCCGCGTGTGAATTGGCCGCGGTGCCGTGAAACGGACTCAAGACGACCCGCCCATCCAGGTTGACCAGCATGATGTGGTGCAGGATCCCCCAGTTCGCTTCTTGGAAAACGCGCAGCATACTCCACGCTGCGGCGTTCCCGGCTCGCGGAACGCTGCTCGATGCTGCCGTGGGGCCCGGACCGGCGGCAAAGGCGACGACATCCGCCTGTTCGCTCAGCGCCCGCACGCCACGCTCGATTACAGCGAGGCTGCCGTGAACCTGCCGTTGCCCCGCGCGAAGACGCTCCTCGTTGTCGGCCCTCAGGCGGTTGCGCACGACATGGGCGCTCACCAAATGCCCCACGAGCGTAACAGCGATGACCGGCAGCACGCTGAGCACCCCGGCCAGGACAGTGAGGCGCCAGCGCAATGTGTGCGTGCTGCGCAGCGCGGCAGTGCCACCCGTCACGCGTGCGGGCTCCGGCGTTTCACGGGCGCCAGACACCCATGTTCTGTTTGGGCAGCGACGTCTTGCGCCACTCCATCCACGAGCCCAGATAAACAGCGACCTGTCTGTATCCGCAGGCAGCCAGTACGAGCGCCGTCCCGCAGGCGCGCGCTCCATTGAAGTCGTAGATGACGGTGGGCCTTTCCTGGATCAGACCGATACGGCGAATGTCAGCAGTTACCAACTGCCTGCTCTTGAAGCCACCCTGGGGACCGTACAGCACACGCCAATCCCAGTTGATGCTTCCCGGGATGCGCCCACACAGGCCGCCCGGTTCCGGGTTCACCATGCGCGGAATCAGCCCCTCGTACTCCTGAGGAGTGCGCACGTCCAAGAGCTGCACGCGGGTCAGATTCTTCTGGACGTGCGCCAGATCGACCAACCCCGGCGAGTCCACGGCTGCAGGCTGCTCTCCCGGCTCGACCACACCGGCTCCCTCTCCGAGAGCCTCCTGGGGCACGTCGGCGAACCGGTGTGAGTAGATCTTCACCTGCTTGAAGCCGAGCGTCCGCAAGAGCCAGGCCATGCGTGACGCGTACATCCCCTGTCCCTCGTCAAAGCACAGGATCCCCGTGTGCTTATCGAGGACCTTCCGGATGCCGCCGATGAAGCTCCCGAGCGATGAGACCGACTTCGGTCCGGAACCGTACGGCTTCTTGACCGCAGCGGCACTGTAAGCCCCCCGAAGCGTACCTGCCGCGTACGCCTCTTCGGATCGACAATCCAAGAGCAGGGTGTCCCGCGCTACCTCGTCGGTCAAAAATTCCCATTCCAGGGTCGACATCTCGTTCCAGAAAAAATGGCCCCGGAAAATTGGGGACACATTTTTCGAAACCGCTTTTTTTCCATGTCAGGTTTTTTGAAATGATGCGCTTCGCTTTCGCCGTTGCAACATTGATGGGACTGGTCGCCTGCGGCGCCGCCGCTGATCCTGCTTTCGGGAGGACGGTCCTCGAACCTTTTCTGGGAAATCTCCGTCGACCGGTGCACGCCGTCTTCCCCCCCGGGAACTCGGGACACGTGTACGTCGTCGAGCAGCGCGGGAGACTGCTCGCGGTTCGCGGAAGCAAGCGCGCAGTCATGCTCGACCTCACCGGCCGCACGAATAGAGCAAGCGAAGAAGGGCTCCTATCCGTCGCTCTCGCGCCCGGGTACAGCGACGACCGCACCGGGCTGCGCGGTTCGAACCTGATCTTTGTCAGCTACACGACCGGGCGACCCTCGCACTCGGTGGTTTCGTCTTGGCGCCTCGACTACAGGGCCGGCGCACCGGTTGTCCGTGCGGGCAGCGAGCGCGTCATCCTGCGCGTGCGACAGCCCTACTCCAATCACAACGGCGGCCACATTCTGTTTGGCCCGGATGGTCACCTGTATTTCGGACTGGGAGACGGTGGTTCTGCGGGAGACCCCCAAGGGCATGGGCAGAATCCGCGCAGCCTTTTGGGCAAGATTCTGCGGCTCGCACCGCTTCCCGCCGGGGGGTACGGCGTGCCCCGGGACAATCCCTTTCGGAGGCGACCCCCGCATCGCCCGGAAACCTTCGCGCTGGGCCTACGGAATCCCTGGAGGCTGTCGTTCGATCGGCAGACCGGTCGCCTGTACGCTGGCGACGTTGGGCAGAATCGGCAGGAGGAGATCAACATGATTCGGGCCGGCGGCAACTACGGGTGGAACAGGATGGAGGGTACGCTTTGCTACCGGCCATATCAGGGTTGCCGCAAACCGGAATTCGTCCTGCCCCTTCACGTCTACGGGCGGGCCGCCGGAAGTTCCGTGACGGGCGGCTACGTGTACCGCGGCCGAGAAAACCCGGCGCTGCGGGGGCACTATGTTTTCGGCGATTATGTTTCCGGCCGGATCTGGGCCCTGCCGCTGACGGATCGCGGGGAAACTGCCGGTCCCGTGCGTCTTCTCTCGAGCGACGGAGGGACCATAGCGAGCTTTGCCGAAGACCAGAACGGGGAGTTGTACGTCGTCCAGCACCAGGAAGGGCGAATTGTGAAGATTGTGCAAAAATGATGGGAAACAGAGAACCGCGACCGGGCGGTCGCGTCTAATCGTTGAGTTTGGCGCGTCTCGCGCCGGACTGACACACCGGGACAATAGGAATGACGGAGTCTACAAATCCAGCTGAAGCGACCTCCGCTCCCCTCACCCCCCGCGCAATATTTGATCTTCAGTTGGAGTTGCTGCTCCAGAAGGATCACCCTCGCATCATGAACCTGGAGGAGCCGATCCCGGAGGACTATCCATGGGAGGAGTTTCTGCACCGCCATTTCTCCCGTCCCCCCTTCGCGCTGGAAAAATCCGACTACGAATGGATTGTTCAGGCCAAGAGCAAGACGTTGAAACTGCGGGACTCCCGCAAACCGACCACCTTTCACAGCCTGCTTCGCTTCCTCGAATACTTTCGGGACATGCTCATGCGCCTCGAACGCAACCTCTCTTTGATTGAGCAGCAACATGATCGGCTCAGAGAGGCGGCCCGCGAACAGGTGGGCCTGCGAACCCTGCTCCGGAAGAAATGGGACTACGATGCCATCGCAAACAAGCATGACATCATGCACGATGCGCTGAAAGAGAAGGAACGCCTGGAGAGCATCCGACACAAGCTGGAGTCTCTCATCGCCGACAACCTCAATGTCACGTCGCGCTGGCAGTTCCTGATCGAGCCGTTCTACCTCGCCAGCATTCGATTCATCAATTCGCATTTCGAAGACGGTGTCTTCAACCTGCGCAGGTTCTACCCGGTGCGGTCCATGGAGGTCCTGCTCGCACCTCACTACACCGAAGCCATGGATCTGGCCATCGACCTGGCCGAAGCAGTGGAGCAGACCACGGAGTTCCTGGCGCGCAATCGACGTCCCAACATAGCCCGCGTCGGCAAGTGAAGGGCATGGCCCGTTTTTAGATGGACGGGCCCGCTTTCGGACCCACGCATCCAACTTGTGGTGCGTTGGCTGACGGGGCGGCAGGCATTCTGGTTCCTTATCCTCTCGCTTGGGGGAAGTGCGGGAGTGTTCGCCGCGCCCGAAACGGATCATGCCCTGATCCTCCGGGAAGGGATTTCACAGGTTCCGGCTGGGGGATTCCTGTTCCTGCTGCCCGATCCCGCGGGGGCTGTCTCTTACGAGAAGGCCCAGAGCAGCGACGTTGCGGCCCGCTTCGCACCCGCAGCCGCTGAAAACCCAAACTTTGGGTTCACCAACCATCCCTACTGGGGCAGACTCTCGATCCAAAACCATTCGCAGAGAAGCGAATGGATTCTGTTGTTCGAGTACCCGCGTACGGACCGCATCGACGTCTTCTTCGAGTCTGCCGGACGACGAACGGAATTCCACACCGGGGATCACTTCCCCTTTTCGCGGCGACCGCTGCCACACACAGGGTTTGCCATGCCGATTCGCATCGCGCCCGGGCAGAGCGGGATGGTTCACTTCCGACTGCAGACGCAGGGCACTCTGCAGATGCCGATCCGGATCGTCCATCCGCTGCACTTTGCCGAACTGGAGGCCAGGGAGATCGGCTTTCTCTGCCTCATCTACGGGATCATGCTGGCCATGTTCGGCTACAACCTGTTCCTCTTCTTTTCCATCGGCGACCGCAGCTACCTGTACTACGTCCTCTACATCGGCTCTTCGATCCTGTTGCAGATGGCATTCAACGGAATGGCCGATCGTTACCTTTGGGGTGAATTCGTCTGGTGGGCGGACCGCAGTTTCGTGTTTCTGACTGCCGCCAACGTTGTCCTTGCTGTCATTTTTTCGCGCCGCTTCTTGCGACTGGCTTCCAGTTGGCCGCTCGGAAACCGGGTCGCCCTCATCTGCATCTCCTTCGGCTGCGTGGCCATCGCCACGTTCGTCTGGCTCCCGCTTTCGGCGGCCACCCGGATCGGCGCGGCGTTCGTGTTCGTGGGGGTAGGATGGATCCTCGTGGCCGCCGTCTATCTGAACCTGCGCGGCTACCAGCCGGCCCGGTTTTTTCTCGTGGCGTGGGCCACCTTTCTCGTGGGCGCGCTCGTCTACGGACTCCAGAAGGCGGGACTACTTCCGCGCGCCTTCGTCACGGAGTACATGTACCAGATCGGCACCGCCGCAGAAGTCGTACTGCTTTCCCTGGCGCTGGGAGATCGCATCAATCACCTACAGAAGCAGGTGCTCGAAGAACAGGCGAGCGCAGTCGCCGAACAAATTCGCATCTCGCGCTCCCTGGAACGCTTCGTCCCCAAGCAGATCTTCGAGCTGTTGGGCCGCAAACACATCACGGAAGTACAGCTCGGCGACGCAGCGGCCCGCACGATGACGGTCCTGTTCGCGGACATTCGCAGATTCACGAGTCTCTCCGAAGGGATGACACCCGTGGAGAACTTCCGCTTTCTCAACTCCTACCTCAAGCGCGTGGGCCCGATCATTCGCAGGCACGGCGGCTTCATCGACAAGTACATCGGAGACGCCGTGATGTCCCTGTTCCCGGAAAGACCGGAGCAGGCGCTGCTCGCAGCCATCGAGATGCAGGAGGCCGTCCGACTCTACAACCATCATCGCCTGCGTCAGGCCTACGACCCCATTCGAGTCGGAATTGGCATTCACACCGGATCCGTGATCATCGGCACCATCGGCGAAGAGGAGCGCCTGGAAGGCACGGTGATCTCCGACGCTGTGAATCTGGCCGCGCGGATTGAGGATCTGACGAAGGTCTACGAAGCCTCCATTCTGATCAGCCAGGATACCCTGGTCCAACTGGCAGATCCCGGCGCGTACCGGTTTCGAGTGGTCGACCAGGTCCGGGTGCGCGGAAAGCGCGAACCGGTCACGGTCGTCGAGGTCTTCGACGGTCAGTCCGACTATCTGCTCGAACTCTTCGAAGCAACGCGCTCGGATTTTGACAAGGGCGTGAACGCCTTCCTCGTGGAAGACTTTGAGCGAGCCGCGGTTCTGTTTGCGGCGGTACTCGCGCGCAACCCAAACGACCGCGCCGCCCAGATCTACCTGGAACGCTCCCGCGAATTCACGGCCCGGCCCGCCGGGAGTTCCCCCTGAACCGTCAGGTTTGCGATCGCGCCAGCCCCACCAGCGCCTGAATTTGCCGCGCGCTTCAACGCCAGCTTCGGATCAGTTCTGCGTAGGGCATCGTACGTCCGGGAGGTTTTTCCTGAGCCAGACGCGGCTTGGGTGAGCCGGGTCGCTGCAACCAAAATGCGTCCGCTACGGGAGCATTCAGTTTCGGCGCGCAGCGCTCCATCCCGGCCCGTTCGAGGCGACCGAGCACCTCATCCATTTCGCGACCGAGTTTGTCCATGGCCGCCTGTGGCGGTGTTTCGCCGGTGACAGCAACGCTCACGTTCTGCCACCAGAGCTGAGCAAGCTTCGGATAATCCGGGACGTTCGTTCCGGTGGGCGTCCACAGGTCGCGCGCGCGACTCCGATAGAACTCAATGAGCCCTCCGTAGCGGTGCGCGTTCTTGGTGACCTCCGCGGACTCGATGTCGGAGCGGCGAACGGGAGTCAGCCCCGTCAGGAACTTCTTGAGCGACACGGACTTGCTCACCGTGAACTGCGCGTACAACCAGGCTGCTTTGCGTCGTTCGAGCGGCGTGCTCTTGAGCATGGTCCAGGCGCCCGCGTCCTGATAGCCCAGCTTCATGCCTTCCGACCAGTACGGACCATGAGGCGACGGAGCCATGCGCCATTTGGGCGTGCCGTCCGCGTTTACGACGGGCAGGCCGCTTTGCGTCATGTCGGATGTGAAAGCCGTGTACCAGAAGATCTGCTGCGCGATGTTGCCGCGCGCGGGAACCGGCCCCGCTTCTGAGAAGTTCATGCCGGCCGCCTCGGGAGGCGCAAACTTCTTGAGCCATTCGATGTATTTCCGCAGCGCGTAAACGGCCGCCGGCGAATTCACCGCGCCGCCGCGGCTGACTGAAGCCCCCACCGGACGGCAATTCTCGACGCGAATGCCCCACTCGTCCACTGGCAGTCCGTTGGGCAGGCCGGGGCTCCCCACGCCGGCCATCGAGAGCCAGGCATCCGTAAAACGCCAACCCAAAGAAGGATCCTTGCGTCCGTAGTCCATGTGACCAAACACGCGCACTCCGT
>CAZPFB010000008.1:84671-92300 GCA_964585735.1 uncultured Leptospiraceae bacterium
AAAATTGGCGATGTCTTCGTAGGCCGACCAGTTGAGCGGGACCCCCAGTTCGTAGCCGTACTTCTTGCGGAAACGTTCTTTGAGATCCTTTCGTTCAAACCAGTCATGGCGGAACCAGTACAGATTCGCAAATTGCTGGTCGGGAAGCTGGTAGAGCTTTCCGTCCGGACCCGTCCCGAACTTCAGTCCGATGAAGTCATTGAGGTCAAGCGTGGGAAGCGTGACGTCGCGGCCTTCGCCCTTCATGAAGTCCGAAAGCGGAACGGCCAAGCCGTACCGGTAGTGCGTACCGATCAGGTCCGTGTCATTCACGTACATGTCGTAGATGGAAGCACCCGATTGCATCTGCGTCTGCAGCTTCTCGATGACGTCGCCTTCCTGGATGATGTCGTGCACGACGCGCACACCCGTCAGTTCGTAGAAGGCGCGCGCGAGCACCTTGGACTCGTACGTGTGCGTCGTGATGGCCTCCGAAACCACTTTGATTGTCATACCCCGAAAAGGGGCGGCCGCCTGCATGAACCACCTCAGTTCCCGCTCCTGGTCGGCTCGCGAGAGCGTCGTGGGTTGGAACTCAGCCATCCACTTGGGAAGGGCCTTTTCCGGATCCGGCTTGCACGATGCGGCTGCTGCCATCAGGACACAAAGGGGAAACGCCCACATTCGGGCCAAAACGGAGGTGTGATTCATGCCCCCACGGGTCGCCACGCGGCGACCGGGTCAATCGCCTTTTGGCCGCTGGATGAGCGTGAAGAATACGTAGCAGAACAACAGGATCCAGAGGAAGTAGATGAGCGAAAAGGCGGCCGCCGGCCCGAGGTCGAATTGGCCGACGGCCATGCGGGCCGTGAACTGACTGAGAAAAGTGGTCGCGTTTCCCGGGCCGCCTCCGGTCAGAACGAAGGGCTCGGTGTAGATCATGAAGCTGTCCATCAAGCGCAAAAGTATCGTGAGCACGAGGATGCTGCGCAGACGCGGCAGTTCGATATAGCGAAAAATGTCGGTGCGGGAAGCCCCGTCGATTTTGGCGGCCTGATAGTACGGGTCCGGAATGGCGCGAAGACCCGCGTACACCATGAGCGCCACGAGGGGTGTCCAGTGCCACACGTCCATCGCAACCAAAGTGACCCACGCGTCCCCGGCATGCAGGGCGAAGTTGAAATCGAATCCCAATGCCCTCAAGAATTGGCCGACCGGGCCGATGTCTGTGCGCGCGAAGATCTGCCAGATCGTCCCGACCACGTTCCAGGGGATGAGGAGCGGCAGCGCGAGCAAGATCAGAACGACCGTCGTGCTGCGGCCGGCTCGCGGCATACAGAGCGCAGCCAGGATTCCGAGCGGCATTTCCATTCCAAGGACGACGAGCGTAAACGCGATCTGACGCAGAAAGGCGCCCTGGAACTCCGCGTTCAGCAGCGCCGAGCGATACCAGGAAAGGCCCACGAAGACGCGACGGTCCGGGCCCAGCAGATCCTGAACCGAGTAGTTGACCACCGTCATCAGCGGTAAGACCGCGCTGAAGGCGACCGTGACGAGAACGGGCAGAACGAAGAGCCAGGCGCGGTTGTTTTGGGTTTTCATCCGGGCGAAACCTCGATCCGCTTTCCGTGCTCATCGAAGAAGACGACGCTTCCGGCGACGGCGCGAACGCGCACCGGCTCCCCGGTAGAAACCGTTTCTCGGCCCGCCGTGCGGACGGCAACTTCCTGGTCCCCGGTTCGGACGGTGACCAATTGGCCTCCATCCCAGGGCACCGCACGCGCCACAATTCCTGATAAGCCAACGGTGAGCTCGGTATCGGTGCCGCGCGGGCTGCTACCCGTCGCCTGGATCTCCAGGTGCTCCGGCCGCACCCCGACCGTGATGCCCGGTCCCAGCCGCTTCAGAACCGCTGCCGTATCAGCACTCAGCAGTCGCGCCACGGCTGCCACATTCGACTCTGCGGGCAGAAAGTTCATCCCCGGCGATCCGATGAAGTGACCGACAAAACGGTGGGCCGGACGGGCAAAGAGTTCCTCCGGCGAGCCCTGTTGTAGGATGCCCCCCTCGTTCATCACCAACACCGTTCTTGCAAACGTGAGCGCCTCGAGCTGGTCGTGCGTCACGTACACCATCGTAATTCGGAAGCGGTCCTGTATTTGACGGAGCACGCGACGAATGCGCCAGCGCTCCTGGGGGTCGACCACCGTCAGCGGTTCGTCGAAGAGCACCGCGGCTGTATCCTCGCGGACGAGACCCCGAGCCAACGATACCAACTGTTTGTGCTCGGGCGCAAGTGTGCTCGCCCTGTGGTCGAGCCAGGCATCCAAGCGCAACAGCGACGCGACCAGGTCCACACGCTCCTCGACCTGTCGGCGCAGGAGCTTTCGATTGCGGAGGGGAAAGGCGAGGTTCTCCCGCACGGTCATCGACTCGTAGACGACGGGGAACTGAAAGACCTGAGCGATGTTGCGCCGCGACGGGTCGAGCTCCGTCACTTCCCTACCATCGAAGAACACGCTGCCCGATTCCGGTCGAACGAGACCCGAAATGACGTTGAGCAGCGTGCTCTTTCCACAACCTGACGGACCGAGGAGCGCGTAGGCCTCACCATCCTCGAGCACGAGCGAAACGTCGGTCAACGCCGGAGCGGCACGCCCGTAAGTATGACGCACCGAGCGCACCTCAATGAGCGCCATGCGGACTCCCTTGCTCGGGTGGTCCGGCCACCAGCTTGCCGGTGCGGCGGAAAAGGTAGAGTCGCTGTGGATCCAAGAAGAGCCCCACGCTTTCTCCAATGGCAAGCGCATGGACTCCCGGCTCGCGCACGATCACCTGCTGCCCGCTCACGTCGAGGTGCACGAACGTCTCGGCGCCCGCCAACTCGGCCAATTCGACACGGGCGGGCAACGCAGGTGTCCGGTGATCCCCGCCTGAAAGAAAGCCAGCCGGCGGACGGAAACCGAAGACGTAATCGCCCGGTTCCAACTGCCCCAAGGACTCGGGCAGCGCAAACTCCACCCCCGCCACGCAAGCCACGTTTGCGCTCCCCACCAAACCCTCCAGTGCGTTCATAGCGGGGTCTCCCGTGAGACGCCCTACAGCCAGCGTCGGCGGCCGGTGATGGATGTCCGCGGCAGGGCCGGCCGCGAGCACAGCGCCGTCTTCGAGAACGACGACGCCTCCCGAGAAAAGCAGCGCCTCATCGGGTTCGGTACTCGCGTACACCACAGTGCGACCTTCCCCGCCGGAGTCGCTGAGAAGCTGAAGCAGATCCTCGCGAAGCGATTCGCGCAACTTGAAGTCCAGATTCACGAGCGGCTCATCCAGAAGGAGTAGCGGCGCCTGCTTGGCAAGGGCGCGCGCCAGCGCCGTACGCTGTTGCTGGCCCCCCGAGAGTTCACCGGGGCGGCGGCGCAGCACATCGAGAAGGCCGAGCCGGCCGGCCACCGACTGCACGCGCTCTTCGATGACCGCTGCCTCGAGCCGCGCGTTTGCGAGTGGCGCTGCTATGTTGTCATACACGGTGAGGCTCGGGTAGTTCACAAACTCCTGCACCACGAGGCCAATCTGGCCGCCCTCAGCTCCTCCGGGAGTCTGGCCCCAAGTCAGCTGTCCGGACACGGGCGCATCCAGCCGAGCCAGCAGGCGCAGAAGTCCGCTCTTTCCGGACCCCGTCCGGCCCAAGAGGACATGCACGCGCCCGCCCTCCAACCTCAGGTTGACAGGCACCGTCAGTTCTCCATTTCGACGGCGCCGCACGACGTCCTGAAGCTCGATCGTCATTAGGCGCATGCATGCCGCACTCGGCCCGCCCGAGCAAGCCGATATTTTTGGTTGCCGCTCCGAAGGCACATCGTCTTTAGAACTGTGGCCCGCCGGTTCTTTCTTGCCGCCTACTTCTCCTTCCTCCTGGTTCCGGTCTACTGGCTCATCAACACTTCCCTGAAGTCCAACCGTGAGATCCAGGGAGGTCTCCAACTGTTCCCGGCGGCTCCCACTTTCGACAACTACATCGCCATCTTCACGGATCCATCCTGGTTGGGCGGGTATCTGAATTCGCTCCTCTACAGCGGCATCAATACGGTTCTGTCGGTCATCGTCGCACTGCCGGCCGCGTACGCGTTCTCGCGCTATCGCTTTCTGGGCGACCGGCATCTCTTCTTCTGGTTGCTCACGAATCGAATGGCGCCGCCCGCCGTCTTTCTTCTGCCCTTCTTCCAGCTCTACTCCAACGTCGGCCTGTTCGACACGCATATCGGCGTGGCGCTGGCACACATGCTCTTCAACGTGCCGCTGGCGGTTTGGATCTTGGAGGGCTTCATGTCCGGCGTACCGCGCTCGATCGACGAGCAGGCCTACATCGATGGCTACTCCTTCCCGCGCTTCTTCGTGACAATCTTCCTCAAGCTCGTGCGCGGCGGCGTGGGCGTCACGGCGTTCTTCTGCTTCACGTTCAGTTGGGTGGAGTTGCTGCTGGCCCGGACGCTCACCGCCGTGGAGGCCAAACCCATCGCCGCGGTCATGACCCGTACGGTGAGCGCGGCCGGTATGGACTGGGGAGTGCTGGCGGCCGCGGGAGTGCTCACGCTGATCCCCGGGGCGCTCGTGATCTATTTCGTAAGGAACTACATAGCAAAGGGCTTCGCCCTGGGGAGGGTCTGATGGGCTGGATGGCCTGGACGCTCCCGACGGCTCTGTTCTTCGGAACGATCGGCCTGCTGCTGGCCGGCATGACCGTGTGGGAGTTGCGCAGTCCTTCCCTGCCCCGCCGGGGGTTTCTGCCGTTTCCCACAACGCGTGGCGATCGCCTCTTCGTGGGTCTCTTGGGCTCGGCGCTCCTGAACCTCGCCTGCCTGGCTGTACCTCATCTCTCCGCGTACGTTGGGTTGGCCTTGGGACTGGGTTGGATGCTGGTCGTGGCGCTTTGGGGTTGAGCATTATCGCGCAGACATTGCACCCTACTCCCCTTCGGGTCCCAAATGAGCCGAACGAAATTCTGAACCGGGCAACTGCCGTTTGCGTCGGTAGTACTATGGGTTGGACTCGTCGGCTCTCAGCGCGGCACGCCTTCTTGCGGACCGGCAGGCCAGAAGGGGCGCCCGCCCGAGCAGGTGCGGTGCCGCGCCAGTCTGAATGATCCGCAGCGGACTGTCAGCGCACAACAAATCCGGCGAAGAGTTCTTCGAGCGGCACGGGACGTTCGCGCTCCAACCACCCGGCTCGGAACGCGGCCTGGCCAAGCACATCGGCGGCTGAAGCCCCCGCGGCGCGCAGCTCACCCAAACCTTGGCTGAAGCGACTCTTTCCCAGCTTGCTCCCCGAGTCATCGTGCAGGAGGGGATGATGAGCGAAGACCGGCGGCGGCCCGCCGCCGAGCATTTCGCGCAGCAGTACCTGACGTCCCGTGCTGGACAGGAGGTCTGCTCCGCGCACCACCAAGGAGATCCCCTGGCGCAGGTCGTCGACCGTCACACAGAATTGGTAGGTCCAGTGGCCGCTCCGATCCCGGAGCAGCAGGTCGCCACATTGTTCGAATGGAAGCTGCTCGCAGGGTCCGGCCCACAGGTCGCAGAACTTCACGTTCGCGTCCGGAAGGCGCAGACGAATCGAGCGTCCCTCCGAGAAGGCCAGGTTGCGTGTCCGGCAGTAGCCGTCGTAGCGGGCCTCTTCGCCTTCCGCCCTGTGACCCGAACGGGAGATGATCGCGCTGCGCGAGCAATCACAGGCGAAGGTAAGCCCTGCGAGTCTTTCGAGCGCCTCGACGTAGTGCCGCTCGCAGTCGCTCTGCCGAAACTCCGATGGTTCAGTCCAACAGTCCCGCGGGGGCAGGTCCGGGCGCAGACCCAACCAGCCGAGAAGATGGTGTATATCCTCCTCGAACTCCGGCCGACAACGCGCCCGATCGTGATCCTCGATTCGAAGCAGAACGCGCCCGTTGAGCGCCCGCGCCACTCCCCACACGAAGAGCGCGTGCACAACGTGTCCGAGATGCAGAGGGCCCGTGGGACTGGGCGCAAAGCGCGTCAGCGGCTGCGCGGGCAGGAATTCGGCGAACCGGTCCGGCAGCGACGGGATCCGAAGATCGAACGGACCCGACAGGCTCACCGCGCGGTCCGCGAACCTACCTGAAGTTCGACTGCAAGTTCTCGCGTGAAGCGCTGGGCGCCGCAGTACGAAAGGTGGGTCCAATCAGAAAACCAATGGGCGTCGCCGAGATCCCAACCTTCCGGTCTTGGATGCACATGCAGGCGCCTCCTTCTTTCGGCCGGGAGTTCGGACACGAGCCGCGCGAGAAAAGCATCGAGGCGACGGTATACGGAGCGAGAGTCCGTCGCCCGATGCCAGACGATCGAGAATGGAATCTGAACGATGTGGACCGTTCGATTTTGGCGAAGCAACTCCGCAACGACCATCCTCCACGCTTCCGCGGCCTGGGCACGGTCCGCAAAATCCTGCCAACCGCCGACGGGTTGTCCTGCGAAGGGGGCGCCTGCGGTTGCGCAACGTCGGGGACCGGGGGCTTCCAGATCGTTCCAAGTCCAGAAGCCGCGGTGCTCCACCAGAATCCGCCGCACCTTCAGGTTGCGCTCGCGCTGCAGGCGCGCCAGCCCGAGGGGATTCCATCTGTCGGCGAGGAATATGTTCACGACGGCTCGATCGGCGAGCTGCGGCGTCCGGCGAATGATCGGAAGCGCTACGGACGGCAGACGCTTCTCGAAGGAAGCCAACGCATAGCCATAGCGGTGCGCCCGATAGATGGCCGTGCCGTGCAGAAGGACATCCAGACCGTCGCCGGCCGAACGCACGAAGAACCGCGGGAATGTCCGCAGAGAGCGCGACCGCAGGGTCAGCAACTCGGATCGCGCATAGGTCCGAAACACGTCCACGACCGGGCCTTGAAAGAGCGAGTACGGATTCAGGTTGATCACCACCCGCTCGACGCTATTCGGCAGTTGAGTGACGACATCCAACAGTCCTTCGGGTTGCATGGACGGCATCCCCAGGTTGACTGAATCGGGTCCCAATTCGGCGGGCAGGATTCCACTCATTGCCTGGCTGTCGCCCAATACGACCGTTTTCAGGCCCGTGCTCCCTCGATGCAGAAGGTCCAGGCGCTCCGACCACACAAAGGAGTCGATGTCCTTGAGCGGCGCAAGGTCTGCTTCTTTGCTCCGGATGGCTGCCTCGACGGAGCCCAACACGACAACTACGACGCCGCTCACCACGGCCGCCCTGAACACTCCGGGCCGTCGAAAAAAGCTCGCGCGTCCACCTTCCTCCAAAACGTTGCGGTCCATGTTACGCTTCCTCAGCTACGTGCTTCCCGTCCTCTCGATGGGGGCTGCGGCGGCCTGCCTTCCTTGGAGAGACTCGCGGGTGAACCTGCCCGTTCACCTGGTCATCGACGCCGGGTCTTCGGGCACTCGATTCTGCCTGTTCGCGATCGAGAGCGAAGGCCCCGGTACCTGTAAAGCACAACCCCTGGACACCGCCGGCGATCCCTGCCTGAGGGTGACTGCCCGGACGGGTCTGGCGCATCTCGACGACGCTGAGCGCAGGCGCGTACTCACCGAAGGCATGGCCGGTGCCCGGAGCCGCGCCGGAGCAAGCTTGCGCGGAACAACCCTACTCGGGACGGGAGGCTTT
>CAZPFB010000009.1:0-67441 GCA_964585735.1 uncultured Leptospiraceae bacterium
GCCGCACAGATTGAGCGGCGCTTTGAGTCAAGAAGGGGGAAATGAGCGCTTACAAAAGACGATAGGATCTTGGCAGGTGGGGAGCGCTGTTTGGGAAATCGCTGGGAACAATCAGGCACAGGTCGTTGCCGTTGGAACGGAAAGCGGCGCTGTGTTCGTGCTGCCTCTACCACGCCTGTAGTGCGCAAAAAGCCCATGGGCGGCGCGCAGGTACCTTACCGCTGTACACGGCAAAGATTCATCCGAGCAGCGAAAGGCAAAAATGATACGCAGCAGCAAAGGATTCGGTACCCTGCGCGGACATCCAGACGCAAAAATGAACGTTCCGAAAGCACCGGAAGTGTGCATGACGCCAATGCGCCGCAGCTTCACGATACACCTCCGGCCGGGTCTTTCCGCCGACATGTTGGCCGGGCACCGCAGACTACGCGGCGCGTCTGTAGTGGTAGTGATGAATGAGCCCGCCCAACACCGGAACCGAAATGACCGACTCGTTCGGACTGCGCGGGTACTCAATCGGTCTGCCCTCGGGGCGAATCCCTTCCGAGACCCTGATGGCAACGGAAACGGTTGTAGTAGGCATGCGCCCTGTGCAACAGATCCTGAAAACGGGGTTTCCCTCAGGGCCGTACCGGCATTGCGACTTCTGGTGCACATAGAGCGACTGCGCGAGCGGCCCGGTCCGCGCGGACACCCATCCTGATTGTCGCTCGGCCTGCCTTCGGGCGTTCCGACGCGCGCCTTCCTCACCCCTCACGGCCGCCCTACTTCCGGAGAAAGGCCATGAGCAGGCCGAAGGTGATCCCCGCCTGAGCAACCCAGAAGGTGAACATCCAGCGAATCATGGTGGCCTGAGAGCGGGCGATTTGGGCTTCCAAGTCTCCTTTCAGGGAACCCATCTTGGCTTCCAGCCTTCCTTCGGTGCCCGCAATCTTGGCTTCCAGCCTCCCCTCCAACTGTCCCATTTCGGCACGGATATCTCCAAGTTTGGTTTCCATCCGCAGTTCCAGTTGCCCGATGGAAGCCTGTAAGTCCGCTTTCGTCTGGAGCAGCGCTTTCTCGAAGGTTTCTCTGCTGGCTTCAATGACCTCGCCCTTGGTTGCCTCACCGAACTTCTGGAGCAGATCCACAAAGTCGTCAGCGCCATTGCCGAGACTGGCGCGGAGGTTTTCAGGCACAGTGATGAGAACGGCCATCCGGTCCACAGGAGAATGACTCCGGACGGGACCGTCAATGTGTTTTTGCCCCGCGATTGGTCTCTGTCCCCGCACCGGGAACGCGCAAATGATGCGCGCTCGCGGCCGAGACGGAGGCACCCTGCGAACGACCTGCCCTTCCCCACGCGGGAACCGAGCGCGAATGCGCGAGCCCGGAGCAGCGCGGTCCCGGACGGAGTCCGGGATGCGCCCATACAATCCGTAGTACAAATGTTCAGTACGGCACAGCATCTTCAACCGTGGGCGAGCAGCCTGCGGCCCGGACCCGCGTCTCTGCGCCTCCGTCCGCAGCCCGGCCAGGGACGGCCCGTGCGAGCGCCCCCACCCCAAATCTCCTTGCCCCGGCAACCGCGCGCCCGCGTCTGGCACGAGCGTCGCCTTCCGCTATGCCCCTGCCGTTCCTTCCGAGACGTCCTCGTAACCTCCGCGACGCCACCGTCCTCGTCACCGGCGCCTCCGGCGGACTCGGCCGCGCGCTCTGCCTGCAGCTTGGCGCGGCCGGCGCCCGCGTGATCGCCATCGACCGTGACCGCGGGGGACTCGTTGAACTCAGCGCGGAGCTCCAAGCCCGCGGGTGCAACCACGTCACGCACGTCTGCGACATCACGAACGCCGAGGCGACGCGAAGACTCATGACGCGCTTGATGAAGGTTGGCGTGGACGTCGTCGTCCTCAATGCCGGCGTCACGCACATCGCGCCGCTTTCCGGAACCTCCCCGGCCGACTTTCGGCGCGTACTCGAAGTCAACCTCATGGGCGCCTTCCACGTGGCGCAACCGCTGGCACAACAACTGGCCGAACGGTCCGGGGCAATTGTGGGGATTGCCAGCGTGGCCGGCTTTGCTCCACTCCTGCACCGCACGGCGTATGCGGCCTCGAAGCACGCGCTCGCAGGCCTGCTCGAAACGGTGCGCACGGAATTGCCGACGGTCGACGTCACGGTCGTGTACCCGGCCTACATTCGCACTCCCCTGCGCGATCGTTCGCAGGCCACAGCAGTGCACACGCCAGGCGAGCTGACCGCCGAGCAGGCGGCGCGACTCATTGTTCGCACGATCGAGGGACGCAAGCGCCGCCTCTACATCCCGGCCCGCGCCCGGCTCGCCCGATTCATCTGGAACCTATCCCCCGACCTCTACATTCGACTCATGCTGCGGGAAACCCGGTCGCAGCGCGACCCGCCGAACTCATCCAAGAGATAGAGCCCCGTCAGAGAGACTGCGGCACAAAGCCCGCAGCGCCGCACTACTTACCGAGCGCCGCCACACACTGCGTAGCAGTCGCTTCCGGGCGCTTCATGATATCCATGCCGATCGTCTCGACCTCACCACCTTTCTCGCGTTTAATACGAGCGAAGATCTTGCCGAACATCGGCTTGGGTTCCCCGAGCAGCGCGATGACCCGATTGCCCGAGCGAATCCGATAGCCGCCCGCCACTTTTTCGAGGGTCGCGGTGTATTCCTTGGGCGCCTTCTGGAAAGCAAAGGAGGCCTGCTTCTTTTGTAGAGAAAGCGCGACGCAGAACCACCCCTCCGCTCCCTTGAATCCCAGGTCCGCGGCCATGGGTCGCGTGGCGGGCATCATGTCGCCCTGCCAGACCCCGTCGATGCCCGCATCCTCGGGCAACGCCGGCGTCGCCAGGAGAACCAGGAACCCGAAACCAATTGCACCAGCCTTCGTCATTGCCTTTCCTCCGCGCGGGAAACCCGCCCGCTCAGGCGTTTCCGCACCGGAACCGTTGGCAGGCAACAACTTTGTTTCCTCACACGATGCGCAGTCTGCAGAAACGCTATTTCCTCCTCGGTCTCTTTTTCCGAGCTCGCCCCGGCTCTCTCACCTCGAGCGGATTCTCCCAGCGAAGCCCCGGGAATCGCGCGAAATCCCCATCGGTGCTGCACAGAGTGAGCCCGTGTTCGATTGCCAGCGCCGCAAGGTGCGCATCCGGGATCAGGTTGGCCTGAACTCCTCCGGACTGAAGCAGCGCGCCAAAAAACTCAGGGTGTCTGTCCGTCGCATCGGGAATCCAAGCGGATTCACAGGAAAGCCAGGCCTGCACCTGCTTCCAAGCAGCGGCGGTTGTGAGGGGTCGTTCGAACACGCGCTGATTCGTGACAATGCGTAGAAAAGCGACAAGCGAAACCCACGGCAGCCCAACCCGCTGCGTATCGTTCAGCCGATTGTCCAACCAAACGCGGGCCCGTTCATGCTGCGGAAAACTCGCAATGTGCGCGTATACCAGAAGGTTGGCATCGACGAGGATCACCGGTAAGCTTCCCCGTCCAGGAAAGCAAGCGTATCGGCCGTGTTGTCAATGGACGGAACCAGGCAGCGGCCCGCGTCGACGGCGGCGGTGCGGAATTCCCGACGGGGTTTTTTGCGCCCACCACCCTCCAGTTCCCGCAGGCCGCTGCGCAAACCTGCGTTGACAAGTTCCTTCTGGCTCATACCCTTCTTGCGGCTCAATTCAGCGAGCAGAGCAGCCACGTCATCGTCCAGCGTCACAGTTGTTCGCACATCACAAGCATACCAAGTTTGATGCTATGATGTCAATATATTTCCACGCACGGCCCGCGCCGCAGGGAAACCCCGAGGGCAGCCTCCCGGCCCCGACACCTTGCTTCACGCTCTCCCGTCCGCCGGCCTGACATGGATGTCAGGCCGGGCTTGAGTCGGGCACGGATGCCCGTCTCAAGCCCCGGACGAGGTGAGCGTGAAACATCTTGGGGTCGGGGCCGGGAAGCGACTTGACTGACAAGTCAATCAAGGTTTTGGTGCCCCCCAGAGCCCAGAAATGCCCCCGGCCCCTCCCGAAACCGTCCGCAGTCGCCAGAAGGAAAAGCGGGAGGCCGATATCCTTTCGGCCTCCATTCGCGTCATGGCCGCCCGCGGTTATCACCAGACGCGCATTTCCGACATTGCGCAGGAAGCGGGCGTGGCCTACGGCCTGGTCTACCACTACTTCGGCTCCAAGGAACTCATCCTGCGCGCCATCCTCGAGAATATCTGGGAGCGCTTCGGGCAGCGCATCGAACGGATCTCGGCGCGCAATCGCACGACGGTCGAGAAGCTCTCCATGGTCTCGGACTACATGCTCGATACCTGCATCGCCAGGCCGGATATCATTCAACTGCTCGTGCAGGAAATTGTGCGCGCGCGCAACATCGAGAACCTTCCGGACCTGGAGATTGTCCGCCGCGTGATGAGTATGATCGAATCGATCATCACCAGCGGCGTCGACGTGGGCGAGCTGCCCGCCGACACGGACGCGCGGCTGCTCGCTCTGGCCTGGTTCGGGGCTATCGAGATGATCCTCTCAGGTCTCGTAAATGGTTTGTATGACTCCAAGATCGACATGAGCCCCCGTCGCATTCGACTACTCAAACAGAAGATGCGCGCCTTCATTTCCGGCGGCAGCTTCGGGAAGAGTCCCGCATGAACTTCCGTCTGCCGCCCGAACTCGTGGAGTTCAAACGAACCGTGCGCGATTTTGCGCGCAGTGAAGTGCGACCGACCGCCGAAGAGCGCGACCGGGAGGCCCGCTGGGATCCCGAAATCTGGCAGAAGATGGGTCGCATGGGTCTGCTCGGCCTGTGTCATCCCACGGAATACGGTGGCCAGGGCGCCGACTGCCTGACCACGACGATTGCCACGGAGGCTTTTGCCGAGGGCGCCGCCGACGGCGGGCTGACGCTCGCCTGGGGCGCGCATACGGTGATTGGCACGATGCCCATCGTCCTGTGCGGCACCGACGATCAGAAGGCGCGCTATGTACCGAAGTTGGCCACGGGCGAGTGGACGGCCGGTTTGGGACTCACCGAACCGGGTTCGGGAAGCGACGCGGCGGGCAGCATGGAGACGCGCGCCGTCAAAAAGGGCGACCGCTACGTACTCAACGGCAGCAAGATGTTCATCACGAACGGACCGATCGGCGACGTGTTCACGATCATGGCCGTCACCGACAAACGTAAAGGCCCGATGGGGATCTCGGTGTTCATCGTCGAGAAGTCCTTCCCCGGCTTCCGCGTCGGCAAGAACCTCAAGAAGATGGGCATGCGCACGAGCACAACCAGCGAACTCGTCTTCGAAGACATGGAGGTTCCGGAGGAGAATCTCATTTCCAAGGAGAACTCCGGTTTCCTGCGCGTCGGCAAGGCCACTCTGGAATGGGAGCGTACGGTACTCGTGGCCAGCGGGATCGGCAGTCTCCAGAGCCTGCTCGATGACGCCGTACGTTATGCGAAATCCCGCAAACAGTTCGGCGAACCCATCGCGCGCTTCCAGGCGATTCAGGACAAGATTGCGCGCGCGCGCTGCTGTCTCGACGCGGCCCGCCTGCTCCTCTACCAGAGCGCGGCGCGCAAAGACGAAGGCAAACCCGCGCCAATCGAGTCTTCGATAGCCAAACTCTACACGACCGAATCACTCGTCGAGATGGCCTACGAACTCGGTCAGGTGTACGGCGGTTACGGCTTCATCCAGGAGTATCCCGTCGAACGCGCCTACCGCGACGCACGTCTGGGAACCATCGGCGCCGGCACCTCCGAAGTGATGCGCTCGATCATCGCCGCCAATCTCTGAGGCTCCGCGCGCAGTCGCGCCGTTCGCCCCCACCCTTCGTCCTTCTACCCCCGGCTGCTTCGAGTGTCAGCTCGGCCGTGCTAACTTCGCGGCCGAGGTGAACCTAATGACGAGACGCAACCGACCCCTACGGCCTTTCACTCTGCGCGCACTACCCGGCCCTACGCATGCGCTCGCCGGCGCGCTTGTCATTGCGTTGCTGCTGGCTCTCCCGACACGCGCAGAGTCGCCGGGGGCGCCCGGTCCTGGCCCCGGGGCGGGCGGCACACCAGAAGGGCGTCCGCCATCATCAGAGCGAGGTCCGTCGCCCGGAGCGACCCCCGCACGCTATCCGCGCATCGTCTCTCCGCCGGGCTTCTACGAAGGCGCACTCTTCCTCGGTGGCGCGGCCGGCAAGACGGCGGCTCCGGGTGGGAGCTACGTCACGCTGGAAAAGTACTACGACCAGCGGCTGCGCGAAGGACTGCTCACCGGAACGGTGCGCTCCGTCGCCACCGGACCGGACGGCACGCCGCTCACCTTCGAGTCCGAGTACCTGCCGGGAACCTTCCGCTCTCTGGACATCGAGTACGGCGCTTTCGAACACTTCGGACTCGGACTGTCTTTGTTCTCGTACAGCATCGACGTGCTGCGACAGGATCTCTTCCCGCCTGTAGGAGTGTTTCGAAACGTGGCCGAGCCACTGCCGCGCCGCCGCCGTCTCTACGAAGGAACGGCCGCGAACTTTTTGGCCACGTATCATCCCGTCTCGCGCAGCTTCCTCGACCCTTTCGTTGCGCTGCGCGCGGGCTTCGTCGGTTACAGTGGCGAAGCGCACGCGGGCGTGGGCGGCACTTCCACGCGCCTCACGAATCGCGTGCGCAACGGCGTCGGCGGCGTGTACGGCGCGGGCGTGGGTATGAACCTGCATCTCGGTCGAAGCATGGGCATTCGAGTGGAAGGCAGCTACACGAGGCAGATCCTCAAGTCGGACCTGTTCAGTTCCAGGGATCTGTCCGCCTATCACGCCACGATCGGCGTGTTCTTCAACTACAGCGCGATTGCCGCCGGCCTGGAATGAGGGGCCGCGGTGGAATGACGCGCGACGGCCTCCGAGCGGCCCCGGAGGACAACGGACCTCACAGCATGGGTACGTTGTCGTCGCCCTTCTTCTCCTGCTTGGCGGGCGTGGGTTCGCTCTTCGGCTTGGGATCTGCGCCGGTTGCCGGTGAAGGGGCGGTTTTGGCCTCGGTCTTCGGGCCTGCCGGATGCGTGGTCGCGGGCGCGCGATCTTGGGCACGCGGTGCGGATGGTGTCGAATCGCTGCGTTTGGGTTTCGAGGGCGAAGACGGACCAGCGGGGGGCGCGCCAGAACTGCTCTCCTGCACGGCCTCGCGGTACAGGGAACGATTCTGTTCGAGACGGGGAACCAGACTCCTGACCCGGGACCGGTCCTCGTCGCTCATCGGCTTCATGCGTGCCGCTTCGTCCCCAACGGCGGAGCGTTCAGCGGCCGAAAGAGGAGCGGCCACAACGACACCGCTGGCTCCGACGGTCGCCTTCGTACCCGCGTCCGCCACGCGCGAAGTCCGACCGCTCGGATCCGACACTACCACGCTTCCATCCGTCACGAGAGTCCGTGTCTCCGAACCGGGTGACGGCGGTGCGCACGGGGCGCCATGACTCACCAAGAACGTTGTTCCGCGTACGCTCGCGACTGCCGTCGGCGTCGTCACGGCAAAGGTGGAATTCCGTGACAGGCGATCTGTCTTGGTCAGAGCCTGTCCACTCTCGAGGCGCGCATCGATGCGGCTGAATCCTTTGCTTTCTACGATTCGTGCGACCTGAAGCCGAAGTTGGGTGCAGGAGGACAGCCGGACGAGGGTACCGGTGCTGAATTCGAGATCGGCGCGAGAGTCTTTCCCAACGCTGAGCGTCATGCCGGGAAAGAGCAGGGCCCTCTCCGTATAGAGGTCCCCTGCGCCTACAGCTCGAGCCGGGCCCGTCTGGCCGAGAATCTGGACCGTCCCCTTCACAGCCGTCAGCACAGCTCCCTGCAGTTGCGCAGCAGGCTCCTTGGTTCCGCAGGCTGACCCGAGCGCCAGAACTCCCAGAGCCAAGGCGCCGAACAAGCGATGCAGGGAACCGCCACCACGAACGTCAGCTGCACGAAGTCTCATCGGCACGCATTTTAGCTGATGAACCGCGGGTATGCAAGCGCGGCCTGACGAACAGCGGCCTGACAGGAGGAACGGCAGAAACAACAGGAAATGGTCCTGCTCTCCCGTTACCAACTCATTCAGCGCATGAGCTCCCTGACACGGGGCAGGTAGGTACGGCCTACCGGGAGGGCCGTTTCGTCTTCGTCGCGCAGGAATACAGTGAAGTTGCCCGACTGGTCGCTCTGAATCCGGCCAATTCGGGAAACGTTCACCAAGAATTGTTTGTAAACACGAATGAAATCTTGCGGAGGCAGGCGCGCTTCCATGGCCTTCAGCGAAGAGTAGGTCACGTAGTCGCGGTCATCTGCATGGATAGCGCAGTAGTTTTCATGCGACGAGACATAGATGATGCTGGCGAAGGGAACCAAGAAGTGGTTTTCCTTCTCGGTCACGAAGAGGCCGTGCCTGCGCAGCGGGGGCTGCCCTTCCTGCTCCCGATGGAAGAAGCGCAACGCGCGATCCACTGAAATCGCGAAACGTTCTCGGGAAACCGGCTTCGTCAGGAAATCGATGGCGCCCACTTCGAAAGCGTCCAGCGCGCGCTCCCGATGCCCGGTCGTGAAGATGACGTAGGGTTCTTTGGAGAGCCGCTCGAGTACGGCAAAACCCGAAAGCTCCGGTAGTTCGACATCGAGAAAAACCAGGTCGAAGTCCGTGGCCTCCATGAGCTCGACGGCTTCGTTCCCATCCTTGGCGACTCCGACCAACTTGAGTTCCGGACGCTCGAGAACGAGACGGACGACGGCTTCGCGCGTGAGGTCCTCGTCCTCGACGACAATAACGCGTATGTCTTTGGCGGCCATCATGGTCGACATCCATCTGCGAAAAACGAAGGTACCCCGCGCGCCTCTGCCCCCATTCGACGGATTCGTCTGCGGACAACAAGCGCCGGGGAGGCGGAAAATCAAGCGAACATTGCCTTTCCCCCGCTGTGCCCGTCGTTGGTCAGGCGGCCCTTGACGCGCCCCCGGCTCATCGTGTATTTCTGGGGCAACATTGCGAATGCACGATGAGGACATTCATGACACGATCCTTCCCGGCGGGCTTGGTGATCTCCCTCGCCTGCTTCACCTTTAGCGCCACGGGCTGCCGCCAGGACGTAGGTGACGGTATTCCCCTGGCGCTACTCTCCCTCGCAGATCCACCGGGTCCCGCGCACATATTCTTGGGCCCCGGCACGACCGGGCAGCGCGGAGGCGCCGCCGGTATGGATTCGCTGTGCATGACGTCGAGCCTGCGTCAGACCGGTACCTACAAAGCCTTCGTCACGGACAGCACCCGCCGAGCCTGCTCGACCGCCAACTGCTCGGGTGGATCCTCGGAGAATCTGAACTGGGTCCTGACACCGGGCCGCCAGTACTATCGGTTGGCGAACTCCGTGCAGACGACCGTCGGCACGGCCAATGCTTCGGGCATTTTCGACTTTCCGCTCTCCGCTTCACTGAACACGGGAACATCCCCCCTCTGGACCGGCCTGAACGCAAACTGGACGAACGACACGACCAACAACTGTTCGAACTGGAACTCCACGGCCGGAAACGGCGCCAATGGCGACGGCGGCTCGACTTCCAGCGCGGCCATCAACAACGGCACCACTGCCTGCAGCAGCACCATCACCTACATCTGCGTCCAGCAGTAGGCGGAGACGAATAATGAAGAATTACCAACGACTACTCGGCAGCACTCTGTTCACGCTCGCCTTCGGATACGCCGGGGCGCTTCAGGCGGAAGGCGAACGTCCACTCTACCTGGGCGCCTCCGTTTGGAGAAGCAACTGGAACGTGGGAGTATCCGACAAGCAGAGCGAAAACGCCATGAAAGGCGCCCCCATTGCCAACGCCATAGCAAACGCTGCCCTGCGCTCGGTCTTCACGAGCTCCAATCAGTACACCACTGCCTTCGTGAACGGCCCGAGTGACGCTACTCTCAATAACCTCGGCGTTTTCGGCAGCTATGGGATTTCGGACGCCTGGAACCTGACGTTCAATGCTTCGTATGGTTCCACGGATTTCCAGGCCGAACGGACCAACGTCTTCGGTTCAAGCAGCAGCACCCAGAGCGGGGCCGACGTGAGCATCCTGAAGCATGATATCACGGCCCGTCGCACTGACCTGGATGCAATCTTCTCCCGGCGGATAGGAACGACTTCGTTTGCCCTGTTCGGAGGACTCAAGGTCCAGGACTGGCGTTACGAGGCGGCCCCCGTAAACGGCCCGCATGCGAGTGTCTCCAACTCGATAGCCTCAGGGGGGAGCGCGGTTTCGGGTTCCAATTTGGGAGCCGTGGGCTTCCGCTACACCTACGACAGCAGGGCCTACGGTCCTTCGTTGGGTCTGATTTACACGTGGAGCATCGACCGCGAACAGGCATTTTCAGCTCAGTTGGGCTTGGTGTACCTTTTCGGCAATCTTACCATGATCGAGAAGAACGATGGATACACTCCAGCGTATACTCTTACCGGTGGAGGCAACTCTTTGCAGGCCTCATCCAATTCATACCTGATCCGTGACGAAATCAAGGACCGTCTGGAAATGCCCGGTTTCCTCGTTGCCGGGTACTATCGCCGCACCTTCGGTTCCCTCATGCTGCGCGTCGGTCTTTTCTATCAGGAGATGGCGATCGTTTCCAAGGCCCCGGAGGATACCGGCTACACGTTCATCAGCGGGGACGGGAGCCGCGTGCTCCTCCCGGCCACGCCCAGACGCCTCCAGCCGGAGTTTTCCGTGGACGGGGCCAAGGATGTTTTCAAAGGAATTGCGGTTTCCGTGATGAAGCGGATCTGGTAGGCCGTCAGGGTTCGGAATCGGCGTAACACTCCGACTGCCGGTTTGAACTCCGTTGACGATGCAGCTTCAGCAGAGGCCGCAGCTGAGCCGCACATCTGTCAAACCCTGTGACGGCCCGGAGACCTCGCTTCATGACTCGCCCCCTGGGAAACGACCGGGGTCTCACCAAGACAGGCAGGCCACGTAGACGCTGCTAACCGCGCGCTGACGCTGGCACGCCCACACCGGCCAGCGGCGCTTCCGCGTACGCCTCGATCGGCGGACAGGTGCAGACCAGGTGGCGGTCGCCAAAGACGTTGTCGATGCGACCGACAGGCGGCCAGTACTTGTCGACCGAGGGGCCGCCGGGAAAAGCGGCAACCGCGCGTGAATACGCCCGGTCCCAGGTTTCGGCCGTGACCACGCCCATCGTGTGCGGCGCGTGCTTCAGCGGGCTGTCCGCAGCGGAAGTCCGTCCCTGCTCCACGTCTGCAATCTCGCCGCGAATCGAACGCATGGCTTCACAGAAACGATCCAGCTCTTCGAGTGGTTCGCTTTCGGTGGGCTCGATCATGAGCGTGCCGGGAATGGGAAACGACATGGTGGGCGCGTGGAAACCGTAGTCCATCAGGCGTTTGGCCACATCCTCGGCTTCGATCCCGTGCTGCTTGAAGGGGCGCAGGTCGAGGATCATTTCGTGCGCCACTCGGCCGCCGCGGCCCGTGAAGAGCACATCGTAGGCCCGTTCCAGGCGTGCTTTGATGTAGTTGGCATTGAGTATCGCGAACCGCGTGGCGTCTTCGAGACCTGGGCCTCCCAGAAGCTTTATGTATGCATAGGAAATGACGAGAATCCCCGCGCTGCCGAAGGGAGCTGCGGACACCGCACCGACGGCACCTGTCGCCCTACCTGCTGCGCCCGCGTCAAAAGGATGACCCGGCAGAAAGGGAACGAGGTGCGCGGCCACACAGATGGGGCCCATGCCCGGGCCACCGCCGCCGTGCGGGATGGCAAACGTCTTGTGAAGATTCAGGTGGCACACATCCGCGCCGATCCGGCCGGGATTCGTGAAACCAACCTGGGCGTTCATGTTGGCGCCATCCATGTACACCTGGCCACCGTGCCGGTGGACGATGGCGCAAACTTCGCGGATCTGCTCTTCGAACACGCCGTGCGTGGACGGGTAGGTCACCATGAGAGAGCTGAGCTCGCCCGCGTGCAGGGCGGCTTTCTCTTCCAGATCCGCCAGGTCGATGTTGCCCTGAGCGTCGCAGGCCACGACGACCACACGCAGTCCGGCAAGCGCCGCGCTGGCGGGGTTCGTCCCGTGAGCCGAAGAAGGAATCAGAACCACGCGACGGTGCCCTTCGCCACGGCTCTCGTGGTACGCCTGAATGACCAGAAGGCCCGCGTACTCACCCTGCGCCCCGGAGTTGGTTTGCAGCGAGGTGCCCGCGAACCCGGTGATCTCGGAAAGATCCCGCTCCAGTTCGCGACACAACTCCGCGTAGCCACGTGCTTGGTCGACCGGCGCGTACGGGTGGAGCGCGCCGAACTCCTTCCAGGTCACGGGAAGCATCTGCGCGGCCGCGTTGAGCTTCATGGTGCACGAACCAAGCGGGATCATGGCCCGGTTCAGGGCGAGGTCCCGATTCTCCAGTCGCTTGAGGTAGCGCATCATTTGGGTTTCGCTGTGGTGACTGTGGAAGACCGGATGCAAAAGAAAATCGTCCGAGCGTTTGAGCGCGGACTGGAAACCGAGCGCATCCGTAGTCTTCGCCGGGGCCGCAGACACGCCCGCGCGAGAGGCCTTCCCGGCCGCCGCCGCAAACGCGGCGAGCAGCTCCGTGACGTCCGCTGCAGTCGTGGTTTCGTCGAGCGCCACGGTCACCGTTCCATCTTGATTGTGGCGGACGTTGTAGCCGCGCGCCACGGTTTCGCGGCGCAGTGCGTCTTGGTGGTTCTGCGCGCGCACCGTAATCGTATCGAAATACGTAGCGTTCGCCTGTTCGTACCCAATCTCCTTGAGCCCGGCTGATAGCTGCATGGCAGCCTCATGAACGCGACGGGCAATGCGACGCAGTCCTCCCGGTCCGTGGTACACCGCGTACATGCCGGCCATCACGGCGAGTAGCGCCTGCGCGGTGCAGATGTTGGAGGTGGCTTTTTCGCGCCGGATGTGCTGCTCTCGCGTCTGGAGTGACATGCGATACGCTTGATTGCCCTGCGCGTCCACGGACACGCCGATGATGCGACCGGGCATGCTGCGTTTGAGTTCGTCGGTCGTGGCCATGTATGCCGCGTGTGGACCGCCGTACCCCATGGGCACCCCGAAGCGCTGCGTGTTGCCCACCGCCACGTCCGCGCCCAGGCTCCCCGGAGAGCGGAGCAGACAAAGGGCCAGAAGGTCTGCCGCCACAGCGACGCGGACGCCCGCACTCCGCGCCGCGGCCACCAGCGCGCTGTGGTCGTTCACCGAACCATCCGCTCCCGGATACTGGAGCAGTATCCCGAAGACGTCGGGCGTTAGGGCCGCGGGTTCGAGGCGACCGACGCGCACGCTGAGTCCCAAAGGGCGGGCCCGGGTTTCAAGCACCGCGCGCGTCTGCGGAAATACTTGTTCGTCTACAAGGAATACGGAGGCCGCGCTCTTTTCGGGGCTCGCAGTCCGGTGCAGCATGGCCATGGCCTCCGCGGCGGCCGTGCCTTCGTCGAGCAGGGAAGCATTGGCCACCGGGAGGCCGGTGAGGTCGGACACCATCGTTTGGAAGTTCAGCAGAGCTTCGAGTCGGCCCTGAGAGATTTCCGCCTGGTATGGAGTGTAGGCGGTGTACCATCCCGGGTTTTCGAGTACGTTGCGCAGAATCACGGGTGGCGTGAAGGTCCCATAGTAGCCCAGCCCGATGAAAGACCGCAGAACCTGGTTTTGGCCGGCGAGCTTCGAAAGGTGGAAGAGGAACTCCTGTTCGCTCTGTCCCGGCCCGATACGGAGGGCGCGGTCGAGGCGGATGCCTTCCGGAATGGTTTCGTCGATCAGCGCCTCGATCGTGGCCGCGCCGACCGTCGAGAGCATGTGTTGGGTCTCCGCCGGTCGCGGTCCAATGTGCCGGAAGCGAAAAGTGTCGGGAGCGGTCGAATCGTTCATGCGATCTCCAGACCGCCGGTTGCGCCCAAGTGCGGCCCTCTGTCAGAAAATTTTCGTTCCCTGCGCAAGCAAGCGTTTCCCAATGGACCACATGCGACGGGGGGCCCTGGTCACGGGAGGCGCTGTTCGACTCGGGCGTGCGCTCGTGCTTTCGCTTGCTTCGCGTGGTCGGGACATCGCCCTGCACTACTCCAGTTCGTCGTCCGAGGCCCAGGAAACGAAGAAGGCGGTAGAGGCTCTCGGCGTGGACTGCCGCCTCTTTCGCGCGGACCTGAGCGGGGGCGCGGGCGTCGAAGAAGACCTTGTCTCCCGCGTGCTCGCGGACCTGCCAAGAGTCGACCTGCTCGTCAACAGCGCCTCAGCATACGAATCGGGGACGTTGCTTTCGTCAGACCAGGCCCTGTTCGAAAGCCAGATGCGGGTGAACGCTCAGGCCCCCATGATGCTCGCACGGGCGTTTGCGCAGAAACGTGAAAGTGGTCACATCGTCAACATTCTGGACAACAAGATTGCTTTTGCACAGTATCAGTACACGGCCTACCTCCTTTCCAAGAAGACGCTCGCGGAGTTCACGCGTATGGCCGCTCTGGAGCTCGCCCCTCGCTTTCGCGTGAACGGAATCGCGCCAGGAGTCGTGCTGCCCGCCACCACGCGCGACGAAGCCTACCTCGAGTGGCGCGTCGAAGGCATACCGTTGCGCAGAAAGGGACGCGTGGAGGAAGTCGCCCTGGCGCTCGGCTTTCTCGACGAAAACGAGTTCGTGACCGGGCAGATCCTGTTTGTGGACGGAGGCGAATCGGTGGCGCACGTCGGTCGCAATGCGCCGGACTTTCGCAAGGAGAGCCGGTGACGTCCCACCTGGCCATCGTCGCCGTTGGTTCGAATATCGACCCGGAGGCAAACGTCCGGCGCGCCACGGAAATCCTCTCCACGGAACAAAGGCTGCTCGGCGCTGCCGAATGGCGGCGTACTAAACCGGTGGGGTTCCAGGATCAGGCCGACTTCATCAACGGCGCCTTCTATATAGAGACGGATCTGGGGATGCCCGAGCTCAAGTCCTACCTGATGGAAATCGAAAAGAGGCTCGGTCGCGTGAAGGGACCCATCAAGTCGGGGCCGCGGACGATGGACCTGGACATTGTCGTTTTCGATGGCGACGTCGTCCACGACGACTTTCGCACCGCGCCCTACGTTCGCGAACCGGTCCTCGAATTGGCCGCGCGTTTTGGCATCGAGCTGCTCCCGAAAGGCGAGTGAGAATCAGCGGGCGTCCTCGAGCACGAGAGCGAGGAACTCTGCAGATAGCGGGGCAAAAGGATTCGCGCGCCACACGGCCCGCGCAATGGCGCCGCCCGCGGGCTGCTTTTGCTCCTTGAGAAAGTGGTTCGTGCGCGGGAGAGGTTGAATCGAAAGAAGCGCGCGTCCGCCAAACTGGCGCGCAATCGCCTGCTCTTCGTCTGCGGAAACTTCCGTGTCGAAGGCCGGTCTCACGAGCACCACGCGCAGGCCAAGTCTCAAAGCGAAATCCAGTTCCTCCACGAACGAAAGGCGAGCAGCCTCTCGTGTCCAGGCGAGTGCGTCCGGCCCGCGCAGAAACTCGAGCGCTCGTTCGAACGCGGCCAGATCGCGGTCCTGCTCCTGCTCTGCTCTGCTCAGGCCAGGGGGAGCCACACCGGATGCGGCCTGCGAACGGGCGGGGACCTGCGCCATTTCCTTCGCGAAACGCTCCATGCGCCGTCGGGCTTCGGCCACCGCCGCCGGTCGCGCGCCGGAGCGCTCCATGTTACCCAGAATCAGACGACCCCACGACTCGAGGTACGTGCCGGTGAACATGCACGAGACGAGGAACAACCGGCGCGGTCGCAGCGCGTACCTGCGAACGGCAACGAGAGCCGTGAGGCAACCTTCACCGTGCGCGACGATGGTGGCCTCTTCTCCGAATCGGGCCGCGACGGGCGCGCGCGCACCTTTGGCCTCATCGGCCTCGATGGCCCTCACGACGCGCGATAGATCTTCGGCCTGATCGAGCAAAGAGAACTGACGGCGGCGCCCGCTCTCCCTCCCAGTTCCTCGCGCGTCGTAGCGAACTACGGCCGTCCCGTGCGAAGCCCAGAAGCGCGCCAGGCGCGCGCCCGTTCGGAAGTAGACGCCGCCGGAGTTCCAGTCCCGGTCGAGCCCCCGATCGGAAACGAGAAGCACGTACTTTGTTTCCCGTCCGAGTCGCGCCGCGGGGTCCGTATTGGGCGCGCGCACAGGCGGGGGCACAGACAGAGTCCCGTCGATCCCCCGACCGTCCGCGCCGTAGTAGCGAAACTCCTTTTCCCCGAAGGAGACCGGACCGGACGACTCGGGAACGTAGAAGCGATAGCACAACCACAGCGCAAAAAAACAAGCCAGTGGAAGCCCGATCATCAGGCCCATGACGCGCCGCAGCGTCATGGCAGGCGTTCGCCCGACAGCAGGAAATCCGTGAACTCCGCAAAACACGCGCCCGCGAGATGGCTCGCGTCGTAGTACCGGTCGCAGCGAATGGACGGCGTGTAGTTCATGTCCACAAAGGGCGCGTTGTACCTGGCCGCGAGAGCACGCATGCGCGGCTCCCAGATCTGGCGAACGGTGCTGCGTGTGCCATCAGCTGAGGCGACCGGCTCTTCCACCTTGCGACGGCGCAGCGGGCCGCCCACGCGCGCCCAGAGCAACCGCGTCGGGATTCCGAGAGCTCGAGCATCTCGGAGAAAGTCTTCGGTAAACGCGAACATGGGTTCGGAGAGCGTGAACGGCGTGAAGAAGTCGCGCCAGGTACCCCGAGCGGTTCTCTCCAGAAACTCGGGATCCTGTTTGGGATCGGAGTGCTCGTGATAGGGAACCGAACCGCGGTCGATCAGCAGACGGTAGTAGCTCGAAACACGCAGCGCGCGAAAGCCGCGAATGTGATACTTTCGATTGCGCAGCTTCTTGGCAATGACGGTCAGCTTGGGGCGGTACTGGTAGTTCCAGAAGAGCTTTTTGGCCACGAAGTTGCTGAGCTCGTCGATGTTGTAGCGGCGCCAGTTCCAGAACACGAAGCCCAGGGAGAGCCCGTTGATCATGACCTCGTCCATGGCGATCGACGGCGTCCGGTTGTACCCCTGCGGGCTCACAGCAAAGAAGATGAGCTCAGGCCGAATGTTCCGGGCGCGGAAGTGTTCCATGAAGAACGCATAGTAATCGGCGTTTCCGCCAGGCACGGAGAAATTGAACAAAATCCACTCGGGATGCGCTCGCTCCAGGTAGCGGTTGTTGAAGGACATGGTCCGGGAGTTGCCGAACATCACGACTACTTTGCGGCGCTGGGGCCTTTTCAGATAGGCCTCCAGTTCGAAAACCAGGTCTTCTTTGTGATCGTAGTTCAGGAACGAAGCGGTCCGGAGGAAATAGTCCTCGAGGTCCCCGATATAGAAGGCCTTGTCCAAACCGAACGCGGCCAAAAGAAGCAGGGCCGGAAAGAGCAGATACAGCCGGAAGCGCGAATCCATGCCTACGGCGGACTCTTTTCCGGGGTCGCAAAGCCGGTAAACAAACAAATGCTTGCCGAACGGCCACTCCCTGCCGACTGGGTATTGTGGCCTGCCCTGCGGACCGAGACCTGATGAAGACCGTGCTGGGCCTCCCGGGCTCGGACCGGGAGTTGCGCGAGCACGTAGCCCGCTGCCGGAAATGCCAGACGCGGCTTCTCTCGCTGGAGAAAGAAATCCAGACCGAGGCCATCGAGCTTCAAGAGCAGCGCGCCACCTTCGCCCTGCAGGCCGAAACGCGGGACAAGAAAGCGGCCGGCTGAGCAGCGGGGAACTTCTCTGCGGGGAAGGGCGGCGGTCAGCTGGGCCGGTTGCAGGCCGGGGTCCGAAGGGGGCCAGCGCGCCATTGGCGAAGCAACCTGGCGGCCGAGCCGGAAGGCCGGAGATGCTCGATCGCTTCACGCCAACGTGCCACGAAGCATCGGCGCGCTCAACGGTTGCTGCCGATGGACCGATCGGACAAGAGCTGTTCTGGGCAGGGCGCTCCCCGAGCGGGATTGCCGCCGAACCAGGGCAAAGCCTTCCACCGCGCGCTATCCAGGTCCCGAGCGAGTTTGCGTTGTCGGTTTCGACACTTGTCGGCCGCTGAGAGCGCGCGTGCTGCTGGCATTCTCGAAACACCGGCGCTTTCGCCATCATCCAAAGGATAGACCGATCGGAATATGGGCGCGTTCCTGTCGGAGGGATATCTGCGGGAGAAGAGCCCATTGAAAGAGGGTGGCCGCCCAGGCTCACATCCCGACTGCCGCTCTTTGCGAAAGTACTTGTCGGCGAACTGTGGAGGGCGGGAGCCTTCCTTGATGGAGTGTCCCCGGAGAGCACACGAGGCTGTCGCGCTCGCGGTTTTCTGGATCTTCTTGGCCTGGCCGGGCCTCCCGGCTGCCCCGGCTCCGGCCGCGAAAGGCAGCGAGGCGAACACTCCTGCGGGCCCCGCCGAGAAGAGCGGACCCGGTCCTCAGTCGCCTCCTTCCCGACAGCAGGAAGAGCGCTACACTCTCGCTGGCGGGAAGCGTCTCGAACTCCGTTTTACGACCACAGCCCTCACGCCCGCGCGTGTGTATGTGCGCGTCAACCGCGGCGACTTCCGCGTCGTGCGCGGCGGCGTTCTGAACCTGCACGAGGACGGACTCTATCACATCGCCTGGTACGCCGAAGACTCCGTGGGCAACCGCTCGGCCATAGAGGAACGAACGGTCCGCATCGACAGCACGCCTCCCGTGGTCTCTTACAGCGTGCGGCTGGTTCAGGACGGTCGGGCCGAGGTGCGACTTCAGGCCACCGACGCGGGCACGGAAGTCGCAGCACTCGAGTGGCGCGCCCGCGGCGAAGATCCCTGGAGCGCCTACAGCGCGCCGCTTCTGTTTCCGGGAGAAGCGCCGGTCGCCCTGCAGGCCCGCGCGGTCGATGCGCTCGGCAACGCCACGCTCCCGCTGGCGATCGGTGTTTCCCTCAATCGCATGCCGCCTCAGGTGCGCGGACTTTTTCGAGAGCCCTACGCGCGCACGAGCACCGACGATCGCATCTATGTGGTGACGCGCGAGCTCCCCATCCCCGCAAACCTGGAGGGCTATCAACTGGATGTCGTGGAAGAAGGGCAACCTCCGCGTCGCCTCATGCCCGGCGGACGACTGCATTTTCCCACCGACGGGACCCGACGCCTCCTGTTCCGGCTGACGGACGAAAATGGGAACAGCGTGGACGCCGCCGTCGAGGTGATCGTCGATACGCGCGCGCCCCGGTCGCGCCCTGCGTTCGGTCCCAAAGACGGGAAGGCTCCGTGAGCTCGCACGAGCGCGGCGAAGATCCCTCCGCGTATCGAGAAGCGGGCGTCGATGTGGTGGCCGGCCGCGACTTCGTCCGCCGTATCACCCGCGCCGTCCAGAGCACCCACTCGGCGCAAGTCCTGCCCAACTTCGGTTCGTTTGCCGGCCTGTTCGACATCTCGTTCGTGCGTGAGTACCGCCGTCCCCTGCTCGTCTCAGGCACGGACGGCGTCGGCACCAAGCTCCACGTGGCCTCGCTCCTCGACCGACACGAAGGCGTCGGCATCGACCTCGTGGCCATGTGCGCAAACGACGTGTTGGCCTGCGGCGCCAAACCGCTCTTCTTCCTGGACTACATCGCCACGGGGAAACTCGACCCCGCGCGCATGGCGACCGTCGTGGAGTCCATTGCCGTGGGTTGCCGGCAGGCGGGTGCCAGCCTCATCGGCGGAGAAACGGCGGAGCACCCCGGTCTCATGCGCCCGGAAGACTACGACCTGGCGGGGTTTCTCGTGGGCGTTGTCGAAGCCGACGAAGTGATCACCGGACGACACATCCGCCCTGGCGATGCGGTCATCGCCCTGCCTTCTTCGGGAGTGCACAGCAACGGCATGTCGCTTGTGCGCCGGCTGTTCCTCAAAGACGGCCTGCACCTTCCGGACTCTGCCGAAGACGTTCGCTTTCTGGCGGAGGAAATCCTCAGGCCGACCATCATCTACGAGCCGTTCGTCCGTCCGCTTCTGGGTCCGGCTTCGCCCATTTTGGGTCTTGCGCACATCACGGGAGGCGGCTTCTTCGAGAACATCCCCCGGGTACTGCCGGAGGGCGTGGCGGTCGAATTGGAGCGCGCTGCCCTGCCCCTGCCCCCGCTCTTCGAGCGCATCCAGAAACGCGGCGCCCTGGATGCTATGGAAATGTATGGCATTTTCAACATGGGCGTGGGCCTGGTGCTCGTGTGTCGCAGGGAGTCGGTGGACCTGGTCCTGGAGCACCTGCGCATGCTCGAAGAGTCTCCCGGCTTGGGCGTCCAGGGTTCGGTGCGGGTCATCGGCCGTGTCGTTCCGAGGACCGCAGCCGAACCCGCCGTACTATTTCGGGGGTGACGAAGGAGGCCCGGTCGCTTTCCTTTTCGTGTCGCCTCTTCGTGTCACCCATGGAAGACCCGCACTACAATCTGAAAGGCCGCTCCCTCGGCGAACTGGAAGCCCTCTTCGAAGAGCTGGAAGAACCGCGCTTCCGGGCCAAGCAGGCTTTTCGCCGGGTCAACCTGCATCTGGCCGAGTCCGTCGACGAATTCACGGAATTCTCGAAAGAACTGCGCACGCGTCTCTCCGAACTCGACGCCCTGCCCCGCATGGAGTTCGTGCGCTCTCAGACCGACGAGGACGGAACCGAGAAGGCCCTGTTCGAAACGGGCGCGTTCGGTCGCGCGCAGGAGCCCAAGCGGATCGAAGCGGTGTGGATCGTCTCACCGCGCAGGTCCACGGTCTGCATCTCTTCCCAGGTGGGTTGCACGCTCAATTGCACCTTCTGCGCCACGGGCACCCTGCCTTTCAAAGGGAACCTGCCCGCCTGGCAGATCGTCGATCAGGTCTACGAGTTCATTCGCAGGCGCCAGGAGAGACCCACCAACGTTGTATTCATGGGGATGGGCGAACCCTTCCATAACTACGAGAACGTCATCAAAGCCGCCCGCATCCTGCACCACCCGGAAGGCTTGAATCTGGGCGCGCGGCACATCACCATCAGCACGGCGGGCGTGATCCCCTCGATCGAAAGGTTCATCAAGGACAAGGAACCCTTCAACCTGGCCATCTCACTCAACCACGCGGACGCAGAGCACCGTGGGGACATCATGGACATCGACCGCAAGTACCCGCTCGACAAACTTCTGCGTGTGGCGCGTCGCTACACGAAGGAGTTGAATCGCCGGATTACTTTCGAATACGTAATGATTCCCGACGTGAACCTGGGTCCGCGCAACGCGCAGAAGTTGATCAAGATTGCCAGGTCCGTGCACTGTAAGGTGAACCTGATTCCGCTCAACACGAACATCGAAGGCATGCGCCGCCCTTCCCCCGAAGAGGTGGAGGATTTTCAGGAGCAACTGCACGAAGCGGGCATTGCGGTGTTCAATCGCGGTTCCCCGGGGCGGACCATCGATGCAGCCTGCGGGATGCTCGCTCTGAAATCCTGAACGGCCAGGAGGCACCCTTGCGTCATCGGAGGAACTCCTGGCTGGCAACGCTGCTTCTTTGAATGCGCATGACCCCGGCGGATGTATGCAAGAGAAGCTGGAACTTGGTACTCGCGATCACCGCCCCGCGCACGCTGGTCCCATCCCTCAGGACGATTCGCTCGAACCTCCTGTAGGCTGCGCGGATGGCTCGATCGGAGCGGAGGTTCCGGGCCGAGGCGAGCTTTTCGATCTCGAGGAGGCGCCGCTCGTTTTCCATATCCGGCGGCTGTAATTCCAAGACACCGACGTCGATGCACGCCTGTCTGAGCGCACAGGTTGCTGGCTCGATGTTCCCGGTGGGAACGGAGCGAAAACCGCTTTGGAGACGCACCACTTCGCGAACGCCTGCTATCTCGAGCGGAGCCTCCACCTCGAGAAGCACGCTGCCTGGCAGCGACACGTCATCGAGACAGAACTCTCCCCTGCCGTCCGCTTCCGCCACCTTCTGCTTCTCCGAGCGTCGCTCAAACAAACGCACGACCGCCTTCGCGAAATTCGGCGGCAACGTCGTTCGACCTCGGAGGCACCCAACCGGGCGCCTCGTCAGCGCGATCTTTTGGATCACCACGCCCGCACCTGGGTTGAATCTGCACGACGAGGGACCAATCGGGGTTCGTACTTCCCGGCGGTGTTCGAGAACGCCCTCCGCCGCCAGGATGAGGGCGACTCGGGCCGATGGCTTTACGTCCACGCAAATCCCGGGCCCATTCCAGCCGCTCTCCATCCAACTTTCAGAGATACCCGAGTAGTCGATCCCCTCGGCGGTCATCGATGAGCGCACCTCTGCTCCGTTCGAGTCCACCACGGACTTCACCCAGATGCTGGTCCTCTGGTCGTACGGAAAATCGTAGTTCCACCAGGATAGGTGCGGCAAGCGTGCGTCCGCAAACCAGGCGCCCCGGATACGAACGATGCGGGCTGTGGCCTCCTGCTTCCAGCGCGCGGACTGCGGGTCGAAGTGCCAAAGCGGCACCGTCTTTCGCGTGCGATAGCGTTTCGGCAATGGTATCAGGACCTGCATCGTGGCGCCCCTGCGAATCTGGAGGCGCTTCTCCCCCTGCTGCACGGTGATGTGAACGGCGCCTGCTGACTCGAACGGAACGGTGCGACCGGACGCATCGATCCCTGCAAACTCGCCCGGCATGGACCGAAGCTCTCCCCGGGCCGGCCGGAGCACGGCCAGGCGAATGGTCCCCTGGGCGGGGCTTCGACCTCGGTCATCGACAATCGAGTTCGCCGGAACCACAATCGAAGCGCCGCGATAGCGAAAGCGGTTGGTCTGTGAGAACGAAGCGATCACCTGCTCGCTGCTCGGCAGAAGGGGAACCGACACATAGACAGGGTGTGGCTGTGCCTGAATCGTGCGGGCGTAGGGCGCATGTCCCGGTGCAGACACACGCAACGCGTGCTGCCCTTGGGAAACCTCTGCCTGGAATTCGCCGTTGGCGTTGACGGAAAGCGAGCGACCTTCCAGAATCACGACGGCCCCGGGCAACGGTATGAGTCCGCGCTGAGTCACGCGACCCTACACCACTGCTTTGGCGCTCCCGCAGCCTGCAGCCAAAGTCACACAAACAGCGATTGCCCAGCGGCTCATCACGAAAGCAACACTGCACCCGGGCGGTTTTTGCACATCATTTGCCGTCGGGCCCTCCCGACCTGACAAAGATCAGCGTATCCGGAGCGAAGCAGTTGCGTCCCAACGATATGCCAGCCGAAGGAAGCACAGCAGGTAAGGTTCTCAAGCTCGCTTTGGTCTGCGTGCTCTGCGTGGGAATCGTGACCGCGATTGTGCTTCTCGTGCAGGCAGTGTGGCAATAGCGGCCTGACCGCGGGAGGTAAACAAATGAAAGCAAACATGGGTACAATCGATAGGATCGCGCGAGTGGCGCTGGCGGCGGTGGTGGCCGTACTCTACTTCACCGGCATGATTTCCGGCACGTTAGCCATCATCCTGGGCGCACTCGCCGTAGTGTTCGTTCTGACGAGCGTGGTGGGCACCTGCCCGCTCTATCTGCCCTTTGGGCTGTCCACAAAAAAGGGCGCGTAGCAGGCTGGGCGTCGACGTCGGTCCTCACCACCCCGCGTTGACGCCCAACATCACTGGAACGGAACCCTTGCGGTGGATGTTGATGATGCCAATCTGAACACCACGTAAATAGTCGGCAAAGTTAAATAAACCGACGGACAACCCCCGGAAATCGTCGGCCAGGTTCCACGCGCCGACGGCCACACCCCGGAAGTCGTCCACCACGTTGACGGCGCCCACCTGAAGGCCGGCCGAATCACCCGCCACGTTCACGAACCCGACCTGTGTCCCGCGAAAGCCAAAAGCGACGTTGACCCCGCCCGCCTGAAAATGCCCCTTCCGCGCAAAGTTCACGAACCCGAGTTGAACGAAATTGCGGCGCTGCTCGATGTTGAAAGCAGCAATCTGGAGGTGTGTGTTTGCCGAGAGGTTGAAGAAGGTTGAAACCTGAGCGTAGGGGTCCAGCCCCCGACCGAACGGCGCGTTGCGCAGTTCTTCGCTGACGACGTTGAAGATGCCCGCAAATTGAAACCAGGACTCGAGGGTGGCCTGGTTGCCGCCGAGTGCAATCTGGAGCGGCACGAACCGCGCGCGGTTGAACAATCCGCCCACCTGAAAACCCACCACGTCTTCGTCGGAGTAGTTTCCCAGCCCGCCCACCTGCGCGAAAGCGCCCCGCGCGTAGTTGACTCCGACAGATATTTGTGGACCTATTATCTTCTCTTCGGAGTAGTTCCCCAGCCCGCTCAGCTGCAGCGGCGCGGATTGGGCCACGTTGGCCCCGAGGCTGAACTGGGGCAAAAGCGACCGGCCTGCTCCATTGAAGAGAACACCCAACTGCAAGCCGCGCACATCCCCGCCCGTGAACACCACCGCACCGAGTGCAAATCCCCGCAGTGTGCCGCCCGTGAACTGCAGCAGCGGACCGACGAGGGCTCCCGTGGCGTCCCCCTCCACATAGCCGGCAAGACCAAGTTGCGCGCCGACAAAGTCGCCTTCGACGACGTTCAGGCCGCCCACGGCGAAGCCGCGCGCCTGCTCGCTGCGGTTCACGAGGCCCACGTCGAGTCCGAACACCGTCGCGTTGCGTCCATACAGCAGGGACAGACGCAGACCCAGGACGGGAGTCTCGCGCGTGAACACCTGACCGGGTGCGTAGAAGGCAAACTGAAAGGGCGTCCAAGAGGCGGGCACGAAGCCGGTGCTGCTGCGGACCTCCCTCTCGTCGTAGTTGAAGTTGAAGAGCAGCGTGACCGGCAGGCGCGCGTTCTTGGCGATATTGAGCAGGCCGACCTGAAGGCCCAACAGTTCGTGACTCTCGTTTACGAGGCCCAACATGAAGCCGCGCGTGGACAACGATCGATTGAACAGACCCACCTGCGCCAGGCGGGACTCATCGGCCAAGTTCAAAAGACCGACCTGAACATCCGCACTCTGCGCCCGATTGAAGCCGGCGAGTTGCAGGCGCGCATCTCCTGCGAGGTTGCCGCCGGCCGCCACCTGCGCGCCCGCACGTTCGTTCACATTTACGATCCCCGCAAACTGAACGAGAACATTCTGTGCGTAGTTGGCGCCTCCGGAGAGTTGAAGCCCGCGTGATCCTTCCGGACCGGGCTCCTTGGTTTCGCTCCCGGCCGGCCGCGTTCTTCCCGAATAGTTGCCCAGCGCGCTGAGCTGAATCGTTTCATTCCGCGACCAGTTGCCCAACACTGCCAGTTGAGCGGAGGTCCTGTCGGCCACGTTCAGCACCCCGGCGAACTGCGGCAGGTGACTGTGCTCGGCAACGTTCACCCCGAGTGCCCACTGGGAGGTGACCTTTTCGGCCCGGTTGAATACTCCCCCAATTTGCAGACCGACCGATTCGCCGTAGTTGGCGCCGCCCGCGACTTGGAGCACTGTTTCGCGACGCGAGTTGTTGAGGATGCCCGCTATTTGCAGGGGCGTGTGCCACGCGTGATTGAAGCCGAGCGTGAACTGACCGAGCCGAGGTCGCTCGGCCCAGTTGGTGAGAATCCCGAGCATCGGCAGCCAGGGCTTCGCGGCAATATTGATGGCCCCGAACTGCCAACCGAAACCCGATTCGTGAAAGTTGACCAAGCCGAACTGGAAGCCGTAGAGGGTGCGGCTGGCATTGGCCAGTCCCACCTGCACGCCACCGTGCCGCCTGGAAACGTTGGCCAGCCCCGCAGCCACGGACACGGAATCCCGCTCGACTACATTCACGAGCCCCAGGTCGAGCCCGTACACGTCGCGGTTCTTTCCGTAGAACAGATTCAGTCGCAGCCCCACGACTGCCGTCTTTTCGTTGGCCAACTGAATGGGGTGAAAGAGCGCGATCTGGAGCGGCGTGACATCGGCGCGCAGGGCAGCCGGAGTGGCGACCGCGCTCAAGACGAGGGCGAAGGTGGCGGCATGCCTCATGGTTCTTTTGGACGCTCCCACGCGAGCGAAGGTTGGCGCGCCCTGGCAGAGACGGGAACGTCCTGGTCCCGTCAATCAGGACTGCGGTGGCGCGTAACCCGGAGGTCAAGAAGGTTCTGAAGCCGTGGCAGACACAAGAGCCACACTCAAAGGAACCTCCTCCCAACCATTGAGGTAAGCAGAGCAGCGAGGTACAGACCAAAACCGTAAATAGTGTGTGTCACGAGGCTCTTGAGGCTGTGGAAGACGGGGGTTGGGGTCTTGGACGAAGCGAACCCCAAACCCAGTGCCGGCTGCAAGATCAGCAGCGGCGCCACCACGGTTACCATCCCAACAAACAACGCGGGCAGAAGGGACGGCGACCTGGCCCATTGCAGACCGAAGATTGAAACCAAGAGGGCTGCGAAGGAAATTCCGATCGAATAGTGCGCGCACCATCCGAGCAGCAACTCAAGCTTCACTGGGACAGCCTTCGCGATACTCTCGTGAAACCATTTCCCTTCGGGAAGGTGTCCGATCCAGCGTCCCAAAAACGCAAAGTTGAGGGATGGGATTCCGAACTGCTTCAGAAGAAGCGCCCAGAGGTCCATGATGACGGTTGCCCCGACACCGATGAGGAAGACGCGTGTGAGAAACTCCAGCGCTTGATTCATATGGCACGCTCCTTTCTGCGACCGAACTCCGCTTGCACCAGCAAGGGGAACCTCCAGTGCCTTCTTCATTCAATCACTATATTGAATGTCGGAGCGTCAACCGTTTTTCTGTTTTTTCCCCCGGTCGGATGGTTCCGAACAAGGCCAAAAAGGATTCGTCGCCCGCCGGCCCCGTCCCGAATCATGAGGAGTCGTGAGCGACCTGGAGAGGATTTCCCGAATGAGCGAGATTGCCGGCACGCTCGGCAACGACTCGCGCTTGATTCTGATGCTCCTCATCGCAGATGGCGAAAAGTCGGTCGACAGGCTGGCCGAACTTTCCGGCGTACCGGTGGCCAGCACCTCCCAGCACCTCCAGATCCTCAAAAAGGCGGGCATGGTCGTTACGAGGCGGGAGGGCAAACGTGTCTTCTACAGGCTCCCGAACGGTCCCATACGCGAGCTCATCGGTGCGCTGGAGCGATTCGCTGTTTTCCGCGGTCTCGGGTCCGGTCTTCCGGACGGGGGCGCGGTGGCCCGGGTCACGCCGAGACAATTGGACAAGAGGATCCGAGGGGGAAAGGTCGTGCTGATCGATGTGCGGTCGCGCGAGGAGTTCCGCAAAGAGCACATTGCCGGTGCGATCAACGTCCCGTTCGAGGAACTCAAGAAGCACTCGGGCAGGTTGCCCAAGAATCGGGAGTTGGTTGTCTATTGCCGCGGGCCGTTCTGCGTGCTGTCCGTGCGCGCCGCTGAACTGCTCCGGGCCAAGGGATTGCCCGTGGCGCGACTGACCTCCGGGTTGTCGGAGTGGAAAGGACCGCGGGAGAAAGAAGCGCGCTGATCCTACTGATTGTTCTTCCAGTATTCCAGCAGAGCCTGCAGCGCCTGTGGCTGGTTGGTCGGCTTGGGACCGCCGGTCTGATCGAAGCGATTCAGACCATGGCACCCGGCGCAGACACGAACCTCACCGGCCTTGAACGAAACCCAATTGCGTTCCCTTACCACGGGCGGGTAAGACAGATTGCTGTTCCCCGGATCTTTTGGCCCGACCAGTTGCCAGGTCATGGCCCGGTATGCCGGCACAAAGGCCGCGAAAGAGCCATCCGGATAGATCTTGGCCATGCTTCGTTCGCGGGCGGGAACGGCCTGGCCGAGCGTGTTGAAGTTCTGTGCTGTGTTCACGTGCAGCGGAACGGCCAGAATTCTGCGTCCGGGTAGAGCCCCGCCGTATCCGTACAGATTGAGCGATGGTTTGTACGCGCGGAGTCGATCCCCCTGAAAGATCTCCAGATAGCTTACCGGCAGGATCGTGGCGTCTCCAGGCAGCCCCGGAAGGGTGCTCTGCACTCCGTCCTGGCCTTCATGGACCACTCTCAGATTGTACGGCTGTCCGCGGTCGCCCCTGTCCCGTGAGGTAACATTGCGCCCCACAATCAGAGCCAGATCTCGACTGACCATCCAGTTCTTGAGGCTTTCCAGATCCAGGGAAGCCGAACTGAGCTCATTTTGAATCACAGTTTGCTCAACGGTCGGCACGACGCCCGTCACGAGAGGAGGAGCGCTTCTTTCGACAACTTCCACCGGATCGAGCTCCCAGAGTGTGCCGCTGTAACCCCGCAGCGCCCCGCTGCCGTCATACCAGCGCACTTCTCTGCGAATTCCGGACGTCAGGGGAGCGACCGCACGCCAGAGGTTGCCCTCTTCCGACAGCTTCTTCAGGCGCAGGTCATAGCCATTGATTTCGAGTGCGGTGACTCCATCCGCCGCACTCACGAATCGTTGATCGCAACCTTTGTCATCGATATCAAAACTGTAGTCGCCCGGCTGCGGGTAGGGCGTGTTCACCGCAATGATCTCCGTAGAGCTCAGCCGGAGTGGATGACGAAAACCACCATCAGGACCGAAGTCGCCCAGGCCGCCCCCGGAAGTCCTGATCTCGAGAGCCATGTCGTCCGGGTTCACGTTCGGCGCCGCCTGAAAGCAAACGATGTTGCCCGTAGCTGCTTTGCGGAACTCCAGGCTGTAAACACCGCAATAGATGCCCGAGGTCCTGTCTTCGCGGACCTGAAACAGCCCGGCCGAACCGCCCATGAAGTGTTTGTTGGCAAGGGAGCTCAAGAAGGGATTGTTTTCCTCCAAGTATAATTTAGGATCTACAATCACAGCATGGTTGAACGAACCACCCCATTCATGCCGCCCAATGTGATTCAGGGTTTCCTCTTCGGAACCATCCTGATTGACCATCCAGGGGTAGAAATGATTGAAATCGTGCTGACGGACGGTCCGGCCGTGAGCATCCACATAGGTGGATTTTCTCTTTTGGAACGCCGTCAGGATCTGTTGTTCGGTGACGGCTCCCGCGAGCGGAAAAGCGGGATCAAAATCGCCGCGCGATTGCTCCGGAAAGTATTCGTCTCCCAATTCCTGATACTTGGGATCTGCCGGCGGCATCGTCTGGAACGGTCCCCTGCTGCCCGGTACAATCGAAGCCGAGCTCGATTCGTCGGAGTAGTTCACCCCTCCACCGGGAGTCCCGCCGGACTGGCCGAAGCCATCCACGCGCAGATGATCCCATTTGGTGAAGACCACCCGCCCGTGCGAATCGACAAAGGGGTCGAAGGCGCCGCTCGGAGAATCCTGGATCATGCGCGGATTGTTCGCGCCAGCAGGCAGAGAGGGGTCGAGTCTCCAAATCCCGCCTACGGTGGGAGCGCGTTCGTACTCGTCGAGCAGAGGCGCCAGATGTGCCGCCTGGCCGCGCGGCGCGTCGGAAACAAAGAGGATCTTGTCGTCCGAGGAGTAGAAGGGGGCTATGTTGTTGAAGCTTTCCGGCTGGCCCTGGACCTTGATGATCTGCGGCGTCTCTTCGGGACCGAAGCCTGTGATTTCATAGATTTGCCAGCGGTACGCAGGATCGGCGGAATTGAAGGGGTCCACGGGCGAACCTGTGACCATGGAAAAGAGAGCCTTCTTGCCGTTCCAGTGCACGGTGGGCTGACGGACGGCGATGGGTGAGCCCGACTGACCGGGCAAACCCGTCTGCAGAATTTCGTTCGAACCAAAACCCGCAGCCCGGGTCAGGTTGCGCACGCCGTCCGGATACAGCTGAGCATTGTAAGTTCCCTCAGCATACTTGATGTACAGATCGCCGCCGCGGGGAGCCGCTTTGGCCGTTGCCTTTTGATTGAGAAAGGCCTCGGTCACAGCATCCATCGTTGCACACACCGGCACCTGAGCCACGAACATCACGGGGCTCTTGAGCGTTGCGGGCCCGCTACCGGAACCTCCTCCCAAGAGAAGAAGGAACCACGGCCACAGTCCCAAGCCCTTGCGTTCGGGATTCAGGAGATCGTCCACCTCTGCGATCGGGAGGGCACAACCGCCGGGAGCAAGCAGCGCGAGCGTCAGAAACCAACACAAAAGACATCGCGACACCATGGAGCCGTGGGCCATCTTATGTGAAACAGCGAGGCCCGACCGGCTTTGACCGATTTTTTCGCAAAGCCAGCGCTCCGGGGCGCACCCGTGCCGATGGCGTTCTTGAACTCCGAACGCATTCGCCAGCTCCAGAGAATGAAGCGCTCCCAACAGGAATGCGATCCGGTACCGGGGGCGTTCGGGGAAGAGTCTTTCGAAGGTGGTGAGAGCCGTCTTGGCGATTCACGCGGATCAGCCGCGCCTGAGCGACGGTCTGGTGCCGGTTGCGACCGAGCGGCTTGTCGGAACCCGAGGGCGCGATGAAGAGCTTTAGCCGCACGGAGCATCGCAAACGTCACCGCAGGGCCTCAAACTTCCGCCGCGCGCTCCCGAGTTCCCGAGCAAGCAGCCGTTGTTTCGGCGCCGCCGCTCGGCCGCTGAAAGCGCGGCATCACGAAAAGGCCTGGTGCCCGACCGAACAGGGTGGTGATTCACCGCCGGACGGCGACCGTGGTCCCGCGCGCGACCCCGCATTCGCCGGTCCGCCTTCCACGACGGACCCACTCGATCCTTTGGGAAGGTGGGCGCGCCCCGCCGGGTTCATCGCGTTGCACGACTGCTCCAAGCGAAAAGAGCACCCTCAACGGCGACGGAAGATCCGCTCAATGAGATCCATGAGCCAGGCCACGAACTTCCACAGAAGGCCGGTGCGGCTGTATCGATCCAGCAGGCGATCCGCGCGGGCCAGTTCGTCGGGCGAGAAGTCTTTGCGCGTGGTGTTCTCTTCGGCTTCCACAAGAAGCCTTTCCTTCTTGTCCGCCACATCGACGAGGCGCACCTCGACCGATTCCCAGCCGAGTTGTTTGGCGGCCTGCATCCGGCGGTAACCCGCCACGAGGCGATTGTCCGGGTCGATCAGGATCGGCTGCAGAAGCCCCACGCGCCGCATACTGTCCTTGAGCGCGGTGAGATCCCCTGTGTCGGTTCGAATCCGATTGCCGACTTTGATTTCGCTGATCTTGACCCTCATTAGGATGATGACTGCCGGGACCCCGGCGGAAGGCAAGTTTTTCTCGCCGGGCCGGTCTCAGAACTGCGGCGAAGACCCGCTGATTTCTTCGCACATCTTCCAATACCGGCGCTTCTCGGATTCAGAGTTTCGCGTGGAAGCCAGGCGATGCATGGGCCGCGGGCGACGGTCGAACCAGAACTTGCCGGAATCCCCGGCGCCCAGACGGGAATGGACGGCAAGCCAGAGGATGGTGTCTGCGCCTTCCTCCGGTGTCCGCAGCACGAACTGCGTCATGCGGTGAAACAAGGGGAGCGCCGCGCGCACGCCGGGTGTGTCCGCCCATCCGGGATGCATGGAAAAGAAGAGCGGACCGCGACCGGCGGCCTTCTCGGCCCAGAGCTGAGCAAACACAACCTGAGCGCGCTTCGATTCGGTGTACGCCCGCAGGCCATCGAAGGGCCGCTCCCGGAATTGCGGGTCAGCAAGTCCGAGATCCGCCAGGTACATGCCACCCGAGGAGACATTGATCACGCGCGAACGGGGCGTCCCGGAAAGACAAGGGAGCAGCAGATTCGTGAGAAGAAAGGTACCGATGACATTGACACCGAAGGTCAGCTCCAGGCCGTCCTCCGTCTCCTGGCGCTCCTCCGAGAGCAGGCCCGCATTGTTCACGAGCACATCGAGCTTCGCGTTCCGCCGACCCATTCGCTCCGCGAAATCACGAATCGATCGTTGGGAAGCCAGATCGATCTCCTCCAACTCGACCTTGGCCCCAGGAAATTCGGCGCGAATTTGCTCCAGCGCTTGGCGGCCACGCTCGGCATTGCGACAGCCCAACACCACGGAGGCACCACGCGCGGCCAGGCCGCGGGCCGCAGCAAAACCCAAGCCGGAGTTGGCTCCGGTGACCAGACAGGTCCGACCCGTCAGATCCACATCCAGCTCCCCCGGTTCCCAGGCAGCGCTGCGGGCCAGGAAGCCCACCCGATCGTATCCCAGAAGGACCGTTGTATCCAGCACGTCGTCCAGGAGGCCGAGTACAGTGCGGAGCATGCGTCAATTTAGGCGGTGGGCCCGGGGAAACAACCGATAATAGGCACAGGAAATGAGTGTGCGGGAAGATTGGCTCATCGCGCGCCCCGCGCCGGCGGCAGACGGTCACGAGGATCTGTTCCCGAACGACCGGCTGCGGAAGGCCCAGGTGCGCCATCTGCGCGAGACCATCCGCGAGCGGACGGGATCGGCCATCATTCTGCTTCCGAGCCATCGCCCGGGCGGAGCGGAGCTTCCCCGGACCAAAGCCGAAAGCACAGATTCGGGCACGGTCCGAACCGTGACTCCCATCGTGCTTGATGAGCTTCCGTCGCACCACTTCCTGCCGGTCGTGCTTCCCGAAAATCTGCGCGACCCGATGGGGAATTTCATGATCCACGTAAGCGGCCGCCAACTCCTGGTCTTCTTCTTCGCACTGGTGTTTTCTGGCGCCGGACTCTTTGCCGCCGGCTTCTTCTTGCATCGAGCTGCAGCGTCCCCCCTGGCGGTCAGCAGCCCCGCGCCCATCACGAGGAGTGCCTCTCCGCCACCGGCACACACGTCCGCGCGCGTGCCGACGCAAGAGCGCGCTGCGCGCACGGGCCGCACGAAACCGGCGACCACTGCTTCGAGCGGAGCACGAGGCGCCGCTTCCTCGAAGCGCAGTGCGGGCAGCAACGGAAAGACCGAGACGGGCGGCGCCAAAGGGACCGTCATCCAGGTGGGCGACATCCCCGTCTATGTCCAGTAGCAGGAATCAGTAGCGGGGCCCCAGGTTGGTCATGAGCTACACCCTGAAAATCGCGATCTCGCTGTTCCCGGTTGCGCTGTTCTTCGTCTTCTACTTCCGAAACTTCATCTTCCAGCGCGACATCTTTCACCTCTCCCGCGCCTTCTTCTTCGGCATGCTGATGAGCAGCGGCGCGCTGGCCGTCCAACTCCTACTGCCCCGAACCTCCTCCGATTTCGTGCGTGCCTTCGTGCATGCGGCGCTTGTGGAGGAGCTGCTTCGCGTTGCCATCATCGCCACCATGGTCAGGCACGGCGACGACACGTTTACCGTCACCGAAGGCATCTTCCGCTCCATCCTCATCGGCCTGGGCTTTGCCGTTGCCGAGAATCTTCACTACGCCCTGACGCACGACGGATTCGTGATCCTGTTGCGAACGGTCAGCGCGGTTCCCATGCACGTTTTCTGCTCCGCGATGATCGGCAGCTCGCTGGCGTACGCGCATCACTGCAGCATCCCCGACATCGACGACCGGCCGGCCCGCATCCGCCGCCTCTGGTTGAACGCCGGAGCTGTGGCGGTGCCCGTCGCCTTCCACACCGCCTTCGACTTCGTCCTGTTCACGGGGGGCTCCGCGCAGAGAATCCTGCCGATGCTCCTTGCCGGAGGCTTCATCTATGTGGAGTACCTCAACGCACGCGGGCGCATCGTCGTGCCGCGCAACGTGCTGGGCGTTCTGGGTGTGGACGCGGACGACATGGACATCATCACCCGGCAGCGCCAGTACGAAAGCTGGCTCGAAGAGCGACAGGCCGTCGACGCCACCCGCGCTCCGCTCTTTCGGGCGAAGTTCACCGGCTTCCACCTGGCCCTCGCGATTGTGCTCCTCGCGTTCGCAGTTTGCGGGGCTCTCGGGCTCCACGTGCGACCGGACCTCTTCCTACGGGACGGCTCGCTGGACCTGGAGGTGCTTCTCGCGCTGCTTGTGACGCTGCCCGGTTCCGCGGGGCTCGTGCTGCTTCTCAACGATCGATTGAACTACCTGTTCTTCCGCGAGAATCTGCTGCGACTGCCGCACGCGGTGATGGCCGTCCTGCACACTCCTGACAGAAAAATCGACACTGTCGCCCTGGACCTTTTTTCGCAGGGAGTCTTCCTGACCGGCGTGTCCGATGTACCCGTCGCGACGGCAGTGACGGTGGAGTTTCTCCGACAGAACGGAACGAGGGCGATTGCACCGGGTCTGGTGCGCTGGAGCAACGACTCGCAACCCAACCTTCCGCGGGGCTGCGTGGTTCGTTTTCTCGGTGCGGGATGGGCTTTTCGGTTCTTCTGGGTCCGCCACCGACTGCGCCGACTGCGCACGGGCCTGCTGCTCATGCTACGGCCGCAGCGACGCGCCGACGCTGTCCCGGAATGAGCGGATGACCGACCAGAAGGGTTCGAGCGGAGCGTCGGCCGTCAACTCGAAGAAGGCGTCCAAAACGCGCAGACTTCCCATGACCTCCTGGCCGCCCAGCCTTCCCCCCGCGCGCGCCTCGAGCACCCGATCGCATTCGGCGCGTAACTCGTCCGGTACGCCACGACCGAGATGCCGAAGTTTGCCGAGGGCCAGAAAGGCCATGCCCGTGATTTCCCGGCGGGGGACCAGCATCCCCACGCGCGTATAGGCGCGCCGCGGAACGGCAAGGAGGTCGGCCGAACCGACCACGGCCGAACCGCGAACGCGGTAGTGGCGCACCTCCCGGCCGCGAGTCGAAGCGATGTGCAGGCCGGCTTCCTCTCGCTGTGCCCACTCCCAATCTGCCGAAGGCGCGAGCAGAGCCAAACACGGACCGTCCGTTCCGGCCAGCAGCACCAGCAGGCGGTCCGCCGTCATGACGTAGGTCTTCGCAAACTCCACGTGGTGACCGCCCGAAACAGACGCCGCGCGCGAGCGAATGTTGTCCAACCGCCCGCGCCAGCCCTCTTCGGCCGCGGCAAAAGCCATCCACAGCGGACGACGGGAGAGTTCCTCGAAGGCCTGCGGCCACAACTCGCGCAGCAGAAACCACGGCACGTTGTAGCTGACCATGGGCCCGAAAGCATCCCCGGGATTCCCGGTCAGCGCCATCACCTCTTCGAGCTTTCGCAAGAAATCAGCCTCCGAAAGCGAGAACCAGGTTTCGGGGTCGTCCGGGTTCGTGTTCATGGTGTCCTTCGCCATCACGAGGATATTTCAGAACTGGAAGTAGAAGAACTGATCGGCGTTGAAGACGCCAAACCAAACGACCGCCAAAAGGCCCGTTGTGCAGGCAAGGCCCAGCATAAGGGCGGGCCAGTCGAGCCAGATCTCCAATTTGCCGCGCAGCGCCTGGACAAACTGCATGAGGAGGAGCGGGCCGGCAAAAAAAAGAAGCTGGCCCAGCACGCTTATGTGAAGGAAACTTCCGTCGGCGAAGGGGTTGAGGTTGCTGAGTACGAACTTGAGGTGCGCGGGGTTCTCGACGCGGAACAGGAGCAGCCCGTGGGCAAACGTAAGGAACGTATAGGCCCTTCCCAGGTAGAGGAGCATGCCATCCAGGACTGGATGCGTACGCGCGATCCGCGCAAGCAACGGGGCGCTGAGAAGGTACAGGACGACGAGGACGCCACAGTAGATCCCCCAAACCAGAAAGCCGAGGCTCGCGCCGTGCCAGAGTCCGCCCAGAGTCCACACCACAATGACATTCCAGCTCTGCCGCCACAGCGAAACCCGGTTTCCCCCCAGCGGAATGTAGACGTAGTCCCGCAGGAACGCCCCGAGCGTGATGTGCCAGCGGCGCCAGAACTCCGCCGGGTTTGAGGACAGAAAGGGCAGGTTGAAGTTGAGCGTCAGTTCGATCCCCAGCATGCGCGAGACTCCGCGGGCCGTGTCCGTGTATCCCGAGAAGTCGGCGTATACTTGTAGAGCAAAAGCGCAGGCTCCCACGCTGTACGAAAGGAGTGGAGGCTGCGCGCCCGGAACGAGCAGGACGTCCACAAACTGGCTCAGGTTGTCCGCAACGAAGACCTTCTTGAACAGGCCCCACGAAGCCAGAAGGGCGCCGGACCAAACCTGATTCAAGTGGATGTGCGGGAGCTGCTTGAGGCGCGGCAGGAGATGGCCCACCCGTTCGATGGGTCCTGCCACGAGTTGCGGGAAGTAGGTCGTGAAGAAGAGGAGGTTCCAGTAGGATCTCTCCGCGCGTTCCTGACCACGACTGACATCGACGACATAGGCCGTCACCTGAAACGTGTAGAACGAAATGCCGACGGGCAGGATGATCTCCAGGAGCGGCAAGGGCGCAGGCAACCCCGCAAGCCCGAGCAGGTCGCCGAGGCTGCGGGCAAAAAAGTTATAGTACTTAAAGAATCCGAGAGCGGCCAGGTTGAACCCCACCGCGCCCCACAACGCTACGCGACGTTTGCCTGCCGGAAGTTCACGATGTTCGAGAAAGAGGGCCGCGCGATGATTCACCCATACGGTTGCCATCAAGAGCGCGAGTATCCGCGGATTCCAGTAGCCGTAGAAGAACAGGGAAGCCGGGAGGAGGACAAAGACACGGGCCCGGGCCGGGATGACCAGGTAGGCTCCGTAAACGAGAAGAAAGAACAGCGCGAAGTCCAGCGTATTGAAAAGCAACCATCGACCCCCGGCAGTCAGGTTCCGATCCAAGCGGCGCCCCGCTTGCGCCACGGGGAAGCAAGAAAAGAAGGACTTGCGCGCCCGAGGCGAGAGCGCCAAATCGGCCCTATGGCGGAAACCGCAAAACTGAAGTTTCGGGACAAGGAAATCGATATCCCGGTCACCATCGGTTCAGAGGGGGAAATCGCACTCGACATCGGTAAGCTGCGCGGCCAGACCGGGATGATCACGCTCGATCCCGGCTACGTGAACACGGGATCCACGCCCAGCGCGGTGACGTTTCTGGACGGTGAGCAGGGAATCCTCCGCTACCGCGGCTATCCGATCGAGGAACTCGCCGAAAAGTCCACCTTCCTGGAGGTGTCCTACCTGCTGCTTTACGGGGAGCTGCCGTCGCGCGAGCAGTTCGAATCCTTTCGCCAGAACATCATGCGGCACACGATGATCCACGAGGACCTCAAGCGCCTCTACGATCACTTCCCGAAAGACGCGCACCCGATGGCTATTCTGAGTTCCATGGTAACCACTCTTTCGGGCTACTACACGGACTCTTCCGATCCGCTGAATCCGCGCCACCGTGAAATCTCGATGACGCGTCTGCTGGCCAAGACCCCGACGCTTGCGGCCTATTCGTACAAGAAGTCCATCGGGCAGCCCTTCATCTACCCGCGCAACTCCCTGTCCTACGTGGCCAACTTCATGAACATGATGTTCGCGGTGCCGGCCGAAGACTACGAGGTGGACCCGATCGTGGAGAAGGCCATGGACCTGCTCCTCATCCTGCACGCAGACCACGAACAGAACTGCTCTGCATCGACGGTTCGCCTGGTGGGTTCCAGCCGCGCCAACCTCTACGCTTCCATCTCCAGCGGCGTGTGCGCACTCTGGGGGCCGCTGCACGGTGGCGCCAACCAGGCCGTCATCGAGATGCTCCAGACCATTCACGAGGACGGTGGGAATGTGGACAAGTTCCTCGCCCTGGCCAAAGACAAAAATTCCACCTTCCGCCTGATGGGTTTCGGGCATCGCGTCTACAAGAACTTCGACCCGCGCGCCAAGATTATCAAGAAAGCATGCGACGAAGTGCTGAGCAAGATGGGCGTGCACGACCCCTACCTGGAGATCGCCAAGAAGCTGGAAGAAGCAGCCCTGACGGACGACTATTTCGTGCAACGCTCACTGTATCCGAACGTGGACTTCTACTCGGGAATCATCTACCGCGCCATCGGGATCCCCACCGAGATGTTCACCGTCATGTTCGCCATGGGCCGCATGCCGGGCTGGATTGCTCAGTGGAAAGAGATGATCGAGAACCCCAGCACGAAGATCGGGCGTCCGCGGCAGGTCTACGTCGGCGAAAACGAACGCCACTACATTTCCCTGGACAAACGCGGCTGACGCGGCGGGGGACGAGGATCCCCCGCACCGTCCGGAGTTTGTGAAACTCAATCCATACATATAAACATATGATTAGGGGTTCGTGTTGCGACCGCAAACTCCGGATTACGAAAATTTCTCGACACTCCTATGTTTTCTGTCAATCCCCCGTCTCTGTTTCTGTGATTCCGCAGCGGGCGAGTTTGGCCTTGAGGGCGATGGGGTCGGAATCCGCGTAGATGGTTCCGTCACGCATCATTGCATAGAACGTCTCCACGATCTTGCGGGAAAGGGCGATGACGGCTTTGCCGTTTCCAATTTCGGATCTCTTCCGCTGGAAGAAGGTTCCCAGTCGGCCGGAGGACTTGGAGCGACTCATGGCCCAACCTCCCTGCACGATACAGCGCTTGATGTGACGGTTGCCGCGCTTGATGATGCGCCCGTAGTGAACGATGTCGCCGGATATGTCCACGCGCGGGACCAAACCAGCATAGTTGCTCACCTGTTTTCCACTGCTGAAACGGCGGCAGTCACCGAGATAGGCGAAGAATGCAAGAGTCAGTACGGGACCCACTCCGGGCAAAGACAACGCTATGGTCGCATAGTCTTTGTGCTTCCGGAGGGTCAGGCGGATCTTTTCTTCGATAAGACGCGTGCGGTCTTCAAGATACTCGAGGTGAAGATTGGTGCGTTCGGCTTCTACGCGAAAAAGTCCGAGAGCAGCATCGGATCCGAAGAGGGCCATGGCACGGAGGCGCCTCTTGGATGTTGCCACATCCTTCTTGGTAATCGCCGTGAACCCGGCGGCTGCGAAAATGGAGTGCAGCCGATTTTTTGCGCTGCGCACCTGCCGTGTCCAATAGTCCTGTTCCTTGAGGAGCCTGCGCGCATCCTGTTCGTCTTCCGATGGAATGGGCACCAATGGCAGCTCGGATTCGGAAAAACGCGCAACAAGTCGAGCAAGCTTGAGTGCATCTTCCTTGTCAGTCTTCTTCAGGGAAGAATGGATCATCGCGATGTCGCCCGGATTCAGAATGTGGACCGTGCAGCCCAACGAGGACTTGAGGATTCCTGCGATCCGAAAGGCAAGATTGCCCGCCTCGATTGCAACCACGTCGTTGGCAACCAGCCAGGTGCACAGTACCTTCATCCCGGCCGTGCCGGTGTCGGTCTGCATTCGCTGGATTCTTCCCTCGGCCGTGATTCGGCATACTTGCACGAGACGTTTCCCAACATCGATACCTACGTACTGTTTTTCCTGTTGACTTTTCATGGTTCGAGTCCTCTCTTTCGGAGATATGGCGGGGCCGGAAGGTCTCCGGAGAACTCTGGGGGGTCTTCACCCACACTCCTATACGCGGTCACGGACAGCGTCCGAGCCACAAGAGGATGTTCGGCAGCCGGTTCAAGGTTAATCTCCAAAGCGGGCTCTTGCACCCACGGGGCGAGCGAACCTGTTGCCACCGGCCTTCCGGTCCCGTCAGACCGAAAGAAGACCCAACCAGAGTTCATTCGGCAAACATATCATCTCCAAATCGTGGGTTACCTACAGTAACATTGCTTGTGAGGCATCGGCTTCCGGCAGCCAGATTCCATTGCCTGCCGATGCATGGCGGGCGGGGATGGCTTTCAGGAGCACCTTGCCCCACGGAGGTGTCCACCAATGAGAATCAGAAGAATGAGAATCGCGCTCACCGTCTCCGTCGCGGGCGCGCTCTTTTGGGGCAGCGCGTGCAAGAAGGATGGCGGCAATGACGACTTGTTGACTTTCGGCGCTCTTGCGCTGCTCACTCGGAGCGGCAATCAGGCGGCTGCGCAAAGCAGGGCGGCGGGCTCGGCTGTCAGCAGCGCCGTTTCTACCGCCGCACAGAGCAATTCGGTCGGTTTTTGGTTCCATCCGATTCGGCGCGACCGACTCATCGCAGAATTGCGCCGCATCTCCCGTGAGAAGGCCCTCGCCAAGCTCATGCAGCCGCGGATCTTTCCGGCGGCCACGGCAACGGGAGGAACCTGCAACAACACCGGCTGCAACGCCACGCTGAATGGGGATGTAGATTGCCCGAAAGGGGGCAAGGCAACATTGTCGAACATGAAGGTGGGCTTCACATTCGCAAATAATGGGTTCACCGGCACGATGTCAGGGTCTGCCACGCTTTCGAAGTGCGCGAACATTGCTGTCGACTTCGTCAACTATCCCAAGCAGCAGGCCGTTGTGGCCAACGGAACGGTGACGCTCGACGGCACCACGGGCATCCAGATCCTCAGCATATCCGGTGACACCATCAACCTAAAATTCAAAGACGACCAAACCCTCAGTTCGCCAGATCTTAGCGTCAACGGCGGGGCTCCCATGAGCGTCGCCATCAAGACGATCAATGATGTGACCGTGTCGGAAAAGCAGACCAACGTGACAACCTCAACAAGCGGCAACACTTTCACGTTCTCAGCTGACATCGAAGACACGCTCACCGGAAGTTTTTCGCTTTCGGGAACTGCGGATGGTGCGCCGGTGAGCGCCTCGCGCACATGGAACAGCGAGACGTTCAAGTTCAAGATCAAGTGCACGATGGATCTGAGCGGATCCGGCGGCAGCTGCGACGTTCTGTAGAAGGCCAGTTGAACGGTCGATGCCGGTCAGCAGGACGAGTCCTGGCACTCGTCCTGCTTCTTTCGGGTTGCGCTCCTGCTGCCACTCCCGGCCCCGACGCGGCGATCTCCCGACGCTCGATAGAGCGGGTCAGGGGAAACTCTGTGCAGATCCTGTCTCCCGCCGGGGGCCAAGTCCGAGGCACGGGAGTCGTCGTCGGACGTGGACTGATACTGACCGCTTGGCATGTTCTGTTGGGCCTCGAGGACCCTCTGGCCTTGCGCACTGCGGACGGGCCGGTTGTACGGGGCAGAGTAAGGCGCAGGGCCGGTCTTCTTGATCTCGCCCTTATTCAAGCCCCGGAGGTGGGCGCCCCTGATCCCACTCCGACAGCGGATCGGTCCGACATTCACCGGAACGACACGGTCTTTCTCGTTGGCGCCCCCTTTGGCTTGGGCGATTCATTCGTGCGGGGCTATGTAGCTCACGTCGAACGCAGAGGGATCGATCCCTCCGTGCCGGATGTCCCATTCATCCAGACCATGGGCCTCATCTACCCCGGGTGTTCGGGCGCCGGAGTGTATCTCGCAGACGGACGCTTCATCGGTATCAGCAAGGGAGCCTATGGCCTTGCGCCGGACAGCGGCATTGGTCTTGTCATCCCGGCGGAAACAGTATCGGCCTTCCTTCGGGAAGCCGGCGTTCGAATAGGGGAGCCCTGAAGAATCAGAAAGGCCTGCCCGCGCGCACCGCCAGAAGCCCGTCGACAAACGCCGCCACCTCGCTCTGCTCGCGCAGGCGGAACGCCGCACGGGTCGGCCCGAACCCGACGCGAATCGAAATCCCATCCTCCCGCAAGACCTCGAACATATCCTCGTCCGTTCTGTCGTCGCCGATGCCGACCATGACATAGTCCCGCAGCCGGCCCTCGGGATGCGTGGTGCGATACCAGTTGGCGAAGTAGCCTTTGTTCGACTCGATCATGCGCACTTCGATCACTTTCTTCCCGCGAATGATGGAGACCGGGAAGCGAATCATGCTCCACTCGAGGTCCTCGACCAACCGGCGGCTCTGGTACTCAGCGAAGTTGGTCGGCGCGTTCCGATAGTGCCAGGCGATGCTGAAGTCCTTCTTCTCAATGAAGCTTCCCGGCACACGGTGCGCGTAGTCCTGCATCACGCGAGCAGCAGAAGCGTACCACTCACGGCGGCGCGTTCGCGCGAGCGTCAACCAGGACCCGCGACGATGGTCGAAGAAGCGCGCGCCGTGATCTGCAGCCAGCGATACCGGCAGATCCCGCGCCTGCTCCTGGAGGAACTCGGCCGGACGGCCCGAGACGAGTATGAACTCGACGTCAGGTGTGGCCAGCCAGCCGGCCAAACGAGAACGTTCTCCTGCTCCCAGCACCGCCTGATCCGGCCGCTCCCGAATCGGCACGAGCGTGCCATCGTAGTCCAACAGCACCTTGACACGACCCTGCGCGAGTCGTTCGAGTTGCGCCGGCCACCACTCGAGCGCCCCCTCCCTGGGCTGCACGACGATGGCCTCCTTTGCCGGCGGCGGTCGCTCGCTCAGGCGGGCCACGAACGACTCCGCCCAAGAGGTGGCGTCATAGTCCTTCAGGTAGCGCAGCAGTGGCGCGTGTCGTGCCCGCCGCTCTTCGATCGAAAGCGCCAGCACGGCTGAAAGGCGCTCGGCTGATTCTGTGACGTTCCACGGATTGATCAGGGTCACGTGGCTCAAATTGGAAGCGGCCCCGGCGAATTCGCTGAGCAGTACGGCGCCGGGATTGCGGGGATCCTGAGCCGCAATGTACTCGAGGGCGACGAGATTCATTCCATCCCGCTTGCTGGCAACAAAGAGTACGCGGGCGTGCCTGTACAGAGCCAGTAGTTCCGCGAAGTCGACGGAGCTGAAGATGTACTTCACGGGAGTGTAGGTCGGCGTCCCGAACCGGCCGTTGATCCTTCCGACCAGCTGCTCGACCTCGCTCTTGGTCTTGGCGTACTCCTGCACCTCGGTGCGCGAAGGGACGGCGATTTGCAGCAGGGCCACGCGCCCCATCAGGCTCTCGTCCCGTTCGAGCGCCGCCTCGAAGATCCGCAGTTTCAGGTCGATGCCCTTGATGTAGTCGAGGCGATCCACGCCCAGTATGAGCTCCTGGTAGTCGCCGTACTGCGCAAGCTGACGGATACGCCGTTGCACCGCGGGCTGCGAAGCGCTCTTGGCAAACCTGTCCGTATCGATGCTGACGGGAAACACGCCGAACTCCGTCCTTCGCGTCAGCCTTTCCACTTTGAGCATGTCGGATTCCAACCCGAGCGACTGGTTCAGGCTCTGCACGAAATGCCGCAGGTACGAATAGTCGTGAAAGCCAACGAGGTCGCAGTCAATCAAGGACGACAGGATCTGCTCTCGAACAGGAAGAGTCCGGTAGATCTCGGAGCTCGGAAAAGGAATGTGCAGAAAGAAGCCCACCTTCTGCTCCACGGAAAGTTCCCTGAGGAAGCGCGGGAGCATGAAGAGATGGTAGTCGTGAATCCAGATGACATCTCCGGGGGCGAGAATCCGCGCCAGCTCCTCGGCAAAGCGCCGATTCACCGCGCAGTACGAGTCCCAGTGGCGCCACTCGAAGCGAACGTACTCCTGCTCGTAGTGAAAGAGCGGCCACAGCACGTCGTTGGCCATTCCCGAGTAGTAGCTTTCGTACAGTTCGGCAGCCAGTTCGACGGGGTGCAGCCCCTCCCCAAACGGCCGCGATTCGTCCCCCGCGCTCACGGCCCCCATCCACAGACGAGGCCGCTCGGCCTTCACGCCCGAAAGCGCCTGCACGAGACCCCCTGAGGCGGGTCGGAACTCGCCGGAAACCGCGTCCCATTGAACGGGCAGGCGGTTGCTCACCAGAATCAGGCGACCTCCGGGACCTGCGTGAGCCTCTGTTTCGCGCTTCTGGTTCAACTCAGCCGTCCAACGCGCCTCAGGACAGGAAGTCCGGGCGATCCAGTTTCCTTGCGATTCGGAACGCAGCGTTCACGAGGCCAACGTGGCTGTAAGTCTGCGGGAAGTTGCCCCACTGACTGCCATTGGTTTGATCCACGTCCTCGCTGAACAGACCCAACGGATTGGAATACGCAAGCAGCCTGCGAAAGCCGGCCTCCGCCTCTTCGAGGCGCCCCACTGCCGCGAGCGCTTCTACGTACCAGAAGGCGCACACCAAGAACGTGGTCTGCGGCTTCCCGAAGTCGTCCTCATGAAGGTAACGAAAGACCAATCCGTTGTTGGTTTTCAGTGTCTGCTCCAGGACTGCGAGGTGGCGCCTGGCCCTATCCGATGATGGGTCCAAATAGTTGAGTGTAATCAATTGCAATAGACTCGCGTCCAACTTGTCCGAGCCGATCGCCTGACTGTAGACGCCGGTGGCGGAGACATAGCAACGTTCGATCCGGCTCGCAGCCGCGGCGGCCAGGGTTTCGGCCCGACCCATCAGCGCGGAGTCAGACAGGTGGCGACCGATCCGGTAGGCTGCCTGGGCGCCGATCCAGTGAAAGAGGAACGTGTAGCTGTGCATCTGGCTGACGTTGCGGAACTCCCACAATCCCGCGTCGGGTTCGTCCATCGTCTTCTCGATTTGGTCGAGCAGGTGGAAGACGAGTCGCGTTCCACTGATAGGATTGGGCGGCGTGAACCTCGCGTCGATGTAGAGCGGAAGCAGGGAGACGAGGATCTGCCCGTATACGTCGTTCTGCACGTGCTCCACGGCCTGGTTTCCGACCCGCACCGGCAGGTTCCCCAGATACCCGGGCAGGTCCAGGGTGCGCTCGTCGATGTCGCTCTGGCCGCGAATGGAGTAAACCGGGCAATAGCGCCCGTCGCCGCTCACGGCGATGTTCTCGATGAAGTGCGCGTAGCGTTCCAGCTCGGCCCCCTGACCGATGCTGCGCAGGGCGCTCAGCGTATAGTACGCATCCCGAATCCAGCAGTAACGGTAGTCCCAGTTCCGACCCTGACCCGGCGCCTCCGGCAGACTGGTTGTCGAAGCGGCGATGATTCCGCCCGTGTCCTCAAACTGATGAACCTTGAGGGCCAGGCAGGAACGAATGACCGCCCGCTGCTCAAAGGGCAGGATGGTCGAGTAGCGAACCCAACCACGCCAGTACTCCGTGGTCCTCTGGAGGAACTCTTCAGCAGTCGATTCGAGTGGCGCTTCGAGTGACTCTCCCCCGGAAAGCAGCAGGTGATGGTGGCGCGTCAGCAGAAAGCTCCGGTTCTGTAGGATGTAGCTGAGCGGGACGTTGGTGGTGAGCCGCAACGTGGGCCCCTGGCCCGTGAAATCGATATGGTTGCTTCCTGGAATCGCGGTGGCTTGATGCGTGCCGTAAGCGTAGCGTGGTTCACACCGCACGCGAATGCTCACGGCCCCGGCGAGCAGCTCTACCTTGCGAAAGAGCTGCCAGGGCTTGAACATCCGACCGAAGTGGGCAAACCGCGGCGCAAAATCGATCACCCGAAAGCGACCATCCGCGCTCTCGAATTCGGTGCACAGGACGTTTGTGTTCTCGAGATAGTACTGACGTGACGAGTAGCCGCCTTCCGGTTCGATGGAAAAGCGACCCGCTCCTTCTCCACCCACGAGCGCGCCGAAGACCGAAGGGCTGTCGAAATACGGCCAGCAGAGCCAGCTCACGTTGCCGTTTCCACTCACATGCGCAAGATAGGAACAGTTACCGACGATGCCCGCGTCGTACACGTGACGATCCGAATTCATCTCATAGGAGAGAGCGTTTCGCGCACACATCGGTCAAGGACTTTCACGCATGAGACCGCTCCTGCTCGGATATGGAGTTCTCCTTGCGCGGCAGCCGTGCACTGAAATAGCGACCGTATGTCCTTTCTCGAGCAGTTCGCGCCGGAAGTCTTGCGCTCGGTTCTTCTGGGCGGGCTTCCCCTGTGGCAGTGGCTGGTGCTGCCCCTGATCTTCTCGGGGATTTTTCTCGTGGCGCTGGTCGTCTCATCCTTCGTCGCGCGTGCATTCACCGGCGTGGTCACTCGCACGACCGCCAGGTGGGATGACCAGTTGCTCGCAACACTGCGCAGGCCGCTCTCCGCCTTCTTGGGTCTCGTCGCCGCGTCACTGGCGCTCGGCGCGCTGCGGCTTCCGCAGGCAGGCCGCGAGACACTCGAACAGATCTTGCAAACGCTTCTGCTGATCGTGGGGGCATTCGTACTCATGCGGTTCGTCGACTTTCTGGCGGACACGCTGCGGCACTCCTTTGCCAACGCGGAGGGAGACGAACTGCGCCTGCGGGGCATGCGCACACAGATCATCGTCATCCGTCGCGTTTCGAAGATCTTCCTGGCCATCGTTTGCGCCGCTTTGGTTCTGATACAATTCGAGTTCGTACGCAAGGTGGGCGTTTCCCTGCTCGCCTCGGCCGGCGTGGCGGGGCTCGTGATTGGCCTTGCGGCGCAGCGGTCCATCGCCTCCATATTGGCGGGCATTCAACTGGCCGTCACTCAGCCCATCCGCATCGGAGACACCGTGATCGTCGAGGGCGAGTACGGGACTATCGAAGAGATCAACCTCACGTACGTGGTCGTGCAGGTTTGGGATCTGAGGCGTCTGGTGGTTCCAATCTCACGGTTCCTGGAACAGCCCTTCCAGAACTGGACGAAGGTGGCGCCTGAACTGCTCGGGAGTGTCTTCCTCCACGCGGACTACAGCGTGCCGGTGCAATCCCTTCGGGAGCAACTCCTGGAGTACGTCCGCACTCATGCGAAATGGGACGGAAGGTCGGCCACACTGGTAGTCACGGACGCCGCGCAGTCGACGATTCAACTGCGGGCCGTCGTTTCGGCCGCCGATGCAGGCTCCCTCTGGGATCTCCGCTGCGACGTACGGGAACACCTGGTCGGCTACCTCCGAGATCTGGAGGGCGGGCGTTTCCTGCCCAAACAACGCTGGGCACGCGATTCAGAACGACCCTGAACGCATGGCCAGAAGAAAGTCGCCGAAGGACAGGTAGAGCTGCGCGCGCTCGTCCAGTCCGGCCTCCAGAAGCCGTCCCAGATTTCTGCCGGCCACGATGTGCACGAGGTAGGGCAGAAACAGGTCCAGACACTCTTCCAGGACCGGGAGTTCGTTGTCGGCCAGGTCGGTGAGCAGGCGCAGGTCCAAGACGCACGGCGCGGACTCCATGATGGCGCGCATCTTGGAAGTGAGGCTCCACGCCAGCATTTCGGTGGTGGCGCGGGTCGGATGCTCGAAGAGGGTGATCACCAGCCGGCCGTCCCGAGCGTCCAGGCGCAAGGTCGGGTCCGTTTCCAACCGGATTCTGTGAAAGACGTTCCAGGACAGCGCGCTTTCGAGCTTCTCGTCCAGTTGGGACGCAGTGTATGGTTTCAGCAGATAGTCCGCAACACCAAACTTCATGGCTTCGACAACGAGTGGCTGCTTGGACTCGGCGGTTATCATGATCACCGGCGTGAGCCTGGTCACGGGGTCCGCCCGCAGGCGACGCAGTACTTCCAGGCCGTCCAGTCCGGGCATCATGATGTCCAGAATGACCAGATCCGGGTTTCCGGTTTGCGCCAGTTCGAGACCATTTTCCGCCGAGGGCGTCGTGAGCACACGGTGTTCCCGTTCCCGCAGTTGCTGCGTGAGCAACGTCAGAACATCCGGGTCGTCATCGATGACGAGAATCAGGCTCACAGGCCCAGAAAAGTCAGCCCCGCCTTCTTCGACAAGCCCGCCTGAAGGCGGTGACCCGTAGGTACTACGAGGGAGGCGGACCCACCGTCGGCGGCGACGGACGCTTCCGACCGATGGTCAGGCGTTCGATCTTGGCGTGCAGGTCGCGCGGATGAAAGGGTTTCGTCACGAAGTCCGTCATCCCCGCTGCCATGGCCAGCTCGAACTCCTCCGACATGGCGGCGGCGGTCAGCGCCACGATCGGCATGCCGCCCTGATCGGCTCCCAGCGAACGGATCCGACGCGCGGCTTCGAAACCATCCATCTCGGGCATCTGGAGGTCCATCAGCACCAGGTCGTAGCGCGTCGTCTGCGCAAGCTCCACAGCCTCGCGTCCGTTCCAGGCCACGTCCACAATTGCTTCCCATTTGGTAAGGAATGTCCGCGTGAGCACGACATTCGGTTCGAAATCCTCTACGAGAAGAATCCGCAACCCCGCAAGGGACGCGAACGCGACCTCGGGCCGGGGCTCGACACGGGCCGATTCCCAAACCGGTCGCGCCTTCAGCCGAAACCAGAACCGCGAACCGCGGCCTTCCGCGCTCTCCAATTCGATGCGACTGCCCATCAGCTCGAGCAACCTCTTGGAGATGGCGAGGCCGAGTCCGGTTCCTCCGTAGCGACGTGTCGTGTCGCTGGAAGCCTGCGCGAACTTCTCGAAGACGAACTCGTGCTTTTCTTTCGGTATCCCGATGCCGGTATCCGAGACTGCAAACTGCAGTTCGACGAGATCGGACGGCGGTGAGCCCTCGACGAGACTCGCTTCCACGGTGACAGAACCGCGGCCCGTGAATTTCACGGCGTTTGCAATCAGGTTGGCGACGACCTGGCCCAGGCGCGTGGCGTCGCCCCAGATTCCGGGTGGAAGGCGCTCGTCCTGTAAGACTCGAAAAGACAGCCCCTTCTCCCTAGCGCGGGGGCCGAATGTGGCCTCCATCGAGCCGAGCAGGTTGGAAAGTGAAAAGGCCGCGTGCTCGAATTGGATGCGACCGTCCTCGATCTTGCTGAAATCGAGGATGTCATTGACCAGGCCCAAGAGATGTTCGGCCGCCGAGTGCAACAATCGGAGATGATCGCGTTGGTCCGCTCGCGGGGATTCCTGAAGCAGGAGGTGCGTCATGCCGACGACGGAGTTCATGGGCGTGCGGATCTCATGCGACATGGTGGAGAGAAAGTCCGCGCGCGCTCTGGAGGCACGCTCCGCCGCGTCTCTTGCTTCGATGAGCTTCTGTTCGGAGAGCCGCAGTTGCGTGTTGGCGCTCTCCACGCGCCGACGCTCCGACTCGTAATTCCGGCGCAGCAACCCGATCACCACGCTCACCACGGTAATGCCCACGAGTGCGGTGAAGACCAGGTCCGCGCGTTTGGACGCCGGAGTCGGGTAAGGAATCACCCACTCCGGCCGCAGGGACTCCAACACGACCGTGCCCACGAAGGCGGCCGCAAGCAGCAGGGCCGCGAGAATACTCCAGCGACCGTCGAGTATGGCCACGAGAATGGCTGCTCCGAGGATGAAGATCAGCGGAACCGAACCTTCCAGGCCACCGGACAAGAACCAGAGAAGCGCAAGGCTCACCGTTCCCAGCCCCAGGGCCGGGGTGTACACAAAACGGAACAGACCGCCGTGCCGCGACAGATAGTATATTATTGCATAGAATAGCGCCTGGATCGTGCAGGCAACGATGAGCACCTGCCCCATTTGCGACAGGACGGAGAAAACCGCCGCGGCTGCGAAACCGGCTCCCGCCACAAGCACGAACGAATGAAAGACCCGCTCGTTCAGCGAGTGAGCGCGCGGGTCTCCGATGATCCATTGAGCCAGACCACGCATGGGACGCAGGCTGCCCCGGCTCCGGGAAGCGTAAAGCCTTATCCCGATCGTTCCGGTGGCTTCCAACCCCCACCGAGGGCCTTGTAGAGGCGAATGAGCGTGATGACCAGATCGGCCCGGGCGCTGGCGAGGTCGTTTTGGACGGAGAGCAGCCTCTGCTGCGCGGCAAGCACAGTCTCGAAATCGACCAGGCCCGCTTCGTACTCTTTCACGGAAAGCTCGGCCGCGGTGCGCGCGCTGGTTTCGGCGCGCTCGAGTTCCCGCCTGCGCTCCTCCTGGAACCGGTAGGTCACCATGCCGCTTTCGACTTCCCTGAGCGCCGAAAGCACGGCCGCCCGGTAGCGCAGCAGAGCCTGGCGCTGCAATGACGTCTGCACCTCGATGTTGCGCGCGATCGCGCCGCCATCGAAGAGACTCCAGCGAAAACCGAGGCCGATGCTCGCCTGGCGCACGTTGCCCGACCGGAACTCGTCGGCCGTCAACGCTTCGAGGCCAATGGAACCTGGAATGCTGAATGTCGGGTAACGGTCGGCTTTTGCAACTCCAATTCGAGCCGTGGCCGCGTGCAGGTTGCGCTCCGCGCGACGAACATCCGGGCGACGGCGCAGCGTGTCCGCGGGCACGCCCCAGACGATCCGGGCCGAAGGTGTGAGCAGGCCGGAAGGGGGCGAAGCTTCGCCGGGCGTAAAGAGCATCTGCAGCTCTCCAATCGGCCGGCCCGTGAGCACAGAGAGGGAGTGAACGGAAGTCTCCACGCCCTGGCGAAGCACGGGCAGAGAAGCGACGGTGAGCTGCACATTCAACCGGGCCTGTTCGAGTTCCAACTGACCGGCCAGCCCCGCCTGATGTCTCCACTCGACCAATTGCGCCGCTTCCCGCTGTCGTTTCAGGTTCTCCTCGGCAATACGGACGCGCTCCTGAAACGTGAGCACCTGAACGTAGTTCAACGCCACCTCGGCCAAAAGCGAAGTGAGAACGTCCGCGTGATCCTCGCCGGCCGCGCCCAGGTCCGCGCGCGCGGCTTCCACGCTCCGTCGCACCCGCCCGAATACGTCGAGTTCCCAACTCGCGTCCAGACCGGCCCGGTACAGCTTCGACGACTGCACGGCGCGCGCTTCGCGGCGGCTGAGTTCATCCTCCAGGACTTCGCGCGCGTCTTTGCTCAGGAGGTCGGCCGCGCTCTCTCGTTTCGCGTACGTGTCCCGGCTCGACGAAGTGCGGGCCGAGGCCGTGGCGTCGACCTTGGGAAGGAAGGCTGCTTCGCTGATGCCGGCGCGGGCCCGCGCCGCGACCAGGCGTTCGTGCGCTTCGGCCAGACTCGGGTTATACTTCACCGCGAGTTCGAGCAGTTGATTGAGCCTGGGGTCCCGCAGGTGTTCCCACCAGCGCGCCAGTTCGACCTCGGGCCCCGTAGCCGACTGTGCCTTTTCGTTCCAGCGGGCCGGCGCCTCGGCGTCGGGCGCCCGGAAATCGGGCCCCACGGCGCACTGGACGACCGAGGCGAGGAGGAAGTAACAGCCCGCCAGGGCGCCCGCGCGCAAGACGGGACTGCGTTGCCTGCCTCCCATGGACGCGCGCGGCACACCCACAGCGAACCCCGGGTCGCGCGGTTCATTCATGTCGCAACGCCTCGATGGGATCCATGCGCGCCGCTTTCAAAGCGGGAAAGTATCCAAAAATCACCCCGACCGCACCCGAAAAGACGAAGGCCAAGAAAGCGATGGGAACATCGAAGACGAATGGCGTGCCGAGGACGCGGCCTATGATCGCGGTGCCGCCCGCGGACAGCACGATGCCGATGAAGCCGCCGATAGAAGACAGCGTCACCGATTCGATCAGGAACTGGAGCATCACATCCCGTTCCAGAGCCCCTATGGCCAGGCGAATTCCTATTTCGCGCGTTCGTTCGGTCACCGAAACGAGCATGATGTTCATGATGCCGATGCCCCCCACCAGAAGACTTACGGCGGCAATCGAACTCAGGAGCGCGGTGAGCACCTGCGTGGTACCCGTCAGGGCGTCCGAAAGCTCCTGCATGTCCCGCACCGAGAAGTTGTCCGGCTGGCCCGCCAGGATCCGGCGGCGCTCGCGCATGAGCAGTTCCACTTCCCGTCGCGCCTCTTTGGTGAGGTCCGCGCTCCTGGCAGAAACGTGAATCGAGTCGATCTCGCGATTCCCCGCGAAGCGCCGCCAGAACAGCCGGATCGGCACGAGGATCGTGGAGTCGCGGTCCCCGCGCATGGATTCTCCTTTCGATTCGAGAAGCCCAATCACCAGGCAGGAGACATTCTTCATGCGAATGCTTGCGCCGATCGGATCGGCGCTCTTGAAGAGCGTGTCGCGCACCGTGCTTCCGATCAAGCAGACAGCGCGACCGCCCACGAGATCCGAGTCCGTGAAGCTTCTACCCGCTGACAGCGACCAATTCCCAACTACGAGCAGATTGTTGTCGGTCCCCGTCACCGTCGTGCTCAGGTTTTCTCCGCCGTAGACGGCCGTGATCGGCATGCTGGCCGTTGGTGCGGCGACGATGATGGAAGGCACTTCGCGGGACACTGCGCGAAAGTCCCCTTCGGTAAAATTGGGCGCGTTCACCCTGGGACCGCCGTGCATCTTCTGGCCGGGCCGCAGAATGAGGAGGTTGCTGCCCATGCTGGCAATCTGCGCCTGCACCTGAGCCGTTGCGCCGCGACCCGCGTTCACCATCGTGATCACAGCACCCACGCCGATTACGATCCCCAATACGGTCAGAGACGAGCGCAGGACGTTGCGACGGATGGCGCGCATGGCCAGGAGGACCGAGTTGAACAGAACGGTCACGACGCCAACCTCCCGTCGGCGAAGATGAGTCGCCGCGTGGCGTAGGACGCCATGTCCTCCTCGTGCGTGACGAGCACGACGGTGATTCCGCGGGCCTGATTCAAATCTTCCAGAAGACGCATGATCTCATGCCCGCGCTCGGAATCGAGGTTTCCCGTTGGTTCGTCGGCAAGGATGAGATCCGGATCGGTAACGAGCGCGCGCGCCACGGCCACCCGCTGCTGCTGTCCGCCGGACAATTCGGCGGGCGTATGATCTTCGCGGCCCATCAGGCCCACTGCTTCCAGGGAGCTCAGCGCCTTGCGGCGACGTTCCTCGCTCGTTTCTCCCCGATACAGAAGCGGCAGTTCCACGTTCTCGAGCGCCGAAGTGCGCGCGAGCAGGTTGAATCCCTGAAAAACGAAGCCTATGTGCCTGCGACGCAGAATCGCGCGGTCGTCCCGCGACAGCCCTGCCGTGTCGGTGCGCCCGAAGTAGTAGCTGCCCGTCGTCGGCTGGTCCAGGCAACCCAGGATGTTCATGGTCGTCGACTTGCCCGAACCGGAAGGACCCAGGAGCGCCACGAATTCGCCGCGCCGGATCTCGAAGCTCACGCCGCGAAGCGCATGCACCTCGGCCGCGCCGCGCCCGTACGACTTGGTCACGTCGCGGAACTCGAGCATGACTTCCGCCTGCGCGCTCTGCCTGGGCTTCCCGCTTTCGCGTCGGGCACTGGTTCTGTTTCTGGTCCTGACCTTCATTTCCCGCGCCGCAACGACGTGACGACCCGATCACCGGCCTTGAGTTCGCCCGAAAGGACCTCGGTGAGCGTCCCATCGGAGATCCCGGCCTCGATGGCGACCGGCCGGATCTCGCCGCCACGCAGGACGTACGGACCCTGTGTTTCGGCCGATTTGCGCGGGCCACCGGTGGCCGGCCGTCCACCGCCGGGCCGACCGAAGAGCATGCCCAGCACGCCGCGATTGCGCGAGCCACCACCGCCCTTCCCCTCCGCTTCCGGAACGAAGCGCAAAGCCGCATTGGGAATCAACAGCACGTCTTTGCGCTCCTCCGCCACGATGGAAGCCGTGGCGGTCATGCCGGGTCGAAGCACAAGGTCGGTGTTGCTGACGTGCAGAACGGTGTCGTAGGTGACGACGTTCTCCGTGGTCTTCGAGGCGAAGCGCACCTGCGTAATGCGCGCCGGAAACCGACGCTCGCGGAAGGCATCGACGGTGAAGCTCGCGGGCTGCCCCAGCCGCACGAGCCCGATATCGGCTTCGGCCACGGCCACGATGAGCCGCAGCTGCTTCAGATTCTCAGCGATTACAAACAGTGTAGGTGTTTGAAGCGATGCGGCCACGGTCTGACCGGGCTCGATCTGGCGTTTGAGTACGATTCCGTTGATCGGCGAGCGAATGGAAGCCTTGGCCAGAGCCACCTGTTCCACCCGCAAACGGGCCGCCGCTTCCTTGGCCAGCGCGCGGGCGGCGGTTTCCCCCGCCTGAGCCCGCCGCAACGTGGCGTTTGCGGTTTCGAGCGTCTGCTGCGAAGGCGCGCGGCCACCCGAGGCTTCGTAGAGTTTTTGGAGCCGGCGCAGGTTCTCGGCAGCTTCGAGCACCGTAGCCTGCGCGGTGACAATCGAGGCGCGCGCCGATTCGAGGGCCGAGTTGGATTGGACCACCTGGGCTTCCAGCTTCTGCGTGTCGAGCTGTGCCAGCAATTGTCCACGCCGCACACGGTCGTTGAAGTCGACCAGGACCCGCCGCACCGTGCCCGACACCTCCGTGCCCACTTCCACCTGGTTGATGGGTTCGAGCGCGCCGGTGGCCATGACCGTTACCCTCAGGTCACCGCGCGTGACCTCCGAGGTGACGTAACGCGGAGCGTCGCCGGGGCGGGACATGAGGAGGTAGACGGCCACGATGGCGACGGCCACCAACCCAAGAGCGAGCAGCCGCGCGCGCGGCGTGGAAGGGAGGAACTGTAACGGCTTCCACATTGGCTTTCCAGGGCGAGGAGCATCCGCTCCGCTCTGAGGGCAGGCAGACTATTGGGAACCCATGGGAACACGTCCTTCGTTCCCGGCCAAGAGAAAATGATCACCCGAGCACGTACTTCCGCACTTCACCCTTCGGCGAAACGCGAAACACACCGCCAGCCGTCACGTACACATTTCCCGCCGCGTCGCAGGCCACCGCGTCGGGTTTGGCAAACTCGATCACCTCGCCCTGCGCGTCGCGCAGGCTGGAAACCTGCCCGTCTTTGATCACGCGAACGTGCCCGCTCCCCCGCTCCGCCACGAGGATTCGGCCGTCGGGTGCCATGGCAAGGCCGCACGGATTGTGGAACGTAGCTTCGCTGGCGGGTCCGTCCGCGCTGCCTTCCTCTCCCGTTCCGGCAAGGGTCGTCGTCGCGCCGCCGGGGGCAATGCGGCGAATGCGGTTGTTTCCGTAGTCGGATACAAATATGTTACGTGCCATATCGACGGCGAGCCCCTCGGGGCTGTTGAAACGCGCGGAGTCGGACACGTCGTCGACGTAACCCTCCTCGCCGTTGCCGGCCACCGTGAGCACGGCGCCGCCCGGTCGAATGACGCGCACGACGTGATTTTCGTCGTCTGTGAGGTACACCCCATCCGGACCGATGGCGATCGCACGCGGGTCGCTGAACTCGGCCCTGCTCCCGTCCTCGTCATCCACCAAACCGTCCTCGCCGCTGCCCGCCACGAGCCGCAGGATCCCCGGCGGGTCGAGACGACACACGCGACGATTGCCGGAATCACACAGAAAGACGGTTCCGTCCGCGGCCACGGCCACGCCCATCGGAAAGTCGAGCTCCGCAGCAGCGCCGGGGCCGAGTGCCGCGCCCTCGCGACCGCCGGCCATCTTCACGGCGCGGCCGTCCGGCTCGATGCGCCACAGGACGTTTTCGCCGGCCTCGGTGACCCACAGGCTGCCATCCGCTGCGCAGGCGATGGCGTGCGCTTCCGCAAGAGCCGCTTCACCCTCGTCGATTTCCACCCAACGTCCGGGGAAGGCCACGAACACGCTGACCGCCACAGTCGAAACCTGACCCTCCGGCGAAATCCGTCGCAGGCAACCGTTCCCGGTATCGCCTACGAACACGTTGCCGTGTCGATCGATGCACAGCCCACGCGGCGTGTCGAAGAGCGCCTCAGACAGGGGACCATCGCGAAAGCCCTTTGTGCCACCCGCAACGGTAGTGACGGTCGCGCCGTCGTCACCGAGCAGCAGGCGACGGACCGCATGATTCCCGCTGTCGGCCACATAGAGCGAGCCGTCCGGGTGAAGTGCCAGCCCGTGCGGTTCGCAAAAACGCGCGCCGCTCCCGGCGATCGTCTCGACGTTTCCGTCGCGCAGCCTGCGTACGCAGTGGTTCTTGCTGTCGGACGCAAAGACTGTTCCATCCTCGGCCACAGCGATGGCAAACACGTCGTGGAACTGCGCGCGCTGCGCCGGACCGTCGCCCTTTCCGGCCGTGCCCGAACCCGCGATGCGCGTCAACGTCCCATCCCTGCCAAGCGTCCAGATGCCCTGCGGCCGGCCCGTGGAGAAGTACAGGAGATCTCCGCGAACAGCAAGCCCAACCGGGTTCAGCTTCTCCTTGTGCTCCAGCCGCAGCGTTTCCACGGTTCCGTCGGGTTTGGTTCGGCGCAGGCAATGATTTCCTAAATCAGACACCACCAGATTGCCCTGAGAGTCACGCCGCCGGGCCCGTTCAGAGACGCGTCGAGCGCCGGTCCATCGGCAAAGCCAGGTTCACCCCGGCCCACAAACGGCGCGGCTTCTCCTCCACTTGTGAAACGCCAAATGCTGTGATCGCGCACGTCGGCCGCAAAGACGTTGCCCTCGTCGTCACAGCACAACGCGACCGGCTCGATGAACAGATGCTGTCGCGGCCCAGCGACCGGTCGGGCGCGCGGGGCACCGGCTGCCATGGCCTTGCGAAGAAGCGCGGCCGCCTTCGTGTGTCCGTTCTCTTCGGCCCAACCCAGCGCGGTGATCTCGGGCTCCGCAGTGTAGTGCGGATCGGCGCCGGCCGCAAGGAGGAGCGTGATGGCGGAGGTCCTTCCGTGCAGTGCCGCGGCCATGAGTGGAGTGATGTCGTTTTTGTCCGGCGCGTCCACCGTAGCGCCCCCTTCGATGAGCGTGCTCATGGCTGCGGTGTGGCCCTCGCGCGCGGCCCAACACAGCGCGGTTTCGCCCTGAGGGTCGCGGGCGTCGACCGCCGCGCCACACCTGATGAGCAAGCCGATGAGGTCGGCGTCGCCTGCTTCGGCCGCTTTCAGCAGTGCTTTGGTTCCCGCCTTGTCGGCCAGATCGGCGGTCCCGCCATGCTCGGTCAGCAAGAGCGCAGCACGTGTCTTGCCGGCCTCGGCGGCACGGTACAACGGCGATTTTCCGCGCGTATCGGCCACATCCACGCGCGCGCCCGCCTGGACCAACAGGCGAATGGCCTCCACCTGGCCTTCCTGCGCTGCGCAGTGCAGGGCCGTGGCGCCGAAGTCGTCGGTTGCGTTCGGCTGAGCTCCCGCGTCCACGAGTACGCGCAGGCACCGCACGCGTCCGCGAAAGGCCGCGGCCATGAGTGGCGTGAAGCCCCAACGGTTGCGGTAGTTTGCGTCCGCGCCGGCCGCGAGCAGCTTTTCGAGCGGCTTGGCCGCGTCGGTCTGGTTGACAGTGTCGAGGAGTTCGTTCCAGCCGTCGTCCTCTTCGCCAGCCTCTTCGACCTCGTCGCCCTCGGGGCCGCCCGAGTCGCCTGATGACTCATCGTCGTCTTCGGCTTCCTCGCGAAAATCCTCTTCGGTCAGATCGAAGCGGCCGTCGTATCTCATCTTTGATCCTCAGCCGCCGTGTTCCAAGAGGAACAACTGCCGCAACCCTTCCACGGCCAGTTCGCACGTGCGCCTCTCGATGCCAGCCTGCTCTTCGGAAGTTGTCCAGCCGGTTTCGGTGCCGATGATGCCCAAGAGCGTCCCCGCCTTCACCACGCCCGGCGACGGGCGGCCCGCCGAGGCGACCGGCAGAACCGTTTCCGAACGACATTGGGCCACAATGAACAGGGCCGAAGCTTCCATTTCGGAGGAGAGCACGAGTCCGCCTTTCAGGATTCGTTTGTACTTCTCATGTTCTTCGGCCAGCGGCCCGATCATCTTGGCTCGCGCAAACAGCGACGCCTTCGAATGAACGACGCCCGCAAAAGTGCGGTCCGCAACGTTCATCTTCTCCGCCGCGCGACCGAGCGCGATCACCGTATCGGGGTGCGCCACAGCGGGAAACTCGACGGGCAGATAGTGGCGCGATGCCATTTCGTCCCGGACCGCGCCCGTGGCGATAACGTAGTCCCCCGCGCGCAGCGGCGGATCGAGAACCGCGCCCGAGGTGCCCACGCGAATCAGCCGGCGCGCGCCGCAATCGATGAGTTCGTTTGCGCAGATCTCCATGCTGCCCACGCCCATGCCGGAGGAGGAAACACCCACATCCAGCCTGCGTCCATCCGCGAGAGCCACCCAGCCGAGGTACGTGTCGTTGTGACGCGGAGTGATGACTTCGCGGGTGACTCCGTCGAAAAGTTCGGCAATCAGCCTGGCGCGCGCGGGAGAACCCGGGACGAGAAAGTAGCGTCCGATCCCGTCGTTGCCCGCGCAGTCCTCGTTCACCAAATACAGGTGGTGCGTTTTGTCCATGGTCGGCGTAGACTGCGGCCGAGCAGATCTCCGTCAACCCAAGACGGAGCGAGCCGCCGAGAGTTCTTCCGGGCGATTCACGTTCGTGAACTGCAGCCGCTCGCCCGAGTCTCGCGGTTCGAGCAGGCGCGTGCCCGGCGTGGAGGCCATGAGTTTTCGCGGACAGAACGGTGGCAGGTTACCTGTTCGCACCCGGGCGAGCAGTGCTGCCAGGGCGGACGCGCGGTACAGGGCGCACAACGGTTGGATCCCGTCGCTGTCGAAGGCCACGAAGGGAACGCGCGCGGTCCCCCCGGTAGGTTCGTCCGCTGACTCCTCTCGGCCAATTATTGCTATGTGTTCCTCACTCAATCGACGCAGGACGGAAATCCCCAGAAGGGGCATGTCGCAGGCGACCACCAGAAGGTCGGCCGTTGGGAAGGCCGCGTGCACACTCAGGATTCCGCGCAACGGACCGCCCAACTCCGGCAGCGCGTCCACGACCAACTGCGTGTCGGGGAACAGCAGTTCGTATTCGGACACCTGGGTTTCGTTCACCGAAACAACCACGTCCAGGCCCACTTGAGACAAAAGCGAGCGCACTCGCACGGCCATCGGCACACCGGCGAACTCATGGCGCCCTTTGTCGGTCCCCATGCGCGAGCTTTTGCCGCCCGCCATCACGACGCCCAGAAGCTTCACGTCCATTGCGCGTCCCCTCGCGTGAAGAACTCGCGTTTCCAGATCGGCGCGCGCTTCTTGACCTCGTCGATGATGTAACGGTTGCCGCGGAAGGCCGCGTCCCGGTGCGGGGTAGCCGTGATCACGAGCACGGCGCATTCGCCCGGAAGCAGGCGACCGACCCGATGGATGCAGAAGGCATCCCACAACGAGAATTCGGCAATCGCCTCGGAGAGCACTTCGCGCATTTTGACTTCGGCCAACTCTGGATGCGCTTCGTACTCGAGCCAATCGACCGCCTGACCCTTCGTGTGATTGCGCACCCGGCCGGCGAAGAGCACCTCACCCCCGCACTCCGGGCGCGCGAAGTGATCGGCCAGGGCACCCGCGGGAATCGGCGCGCTCACGAGCGAACCGTTCTTCCACTCCTGCCCCGCCACCAAAACCGTCGAGTCCGGTCCTGTCTTCTCCATCAAAGTCTGCATCGAACTTCTCCTGATCGGCGCGAGCCCAGGCCCTCATCCGCCGCTGAACGGAGGCATCACCTCCAGCACGTCTCCGGCCTCCAGCTTCTGCTCCTCCGATGCGAAGGCGCCGTTCACAGCAAACACACACAGTGCAAGGACCGGGCCCGCGCCGGGCTCGAGCTCTCGCAATTTCTCCAGGGCCTCCCGCACCCGCGACCCTTCCGCAAGAGCAAGCTCTGGCGGCGCGGCAAAGTGATCCCGCAGCGCCCCGAAAACCCGCACGGACACATCCACGAAGACTACAGCTGAATCCGCCACCAGGACACCCTACCCGCCAATCGCCTGCATGTTCATTTCGCTGCCCACAAAAACCCTCTGCTTTTCCGCCAGGGCCTGTCCGAGCACCGCGTACACTTCGCTTTCGGTGGCCGCGCCGTCCAGACTGTGGCTGCGCGCGGAGCTCAGGCAGCCGTACAGCCTGCCGTCGAAAGACAGACGCAGCCGGTCGCAGTCGGAGCAGAAGGGCGCCGAGTGATTGGCGATGATGCCAAAACGCCGGCCGTCCGGGGTCACCCAGTAGCGCGCCGTCGAACCGGCCTCGCGCACCTCGGGCTGGAAGCGGTGCCGCTTTCCGATGTGGTCGAGGATCTCGGACTCGGGCACGAGCAATCGCCCGTGTTCCCCGCGCAACGGACCCATGTTCATCAGCTCCAGAAAGCGCACACTGATAGAGCGATTGGACATATATTCGAACAAATACAACAATTCGCGCTCGTTGCGGCCGCGCATCACCGTGCAGTTCACTTTCACCGGCAGCCCCGCTTCCCGACACGCTTCGATTCCCGAGAGTACGCGGTCGCGCTCGTCTCGTCCGGTCATGCGCGCAAAGCCGCGGCGACTCAGAGCGTCCAGGGAAACATTGCAGTCGTCGAGGCCCGCGCCACGGAGCTCCGGGACCAGTGGCGCGAGCCGCACGCCGTTCGTGGTCATCGAAATGCGCCCCACACCGAGCCCGCGCAGGCCGCGCACCAATTCAGGCAGCCTTCGATACAACGTCGGTTCGCCGCCGGTGATGTGCACGGCGGCAAGCGGCGTGGCGGCGTGGATGCGCCCGACCAACTCCAGGTAGAACTCGGGCGTCCTGGAGGTGGAGGCGAAGGTCTCGCGGGCCGGATTGCAGTAGGCGCAGGAGAGGTCGCAGGCCGGAGTCACCGAAAGGCGCAGGCTGCGAAACGTGCGACCGAAAGCATCCCGCACGGCCGCGTCACGCGCCCCGGAGGCCGCCGTGACCTGCGCGCCCGACGGGATCAACAGGTCCGCGGTCCTCACCATGGGAAAAACTCCACGATGTCTCCTGTTGTGAGCTTCTCGCTTTCTTTGCGTTGCAGCGCCAGTCCGTCCGCGCCCACACCCGCGCGTACGTCACCGCTGCCGTTGTGCGGGAGGGCAACCACCACAGCACGACCGTCCTCGACACGAAGGCCCGCCCCAAAAAACTCCGGCCGGTCGCCGCGCCGTTTGCGTTCGCCCGAAAAAGGCAGCGGAAGCGACGCCCTCGCGGGCGCCCCGAACGACAGGCGCAGAAAAGGTTCGATGAACACGCGCATACAAACCTGCGCCGCAAACGGATTGCCTGGCAGACCGAAAACGACGGCCGCCTGCTCCCCGCGTGTCTTCCCGGAAAGCCGCGCAAACAGAACCGGCTTGCCCGGTTTCATGTCCACGCCGTGAAACAGTACATCGGCCCCGGCCTTCGCAAGTGCTTCCGGAACAAAGTCCCGATCCCCGACGGAGACGCTCCCGGTGACTATAAGTATGTCTATATCTTCAGTATCAACGAAGCACTCCGCGACGGAATCCAGAACATCAGGAACGAACCGCACGTCGCACTCCACCCCATAAACGAAGAGGGCTGCGGAAAGCACGGACGGATTGGACGCGCGGATCTGAGCGGGTCCGGGCTTCGAACCGACCGGGACGAGTTCGTCTCCCGTCACGAGGATCCGCACGCGAGGCGCTCTGGCCACGCGCACGCGCTTCCGTCCAACCGAAGCCAGAAGCCCCACGACCGCCGGCGTGATGGTCTCACCGGGCGATAGGAGTTCTTCGCCGGCACGCGCATCTTCGCCCTGCCGTGCAATGTTGGCGCCCGGTCGCACGGCGGACGCAAAGCGCACGTATCCGTTCGTGGCTTCCACGAGCTCTTGAGGGACGACCGCATCGGCGCCCGCCGGCACGGGCGCGCCCGTCAGAATGCGCTGGCAACTACCGGATTCGACGGAGAACTCCGGCACCCGTCCCGCATGCACCGCACCGCACAGATCCAGGACCCGGGGAAGCCCCTGACCCAGGTCGGCCGAGCAGACGGCGTAGCCATCCATCATGGAGCGGTGGAACGGCGGCAGGTCCCGGTCGGCCAGTACAGCCTCTGCCAGCACGCGGCCCGTCGCGCGCGACAGATCCACTTCTTCAACGCCAAACGACCGCGCCGCCGCGCGCACGTGCCCCAGTGCGTCCTCAATCGAAATCATGGCGCTCCTTTGCAGTGCAACTCGGCTGCACCTATGGCAGGCCCGCCCGTTTCCCGGCGAACCCTATCGTCCTGGTCGCCGTGGCCCGCAGGCGGTAGGCGACCAGGATCGGAGACGATGTGCCGGCAGAGCCGGCGCGGGCATACCCGCGCTTCCAGAGTGGCGCGGGTCACGCAAGGGGGTCCACATCTTTTTTGCACGGCATCCTACGTGGGTAGCCCGGCTCCTCGGGATCATCATCCCTTGTCTCCGATCGGGCACTCGGCTGCCGCACCGCAATCAGAGCAGCTTTCCTCCAGCTTGTCCTCGGTTCGCGTTTCGCCAGTCCAGAAAAAGGGCTCCAGATTGATTCCGAACGCCCGGCACTGCTCGGCCACAAGAGCCGCTGTCCAGCCAAACGCCTTCCCATAGAAGGGATCCATCTGCACGGCGGGATGCTGCGCTACCGCCGCTGCCAGGACGCCCAGGTGGTCCGATAGGAAATGGCAACGCGCGTCCCGGACGATCCGAGTCCCGTCCAGGTCTCCGGTCTTCTCCAGGTGAGCTTCCTTGAGTTGAAGCCAAGCGCAGAATTCCAATTCCACAGCGAGGTGGTCCGCCGCCTCATTGAGGGCGTCCTTGCCGGTAAGCCCAAAAGCCAGATAGAAACCGGCGACATCCGCCAGGATGCGCGTCTTGCGGAGGCGCCGATCACCATCCAGATCGCTCTCGACCAGCGGCGGCCCCGCTCCACGTTCAAAGAGCTGGATGTAGCGACACCGAAGGGCATCAACCCAGTCCGGGCCTGCCGCCCCCAATAGGTCATGGATTTCCCAGAGGAGCCTGTCAGAAGGTTCTGATTTGCTGACCGCGATATCGCGGCTTCTGTCGAGAACCTCGTCCGCGAAATGAGGCCCCGGATATCCGCAGAGGACAGAACCCAAGGACAGCCGATTGCCGGCAAGTTCGGTGGCATGCACGGCACATCACTCCAAACGGATCGGCGTCCAGACCATGCTCACCGACTTGCGTGAGCCCACTTCTTCGTGCTGCCCCTGCCAGACGGCAAACGCAACGACCCCTGGCCCACCGTCCGAATGTGCCGGCGGTCCGTTTGACAGGAGCGGACGCGCGATCACGACGGTCCATTGTCCCGCCTTCCAAACGCCAAAACCGCGGGCAAGGGGCGCCTCCTGCACGGCACTCGAGCCAAAACCTTCTGCAAGAATCTCGTCAACGCCGGTTTTGCTGAACGATTGCGGATTCCCGGCGGCCTGACCCGGAACATACGCGCGGCGCTGCTCCTCGCTGAAATCCAGAAAGGCGCCCTCCTTGTGAAACTCGAAGGGGTACATGTCCACGTACATGTTGGGATAGATTTCCTTGATGCTGCGCATCCGGCCCCGGAGCCGGTCAGCTTGATATTGCGCCCGCCAGTGCACAATGCGTACCGGCGCGGCCCGGCCGCCCATGAAGACCGGGGGAATGGGGCCCGCCTTTTCTGGGAATTGGACTGCAACGGCGTCCGAGAGAGTTCCCGCCGGCCCGGCATCAGAGCGATCCGCGTCCTTCCAAGAGAGACGCAACTGTATCCAGTGGCCGTCGTGCACGGCCTGCACCTGCAACCGCTCGGTCATCGTGGTCGGAGGCCGGGGCTTGATCATGGGTTGGGCTATCAGCGTGACTGTGCGCTCGGGCACTCCTGCCCAGAGACCGACCTCCAGCACGGGGATACGCAAATCTGCTGATACCCTACGGACCAAGATTCCCGAACCGTCCTGGCCACCGCCCTTCCCGCCGCCCGGCGCCGGACCGCTTGCCTGCTTGCAGGATGCCAGAATGCTCACCAAAAGAAGGGTACAAACACTGCCAAACCTGAGAATCATACTTGGCCTCCAACTTGCCGGTACTCAGGGTGTGTTTGTGCGTGCCACACCCCGGCGCGCGTCCCAGCCCGCACGCTCCAGCACGGGTTCCGTAACGGGCACGCGGACTATCTCGCGGCCTTTCTCATCGAACGCGATCGCAGTTTTATCTTTTACGGAAAAACTGTGAATGATCCGTTCCGTCGAGCCCATCAGCACGAGCAGCCCAAGAGCCAAGGCATCGCTCTTTATGTCCCTGTATGCGGAGATCGCCTGATCCACACCGCCGCCAAACATCTGCCTTAGAAAGGTGCGGTCGGCATGCATGGGGGGAATGTAGTAGATATTCGGTTCGAGCCCCAACTGCGGATAGAGGGGCAACGCCAGCTTCTTCGTGTGCACAAGGTAGTCAACGGGATTGTTCGGTCGGGCATGGTCCGGCGGACTTATGAAACCCATAATGCGAATCTTCCCGATGCAATTCTGCACGCACATCGGCTGGAGCCCCTTCTCGACGGCCGGGTAACAGCCAACGCATTTCTGACTGACCCGCGTGTAGGAGTTGTACATGGACTTCTTGTACGGACAGGAACGCACACACTCACCGTAGCCTTTGCACCGCGACAGGTCGATGAGGACGATTCCGTCTTCTTCCCTTTTGTAGATAGCCTTCCGTGGACAGGAGGCCAAGCAGGCCGGGTATGTGCAGTGTGCGCAAGTGCGCGGAAGATAAAAGAACCAGTTGTTGTGAGGCATTTGCAGGTGGCAGCCGGAGGTAACGTTGCCGGTACAGTCGTCCTCCCCATGGTTCGGGTACATCCAGTCCATCTCCTGCGGCTTGAAATGAGTTGTAACCTCGCTTTTCGCCGCCGACTCGAAGATGGTCCCGCTCTCCAAGACTCCGGAGCGATTCCAGACGGACTGGCCCATCTTTTCCAAGAGGCGAACATCCCATCCCAGAGGATAGCTACCCCAAGGTTTCGTCTCCACGTTGTTCCAGAACATGTACTCTTCGCCTTTCCCGCTGGTCCACGTGGTTTTGCATGCGAGCGAACAGGTCTGGCACGCGATGCACTTGTTCAGATCAAAAACAATGCACCACTGCTTGCGTGGGCGTTTCCCCTCATAGCGGTACTCCATTTCCCGCTTGATTTGCCAGTTCTTCACCTTCGCCATCACAAACCTCCAAGAACCGAAACCGTTGCGCCCCGGAGGTACTTCCGCATCGCGGGGCTTTCGTACCCCGGACGAAAGCCCAGTGAGGCCGGCCGCCACACTCCCTGGCCGCCAAGTCCGCCCTTCTCTGCAAAACTGAATCTCACGAACGACTCACGCGGCGCGCCGATCGGACAGTGGATATCGGCGGCGAAACCCCGCTCCAGCCCCTGACCGAACATCTCCTTGTGGTAGAGCGTTTCGGTCATCAGGGTCGGCCGCAGCCAGGCCCGGGTGGCGCTCTGGTGCGAGCCGTACCGATACATCGACTGGTACTCGGTTTCCGGGTTCCTGGCGAGCCCATCGGGTCGGCTTTCATGTCCCAGGACGCTGCCGAACGTCGCGCCGTACATGTTGTGCCAGGTTCGCGCGATGCCACGCGGCGTCCCCGGATAGAAGCGAACGCGAAGCATCAGTCGCGCGATGTGGTACTCCGTAGTCCCACGCTTCCAGTTTCGGTAGGGGCGATCCTCCGGGTCGGCATCGACGTACACATAGTCCCCGTCGTCCAAACCGAGGGCACGGGCATCCAGCGGATTCAGGTCCACATAGCCCTCCGTGAGCCCGGCCTGACGGCGATCGCGGCGATATGGGTCTCCGAAAGGACCGAACCACACGGAGGTGATGTCGGTGTCCACAGGGGTGGAGTGAGCCCCGTGCCGGTACTTGGGCGTGTGATACACATGCGTGAGTCCCAACTGACGCAGCGGATGACGGGTCCCCAACAGGCCCGCCGGCGTGACGATCACATTGCGTGCCTGACGAGCCTCGGCAGAAAGATCCCCGCGCCGCGCGCCGTACTCTTCGGGCCGTTTCGGCCGTACGGCTGGATGCGCACCCGACACAATTACGTTGGGTTCATACGGGGTTGCGTCCACCGGTTCCCGATACACGATCATGTTCTCACCGCTTGCGCGGAATTCCGGCTCGGGCCGATAGAACTCGAGCCTCCCGGACTTCGTATACCAAGGAACTTCGCCGCGGCTCTGCTCAAAAGAGCTGATCCTCGGGTAGGTCCGGTTGTTCATCAAGGTCGGAATGCCGTCCTTCGCTTTCGCGTGCATGGCGTCAAAGTCATACCCCTTGAGTGCAGCCGAGCGATCGATGATGCGCTGCAGGTAGTCGCCGGCCTCATATTTCCACATGTCCTCCATGCGGCCGTCCCCGGCCAGTCTACCGAGCGCGCGGGCCACGCCCGCTATAACCTCCAGATCCCCACGTGTGTCGAAAACGCGCTTGATTGGTGAAACCGGGAAAACCTGAACGAAAGGGTTCGTGCAGGAGGCCGTCATATCGGGAGCTTTAAATTCCGCCCAACTGTCCACTCCGAACACGATATCCGAGTATTCGCAGGAGCCGGTCCACCACCAGTCCGCATAGGCGATCATTTCCAGCTTCGGAAGCGTGTTGTGCACCACATCATAGTGCCACTTGATGTTGCCGATCACGGAATTGGAGTTGTTCAGCCACATGGCCTTTGTGGGTGTAGGCACGTGCCCCTGACCGGTCAATAGACTCTTGCCGTAGCGCAGCGGCCGATCACCGTAGTTGAAGTAATGTAGAGACTCATATTTTGTGTACTTCTTAGATTTGACGGAATGCCAAGGTCGGGTGCGCAGTTGGAACGGGTCCTCGGCGGCATAGGAGCCGACTCCGTTGAACAGAGCCGCCCGGTAGTTCCCGGCATAGCTGCCGACATTGCCGCCGGGAAACCCAACATTGCGCGTGAGGGCTGCCACAAGAAAGATCGCTCGATCCTTCAGATCTGCGTTGAAGAACTGATTGGGACCCATGCCGGTGACGAACAGAGTCTTCTCCGGGTTGGCAGCGATCTGGCGGGCCAGCGAAACAATGGCCGCCGGCGGGGTACCGGTAATGGCAGCAACCTGGTGGGGATTCATATTCTCAGCCAGATATTGCCGGGTCAGTCCGAATACCGTGCGCACGGTCACGCTGACGCCGTCCTTCAGGCGCACCTGCAGACTTGCATCGAGGTCCGGATCGACTGCGAGCCGCTGAAAGTTGGGCCCCCAGTCATCCCGAGTCACCTGCTTCAGCCCCTGCGACCGCCGATCCCAAACATGAAACGACTTGAGATCCGCGGCCAGACCCGGCGGAACATGCTGCTTCTTCTGCTGGAACGCGGCGACAGTTGCCGTAGCGAGGTCAATGCTCTGCAACTTCGGAACCGGCGCAACCGATTGCACGTCTTCCGGCCGGAGAAACTCAAGCGTATCCAGGCGCACAAGAAACGGCAGGTCTGTATTCCTTTTTATCCATTCCCCGTCGAAGAGTTTTTCCGCCAAGATGACCTGAGCCAGACCCAAGGCGAAAGCCGGGTCGGTTCCAGGCCGAATGACAATAACTTCGTCCGTTTTTGAGGCGGTCGCGCTGTATTCCACCGTGACGGCAACCGTCTTCGTACCCGCCAACCGGGCCTCCGTCAACCAATGGGCATCAGGCATCTTGGTCGTGATCCAGTTCATCCCCCAAGCGATGGCCAAGCGCGAATGCTCGACAGCTGACAGATCGAAGTCATTGGTCTGCATCCCCGTGACCATCGGGTGGCCGGGCGGCAGGTCCGTGTGCCAACTGTAGCTATCCCAGCCGCGCCCACCGAGGGCCTTGTCGGGACCAACGTTCCGGATTCGGGAATCGAGCAACGCCAGCATGTTTGCGAAACGATAGAGTCCGAAGATGCGCGTGGCCCCCAAGAAGGCCATGCCCCCTCGGAACTTCAGGGTTTGAGTGCCGGCGCCGTGCATGGCCTCAATCATGGCGGGATCGTAGCCCTGTTCGGCAAGCAGGCGCGCGCCCTCGGATGAGGAATACGTGCGTGCAATATTGTCCATCGCAGCCGCGGTGAGGGCGTAAGCCTCGTCCCATGAGACGCGCAGCCACCTATCCCGGCCCCGCTGGAAGTAGTTGGCGTTGGGGCGACCGTCCGGACCGCGCGGAAAACCGTCATCGACCCACTGCTTAAAGCCGCGCCGCACCATGGCGCCCTTGACCCGCCGGTCACCGTATACCCGACGCACGAGCCCAAGACCTTTCTGGCAGATGCGCGGGTCCCAGCGATGGGATGAACGATTCCCGTAAAGATCCTCTGCCTTGCCGTACCCGTACGTTGGTCCGATGCGGACGACGACCCCGTTCTTGACGTCCGTCCCCGGCTTCTTCGCATAGCGCCAGGCGACGGCGCCCTTGCCCAAGCGCGGGTACTTTTCAGCCTCGAACGGGACGGGCGTCATCCCCTCGACGTGCACCACCGCGGGTGTCCCGCCATGC
>CAZPFB010000009.1:67451-79441 GCA_964585735.1 uncultured Leptospiraceae bacterium
GTGTCGTTCGGCGCGCACAGGAACGTGAATGAGGAATCCTCAGCAAAGATGTTACGGTAGACTGATTCCCAATCGCGGTTGGGATAGTGCGCGAGCGGATTCTCGATGTCGAGGGGCTGAAAGTAGCGCAACGGGCTGCGCGCACAGTACAGCAGCGCCGCGCCCGCGGCAAAGGCGGCAGATCCGCGCAAAAAGTCCGCCCGCGAGACATCGGGGTCCTTCTTCTCATGTCCGCTCATGCCAGCCCTCCGAATCCAAACGAGCCTCGCGCGCCCATCTGAAACCGTCAACCATTTTGGATTTCCGAGTCCGTAATCGGCAATGCGCGTGGCCGCAGGAGGCCGCTTTGGACCCACCTGCGGGTCGGACATGACAAAAATCAGGATCAGCAGCCGCGCGCCGCTTTCGGGCTGCGAACTTGGTTGCAATGTTGTGCGTTCATCGGACGCAACGCGGAAGTTGCTTGCACCTACATCCGCATCAGGGACGACTTCGTTCTATGTTCGCTGTGGGCCCCAATGTCATAGCATTGTGGGTCGCCGTCGCTGTGGCAGCTATGCCGGCCGTCCTGAAAGCCGACGCGCCGGAGCTTGGTTTCCGCTCCGACTTGAGCAAGGATGCGTCCGTTGAAGAGGCCGCCCACGCTGTTTTCTACGCGATACCTCGTGGCGTACCGGCCTTCGGGATGCGCGCTGGTCCGGTGTGGCTGCGCGCTCAGCCCTTCGCAACCCTCGGCCGCGGCGAAGACATCTTCCTGGAAATCGGATATCCGCAACTCGACAGCGTTACGGTCTTCTATCGCAGGGCGGGGGCCTGGCACGCCGTGCGCATGGGTGACCAAGAACCGCCGGCTTCCGGTCAGATCCAGTCCAACTATTTTTTGACCAAGATTCCGCGGGACAGTGACGAAGCCGTATTCATCCGGGCGCAGAGTACGGGGCCCCTGCTTATTCCCGTGGAAGTCTACTCGTCAGCGACCCTTCCTGAGCGGCTCATGGCGCGGAACGTCCGCTTCGGCATCTACTTCGGCTTTCTTCTGATCGTGACGCTGTTCAACGTCGCGATGTTTGGAGTAGTTCGGGAACGAGTGTTCGGCTACTATGCCCTATACACAGGTTCCCTCTTGATCAGTACGCTCTTCCTGGAAGGATACGCACATCAGTTCATCGCTCATCCCGAACTGAAGAATTCCGGTTTCGTCTTCTGGGGCACGGTCAGCTACGGATGGGCGACCCTGTTCGCCGGCGCCTACCTTGATCTGGCCAAAAGGTCCATACTGCTTCGGCTGTTGCAACTGCTCGCTTTGACCCTCCTGCTCTGGAGTCTTAGCTGGCCGCTCCTTCCGTACCCGGTCTTTCAGCGGGTCGCACAGCTCCTGGTTTTCACGGCCGTTCTCGCTCTCTTCACGACGGGTGCGAAAGGTGCGCTCGCGGGAAGTCGACCGGCCGTTCTTTTTCTGTCGGCCTGGCTGGTGCTAATGGTGGCGACCGCGGCGCTGATCCTTTCGTTTAGCGGCATAGTGCGCAACATGCTCCTTGCCAAGTATTCCGTCTACCTCGGTTCGTCGGCAGAAGTTGCGCTGATCATGATCGGGCTGGCGGATCGGTTCAGGCACATCCTCCGGGAGAAGGAAAGACAACAGCAGCAAGCCTACTTCCGTCAGGAGGCCTTGGCCTCCGCCTACGCCCGGTTCGTTCCACCGCAGTTGCTCGAAATATTGGGCAAATCCGACATCACTCAGGTCCGCCTGGGCGACGTGGTGCGCCGGGAAATGACCGTACTCTTTTCGGATATCCGGGGCTTCACGTCCATCTCGGAATCGATGACCCCTGAGGAAAGCTTTCGATTCATCAACGCCATGCTGAAGCGGATTGGACCCGTCATTCGGGAACACGGGGGATTCATCGACAAGTACATCGGAGATGGGATCATGGCGCTCTTCGCCAATGACCCGGAAAACGCTGTGCGCGCCGCGATTCGTATGCGTCAGCTGCTTTCCGTCTACAACCGACAACGCGCGGAATTGGATCTCGGGCCGATCGGAATTGGTGTGGGAATTCACACAGGCGACCTGATGCTGGGCACCATCGGGGAGACGCAAAGGATGGAAGGAACTGTGATCGCCGATGCTGTCAACCTGGCAAGCCGCATGGAGGGTATGACGAAGGCCTACGGCGCCACCATCCTTATCAGTGAGCAAACACTGTTTCGCATGGCTGACCCATCGGTCTTTCGGTTCCGTCTTCTGGATTGCGTGCGCGTCAGGGGGAAGAGGGAACCAGTGGCGCTGGTGGAGATCCTGGATGGGGACGCCCAAGAACAATTAGAGCGCAAGTTGGCTACACGTGGGGACTTCGAGCGGGGAGCGGGAGCGTATCGCGACGGCAACTTCCGACTGGCGGTGGCTCTCCTTCGGTCAGTAACGGAGGCGAACCCAAGCGACGTGGCGGCGACCGTTCTCTGCTCTCGAGCGGAGGGTTTCCTGGCGCACGGCACACCCTCGAGTTGGTCGGGAATTCAGGAAAACAATACTACCTAAAGATTAAGATGGCGGGACCCCCGGGTTGCAAAACCGCGGGTTGGCTACCGCATACAACAGTGCGCGGAGGTCACATCAATGAAAAGGACATTGTACGTGGCCGAAAAGACCGCCGTGGGACGCCCGTCACGGGGCATGCGACTCGGCGATTGCCGCCACCAGGTCATCAAAGCCGCTCGGTTTGGGGAAGAATCGTGCTCCCTGGGCCTCGACGCTCGCCCTCGTCGCCGGGTAGTCGTCCGCAGAAAGAACGAAAATACGGCTCGTTGGGGGAAGGACGCAGGAGTCCCGAACGAGCCCGATCAGTTCGAGTCCCTGGATGTCGGGCAAGTTCAGGTCGATAATTACAGCGCGAAAGCCGCGGCGGGCAAGTGCGCGCAGGGCTTCCACCGCGCTTGGAACGGCCTGCAGCTCGACGCCGCGTCCACGGAGGCGGACCCGGAGCAGATCCGCGATCACCGGGTTGTCATCGACTATGAGCACAACGCTCTTTCCAACTCCCGGGATCCTGGGCGCGTTGTCCTGTGCTGCCAGACTCTCCATGAGGTTGTGCACAGCAACAGGGTCTCCGGGACAGCCGCGGCTGGCTTTCAGGAATGCCTCCTGGGCCTGCTCCGGCTGGCCCGCCCGCAATAGAGAAAGCCCGAGCAGGAGGTCCCCCTGAGTCTTCAGCTTCCCGGCGCGCAACTCCACAGGATCGTTCTCGAAGCACTCGTAGACGGCCATGTGCTCCGACTTCCCCTTCGGCAACAAGTAGGCGACTTCGCGCAGGGCAAATTCGTCGCGACCGTGCAGGAACTTATGGGCCGCATCGGTCAGAAGAATCCGCGCGTGGAACTGTTTGGTGAGTTGCTCCGTCATGGCGGCGGTGTTCACGGTGTCCCCCAAGACGGTCAGCTCCATGCGCTCCGAGCTTCCGACGCTGCCGATCGTCAGCGGACCGGTATGGATTCCGAAACAGGTGCGAACGGGCAGAAAACCGATTCGCTTGCGGAGTTCGTTGTACGCTTCGAGCTCGTAGAGCGCGCTGATTGCGGCCCGCACCGCACTGTCGGGATTCTCCGGGAAGATCGCCAGAATCGAATCGCCGATGTGCTTGTCTATGAAGCCGCCGTATGCCGCGATGATGGGTTCGAGTCTCTGGAAGTACGCATTCAAAAAGCGAACCACGTCTTTGGAGGGCATGCTGGCCGAAAGCGCCGTGAAACCACGGATGTCGCTGAACATCACGGTGGCCGTTAGGTCGATGCTCTGCCCCAGCGCTATGCCGGCCGGTTGCGGGCTCAGGTACCGAGCGAACTGAGGCACGAACCGTCGCGTGGCCTCGTGCAGCCGTTCCACCTCGGACTGTTTCCCCTGTGCCGTGAGACGGAGTTCGTTGATTCGATCCGCCAGCGCCAGGGACAGGAGCGACATCTGCAGAAATGAGCCGATGGGTACGGCGTAGTCGGCCAGCGTGGAGCCGAATACGCCCAGACTGCGCAGCGGCGCTGCAAACGCGGCCAGCAGTATCGCAGCCCACGAGATCAGGAAGAAGCGGGCCGGCCGGTAGCTGGTGCGCAGAAGGCCGATGCTGATTGGAACAAGAACGAGAGGCGTGGCCAACGCCAGAACTGAGATGAAAAGGGATCCGCATCCGTAGAACAGTGTCGCAGGAAGGACGCCCAGGCCAATGACGACCTGCAGGCCGACAAGAACCCTGTGTCCCGTTGGGGATCTGGTCTTTGTCTGAAGGAAGGATCTGGCAAATCCGATCCCCGAAAGGAGCATGAGGCACGCGGCGGCAATGGGCAGTCGGTGCGCCAGTTCCGGCGCGTCTGGAATCAGAAACTGCAGCCAGTAGCCCTGGTACAACGTCATCCAGACCACGACGACGAACTGGAAGATCACGAAATGCGCGTAGACCCGGTCCCGGACGGCGCCGAAAAGGAACGCGTTAAACAACGCCATGATGAGTCCGGCCCCGAAGTACACGCCCATGAGCAACTGCTCCTGATCGCGCGCCCTTTCGAAGGCTGCCGGCTGCCACAGGACCAACGGGATCATCATAGTCCCCTGGTTTTCGAATCGCGCGTAGTACAGGATTCTTTGCCGGGCGGGTATGTGGAGCCGGAAGACCACATTGCGGTATCCGATGTCCCGGTTCGCAAAGGGGAGGCGATCGCCAGCAGCGGCGGAGCCATGGGCTCGGTGGTACAGCTGAACGCTGTCCATCCAGGGCACCGCGACCTCCAGGAGCAGATCCTCGTCCGCATCGCCTTCATTGTCGAGTCGGAAACGCACCCATTGCGGTGACCGGCCGTACCCCAGCGCGATGACCTGCGCCGAACCTTTGGTCCAGAGCGACGCGGGCATTATGGACACACGTGCGTAGTCCTGAGCATTGGCGGGACCCTGCAGCAGATCCAGGTGCTCTCCCAGAGGGAGCCGGGGGCGATCTCCTGTGGGAACACCAGGCGGCGCGGCGACCGGACCGACACCGGCGCTCAGGAGCAGCGCAACGGTGGCAACGGTGCGCAAGAGACTCCTGCCCCGGTCCCGCATTTGACGCACTTTGCTTTCTGGGAATTGCAGCCCGCTTCCCACTCCCTCTTCCTCAGGCCGGACCTTTGACGCGCGATGGATCATCAGCGCCGGGCCTGCGCCACGTGCTCTGCATATTCTCGGTCTACCTCCAGAATGTGATCCGCCAGCCATCCCGCTATCATGATAAGGACCTCGTCTGCCCGCTCCAGCAGCGTTGCGTTTGCAGCATCCCTGTCCAAGACGGCCTGGAGTTGTGAACGGAAGCGATCATGGACGGCGCGATGCGCTTCCAGGTCCGGGTAATGCGTTTCTCGCAGCACCTGCTCCTCCGCTCGTAGGTGCTCGGTGGTTGCCTCCACCAGGGCCGCGAGTGCGTCCGCCGTGGCCTCCTTTTTCCCATCGACGAGCGCCGACTTGAGGTCGTTCGCGCGCTGGAAGATGTTCTGGTGCTGCTCATCCAGATCGCTCGCGCCAAGTTCAAAAGAGGAACTCCAGATTAGTATCTTGCGAGGGTCTTCCCTGAAACGGGCGCACGCGGCGCGCATGGTATCAACAGACAATTGCATGCCTACGGCTACAGCCGCCACTCGGCCCGCGGCCGACGAGAACACTTGGGTCTTGCCTGATATCTGTTCTACGCTCACACCGATTTCCCGCGTGGCCCGCTCCTGTTCGGCCGCTGACATCTTGATCTCCCTTGCGAGCGTCGCCAGAGTCTCTGCGCCATGAGAAACCGAGGCCGCGTTTCCATGCTGCGTTTCGAGGGCGTTGACGACGACCGCGACCATTTCTTGCATAGCCCGAATCGTCGCGATGATGCTCTTCAAGACGACCGCCGTGTCTGACACTTTCCGGCTTCCGTTTTCGACGGACTTGACAGTTCGGTCGATCAGCCCCGCTATTTCCTTGGTGCTGACGGCTGTTCGATCGGCCAACTTCGAGATTTCTGTAGCAACAACGGCAAATCCGCGACCGGTGTCGCCGGCCCGGGCGGCTTCTATTGAAGCATTCAGGGCCAAGAGATTGGTCTGTTCGGAAATATCGGAAATGATGCCGATCACTTCCTCAATGTGGGCGGAGTTGCCGCTGATTTGTTCCATGGCAAACGTTGTTTCGCCTACGCTGACTTCGCCCTGCTCGGCGCGTTCGGCAGCATCCACGGCCCGGCGACCCAACTCTTGCATGGTCTGACTTGCATCGGCGAGAGCAGCATTGAGCGCGCCGATCCTGCGCGCAATGTCCTCCGCCCGCGAAGCTTGGTCAATGCCACGCTTCGAGATCCCGCGGATCGATGCATGCATTTCGTCCGTGGCCGCCGCTGCCTCCTCGGCATTGGCCGCATGTTCTTGAGCGGAGGCAGACAGGTCGCCTGTCGTGTCGGCTAAGGTGTTTGAATCCCGCTCCGCCCGGCGGACAGATTGCCGGATGGCCGAAATCGTTCCGTTGATGCGTGCCGCCATCAGGTTCATGGCGTCGAGAAGGTGCCCGGCCTCGTCGCGGCGGCGCGCCTCGACCGGCTCAAGCGCATCGCCCTGCGAGATCCGGCGCGCGTAGTCGATGGTTGCCTGGATGGGTTCTGAAATGGAGCGGCTGATCAGAAGGCCGACGAGAAGCGCAAGGCCGAGTCCTACCATGCCCAGAACAATCGTGCCGGCAATCTTCCCCTGCAGGGCCCGGATCCGGGCCACGAGCAGGGCATCCAACTCCGCAGAACTGCGGTCATACAGTTCGAAACTGGCGGCGATAGCTGCGGTTCCGGTCTGGTTCATCTGCTCGGGCGTCACCGCGGCGAATTCACCCTTGAGGACGCCAACAAGATCTGCGGAGGTGCGCAGGCCTTTGTTTTTGGTTTGTTCGAGTTTGAATTTCAGCCCGGGATTGGCCAAAAACGCGCGAGCGGCCGCGCGAGCGATTGCGGTATTTCGGTCTTCGATGAGGAGCGCCATAGCAGCCAGTTCGCGCTTTTCAACTTCCCGGTTCGCCCTCCCCGCGCTAGCGAGCAGAATCGCCCGATCCTTTGCTAAGCTCATCATTTCGACCACCTCAGGAATACGCAGAAGTGTGATGTCCATGAGGTAGTAGCTATCAAGATCAGGATCCAGAATCAGGTTGGAAGTGTCACCGACATGCGCGTTCAGCTCACGGAGTTCCGCAATGGCTTCGGAGTACCCGCGCAGGATTTCCGGAGCGGCCCTCCCAGCCGGCTGTTGGAGCAGGCTGATCTTGGTGCGCAGACGGTCCCAGCGCGGACCGATCTTGAGTTCCTCCGAATGGAGCCCGTTGCGCTCATTCTGAGACTTGATTGCAGCCTCAATGCGGGCGCGACAGTCACCGAGACCCCCGGCTTGCGCATTGACCGCGCTGCCATACGCGATCCGTTGCCGGCATCCGGCCAAGAGTTCCTGGAGGCGCCGAAGCCCGCCGTTGTAGCTGCGACCATGCAGTTCTTTGCGTGCAAAGTCGATGCCGATGCGATTGATCTCCCAGATCATCAGCGAGATAGCGCCCGCAAAAGGAAGAGCAAAGGCGACTGCCATGATCAGGATCTTGCCCTTGATGCTGCGATTCCGCGCGAAGCGCACAAAAGCCATGGCGTGGTTTCCCGGTTGCGCAATGGCGAGTCAAGTTTTCGGTCTTGTGAAGTATTAGAATTCCGTTTGTATTCCGCATCAGAATGGATAGGTTGATCTCCCGTGTCCCCGCCGCCCTGAAACTGATCCAGGTGCCGTTTTGAAACTTGATCCGCCCGTCAGCCGCATCTGTGTCTTCGCGGTCGAAGACTCGCCGTCACTGAAGCTGCGGCAAAACGCACCGAAGACGGTCCCGATTGGACGGACAGCCTCCGGTGCGTTTCTTGGTCCTCTGCTCTTCCCGTTTTCAGCCTCCGGTTTGACCCGGAGGCCGCCTGAAAACCGTGCCCGTTTATCGGGACAACCTCAGAGTTCCCCTCCTATAAGAGTTACCACCCAGGGGGGAGACCGAGTCTCATTTTCGTGGAAGCGCCAGCATCCAGCATACCCGTCATTGAGTGACCGGAGGTCAACCATGAGTAAGTGCAGGCCGAATTGGCGACGCACGCATTGATCGCACCCTGACCGCCTCCGAAATTCATGGTTACCTTATCTTGGGCCCCAACAAGCAAAGTGATCGGCGCAACAGAAGTTGTTATGTTGCTGTAGAACTGTGACGTAAGGACCTGAGCAGGATTGACAAGATTCAAAGTGATGTACGGATTATTCTTGAGCGCACCTAATCCAATGTGATCCGCAAAGCTATGGAAGACACCATAGAGGCGATTACTTGCATTTGCGGCCGCATTTATGGTGGCGAGAGCATTGTTAACATTAGTCTGCTGGGCCCCGACATAGCGCATGTTTTGGGGCATGTAAATCATCACAATTGGTCTGCCGCCAAGTCTGGCCGACAATTCGCCAAACGTATTCCCAGCATCCTTGAGGCTGTTATTGGAGCCGTTCACGCCGAAGTTGAAGTACGTTTGCACGTACGCCGCCAGGTTAGCGGCCGGAATCGGATACATAGTCGTTTGCACTGCGCCTGGGCTTCCCGTTCCGGTCACTACAAAGGCATTCCCGGCCTGGTTGTAGTCTGGTGTGCTGGTGCCGCCGAAGGAGACCGATGCAACATTGTAGTTTGGGCCGAAGGTCGCGGTATTCAGGCCGGCAATGGTGTAGTTGATATAGTTGTTAAACAACGCGTTAGTGGCAGCGTTCAGCGTTGTGGCCACGGCGCCCTGCCACAATACCTTTTTCATGGTGCTGTCGCCAACCGTGGCGATATGGAAATAAGGTTGCCCTGCCACATTCTGATTGAAGTACAGGTTCTTGTTGTAGGGCTTCACTATTACCCACACGCTCGACATGACTGGAACGCTGGTGCCATTGAGAGTCACATTCATTTCGGTGCCACTCATGGGCAGTATTGCCCAGCCGTTTTCTGCCACTTGTCCCGCCGTAATTACACGTTCCATGGTAGTTGCGGTGCCCAGAGATGTGGTATTTTCCCGAGTGTAAATCCTGAAGCGATAGTAGAGGTAAGCCGTATTGTAGGAAGTCGAAGACGTATAGCTCCAAAAATATGTGGTATTCTCCTTCACTCCGTCGTCGGACGTCCCCATGGGCACGTACTTTCTACCGGAATTTGCGGCGAAGTATGAGGGAAAATAGTTTGGTCGGTAATACCAAATTGGACTGGTGTATGTACCCCTGTTGTTCTTTTGGGCACTGAACTTCCAGCTGTAGCTTCCGGCATTGAACACCGCCGGGCTATTTTTGTAGCTGCCGTTGGGGCTGAAAAATTGATCCATATAGTAAACTGTATAGGGATCAGCTAATGGTTTCGGTCCATATGTCCTGGCGTGCTTGCCCGCATACCACATCTTCATGTAGTACTGAAGCCAGTAAGGATCCGTCGTCTTGACGCTGTAGGACGCGATTTTTGCCGGGTCTACATTGACAACCAGAAAGAAAGGATACCCGCTGGTACCCCCGCTCACGGCTTCTATGCTTTTGATGAATGTATCGAACGGTTGGACTCGGGTGGCCGGAAAAGTCACTCCGTTGGCGAGGGCGGTCAGGTGTTGATCCACAGGCACGCCCGGTGGTACCTTCGCGGCCAGCGACAGCGCGGTCAGTGCCGTTTCCTCGGCGGAGTCCGCCGGGCGACAGCTACCAAATAAAATGGCCGTGCTCAGGCCGATCGTCGCAGCCAGGACGCCGGCCAATGCGCCCGCGCGTCCCCGTCTTTGTCTTCTCTTTGCAGTTATTGGGTTCATTTCGATGTTCCTCATCCTTGGTCTTAAGAAGCTGAGCTGCCTTTCGCACTCCCGGCCACCCCCGAGAAACTGCGCCATAAGGCCAATCTCGCGTAGGAGCACGCCGGCAGTCCTGAAAAGGGGCTCGCCGCTTATCGTGATAGCAACAGTCGTGCCAGCCGGTTCGATGGCGCACTGCAAGCAGAGGGGCGGGAGGCCGCGCGGGCCGGTGCGCAGGTGTCACCGGCCATTTCACGGGGATAAACCCAAGCAAATCAGTCGAACCTATCATCAGGGAAGTATGAGGCGGATGCACCATCAGCGAACCCAAACCGCGCGTTTTTGTGCGGACCCGCCCGGTTCGGCTATCTGAAAACTGAGAACCTCAGATGCCTGAGGCTCTGAAATCTGAGGACTCTCAGTTTTCGCTCGACGCGTCCGCACGCCGGGCCATCGCTTGGTACCCATATGGTGCGCTTGGTCGTGTTTTTTGGGGTCCAGAGCCTGACAGCGGCCAGCATTGGGGCGCTGACAGTCGTTGCGTTGCTTAAGCCAAAAAAGAATGCGGCGGAGTGGGCCGCGATTGGCGTGCTGTGCTCCTCATTCTTCTGGGTGGCGCTGAACGGTACTTCGGAGATTCTGTATACGTTCTTTGCACCCTCAGATGCCGTCAGCATGATCGGGGGCCTTTTCGTCCAATCGTTCGGTTTCATGGTGCTCACCTTCTGCGAGGTCTTTCCGGCAGGCACCGGTCTGAGGTTCCAAAAAAGGCGTCTGGCCCTTGCCGGCGCCATAACCGCAGGGATGGCGCCACTCATTTTTTCGCCTAATTGGATTCGAAGCGTCACCACCGAAACCGGGCACAGCGCAATCTACGGTCCCTTCTATCTGCCCACCAGCCTTTGGGTGGTATTGATGACGTTCTTTGGTCTGGGCGTGCTGCTGTGGAAACGGCGCAAGATCATCGAAGCCCGCCCCCGGACGCAAATTGGCCTGTTTGTCACAGGAGTGGCCCTCAACAGCCTGCTTGCCATCACGTTTTCCCTGGCGCTGCCCCTGCTCGGGTCTGATCGCTATTTCTTCCTGGGACCTGCCGGCGCTCTGGGGTTGTCCGTGTTTCTCATCTACGGGATTGTCTTCCACCAACTCTTCGACATCCGCACCGCCTTTCTACGAGGCGCCCTGCGCGTTGGCGTGAGTCTGGTGTTCACGACGGTCCTGACCGCGGTCCTCTACTTTGCAGGGGGACGGTCGGGCCGGGAGTTCGCGTGGTTGAGCATAGGGATCATTGGGCTCGCCATCCTGGGAAGCGTTTGGTACGGCGTGACTGTCCACCCGATGCTCGACCGACTCCTTTTCAGACCGCTGAGTCTGGACGCCCTGCTGCGCGAGTTCGCCACGCGCGGCCTGCTGGGAGAAGGCCAGCCCAGCCTGACGGATACCCTGAAGATGAGCGTGGAAATCCTGCGCGATTCCATTCGATTCAAGAAGGGCTTCATTATCGCCGGAGACCGATTCAACCGTGGCCTCGCGTATCAGATAGGAGAGATGCCCGCTTTCGTGAGTGATGGCCGCCGGAATGTGCTCGGGCGCCTGCACAACCGGGTCAGGCTCCCCGCGGATTTCCTTGCCGCACTGGATCGCGTCCTCCTGATCGAAGCGGGCATACCGCGACCCTTCCTGGAAACAGAGTCTGTGACGCGGAGGTATCCACGGCTCGCCCGCGCGATTCGCCTTTTTCTGGACTCGCTCGAGAAAGAGGGCTTCCGGATTGTCATACCGCTGTTCTTCAAGCGCGAGTTTTGCGGTATCGTGGTTCTCGGAGAGAAGGAGAACGAACTGCCGTATTTTTCGCGTGAGCTGTCTTTGTTGCAGGTGCTGCGCGTGTTCCTTGCCACCATGGTTCGCAACAACGTCTATCTGGATGAAATCGAGCTTCTGAAGAGGGAGGCCGATGCGGAAGTGGAGAGGCTGGCGGAGTTGATCTCGGTAAAAGAACTGCGCACGGGGCCGGTCGGCGAGGAGGACTTCATATGCGAAAGCGAACCGATGAAGGACTTGGTCTCAAAGGCCAGGGAAGCCGCCAGGAGCGCGCATCCCGTACTCATCGTTGGGGAAACGGGGACCGGCAAGGAGTTGGTGGCCAACTTTCTG
>CAZPFB010000010.1:0-78528 GCA_964585735.1 uncultured Leptospiraceae bacterium
GTCTGGCGGGGCGGCGTGAAGCTCCTCTACCAGGGCAAGGTAGAGGATCAGGGCGAGCAACACCTGATGGCCCGCATCGAGTTGCCGCTCGAGTTCACGCCCTGGTCCGACCTTCCCCAGCCGCCCGCAAGCACGGCCGCCGCCGTATCCGAGGAGGAGGCTTTCGCCGCCACGCTCACGGCTTCTGAAGAACTCACGGAAGCGCCGCCAACCGAAGAGGTGGTCGAGCCGGAGGGGCCGGTCGAGGGGCGAAGCGAGAGGGTTTCAGACCGCGGTATCCTATTCGTCTCCCAAGACCCGCGCCTGCTCACCTTTCTCGTGCATGGGCTGTGGGAACTCAACGCCGTCGTCGGCGAAGGATTTCAGCTCACCTGCCGCGGACGGATCCTGCCCACGAGACCCGGCACGGACCGGTACGTGTTCCGCTTCATCGACCTTTCCGAAAACGCCCGCCGCGTGCTGGTCACCGAAATCAAGAAACGTGGCGGCGAGCGTGAGCAGCTGATCTAGGTCCGCGCCGAACCGACGGTCTCCGGCCTCATTTCCGCACGACGCCTTTCAGCCCCGCCCTCAAGCGCTGCAGTCAGGAGGCTCGATCACACCCACTGATCATTGCAGCCGCAGGAGCATGACATTTGCCAGTGCTGGTGATAGATCTCTGGTGCATGCTTGTTGCGTGCGGATCCTGCCTTCTCGTATCGTCCCGCTCGGTGCTTCGCGACAGCGCGCCATTGCGGTCCTGTTCATGACGGTTTTCCTGGTCCCAATCCGGTTGTGGTCCGGTGAGTGGTTCCTCGGTGTCCGGACGTGGCAGGCGGATTGGCGTCCGGGGGTTCTGGAATCGTACCAAACCGTTCTGGAGAATCGTCGCAACACAGACTACCTGGCCGGACAGGGCTCCCTTCAGACCCCCGTGAGCCGCAGCAAGTCGGTCCCGGGGCTCTACTCGGGCCCCCTCATCACCTACATCACGGAAGATCGCAAGTGGTCGTTTTCGTTGGTAGCCCTTCGGGGCGATTCCGGGCGCGCAGATTTCGTCATCTACAACACTGCCCAAACGCTCGCAGGATCATCCACTTTCAACCTGAACACGGTTTCCGACTACTTCGGGCGTCCCGTTCGCAATGACCTGGACTCGACTGTGAGCTACGCGATAACGGATCGGTTCAAGGTCTTCGTCGGTTACAAAGCACAGGAATACGAGTACAACCTCAAGCAGTCTGCCTTCGGACGGATGGGCCTGACCGGAGGCTCCCAGGACTTCAGTTCCTTTCTCTGGGGAACCGGAAATCTGACGTTGTTCAACAACTATTCGGGCGGTGCGGCCGGGATCGGATACACGCAGCCCATCAGCGATTCGGCTTCCATCGGCCTCAGCGTGGGCCGCTACAACGCGCGCGGCCGCTATCGGGTCGATCATGAATACTATCTGGGTACCGTGGGCGCGCCGCCGCAGAACTTCAGCATCTACCGGAAGGAGCACAGCTCCGCGGCGCTCTCGATCCGCGCAGTGACGTACGAAGTGCTATACACGAGTCAGGCTACTGAACATGTCTTCGTGCAGTTCGGAGTTCGGGGCCAGCTCTCGGTGCTTTCGGCGGAACAGACGTGGAACGGCTACGGGTTTGGCACAAGTGAATTCGGCCAGAATCAGAGCGGGGGCATTTCGGGGAACTACAGCGGCGGGATGCGTTTTGCGGACCGCTTCCACGGGTTCACCATCTCCGTCTTGTACCGGATAGGATCATGATCGAACGAACACCACTCCTCGCACTCAGTCAGCAGGCACATCTTCGAGCCTGTGCGGCGTTGCTCCTGTGGACCGTGATCGGCTGTGCGGCGGGGGGTGAAACCGGGCCTCTGCATACCATTCCGGACTCCAAGAAGGTCGTCCTCCTGGTGCTGGAGTTCGAGAACCGCACCCCCGAGGGTGCACGCTGGGATCCGTGGAAGCTGGGCATCCCCAGCCTCATTGAGGGAGACCTGGTTCTAGCGGGCTATTTCTCCGTGGTCAGCGAAGAGTCGCGCCGGCGCGCCCTTCAAGAGGCCGCACTGGGCCGAACGGGACTGGTGCACGAGCCCAGAGCGCTGGGCCGACTCTTGGGAGCGCAGTGGTTGCTCGGTGGCGACTTCGCGGTCCAGGGCACCGACATGAGCATCAGCTGTCGCTTCATCGAAGTGGATACGGCACGCGTACTCGGTTCACGCCAGGAGGTCGGTCCGGTCTCGGCCTTCTTTGCGCTGGCCAAGGCCGCCAGTCTCGGCTTGATGAAGCAGGTGAAAATCGACCTGGACGCTTCGGATGTCCGGATTATCACGGAGGCTGTTGAGACGCGCAGTGTCGATGCTTCGCTTGCGAACTACAACGGGGAACTGGCCGTCCGCGAGATGGAACGTCTCCGGGCGCTCGAACGCGCCGGTCGGGCGCCCGCCGGCGTCAGAGACCAACTCAAACGATTGCGCGACGACGCACGCGGTGAGTTTCGTCGGGCTACCGGCGCCGATCCCTCGTACGAGCGAGCAAAACGCAACCTGGGCCGCCTGACCCTCCAATTCCCCAGCAGCATCTGAATCCCCGGTTCAGGGCCGGAGACGGCAGCCGTCAGACGGTCCGACTGAACGTCCGCCCGCCCGCGCGCTGGTCCTCCAGGTGCGCGTCGAACACCATGCAAATGTTGCGCACGACGAAACGGCCGCTTTCAGTCACGCGCACACCGGCTTCTGTGAAAGTGACCAGGCCCTCGCGGACAAAATCTTCGAGCGCGTTGAGCTCCTTTGCAAAGTAGGAGCGAAACTCAACGGAGAACTCTCTTTCCACGGTCCCGAAATCCAGTTCGAAATGGCAGATGATCTCCTGGATGACCTGCCCGCGAACGAGGTCGTCCTTGCTCAGGCGGAGGCCGCGTTCCACCGGCAGCCGGCCCGCTTCCAGAAGCGCCCGGTAGGACTCGATGCTGCGGGCGTTCTGCGCAAACACGTCGCGCGCCGGGCGACCGATCGCCGTGACTCCCAGCCCGATCAGGTCCGGATCACCGCCGGCCACGTAGCCCTGAAAGTTGCGATGCAGCCTGTGTTCGGCCTGAGCTCGAGCAAGCGCGCTCTGTGGCAGCGCGAAGTGGTCCATCCCGATGTGCGTGTACCCGCCCTGATTGAGCTGCGCGAGCGCGCTTTCGAACAGCTCGATGCGCGCATGGGTTTGCGGCAGGTCTTCGGGATGAATGTTCCGCTGGTGCTTCTTGAGGTCGGGAAGATAGGCGAACTGGAACAAGGATACGCGGTCCGGTCGAAGCGAGAGGATCTTTTCGAGGGTGCCGGCAAAGCTCTCCTTGGTCTGATGCGGCAGGCCGTAGATCAGATCCACGTTGAGCTCCCGATAGCCACGACGCCGCAGCTCCGCCAGCAAGTCGGCGGTCTGTTCGAACGGCTGCACGCGGTTCACGGCTTCCTGCACCTTCGGCGCGAAATCCTGTACGCCCAGCGAAGCGCGGTTAAAGCCGATTTGGTCGAGGGCGTCGAGATGCGCGCGTGTGGCAGTGCGCGGATCCAGTTCTATCCCCAACTCGGCCTCGGCGGTGAACACGAAGTGGCGGCGCAGCATGGCGCCCAGCTCCAGCAACTCCGCGGGAGTGAGGAACGTCGGCGTGCCGCCTCCGAGATGCAGGTGGGAAACGGACCGATCCGCAGCCAGGTCGGGCCGCAGCAGTTCCATTTCCCGGTTCAAAAGCGCCAGGTAGGGAGCCACGCGGCCCTGGTTGTTCGTGTACACGACGCTGCACGCACAGAACCAGCAGACATGCCGACAGAAGGGCAGGTGTATGTAGAGCGAAAGGGGACCTGAACCACGCGCGAGTGCGCTTCGGTAGTCTTCCTCCGCGAACTCCGTGGTGAAAGCGGGCGCGGTCGGATAGCTCGTGTAGCGCGGACCCGCGACCGAGTATTTCTCCAGGAGCGCGAGTCGCTCTCCGCTGCAGACATCACCGGAGGCGGTCATAAGCGACGACGCAGCATCACCTCACCACGCCTCCCTGCGCGATGAAGCGCAACAGGTCCGTGGAGGTCACGATGCCCACCATTTTCTCATCCTTGTCCACGACGACGACTGCGTGCAGGTGATTGTCCAACATGGCCTCAGCCGCCGCCTGAATGCTCACGTTCTCAAGGTAGCTGAAGATGGGACTCGTCATGATATCCCGGATGGTGACCGGGTCTTCGCCGCTGCTGTTGACGATACGCGTGATGTTGTGGTAGTTCTCGATGTCCCTGCTGGACACCATCCCCAAGATCTCACCCCGGCGGTCGACAACGGGCGCATGGTGGATGCGATTCGACTCAAAAACGCGCGCATGATCGATGATTCGATCATCAGGTGGAAGCGTGATCACGTCTCGGGTCATGAGGGCGCTAATTGGAATCTGATCGAAATTCATGCGGAGTCCTCGCTGAAGTAGGGCCCAGCCTATTCATAGCCTGCGGCAAGTCAACCTTACCTGACCCGGGCCCAAGCGGGATGCTGACTTTTATCAGAGCCGTCGCAGCGGGCCGCCAGCCTCCGATTCCTTCGGGCTTTACAGGAAAGGGGCGGGCCGACGCGATCGACGCATGTCCCCGGTCGTCTCAGATCCTGTGGTTGAAACGAGCTCGGCTGAGAGAGCCTCTCGCCCTCTGATTGCGGCCTGGCTTTGGACGCTCGCGGCCATGGTCTTCTTGATGGTCGTAGTGGGCGGGATCACGCGGCTTACGCGCAGCGGCCTTTCCATCACGGAATGGAAGCCGATCGCCGGCGCCCTGCCCCCTCTTTCAGAAGCCGCATGGGAGCGAGAGTTCTCTCTATATAAGAAGTACCCCGAGTACCGGCTGATCAACCGGGGGATGAGCCTGTCGGAATTCAAGTCCATCTACTTCTGGGAGTACTTCCATCGGCTTTGGGGAAGGTTGATCGGGCTGGCCTTCCTCGTGCCCTTCGTTGTCTTTCTGGCGCGCGGGCGACTGCGGGGCCGTCTCTTCTGGCAGACACTCGTCGCCTTTCTGCTGGGAGGAGCTCAGGGTGTTCTTGGTTGGTACATGGTCAAAAGTGGCCTCGTCGCCGAACCCCGCGTCAGCCATTACCGCCTGGCAGCCCACCTTGTCTTGGCCCTCGCCGTGATGCAGTACCTCTTCTGGCTGGGGCACACGCTCGTTCGGGAGTCGTCCGCTTCCCGAGTGAGGGGCGCCCGGCGATCGCGCGTGCATGTCTTCGGGGTCGCCTTTCTCGTTTTGCTCTGCCTGCAAATTCTTTGGGGTGCCTTCACGGCCGGTCTGCGGGCGGGCTACGCCTTCAACACCTTCCCGACCATGGCGGGCGCCTGGATCCCGGACGGGCTGGGTGTCCTGGCACCCGCGTGGCGCAACCTGTTCGACAACAACGTGACCGTTCAGTTCATCCACAGGACACTCGCGTGGCTGGTCCTGGGCACGGCTGTCGGTTGGTGGTTTGCCTCGCGACGGGAGCAGATGTCGCCGTCCGCTCGGATGGCGCTGGCCCTCGTGCCCGCCACCGTGGCTCTGCAATTCCTCGTGGGAGTTCTCACACTGCTCTATGTCGTGCCGATTGGCCTGGGCGTCCTGCACCAAGCGGGCGCGGCCATCGTTCTGACGTGCGCGGTCTTCGCGCTCCTGGAATTGCGGCTACCGACCCCAAGCACGGAGGCCTCATCATGAAGCGACTCTCGCCCAACGGTCCAGTTCCGGGCTCGATGGCAGCAGCTCGTTGGCGCATCCTGACCATCTGCACACTGCTGGCGGCCTTTGGATCCTTGCTCGCCTGCGCGGGTCTTCCGCGCGCTCCGGACGCCCGCTGCGAAAGGATTCCCACCGGACCGGGGCCCGAGGACTTCGCTGTCGACCGGTCGCAGAGCCGGGCCAGGATTCTCGTCTCCAGCCATGACCGCCGCAAATGGACGCGCGGCGATATCTTCGTGGTCGATCCGGCTCGGAACGAACCGCAAAGTCCGCAAGTGTTCCCGCGCGTCGGCGAACCCCCCGGACTGCATTTCTCCCCGCACGGGATGGACATTCATACTTTCGATGGCAGGACGTACCTCTATGTCATCAACCATGGGCCACACCAGAATTCCGGCCCTCAGCAGGTGCTCGTGTACGAGGTTCTGCCTGATTCGCTGCGGTTTGCGAACTTAATCGAAACTACATTGTTCACATCACCAAACGATCTGGCCGTTGACCCGCGGGGCGGCGTTTATGTGACCAACGACTCAGCCTCGCGCGGCAGTTTCCTGGAGATGGCCCTGGCCCTGCGGCGAGCGACCGTTGTTTACTGCGCCTTTCATCCGGGCGGTGCGGAGAAACCCGCCTGCGTCGTAGCGGCCGACAAACTGGCCATGGCCAACGGCGTGGCGGTGCGCGGAGAAGCCGTGTACGTTTCGACTTCGCGCGGAGATGAGCTTCTGGCCTACCGACGCCGGGCGGACGGGACACTCACGGAACCCAGGGTCGTCTTTCGCGCGCCCACGTTGGACAATCTCTTCTTCCGGGAGGAAACGAGAGCCGGCGGAAACGAGGGCGCGGGTACCGACAATGCCGAAATCCTGGTGGCTTCCCACCCGAGTGGCCTGCGGTTCCTGCGCCACGTGCGCAATCCCCAGGTGCTTTCGCCGTCCGTGATCTACGGCATCCGCCTGAGCGATGGTCGGTCGCGCGTCGTCTACTCCAACGATGGCAGCGAAATTCCCGCAGCTTCGGGCGCCTTTTTCTACGAGGGCCGGCTCTACGTCTCACAGGTGTTCGAGTCGCATTTGCTGCGCTGCTCGGGAGCCGACCTTGCTGATGACGCGGGGGGCGCAACACCCGGAAAGACAAAGTGAAATCGGTGCGCGGTTGGCTTGCCCTCTTTTCCGCTTGCGCCCTCGCCTCCTGCGCGTCCGCGCCTCTTTCGGAAGTAGCCCTCGACGCAACGGGAGCCTGGAGCGAAGACGGCGCAGCGGTCCTGGTGGTTCAGGTACGCTATCGTACGAGCAACACCCGCGAGCCCTTCTTCAACGCGCCGTCGGCGCGGGACTGGCAGTTCGTGGCTCAGGAGGCGGACCGCACGCTGGGGAACAGGAAGGAACTCCTTCGCTGGACAAACGCTTCCGGCGATGGTGGTGGTCTGCCGCACCAACCCATTTTCTGGCTGCGCGCCCGTCGCCGACTCATCTTCGTGGAAAGCCAGACTCCGATTCTGCTGGATCTGGTACGCGGAGAGCGTTTCACTCTGCGACCGCCGGAGACCGTGCTCGCCACATTGTTCGGGGAGCATCTGGTGCAGAACGCCTTTGCCCGCAGTCCCGTGCCCGCGCCCGACGGAAGCATCGTCGCGGTCTTCTTTACCGCCACCTACCTCGACGCCGGACCGCTCAGCCCGCAGCGGTTTCGGCATGCTGTCTGTTTCTTCGACGCCGCGAGCGGCTCACACCTGCACAGCACGCGCGTGCCCTACGCTGATGACACGCTCGATCCCGCGCTCACGCCATTGCCACGAGAGCTGCCCCACTACTGGCGCTTCCTGTGGCGGAGCGACTCCCGGGGAGTATTTGCCTTCGAAAGGAACAGGGCGTGGTTCGTTGCGACCGACGGCTCCCCTCCACGATCGGTGGATCGAGTGCCGGCGCGCCCGGTTCCGACCCGGGGTGGTCCCACTTTCGGAGGCGTTTACTTGAAAACGATAGAAGAACGCGCCGACCCGAACGGGATGAAACTCGAATTGGGCGCCGTAGCCAACTGGATCGATTTCGATCGCGTCGAAATGGTTCCGGTGGCAACGATTCGGTACGCGGGACCTGGAACCGGACGGTGAACCTCACGGATAGAGCAGCGTGCCGCGCCAACCTTCCGCCGTGCGGGTGAACGATACGCGATCGTGCAGGCGACTGGCCCGCTGCTCCCAAAACTCGATGGTCGTCGGCACAACCCGGAAACCCGACCAGAATTCCGGACGCGGAACTTCCCCAATACCGAACCGCGCGGTGTAGCGCACCACCCGCTGCTCGAGGGCAAACCGACCCTCGAGGGGTCGTGACTGCTTGGAGGCCCAAGCCCCAATCCGACTGAGGCGATCTCGGCTGGCAAAGTACGCGTCGGCCTCTTCGTCCGAAACCCTTTCCACGGGACCGCGGATGCGCACCTGCCGACCCGGCGGGTTCCAATAGAAGCACAGCGCGGCTGACGGATGCGACTCGAGCGCCGCGGCCTTGCGGCTTTGGAGGTTCGTGTAGAAAACGAAACCCTTCGGCCCATGGCCCTTCAGGAGCACCATGCGCACGTCGGGCAATCCTTGGGCGTCCACCGTTGCCAACGACATCGCCGTCGGTTCGCGGAGGCCCGCCGCCGCAGCCTCCCGAAACCAGCGGTCGAACACCAGAAACGGATCGTCATCTATGGCGACGGACATGATTCCCCTGCCGGTCCGCGCCTTGACGAACGTCAAGCCGGATTGGATGGCCTGCTGTTTCGGCCCCTGATCTGTGTCATGCAATGCGGCTGCCCAAAATCAGCCCCTCGGTGAGCGCTCCTCGACCCTGGATCGCTTGTCCGTCGGACCGCAGCTGATCGCCATGGCTTCATGGAACAACCGAAGTACGACAATCAGATCGTTCGTATGTGGGTGATCAGCTGCGTCGTTTGGGGTCTGGCTGCCATGCTGTTCGGCGTATGGGCCGCATTGCAGATGGTCTTCCCCGAGCTCAACACCACGCTGCCTTACCTCTCGTTTGGCAGGATCCGCCCGGTTCACACCAACGGCGCAATCTTCGGCTTCACGCTCTCCATCGTCTTTGCTACCTACTACTACGCGTTCCCGCGACTCCTCAAAACGCCCATGTGGTCGCCGGTACTTTCGAGGATTCATTTCTGGGCCTACATCGTTACCATCGTCCTGGCAGTCGTGACGCTGCTTGCGGGTTACACGCAGAGCAAGGAGTACGCCGAACTGGAATGGCCCATCGATATGCTGGTGGCTGGTTGGTGGGTCGTCATGGGTCTGAACTTTTTCATGACTCTCAAGAACCGAGTCGAGAAGCACATGTACGTGGCCATCTGGTTCTACATAGCCACGATCATGACGATTCCGATTCTCTACATCGTCAACAACCTGGCCATCCCGGCAGGCCTCTTCAAGTCTTACTCCCTCTTTTCAGGGACCACCGACGCGAACATCCAGTGGTGGTATGGGCACAATGCGGTCGCCTTCGTTCTAACGACGCCGATCTTGGGGATGATGTACTACTATTTGCCCAAGCACACGCGCTTGCCGATCTTCAGTCACCGCATCTCGATCATTCACTTCTGGTCTCTGATCTTCATCTACATCTGGGCCGGTCCACACCACCTGTTGTATCATCCGACACCCAACTGGGCCCAGACACTCGGCATGGTGTTCAGCCTGATGCTGATCGCGCCGTCCTGGGGAGGCATGCTCAATGGGTTCTTGACCCTGACACAGGCCAAAGAGCGCATTCGCACAGACGCCACGCTCAAGTTCATGCTGGTCGCGCTCACCTTCTACGGCATGTCCACGTTCGAAGGCCCGATGATGTCGATTCGCGCCGTAAACAGTATTTCCCACAACACCGACTGGACCATCGGCCACGTTCACGGCGGGGCGCTGGGTTGGGTGGCGGGGATGGCTTTCGTCGCGCTGTACTTCTTGGTGCCGCGTCTGTGGAACACGAACCTCTACAGCGAACGTCTCGCGGAAGTCCACTTCTGGGTGGCAACCATTGGGATCCTGCTCTATGTCGTATCCATGTGGATCTCCGGCGTCTCGGAGGGGCTCATGTGGCGGGCTGTGAACGAAACCGGACAACTGCAGTACGCCACTCACGATTGGATCAAAATCGTGAAGATACTGAAGCCGTATCGGCTCGTGCGCGCCATCGGGGGAATCCTCTTTCTCAGCGGCTTCCTCATCATGATCTACAATCTGATCATGACCATGCGCACCGCCGGGTCCGGTTTCGTGCCGGTCGACCTGCGTGAAAAGGAGGCTGTTTGAACATGGAAAAGAACGAACTCACCTGGTACGAGCGGCTCAGCCACGCCGTCGAAAGCAAGACCTTCAAGTTCACCGTGCTCACGACGCTTGCCGTTCTCGTGGGAGGCCTCGTGGAACTGCCGCCGTTCTTCATGATGGGCACCATCAAGAAGATCGACAGCGTCAAGCCGTACAACGCGCTGGAGCTGGCCGGCCGCGATGTGTACCAGCAGGAAGGCTGCTTCTACTGCCACACTCAGGTCATCCGGCCCTTCAAGTGGGAAACGGATCGCTGGGATCCCAAGCGCAAGCACGGCCCCGCGCCTTATTCCAAAGCCGGCGAATTTGTCTACGACCATCCGTTTCTTTGGGGCAGCAAGCGCACCGGGCCAGATCTGGCGCACGAAGCCAGCCTCAACGACAACCCGGAGTGGCACAAACGCCACCTCATCAATCCGCGGGACCCCGTGCCGGACTCGATCATGCCGGCGTACCCCTGGCTCTTCGAGGCCAAGCTCGAAGCGGCCACAGTGCAGGCGCGTATGCGCGCCCTGCGGACCATTGGCGTGCCTTACACGGATGCCGACATTGCCGCTGCGCCCGCGCTGATCGCCGGAAAGACTCAGGGGGACGCACTCGTTGCCTACCTCCTCAAGCTCGGCCGCGACACGATGACCAAATGAGAACGCAGGAATCAAAAGGAGACCTCGAGCTATGGAAGAGCTGATTGGGATCTACAAAGGATTGAGGCTGCCCCTGCTGGGCCTGGTCCTCCTTTTCCTCGCGTGGTACGTGTATCGTCCGTCCAAACGCAAGGAAATGGAGCAGGCCAAGTACGACATGCTCGACGACGACCTGGAGCCGGACCTCTCCCGTAAGTATTCTGGCGATTCAGAAAAGGAGAAGCACGCATGAGCAATCCAAACGAATTCCACGACGACGACTACGAGATCAAGGAAGAGCGGGGATGGCTGCCGCAGTGGTGGATGATCCTTTTCTACGGAACCGTCGCCTTCTCCTTGGTATTCGCCGTGTATCTCCACGGAGTGGCGGGCTGGAGTCAGGAAAAGCAGTACGCCGACGAAGTAATGGCGCACGAGAAGCGTTTCCCACAGGTGGTAGCCGAGCTGACGAAGGACGGCGTCAACCCGTTCCGCGGTGACGCGGCTGCCATTGCGTCGGGTGAGCGCGAATTCATGGGCCTGTGTGCAACCTGCCACAAGGCGGACATGACCGGTCTGATAGGGCCGAGCCTGGTCGATCGCGATTGGCTGCACGGCAGCACGGATCGCGAGGTGTTCGCGGTCATCATGGACGGCATTCCGGCCGAAAAGCTCCGACAGAAACCGCCCAAGGGAGTGATGCCCGACAACAAGAACAACCTCGGGGCAAAAAAGGTGTTGGAAGTGATGGCCTTTCTCGCTTCTAAGAATCAGAGCCTGAAAGCGAAGTGAGCGGCCCGCGCGGCTGACGCCTCGAAACGACTCGCCATCGGAGGAAAAGAGTGGTCATCCCGCGCCCGATTGTAGGCAAGTATCGCCGCCTCAAGGATCTCGCCAAGTGGCCCCTCATTGGGTTGCTGGTGGCGCTGCCCTTCGTGCGAGTCGGAGGACAACCACTCATTCTGCTGGACATACCGGGCCGCAAGTTCCACATTTTCGGCCTGACCATCTGGCCGCAGGAACTGTACTTCCTGCACGTCCTGCTTCTGACCGGCGGGGTTCTGCTGTTTTTCGTGACGGCGCTCCTCGGCCGCATCTGGTGTGGCTACGCCTGCCCGCAAACGATCTTCAACGAACTGTACGACCACGTTGCCAGGTTGGTGGCCGGGAAGAAGTATACGAATCGCTCGGCGGGGCGGGGCCTGTGGGCCGCCATCTACGCCGCGTGGGTCGTCCTTTCCGTGGCGCTTTCGTACGTGTACATCAGCTATTTCGTCCCTTTTGATGAAGTGGCGCGCGGTTTGTGGACGCTGAACCTTTTCGAGGACGGTTCCCCCCGGGCATGGGTTCTGGCCATGGCCGGGCTGACCGCCTTCTCCTTTGGAAACGCCGCCTACTTCCGCGAAAATGTCTGTCGACTGGTCTGCCCCTACGGCCGGTTCCAGACCGCGCTTCTCGACCGACACTCGCCGATTGTCAGCTACAACATTCCGCGGGGTGAGCCACGCAAGGCCGCCGGCCAGAAGGTGGGGCAACACGCGGGCGATTGCATCGACTGCAATCTTTGCGTGCTGGTTTGCCCCACCGGAATCGACATCCGTGACGGCCTGCAGGTGGGCTGCATCGCCTGCGGCTTGTGTGGCGACGCCTGCACGCAGGTCATGGGTAAATTCCAGAAGGAGACGCTCATCGACTACCGCACGATGGAACAGGCCCGAAACCCGGACGCTCCTCGCCGTTACTTTCGACCGCGCACGCTGGTCTACGGCTCGCTCCTGGTAGCGCTCTCGACAGTGTTCTCCTATCTTCTATGGATTCGAGTGCCGCTGTATGTGGATGTGAACCGGGATCGCGTGATCCAGAACATCCACGTGCCGGGTGCGGGCTTCCAGAACGGGTACGAGTTGCACCTGGGGAACATGAGCCACGAGCGACGGGACGTCACCGTGCGCGTCGAAGCCAAAGGCGCGGGGGCGTCGAGTCTCGAGATCCTCGGAGTGGAGAGTTCGTACGCGCTGGAGGCCGAAGGTCATCGGAAGCTTCGCTTCATCGTGCGTTACCCGGAGGGCTCGCCGCCCGCACGTGCGCTCCCGATCATCTTTCACGTACAGGACGCGCGAAGGCCGCAGTACAGCCGGCAGGCCGAAAGCATCTTCACGTTCCCAGGATAGGAGGAATTGCAGTCATGTCCAAATCTTTGAGACAGGCATTTTGGCTGATCGGTGTGTTCTTCGCGCTGCTATTCGTGGCGATTGGCTACACCCTGCACCTCGCGTTTTCCGGCTTCGAACCGTCGATGGACGAAGCTTACTACCGCAAAGGCATGGACTACCAGGTGCACATCGATCGTTTCCGACGCGGAGAAACAGCGGGCTGGCGTCTCGAAGGGGGCATCCCTTCCACCGGGGTCACCGTCGGCAATCGACCCGTTCGCTTTCGTCTGACCGCCCCGAAGCCGATCGGTGAAACGGTGCGATTGCAACTCCGGCTCGAGCGGCGGGCGAGCACGCGCGACCGCCAGCAGATTGTCGTGCCCGGAGAGGTTCGCGGGAACGACGTCGCTTTCTCGGGAAGCCTGCGCGTGCCCGGACCGGGAAGTTGGGAGCTCTTTGCCGACGCGGGGACGGCTACCACGGCCGTCTTTCGACGGATGCCGTTCGAGGTAACGCACTGACGTTGCGAGCTCATCATGCCCGGCCTGGAGATCATGCTTCCGATCGCCGTGGGAATTGCCCTGTGCTTCCTCGGATTCTTCCTCTGGAGCGTACGGAACGGAGAGTACGACGACGCCGAAATGACTGCGCATCGCATCCTCTTCGACGAGAAAGATGACATCGACCGCCAGTTCGGTCAGGAGGCTACAAAAGCAGACTCGACCACACCCACTCGAGAAACCGAAGGCGGTACTCGAGCGTGACGTTCGCCGTTCTTTCCGCCGCTTTTCTGCAGGGACTTCTGGGGTTCCTGCACTGTCCGGGCATGTGCGGCCCGTTTGTCGTGATCCTCAACGCGAATGACGGGTCCCGTCTCGCCAAAAATATTCTCTACAATGTGGGGCGATCGATCTCCTATAGTCTGGTCGGGGCGCTGCTCGGACTCACGGGCACGCTTGCCAACACTCTGTTTCTCAGCCCGGTCGCGGCCGTTGTGGGTGGGGTCCTCGTCATTGTGATGGGACTCGCCTACGTCCTTCCCGGCCTTGGCATCGAGCGACGACTCCGTCCGCCACCGGCCCTCGCGGCCGGCCTCGCGCGCTTCCTTTCGAGGGGTGGAAAGTCAGGCGCATTACTCCTCGGACTCGCGGGCGGGCTTCTTCCCTGTGGCATGCTCTTTCCCGCGTACGGGTTGGCGCTGTCCACGGGGGAGCCGACGAGGGCGGCCGTCACCATGTTGGTCTTCAGCCTGGGCACCTACCCGGCCCTGCTTTCGGTGGCGGCCGGCAGTCGGTATGTTTTGGCGTGGACTTCCGGTCACCGAAAAGTGCGCCTGGCGCTGGGAGTCGTGCTCATCGTTCTCGGTGTCGGGCTCATCGCCATGAGGATGCAGGCGCCGCACACACACCACGAAAGCTGCACGCACTCGTCCTGACTCCGCATGGAGGCGAGCGCTCAAACCTGCTACCACTGCGGTGATGACCTTCCCCGACAGTCAGCGATCGAGGACGGCCACCCGTTCTGCTGTAACGGTTGTCTGACGGCGTACCGGATCATCCGGGACGCCGGTAGAGGGGAGTATTACGAAAATCGCACCGAGTTCGCCCCGCGGCCCAGAGACAGTCGCGAAGCCGCCTATCGCGTATTCGAGCAAAGCAGAACCCGGAACGCGGATGGAACGTTGACCGCTGTATTCCTCATCGAAGGCATTCACTGCGCGTCGTGTGTCTGGATCAACGAGGTCGTGCTGCGCGAAATCCCCGGTGTTCTTTCGGCCGAGGTCCGCCTCTCGACCGGGCGGGCGTATCTCACGTGGAACCCGGATGCCGTGGCGCTCACGCGGATCGCGCAGGCAACCGCGCGCATCGGCTATCGCCTCGTTCCGCTGGATCGGACGGGGGAGCCCGAGGCCATGGAGCGAAGTCGTTCGTTGCTGCGGCGCATGGTTGTGGCGGGCTTCTTCGCGGGGAACATGATGCTCCTCTCGGTGGCTTTGTACGCCGGGTACTTCGACGGCATGGATCGCTATACCAAAAACGCCCTGCATTTGCTCAGCTTCGTCTTCGCGCTGCCCGTTCTCCTGTATTCGGCGCAGCCGGTCTTTCGGGGCGGCTGGGCCGCCATCCGACATCGCACGCCCACCATGGATCTGCTTACGTCGCTGGGCATCTCCATTGCGTTTGTCTACAGCGTTCAGGCCGCCCTGAGTGAAGGCCGGGAGGTCTTCTTCGACTCGATCACCTTTGTTGTTTTCGTGCTCCTCATCGGACGTTTCATCGAGGAGCGTCTGAAGAGCCGGATGCTCTTCTTCGTGGAGAACCTGGCGCCGGCGCGAACTCGGACCGTGGCGCGCCTCACGGGTTCGGACTGGGACGAAGTGGATGTCGAAAGCATCCGGCCCGGCGACCGGCTGCGTGTGCAGGCCGGGGAGTTTGTCCCCGTAGACGGAAGGCTCCTTTCCGACGCCGCAGAAACGGACACCGCGGTTCTCACGGGGGAATTCCGACCCCAGCGACGCCAGCGCGGCGAAACGATCGTGTCCGGCTCACGCGTGGTCGGTACCGACATCGAACTTGTGGCTCTTTCCGACGCCCAATCGAGCGTGCTGGCCCACATCACCCGAATGGCGGACAACAGCCTGCGAGCCGAACCCCGCTTCGTGCGCGTCGCGGAGCGTGCCAGTCGCTGGTTCATCGCTTTCGTGCTCGTGGCAGGCGCCGCCACCTTCGCGTACTGGTGGGGGCAGGGCACGGCGCTTGCAGTGGTCCATACGGTCACACTGCTGATCGCTGCGTGCCCGTGCGCCCTGAACCTGTCGGTACCGACGGTCTATACGACGGCGCTCCAGCGCGCCTTCTCGGAGGGGTGTCTCGTCAACGGCGGCACACTGCTGGAAACCCTGGCGCACGTGGACACGATTGTTTTCGACAAGACCGGGACGCTCACGGAAGGAAGACTCGAGCTGTCGCGCGTGTTGGTCCCCGATGGTGCTTCGCTGGAGCCTGCGCTGGCCATGGCCCGTGCGCTCCAGCGTGCGGCACACGTGAGGCACCCGGTCGCCGAGGCCTTCCTGCGGGACTCTGAACATGCTCAGGGCGGCGGAGCAAACACGCAGCGTGCGGAGAACCCAGCTGTCGTCTCTGTCGAGTTCGTGCCGGGTCGAGGTCTTCGCGGATTCATCGACGACCGCGAACTGCTGCTGGGTTCGGAAACATTCCTGCGCGAATCGGGCGTGGACACTGCAACACTGCCGACAGCGGAGCCCGATGGCCCGGCGGGGGTTCGCGGAAGCGCTGTTGAGCCTGACGAATCCAAAACCGCGCACGTCGAGGTATTCCTGGCTCAGAAGTCACCTGCGGGCGCATTCGCGGCGCTTGCCCGTTTCGATTTGGCGGACCGTCTCCGCCCGGAGGCAATGGAAGTGGCCCGGCAACTCCGGCAGCAGACTCACCTGGCCATGCTATCCGGAGACAGCAGGCACAACGCGCAAGCGGTCTCGGAGACGCTTCACCTGGACGAGTTTCGCGCTCCCGTTACGCCGGAAGAGAAGTCCGCCTGGATCCGCGAGCGCCAGAAGGAGGGTCGAACGGTGGCCATGGTCGGTGACGGAATCAACGACTCCCCCTCGCTCCGTGCGGCCGACTGCGGAATCAGCTTCAGTGGCGCCGCGGACGCCAGCGTCGTGCGCGCCGACATCGTGCTGGTAGATGCCGACCTGCGCCGACTGCTCGGGCTCTTTCAACTCGCACGGGCGGCCCAGCGCAAGATCCGCCAGAACCTCGCCTTCTCGTTTCTCTACAATGCTCTGCTGTTGCCGCTGGCCTTCCTGGGCTTCATCCTGCCCGTGGTCGGCGCGGTATTCATGGGTCTTTCCTCGCTGACCGTCCTCCTGAATTCCCTTGCCCTGCGCAAGGTACGGCGCACGGCGAGCTTCACATCCGCTTCATAATCCCTTCACCGCCAAAGCTTGTACTGGTCCTCATGCTGACCCCATCCTCACGCTTTGATTCCAGGTTCCTCGCAAGACTCGTGCTCGCCGCGCTGCCGTTTGTCGGACTGGGCCTGGTCCGCTACGAACCACTGCAGCGCGCCTCGGGAACGGCATGGCTGCTGGCACAATTTCTGCCCTGGCTTTTTGTCTTCGCCCTGATGTTCGCCGCAATTGTCCTGTTCAGGCGGCTTCCCCGGAAGCTCATGGCGATTGCGGTTGTCGCGGTCGTGCTCGCATCTTCGAGCGGGCTTTCGCCCAAGAGGAAGAGCCGCCCGATGGCAACGCCGCCGCTTCGCGTGCTATCGGTCAATGTTGCCTGCCGCAGGGGCGCTGTGCGCGCGCTCGAGCAGCAGGCCCGCGATGTGGATCTAGTTCTCGTCCAAGAGCTGTGCCACAATCTCCGAGACGAGTTGGACAGTGCTCTGGATCGGGCCGGCTTCCAGTGTTCTGCGAAGCGCAAAACCCATTGTAGATATTCGTTTCGGCATCCCGGTGGGGGCGTCGCCTCCGGGGGCATCTTCGCGCGGCGACCGCTCGAAGGACGCCGAGTGCTGGCCTGGGAGGGTCAGTTTCTGTGGCCGCAGGTGGCCCGACTGAGCTGGCACGGCAGGACTGTGGCCGTCTGGAACCTGCACTATCCGGGCTGGGGTCCGTGGTTCACGCTCGCGCTTGGATGGAGCGGGATTGCCCCTGACCGATGGGCTTTGTCCGAAATCGAGGGGCTGCAACGTCAGCTCACCGCACGGCTTCTGGCAGCGGTCGCTCAAGAGTCCGGCCACGCGACCACCATCCTTGCAGGCGATTTCAACAGCACACAGTACAGCACAGCATTTTCGCAGATCACAGGCCAGGGATTCCGCGAGGCTTTCGCGGAGCGTGGTCGGGGCTGGCCCATGAGCTTCCCTGCGCGGCTGCCCGTCGTGCGCATCGATCACCTCTTCGCTCGCAATCTGTCGCCTGCACGCGCCAAGTTCGTTCGAGTTCGAGATTCCGACCATCTGGGGCTCCGGGCGGACCTTACACTTCCATGACGCGGAGTAAGGAGGCGCGCATAAATCCGGTTGACCGAAAGCCGGTCGGCGTGGCCAGGGACAGGCTATGAGCGGCCAGGTTCACCAGGAACTCCAGTCGTACTATCGCAAGTTAGGGATTCATGAGGATACTCTGATCAACCGCCTGAAGCAGCGAAACATCCGAATCCAGCTCTGCCTGAACTCGGTAGACCTCTCCCGCTTCAGCGACCAATCAGACGACGCTCCCGACGACGTGGCCCGCATTCGCCAGATACTGGAAAACCTCCCCGTCACGGGAGCCCCCGGAGCAAGAGCATGACCAACCAGATGAGAGTCTTCCATGGAAATTCCGTGGAGGAAGTGGCCGGCTGGTGCGGAGCTCAGTCTTCGGACGCGGCCCTCTTTTTGGTGTTCTTCGGCGCGGCCTTCGACTATCGGAACCTGTCCGATCGCCTGAGTGCGTTACGTGTGCCCTTCCTCGGCTGTATGGACACCGGCCGGCTGCACAACGATCGCTACTATCTGGACGAGACGAGTGTGGTGGCCATGCAACTGTCCACGAACATCGTGGAGGCAGTCCAGGTGGTCGCGTATGACATGCGTCCTTCCATGGAACCCGAAACGATCCGCTCCGGAGCACGAACGCTGTTCCGCCAGGCACTGGAACGAATCGGAATCCGCAGCGAAGACCCTGACTTGGAGCGGAGTTTCGCCATCAACCTTCTCTACGGCCTCAACTCAGCGAACCCCGTGCTCGAAGGGCAGCATGAAGTGAGCATGTTCTTCCAGACCGTCGGCGGCAGCTCCGGTGGTCGCCTGGACTTCAAAGCGGCGCCGGTCATCAGCAGTCGGGGTCGCGGAGCCATAGGCGCAACCGCGATCGTGAAACTCCGACCCGAGTATCGCTACATCATGGACCTGACCACGAGCTACGAGAAGCTCGACCAACAGCTGACCGTTACCAAGTTGCCCGGCCCCCGCCACATCGCCGAATTCAACGGTCGCCCGGCGGCTGAGGAATACGCGCGCCTCTTGAACCTTTCGCCCTCCGAGGTGAGTCCCACCACCTACGCCACCTACACCCTGGGCCTGGACACCGGCGACGGGGAACGCCTCATCACGAGCATCCAACGCGGGGATGGGCAGGGAGGCCTCCTGACCTACAACGACGCACGACCGGGCGTCGTATTCAACCTGTATCGGGCGCTGTCTCAGCTGGGCCCCCGCAGGGACCGGCTGCATGAAGTCTCCAAGAACAACGTGGTGGGTTTTGTCTCTTTCGATTGTGTCCTGTGCTATCTCGCGCGTAACGCCCGCGGTGAAGTAGACACCATCGCGCGCAACTACGACGAGGCGTTGCCGGGCGTTCCCAAAATCGGCTTCGGAACCTTCAGCGAAAACTTCTGCGGGGCCAACGTGAACCAGACCGAGACCTTCCTCGCGATCTATCGCAAGTCCTGATTCAGGCACCCCGGCATGGATCGGACTCCGGCCATACTCTTCACTCAATGCCTCCAAAACGACTTCGTGCAGTTGCTCGAAAAGCACGACCCGTTGCCAAACCTGCTGCACGTGGGTTATGAAGAATCGCGCCGACTGCTCGGAGAGCGCGTCGAGGAAGGGCCGGTTCATGCAGCCGTACGTTGGGCCTATTCTCAGGAACCCGAGCGGCTCACAATCGTTCACATTCGTGATTGGCATTCTCCACAGGCGCCGGATCAGGCCGAGCATCTGCGCCAGTTTGGCCCCCACTGTCTTCAGGGTACACGTGGCGCGGAGTTTGTCTTCCAGCCGGCGGTGCGCGCGGGGCATCCGGATCATGTCGTGGACGCGTCGGGCCTGAATGACTTCGTGGACACGCGTCTGGCAGAAGTGCTCGAACCGTTTCGCCGCTTCGACCGGGTGCGCGTCGGAATCACAGGAGTCTGGACCGAAGCGAAGGTCACCTTCCTGGCCTATGACCTGCGCACGCGCTACCCCAACATGGAAATCGCCGTTTGCAGCGCTCTTACGGCGAGCTCTTCGCGGTCTATGCACTTCATCGCGCTCGATCAGCTCAAGAACATCCTCGGCGCGCAGGTCTTCTCCTCCGTGGGCGACTTCACGCAGTTTCTCACGGGTACCATGCCCCAGGTGGCCATCTCCGTGCACTCGCGGCTGGACACCGGGCACATGGACATCCACTCGGAAGCACCCGTCTCCGAAACGGACCGCAAGATCCTGCTCTACCTCTACCGCGATTGCTCACGCGCAGAATTCAAGAGCCTGGACGGCGGCTTTTCCGGAAACGTCGTACTCCGCGTTCGTTCGGTCGACGTGCTGGGACACGCTCAGGTTCCGACGGTCGTCAAGATCGGAAAGCGCGACCTGATCGCCGAAGAGCGCAGTTCGTTCGAACGAATCCAGGAGGTACTCGGCAACAACGCGCCCAGCGTAGTCGACTTCGTGGAGCTCGAGGATCGCGGCGGCATCAAGTACCGCTATGCTTCGATGGATGCGGGCCGCGTGCGGGTCTTCCAGGACATCTATGCCGAAACGGACGACGATGCGCGCATCGCCGACATTCTGGGAACGGTCTTCGCCAAGCAACTCGGCAGGCTCTACGAAGCCGCAACCCTCGAGAAGATCGATTTGCTGAAGTACTACGACTTCCAAGCGCGTTACGCTCCCGGTGTCCGCCGCCGGGTCGAAGCCCTGTTGGGAGCGCCTGTTCCCGACCAGGAAAGAATCGAACTCGCGCGGGGAGTGGAGATCTACAATGTCTGTCGATTCTACGAACAGGAGCTGCCCAGCCTACAGGAATACCACGCGGCTTCGCACTACACGGCCTACATCCACGGAGACCTGAACGGTCGCAACATCATCGTCGATGCCCAAGAGAATGTCTGGCTGATCGATTTCTTCCACACGCACAAGGGGCATGTGATCAAGGATCTCCTCAAGTTCGAGAACGATGTTCTCTACATCATGACTCCCATCGAATCCGAAGCGGAGCTTCGGGAAGCCCTGCGTCTGTCTCAAATCCTCATCGGCGTGCAGGATGCGGGAGATCCTCCGGAGGCCGAGTTGGAGAATCAGTTCAGCTCGCCGCGAATCCGTAAAGCGTTCCGAACTGTGCGGCTCCTGCGTTCCCTCTATGCGAACCTCATTCAAACCGATCGCGTTCCCTATCAAATGCACGTGGGCCTCATGCGCTACGCGATGCACACCCTCTCGTTCGACGAATCCAGTGAACTGCAGCGCAGGTGGGCTCTGTATTCCGGATCCCTCTGCGCTGAACGAATCCTCACCTATCTGCGCTCCACGCGAACCCTGCGCGTCGACTATCTGGACGTCCCCGGGCCGGGTAGGATCGGTCTGACCATCCTGCCGGGCCGCAAGGACAGGGAACGAAGTCTGGAAGACGACGTTACCGAGATCTCGAGGCAGGGAATCACGCACGTGCTCTCCCTCATCACGCCCGACGAATACACCCAATACGGCGTGCAAAAACTCCCCGAAGCGTTGTCGGCCGCCGGCATCGAGGCCCGCGCGTTTCCCATCCTCGACCAGGGCATTCCGGCCCCCGAGGCGCTGGGTGAACAGCTTGCGTGGATGGACGAGAAGGTATCAGCGGGTGGGCGATTGCTCGTCCATTGCGTCGGTGGTTTGGGCCGTTCGGGTACTGTTGCGGCCGCATTCCTGAAAAACAAGCGGGGACTGCGCGCGGAGGATGCGATCGCCCGGGTCCGGGAAGCGCGAGGCCCGCGCGCCATTGAGAACAGCCGTCAGGAGGACTTCGTCCTCGCATACGGCTCGCCGACCGCTTGAGCCCCCGGCCGCATGTGCCCGACAATAGGACAGATGCAACGGGCCAAACGACCATCGCGCTTCCGAGTCGCGTTCGCGTTGGCGGCGCTCGTCCTGCCCTCGGCGGGCTGGGTTCTTTTCCCCGTGAACCTCGAGGCCCGCGAACCCGTTGTCATCCGACTGCCGGCTGGGGGCGGCCCCAGGGCCGGTATCTCCCCGGCGGGGGCGCGTTCGCCCGCGGATGAGCCGGGCGCGCCCGAACCCTACGCGGAAGCAGAAGCAGGTCCGGCCACGACGCCCGCGGAACGCGTCTTCCGCGAGGCGCTGCAGAAGCACCGTCGGTCGGAATTGCGGGAGGCCCGTCGCCTCTACGAACGAACTCTCGCCCTGCAGCCGGATCATTCGCGGGCCCGCAACAACCTCGGGTTCATTCACTATACGGACAGTCGCCTGACAGACGCACTGCGCGAACTGCGCGAATCCGTGCGGCTGAACCCGAACCTGCTGCTGGGTCGCATGAACCTGGGAAACACATATTATCGCTTGGAGCGTTTCCGGGAGGCGATCTTCGAATACCACGCGGCGCTGCGCATTGCCCCCGCGTACCTTCACGCGCATTTCAACCTGGGAAACGCCTACTACAAACTCGAGCGCTACTCGGAGGCCGTCGCCTGCTACCGCCGCGCCCGGGATCTGGCCCCCCGGAGTTCGTCCGTCCACCTGAATCTGGCCCTCGCCCTACGGCAGGTGGGCGAGAGCGCATCTGCCGAACGAATGTTCCGGCGGGCCATCGAGTTGCGGGACACTTACGCTGCGGCCCACTACGAGTTGGCGCGCCTGCTGGCGGAGCGGGGCCGGCTGCGCGCCGCCGCGCACCACGACCGGCGGGCCTGTGGTCTTGGAGACGGGCGCAGCTGCAAGCGGCTGTCGGCCGCAACCGAGACGGCGCGCTGAATGGGCTTGACCAAGCCGCGCCGACGCCCAACATGCGACCGGCCCTTGTGGGCCGGGAGGCCCCATGTCTGAATCCGTTCTCAAGACCCTTTCCGACAAGATTGCCCAGTTGGACGTCGAGCTGAATGCCCTGCGCGGCCGCGCGGGCGAAGTGGCCGCCGCCAAGAAGGAGCAGTTCCAGAAGCTCTCCGAGGAGGTTCGGGCGCAGGCCGACCAACTCAAGAGCAAGCTTGCTGAATACCGTGGGAAGTCCCCGGACGAACTGAAGGCCGAGGGGGAACAGCTCCTCCGAAATGCCTCGGGCAAGGTGGCCGATGGCCTCAAGACCCTCTCCGCCTTCTTCGAAAGCAAGGCACAGGGCGGTGGCCCCAAGTCCGGCCCGGTTTGACGCTGGTGCGATGCTAGCTTCGGGCTGCGCAGACAGGGCGGCCCGGAACCCTCCGGCAGACCCAACGGGCCCGTGAAGTTCCTGGGCCCCGCGCTGCCCATGACCCACCCACGGGTGCGACCCCGCCTGCGGATTTGCACAAAAAATTCGCTGACGCGGCGTCACATTTTGCTTGCGGCTTTTTCGGCCAGGCGGCAGAATTCGCGCGGATCTGGGGATTAACGTCGCCGAAGTCCCAATTTGGGAAAATCAAAAAAGGCGATACCCGGACCGAGGTGTTCCTATGCGAAGACTACAATTCCTGACTTTGGCAGTCGTGGCCGCGGCCGCAACTGTCTTTCCTTCGGGGCTGTATGCCAAGTGTTTCATTTTTGTCCACGGCCATACCAGCTACGCCTACAACTACACCGACGCCAGAAACTACTGGAAGAAGAACTCCCAGGACATGGCGTACTACATCGGCAAGAACAACGGCTACTACATTGCCTACTACAACGCGCTGAACTACTACTGGGACGGCGCGGCGGAAGTGGCGGGTCGTATCAACTCCGCGCTTGCGGGACAGGCTGATGCGGGCGGCAACAAGTGTGCCGCCGGCGAAACCAGCTTCGTGATCGTGGCCCACTCCATGGGCAACGCCGTGATGGACTTCATCATGGGCAACTCACGCTCCACCGACCCTTACTACAACTACAACGGCGCCAACTTCAAGAACATCGCTGACAAAGTCACGACGCACGTCTCCTCGCAGGGCGCTCACGGCGGCTCTTCGGCCGCGGAAGGCGTCTGCGGGAACGCGGGCTGGTTCATGAACGCGATTTCGGGCGTCGTGGGATTCTTCATCGGCAGCACGTGCGATAAAGGCACCGAGTCGCTGCAGCCGAGCTGGACCGTTGCTCAGTATGCCAACTCGCCGCGCACGTCAGTCTACCTGATTTCCGGCTACGAAGCCATCTTCGGTTCCAGCGCGCTTCTGACCGGCGAAGATGACGGACTCCTCGAGTACGGGACGACGTTTGCCTGCCCGAACATCTACACGAGCTACAGCACGTCCAACCAGTGCACGACCCACCAGGAAAGCGCCGGTTTCAACAACTGCGACCAATCGCATGAGAACCATGACGACGGCCGCAACGACGCCGACCGCGACGTTCGGAAATCTGTGAAGTCGACGAAATGCTGGGGCACGACGGCTGCCAACACGCAGGTGCGCAGTGGCATGTCCACCGCCGAGCTCATTCGGTGTATCTGGGCCTACAAACCGGCCGGGGACACCGCCTGCAACTGACACCAACGGTTGCCGGACTCAAAGAAGGGATCGCCTGCGGGCGGTCCCTTTTTTTTGCCACAACCGGCGACGGACCTCGAACTTTGGCACAGGAAATCGAATCTCGTAGATAGAGGAACTCCATGAACAGAAAGACGCTTCTCATCGCCCTCGGTGGCGTGTTGATCGTGATTCTCGTCGGCTACATCGTGCTTTCGGGGGATCGGGATTCCGACCGGGTTGGGCCGGACGGCAAACCGATTCAGGGGGAGCGGGGCGGCGGCTTCTTCGATTTCTTGGGGGGCGGTGAGCAGGAACAGAAGCTCTCGCCGCGGCAGGTTCTCATGCGGCAGGCCGCCGAGTACAGGCGCCGCGCGGACTTCCCACCGGAGTCGCATCCGCTCAAAGAGGGCGATGACCCCGTCCTCAGGGATTTCGTTCCACCGCAAAATCCGGCCCATCCGCACGCCGACAACAAGCCGGTACCCGGTCCGCATCTGGTGCACTACGTGGCGCACAAATCCTTCGATCCGGGACAACCGCTCCTCATTCACGCCTTCCTGACGGACGACGGCAAGCGCAAGCTCCCGCTCAACGATGCCAAAGCCTTCCTCACGATTGGCGGCATGCAGGGCCGAGTCCTCGCAACGGCTCCCTTCCGTGATGACGGGGCCCCGGGGGATACCGCGCAGGACGGGATCTATTCGGCTTCCTTCGCCTTCCCCGCTTCCGAACGCGCGCGAACGCCGGGCAACTTCACGATCGTCATCAAGGCCACGACAGAACAGGGGGAGATTTCCGCCACGAACATGGTGAACGTCGGAATCCTGGGGTTGCGGCACACAGGGACTTTCCGGGACAAACAGGTCTCGGACGAGAAGGGCACCCACCTGGCCATCGAGGCCGACTTCGACGTGCAGCAGGCGGGCACCTTCCACGTGCAGGGCAGCGTGTACGATTCCCGCGGGAAGCCCCTCGGGTGGGCGCAGGCGCGGCCCCGTCTGGCGGCCGGACGGCAGGTGGTCACGCTGAAGTTCTACGGAAAGATCTTCTGCGACTCGGGCGCCAACGGACCGTACACGCTCCGCAGCTTCGCGTACATGAACGTGGCCAAGATGCCGGGTCCCCGATCAGACAACACGACCAATGTCCACACGACCGCGGAGTACCGCGCCAAGGACTTCACCTGCGGCGGATACGGTGACGAGAACTTCCTGGCCAAGGCAAAGCAGCTCGAACAGGAAGCCGCCGCCGAGCAACAATAGTACGTGACACGACCGGCTTGATCGATCAGAAAGCTGTCGCATGCAGCTTTCTGATCGATTCCGAGTCGGGCACTCGCGGGCTTCCGCGCAAGGCTGAATCAGGGCCTCGTGGGAACCTACAGCTTCACACCTTGGGATTGGGCCGTCGTCGTGCTCTATCTCATCGGGGTTACGTACCTCGGCATTCGCATGGGCGGTCGGCAGTCCTCTGCCCGTGATTTCTTCTTCTCCGAAGCGAAACTCCCGTGGTGGAGCGTCTCTTTGGCCGTCGTCGCCACGGAGACTTCGTCCCTGACGTTCCTCTCCATTCCGGGGCTTGCGTACGCGGGAAACTGGAACTTTCTTACGCTGGCCTTGGGGTACGTGGTGGGTCGCGGACTCGTGGCTACCTTCTTTCTGCCCCGCTACTACGAAGGCGAGCTGACCACAGCCTACGCGCTCATGGAGAAGCGCTTCGGCCTCGTAACCCGCCGCACGGCTTCGGCTGTCTTCATGTTCACGCGACTCCTGGCTGATGGAGTCCGGCTTTTTGCTACCGCCATCCCGATTGCTCTCATCCTCAAGGGTGATGGTTCGGGTTCGTTCCTGTCGGGTCTTTCCGATCCCATGATCTACGCATTGTCCATCCTGCTTGCCGGAGCGGTGACTGTGGCTTACGTCCATGTGGGCGGAATTCGTGCCGTGATCTGGACCGACATCATGCAGTTCTTTCTGTACTTGGGAGGCGCGCTTGCCGCCATCGCCATTCTCCTTGGACGCATCCCGGACTTTTCCGGAGCTTGGACCTCCTTGGTGGATTCCGGGAAAACGCAAGTGCTCGACCTGAAGTTTTCCGATCCGCTGGGTTCTCCCTACCGGTTCTGGAGCGCCTTCCTCGGTGGCGCGTTTCTTTCCATGGCCTCCCACGGAACCGACCAGATCATCGTGCAGAGGCTCTTCACGGCGGGCTCCCTTCCCGCAGCGCGCCGCGCGCTCTGGGGCAGCGGATTCATCGTGCTCTTTCAGTTCGCCCTCTTCCTCTTCTTGGGAAGCCTGCTGTACATCTTCTACGCGGGCGCAAAGATGAACCGCGACGAGGTGTTCGCCCGGTTCATCATCGGAGAGATGCCGCCGGGTCTTTCCGGGCTCATCGTGGCTGCGGTCCTGGCCGCCGCCATGTCCACTCTCTCCGGCTCGGTCAGCGCCCTGGCGAGCGCCTCCGTGTACGACTTCTACGCGGCCACACCGCGCGGGCGCGCTACCGATGAGGGCACGCGCCTCCGCCTATCCCGCTGGGCCAGCGCGCTCTGGGGCGTGGCGCTGGTCTGCTCGGCCTTCGTATTCATCGGAACCCGCCACACGGTCGTCGAGCTGACGCTTTCGCTCGCCTCCTTCACGTACGGCGGCCTTTTGGGTGTCTTCTTCGTGGGCCTGTTCCTTTCCGGAACCGGTTCACGGGCCGCGCTGATCGGGTTTGCCGCCGGTTTGGCGATGATGCTTGCCCTTGTCCTCACCGGGGCGATCCCCTGGACGCTCTACACGATAGTCGGTTCCGGAGCCACCGTCCTCGTTTCCGTCATCGTGGCGCGGCTCACCACAGAACGTCGATGATGTCCGGCCCCCGGCCGGGCGTTCCATCCCCGATGAGGAACGCGGCCGAAGCGCGCTGCTGCGCGTCCGCGAGATTTCCACGGTCGTTCACATGAAGCAGGCACAACTCATCTCCGGCGCGTACGTTCTCCCCGGTCTTGCGGAGGAGCTCGATACCAACTGCCGGATCCACCCGATCCTCCGCTCGAAAGCGCCCCGCCCCCAACAGGTTGGAGGCGATGCCGATCTCGTAGCTGTCCACCGACTGGATCACGCCCGACCGCTCGGCACGCACGGGGATCTGCTCGGCCGCGTTCGGGAGGAGGTCGGGTGAACGCAGCAACCGCTCGCCCGCACCCTGAGCTTTCATGAAAGCGATGAACTTCTCGTAGGCTGCTCCGGTGTGTAGAGCCTCGCGCACCCTTCTCCTCGCGGTGTCGGCCTGTACGTTGCCCCCGAGAATCACAGCCTGAGCCGCGAGTTCCAGGCTGATGGACACGAGATCGCTGACAGCGGGGTCGTCAGGGCTTTTCAAGGCGTGCAGGCTCTCTCGAATTTCGAGCGCATTGCCCACCATCCGGCCGAGCGGTTCTTCCATGCGCGTCAGCAGCGCGGCGGCGGGACGCTGCGACGCTTTCAGGATGCCCAACATGGTAGCCGCGAGGCGACGGGCGTCCTCCTCCTTGCGCATGAAGGCGCCGGCGCCGACTTTCACATCGAGCACGAGGCACGTGGGACTGACCGCGAGCTTCTTTCCCAGGATGGAGGCGGCAATCAGTCCGATGCTGGGAACGGTGGCGGTGACGTCGCGCAGAGAGTAGAGCTTCTTGTCGGCCGGCGCAATGCGACCGGTCTGGCCACAGATGACCAGGCCCACTTCCTTCAGGTTGCGCACGATCTCCGGTTGTTCGAGATAGGCGCGCGTTCCCGCCACGGCCTCCATCTTGTCGAGCGTGCCACCCGTATGCCCGAGCCCCCGACCGGAGAGGAGCAGCGAAGGACAGCCGCAAGCGGCCATGATCGGAGCGCAGAGGAAGGAGAGTTTGTCACCGACGCCGCCGGTGGAATGCTTGTCGAACACGAGTGGGAAGTCGGCCGACAGGTCCAAACGATCGCCGCTTTCAGCGACTCCCTGCGTGAACCAGGCAAGTTCTTCGTCATTGCGTTGGCCCAGAACCATATCCTGGAAGTAGTACGCCATGAGGAAGGCCGTAATCTGGTAGTCCGGGATCGTGCCGTCGGTAACGCCCGCAGTGAGGAACCGCACCTCGTCGCGACTGAGCGTCTCACCGTCGCGCTTCTTGCGAATGATCTCGACCGCGTTCATCGCGGGTACTTCCGCTCCGGACGTCGTCGGGGCACAAACAAAAAAGACCCGACTCCCTGGTGGGAGCCGGGTCGCATTTGAGACATTCCTCTGGATTGATTCAGACGGATGCTTTGGTGCTTTTCTTGGCGACGCCTTCGGCTTTTGCCTGGAGGTCGCGAACTGCGGTCAGGCCCTGATCGACCGTTCCCCGAATCCGCTCGGCCATCTGGCTTTTGTCCGCGGCGCCACGGGACACCAGTTGCTCGTACGAAGCCACGATGTCTTTCTGCAGCGTTTCAAAGCGCCCTTGGACGGTTTGAAAGAGGCCCAGTCCGGCGTTCAGTACGTCATGCAGGTTCTTTTCGATTGCTCCCATCTTCCCTCTCCTCGCACTGATTGTGCGCTGCACCAACATTTGGTGCGGCGCACACAGAGTCAACCACTTTTGCGATTTTTTTGCGCGTCATGGGGGGACTCCGAGCAGGCGATCCATCTCGGCCAGGGCGGCGGTCCGGACCGCCGGGTAGCCAACTTCCCCCTTGTACCAGCCTAGAGTACGGTGTGACCCGTTCTGGTAGAAATCCAGATGAAAGAGGCGCTCACCGGGCTTGATGGTTCCCTGCTCGCGCGCTAGTTGGTTCGTCCGCTCGTAGGAGCCGAGGCTGATGTGGAAGCGTGGGCGACCGGAGGGTTCCGCCAAAGCAAACAGGTAGCGAACAGCCCACGGACCCTTCATTTCGAAGTACTCGAACGCGAAGATGCGCAGCGAACCGCGCCGCCACTGCTCGCGACAGAACCGTTCCTCCTTGATCTTGCCCCGCCTGAAGGCCGCCAGGACTCGCAGGCGAGCTTCCTCGGCCTTTTCCGGCTCGTTCAGCGCCGAGTGGATTTGCACGAGCTTGGCCACGGCACCCCAATCCTCCGGCGAAACCTCCAGGTGCGCCCGAAAATGGGGTAAAGCCTCCCGATGCTTCTCGGCTCGCTGCAAAAGCTGGCCCAAGTTGAAATGGGCGTCCTTGTACCGGGGGTCATGGGCAAGGAGTGCCTGGTAGACCTGGATTGCCTCCTCCTCCCTTCCGCGTCCTTCGAGCGCCGCCGCGAGCCGCGCCAGCGCTCTCGTGTGTTTTGGAAAAGCAACGAGCAACCTGCGGTAGCACGCGATGGCGGCCTCGTGCTGTCCGGCGCGCTCCGTGACATCGCAATACCCGAAAAAGTAGTCTTGATTGCCCGGTTCCATCTCGTGCGCGCGGCGGATCGACTCGGCGGCTTCGTTGTTGCGCTTCAGATAGAGCAATGCGACACCCAGCTTGAATCGGTACAAGGCGTTCTTGGGCGCAAGCTCTGCGGCGCGTGCATAGGCGGCGTGGGCTTTTGCGTCGTCCTCCAGCAGGAAATGCACCTCGCCCTTCATGAAGAGAATCTGAGCGTCTTTTCCATTGGCCCTCAACGCCGCTTCGACCCTGGTCAATAGTGCGACAAGACGCGTCCGAGCGGCGCTCCCTTGGCCTGCCTGCATCAACTCGATGCACGCTCTGAGCTCCTTGGTGAGTTCCGCACGCGCGTCGGCGGGCTGCGCGCGTCCGGCGGTCAAACTCATTCCGACCGCCAACGCGAGCACCGTCAGGAAGCCCACTCGTGCCTTTTCCCGAACTAACTTCATTAGCGGTCTCCCGCCTTCCTGCCATCGACAACCGGCGCGCCTGCATCCAGGCGCGCGAAGGCCTGCTCGAATAGATCGGATAACGCGCGATGAGCCGCAAACCGAATCTGCTTCCCGGCGTTGGAAGACGTTATCTTGAGCCGCTTGTCGGAGTTCCACACGATCAGATCGAGGTTGCGCACCGTTTCGGTGCGCGTGATCTCCGCCTCGCTCGTATGCACGACGAGACCCGTCTGCGAGTCGACCAGTCGGAGCGTGAGCGCCACCTCCACTTCCAAGATCAAATCCTCCCAGCCGAGTCCCTTGTCCCAGAACGGGGAGTTGAGCGGCGTGTAGATCATGATGCGCAGAATCGTGTTGAGCGCCCACGCGCGCGTGTCCTTGTCCTTGATCAGCAGGGCGCCAATCAACAGCAGCGCCCAGAGCGGGACCTTCCAGTACGAACGCTTCTGTCTCAGCTCGAACTGGGTAAGATCCCCGTAGAGGATATAGCGCACGCCCACCTGTCTGGCAGCTTGGGCGAGCGGGACAACTTCCGTCGCGTCCGGCGACGCCAGCGCCTCACGCAGCTTGAACTCCGGGATAACGCGGAACCTGCCGGACTCCACAAGCAGGGTCTCGGTGACCTCGCGGGCGACGAGCCCGGGCTCCACGGGGGCGGGCGGGCGCTGCTCTTCGCCGCCGCCGTCGGGATTCGGGGTCGAACCGGAGCCGGCCGCACCGGGTGCGGGGGGAGAGCCCCGTCTGCGAATCCCGCGGTCGTAGCGACCGTCCGGAATGATGTCGAAAGTCGAAATCGAGGCCGAATTTCGGAACTCACGCAGCACGACCGGTACCGGTACGGTCCCGGCCGGTGGCGGCCCGAAGACCAACGTGGGTTCCTTCACGCTTTCGACCCGGCTCGAGGACGCGCAGCTCCAGGAGAGCTGAGCCAGAATCAAAAGCACCGCGACCGGTCGCACTTGAAGCTTTCTCCGTGCAGGATGGCGCGCTCAGCGACGGATGCCGGGGAGCGCGTTCACGAGTTCCACCGTGAGATCGCGCAACGCGTAGCGCAGCAGGCGGCCGCTGTTGCTGGCCAGTACCTTCTGGTCGGTCCCACCGTAGGAGAGCAACACGCCGGCCGCCTTGGACGTATCGACGCGACGGTTCTCGATCGTACCCGCCTTGGCGATCTCCGCGTCCGGAACCCGGACCAGGCGGTAGTCAATTCCCGCTTCGACCATGTACTCGCGCTTGCTGTACGAACCCAAAAGTCCGAAGAGTAGACAGAAGCCCGAACTCTGCTCCCGGACCTCGAAGTTCGTGAGACTTCCGGTCAGGAACAACTCGGCGCCGTGCTTCTCGCGGAGTTTGGCCAAGCTTTCCGTGGAGACGGCCGTCTGGTCCGGGATGATATTTTCGACAAGCGATGGCTCGATCACTTCAAAGTAGCCGGTCTGGAGCATCAGCGACACCAGTTGGGCCGTGGCGGGTTCCACCATGTAACCGCGCCGTCCCGTCAGGTCCCGGAAGCGGATCAGCGCCACGCGGATCTTTGTCGTCCCGGCGGGGGCCTGTGGCAGGACAAGCTTCTCGGTCGTGTTTTCGTAGCGGGTCGGCTGCGCAGCGCAGGCACCCAACAGGAGCAGCATGAGGACGAGCGCGATCGGGGCACGAAGATGCATACAGGGTCTCCTTGGCCTATTGGACAGCCGGCGGGTTGTCTTGGTTTGCCGGAAAACACCTCGTGGACCCCGCCGTGCCGCCCGTCTCGCCGTTTTTGTAGGGGTTCTTTGCCAACTGGGCACGGCGAACAGCTTGGGGACCCAACCGGCGGACCCGCTGCCCGATGTGCTGGTCGAACCCACCGAAATCCTGCCAGGCGATGATATCCCCCAAGGAACCTTCCGTGTAGGGCCGCGGGATCTGGTTCTCGCCGCGGGCGCCCGTTTCCGCGGCCCTCCGCCGATATCGAACCGTTTTCGCATCAACTACGGCGGTCGGGAGGTCACAAACGCGGGCGCGTGGAACAACGAGACGGTGGCCTCGCTCCAGTCCGTCGGTCCCAAGGATCACGCGCCCTTGTGGGAAGCCGTTCGAAGATTCCACGCGGGCCTCGCGGGGGATCCCCAATTCTTTCCGTTTCTATACAATACCGGTCGCGTGTTTCTCTTTCTCAATCGTCCACGCGAAGCGCTGCGCTTTCTCGAGAAGGCCCGTGGCGTGCTCCCGGAGTTCCCGGGAACCTATACCAACATCGCGCGCGCGCACGCCATGCTCAAAGAGGACCACGCCGTCGAAGAGGCCTTCCGCGCGGCAGCTCGGCTCAACCCCTTCGATCCCGAACCCCTGGTCGAACTCGGAAACTTCTTCTTGGAATCCGGCTCGACGGTCAAGGCGGCCTATTGGTTTCGCGCGGTACTCCGCGATCATCCTGACTATTCCAATGCGCGCATCGGCATGGCACGGCTGGTCCTCCAGAGCGGGGACCTCGTTCGCGCCCGGACGATGCTCCGCGAAGTACCCACAGAGTATCTCGACGGTACCCCGCGTCGGGACTACGACCGCGTTCTCCACTATCATCTGGCCGTGATTGCAGCCAATCTCCGCGACTATGCGGAAGCAGCGCGACAGTACGAGCGACTCCTTTCGGAGCCCAACGACCCCTTCTTTCTGACGACGCCCCGGGCCGATATCGTACGGCGGCGCGAGATCATGCTGCGACTGGCGGATGTGCAGTCGCGACAATAGGAGTGGTGGTTCGGCGCGGTCAGTGGAGCGGCACAAATGGGCGCCGCGCGTACCCCAATTGCATGCGAAAGACCTCATCCGGATTCTCGGACTGGCCGCGCCTCTGGATCGTGTACCGGTGCAGAGTGCCCGTGAACGGCTTCGTGAGATCGACGGGATCGGCGTCCGTCGTCAGAAGTAGACGATAGCCGCTCTGGAACAGACGTTCCCGCACTCGATTGCTGTAGTAGCCCATCGGGTAGGCAAAAGCGTACACATCGAGCCCGGGCAACTTCTCCACGAGTCGGCGGCGTGACTCCACGAGTTCGAGACGCAAGCGCTCCTCGTAGGCTGCCGGAGATTCTCCGGGATCCGGCTCGTGAAAACGAGTGTGGGAGTAGGAATGATTCTGGATGTCGAACCCCTCGGAGCGCAGCCGTTGCAGGTCCTCCCACGACATCCCGTTCCGCGGGTCATCCATGACTTCCTTTGTATACACGAAGAAAGTGGCCGGGTATCCGTACTCCCGAAGAATGGGCGCGGCCACCCTGACGATGTTGACGTAGTCGTCGTCGACCGTGATGACCACCGACGGCTCCGGCATCAGGCGACCCGCCACCGCATGTCGGTAGAGCACGCGCAGGGGCACGACCCGAATGCCCAATCGCCGAATCTCCTCCAGATGCTCGCGGAATCGCGCTTTCGAGATCGAGTAGATCCCGTGCCCGTCCACATTGTGGAAGCACAGGATCGGTACGAGGTGATGGCGCGCGGGCGCGACGGGCGGCAGGATGCTGCCAACCAGCTCGCCCCGACGCGGCCACAGGACGACCGTCGAGCTCAAGGCCAGGAACAGGAAGACCGAAACCGGAAGTGCTTTGCGATTCATGGGCCCCGGCTTAGCTTATCGACGGACGCGACTTGCCTTCTCCAGCGGGCCCGAACTAAATCCGCCGCGGCCTTTTGATTTACGGGTGTCGGGGGCGGACGGGCGTTGGTCTGGAGGATGGCTGGTTGAGAGAGATCCGGATCCGTGAGCTGAACCTGACGGAGGCCCGTCAGGCCCTCGACGTCGGCCTGAATGAAGCTTTCATGGCCGGGGAAAGTCGCGTCCAGGTTCTCCACGGGATCGGTTCGGGCCGCCTCCGCAAGATGACAGCCGAGCTCGTCCGCGATTGCGGCTTTGCGCGAATCGTGCCGCAGTTGGTGAACGAAAATCCTGGAGTTACGCTCGTGGACCTGGAGCCGCCCTCCCGAGAGACCCTCCGCCTCCTCCGCAGTTCTGCGGGGCCAGGCGCTGCGGACCCCCATGGTCGCGCACAGCAAAGGTAGTCAGATGCAGCAGTACATCGAGATCATGGACACAACGCTCCGCGACGGCGAGCAGACCGACGGTGTCAGTTTCAACGCCTTCGAAAAGCTGCACATTGCGCAGATTCTCCTCGAACAGTTGAATGTGGACCGCATCGAGATCGCGAGCGCCAGGGTTTCCGCCGGCGAGCTGCGGATCGTTCAGGAGATCTTCACGTGGGCGGCGTCCCGCGGCCTGGCGGAACGCATCGAGATTCTGGGTTTCACCGATCATCGAGCCAGTGTGGATTGGATCGGGGGCGCCGGAGGACATGCTATCAATCTGCTGACCAAGGGTTCCCGTCGCCACTGCGAGGAGCAACTCCGCAAGAGTCCTCAAGAGCACTTTCAGGACATAGAGCGCACCGTTTCGTACGCGCACGAATGCAACCTGCGAACGAACGTGTACCTGGAGGACTGGTCCAATGGATACCTCCAGAGTCCCGAGTACGTCAGAGACCTCCTGGGCGTACTGAGCACACTCTTTGTGCACCGCGTTCTTCTGCCTGATACATTGGGCATCATGAGCCCGTGGGAAGTCGAAGCGGGGGTATCGGATTGCCTGCGCTCCTTCCCCGATCTCCGCGTGGACTTCCACGGCCACAACGACTACGGCCTCGCGGTCGCCAATTCACTCGCGGCGGTCCGGGCCGGGGCGAGCGGCGTGCATGCCACCGTGAACGGGCTCGGAGAGCGGGCCGGAAATACCGCACTGGAGCCGCTCAACACGGCGCTTCTCGACAAGCTCGGCGTGCACACCGGCATCAACGAGAAGGCAATCACGGATGCTTCGCGCATGGTGGCCGCTCTGTCGCGGAAGCGAACTGCGTCGAATCAACCGATCGTAGGGCAGGACGTCTATACACACACGGCGGGGATTCACGCGGATGGGGACAAGAAGAACCTGTTGTACTCGAACCCCATTCTGCCGGAACGCTTCGGACGCCAGCGCGTCTACGCGCTCGGAAAGCTGGCCGGTCGCGCCTCGATTGCCAACAACCTGAAGATGTTGGGGATCGAGCTGTCGCGGGAGCGCGAGGAGCAGTTGCTCGCGCGGGTGGTGGAGTTGGGTGAGCAGAAAAAGAAGATCACACCTGACGACCTCCCGTACCTGATCACCGACCTGTTCGGCTCCGCTGCGAACGCCTCCATTCGGATCAAGGAGGCCACCATCCAGACTCGGCTCGGGGAGCGGCCGAGTGCGGATGTCACCGTGGAATATCGCGCTTCCTCCTACACTCGGTCGGCCGGCGGTGACGGTGGCTACGACGCATTCATGAAGGCACTCGGTGACATTGTCAAAGAGATCGGGCTCGAACTTCCCACGCTCGTGGACTACCAGGTGCACATTCCACCGGGAGGGCAAACCGATGCGCTCGTGGAAACTGTCATCACCTGGCAAATGCCGGACGGCGGTAGGCATTTCACTACCGTCGGTGTCGATCCGGACCAGATGGTTGCGGCCATCCGCGCCACCGAGAAGATGCTCAACCGCCTCGTAGCCGTGGAGGGTGAAGAGGCCGTCGCCACCGCGCCCAACTGAACCACTGCGTGACTCAACGGCCGAATTGAGTTGCCCGCCCGACCCCCTCCGGCCGCCCTACCCTATGGCGGAAGATCAGACTCCCGGCGCACCCCAAGAATCCGAAGCCGAAACCAACCAGATCGTGCGCACGGACCTCCAGGACGCCCTGCGCAAAGGTCTGCGCATCGTTCCCGTCGAAATCGAGAACCAGATGAAGGAGGCCTACCTCGATTACGCGATGAGCGTGATCGTGGGCCGCGCGCTCCCCGACGTCCGCGACGGGCTCAAGCCGGTGCATCGCCGTATCCTTTTTGCCATGCAGGAGCGCGCGTGGCGCCACGACCGACCGTTCGTGAAGTGCGCCAAAATAGTCGGAGAGGTCATCGGCAACTTCCACCCGCACGGAGACTCCGCCGTCTACGACACCCTGGTGCGCATGGCGCAGGACTTTTCCATGCGCGTCCCGCTCATCGAGGGGCAGGGCAACTTCGGCAGCATCGACGGGGACAACCCGGCGGCCTACCGCTACACAGAGGCGCGCCTTTCGCAGGTCGCCTCTGAGCTCCTCGGAGACATCGATCGCGAGACGGTCGACTTCAACCCCAACTTCGACGACACGCGGCGTGAACCCCGCGTTCTTCCCGCTGCCTTTCCCAACCTGCTGGTGAACGGTTCCACCGGCATCGCGGTCGGGATGGCCACCAACGTGCCGCCTCACAACCTCAACGAGGTCGTCTCCGCCGTTCAGGCACTGATTGCCAACCCCAACCTCACCAGCGAACAGCTGATGAAGTACGTTCCGGCGCCCGATTTTCCTACCGGCGGCATCATCATCGGCGGAGAAGGCCTGCGCTCCGCGTACACGACGGGTCGTGGCTCCTTTCACATCCGCGCCAAAGTGGACGTGGAGACCACAAAGCGTGGGCGCGACCTGATCGTGATTACGGAGATTCCGTATCAGGTCAACAAGCGCACCCTGCTCGAAAAGATTGGCGACCTGATCAACAACAAGGTGATCGAAGGAATTGCGGACATCAAGGATCTGTCCGATCGCCACGGGATTCGCGTGGAAATCGAACTCAAGAAAGAAGCCAGCACTCAGGTCATCCTCAATCAGCTCTACAAACAGACCCAGTTGCAGATCAGCTACGGCGTCATCATGCTTGCCCTGGTCGATGGGCAACCGCGCGTCCTCAGCCTTCGCGACATCCTCACGCACTACATCGCGCACCGCAAAGAGGTCATCTACCGACGCACCAAGTTCGAGTTGGACCGTGCTGAGAAGCGGGCCCACATCCTCGAAGGCCTCAAGATTGCTCTCGACTTCATCGACGAAGTCATCAAGATCATCCGCTCCTCAGACACGGTCGAGAAGGCGCGCACCCGCCTGATGGATCGCTTTCAGCTCAGCGAACTCCAGGCCAATGCGATTCTCGACATGCGGCTCCAGAAGCTGACAAGCCTCGAGTCCAGTAAGATCGTCGAGGAGCTCGAGAGCCTCCGCAAAGAGATCGCCGACTTCAAGGATATCCTCGGCAAGGAGGAGCGCCAGTACCGGATCGTTTCGGACGAATTGGGTGCGCTCAACGATAGGTACAAGACCAAGCGGGCCACCGAAGTCGATCGCACTTCGGGCGCGGCCACCAGCTTCGAAGTGACCGACCTCATCGCCGACGAGGAGGTGGTCATCAGCCTGAGCGATGACGGATTCATCAAGCGTATGCCCATCGATACGTTCCGCCGTCAGAGGCGAGGCGGACGCGGCGTGAAGGGCGCGGCCAAGAAAGAGGACATGGTCAAGGTCCTCCGTCTGGCCAACACGCACGACAGCCTTCTTTTGTTCAGCAATCGCGGGAAGGTCTTCGGATTGAACGTGCACGAACTGCCCCAGGGCGGACGGGAGTCGCGCGGCAAATCACTCAAAGCCCTCATCAACCTGGCCGCTCAGGAGCAGATCACGGCCATCTGTCGTTTCAAGGATTTCAACGACACCGACGCGCTGGTCATGATCAGCCGCACCGGCATCCTCAAGAAGACGAACCTCGACAACTTCCAGTCCGCCAAGAAGGGCGGCATCATTGCGATCAACCTCAAAAGCGACGACGAGCTGATCGACGTGCGGCTGGTGCGCCCGGCCGACGACCTCCTTTTGGCCAGTCGTCAGGGGAACGCGCTGCGGATGAACCTGGGCAAGATGCGCAGCCAGGGGCGAACCGCGGCGGGCGTCATCGGAATGCGACTGGAGGGAGATGATCGCATCGTGGGCATGGACGTCGTGGACGAAAAGGCGGCGCTTCTGGTGGTGTCCGAGCGCGGCTTCGGCAAGCGCGTTGCGTACGATAGCTTCCCCACGAAAGGTCGGGGCGGGAAAGGCATGACCTACCTCAAAGTGACCGACAAGAACGGGCCGGCCATAGCCGTACGCACCGTCCGCGAGGGCGATGACGTCGTGATCGCGGCCGAAAGCGGTATGACGATCCGCCTGGAGGCTTCCGAGATCTCCCTGATCGGCAGGTCCACGGTTGGTGTCCGAGTCCTGGCACTCAATGAAGGCGACCATGTCCGCGACGTGGCCGTGATCACCGAATCGGAATAGTCCGGCACGGACAAGATTCTTCTTGCCGGCTTCGTACAGACTTCCCTCTTTTGGGCCAGCCGATCCCGCCGGAGGTCGCGCCCATGATGCACGTGCTCAACGAGTCAGTCTTGGTCCTCAACTCGGGGATGGTGCCGATCGACATCTGCACTGTTCGCAAGGCAGTTCTCGACATGTTCCGCAGCATAGCCGTGCCTGTGCGCGAATCGGACTTGGTTCTGCGCTCGCCGAGCACGGTCCTGCCCGTTCCGCGCATCATCTCCTACTTCAACTACCACAAGATCCCCAAGAAAAGGGTGCGCTTCACGAGATTGAATGTCATCTACCGGGACGACCAGCGTTGCGCGTACTGTCGCCGCCACCTGCCCGTGGCTGACCTGACCGTCGATCATGTGGTTCCCCGTTCCCGGTGGAAGGCCGTCATGGGGTCGGAGCCTCGCTTCGCGTTCAACTCTTGGGAGAATCTCGTGGCCGCCTGCAAGCGCTGCAACTCCACCAAGGGAGACCGACTCCTGCGCGAACTGGGATGGCGTCTGGAGCAAACACCGGCCGAACCGGAGTACATGCCGTACCTGGTGATTCGTCGCCAGAAGGCCGAACGGTTGGGCTGGCTCGACTTCTGCACCTACAACGTCAGGCTCGTGGAAACGACCTGAAGGTGAGCAATCAGCCCGGGGGCCAACCCATGCGACGGCCCGCCAGGATGTGCAGGTGGAGATGAAAAACGCTCTGGCCCGCCTTTTCGCCGTCGTTGATCACGACCCGGTAGCCGTCCGTCTCGAGTCCCTGCTCCCGGGCCACGCGTCGCGCGACATCCAGCAGATGCCCGAGCAGCGGCGCGTCCGATTCCGTCGCATCCGAAAGACCAATCAGAGGCTTTTTCGGAATCACGAGGATGTGGATCGGTGCCTGCGGGTTGATATCCCGAAACGCCAACGACAGGTCATCCTCGTAGATGATTTCCGCGGGGATCTTTCGATCGATGATCTTCGAGAAGATGGTTTCGCCCATGATCCTTCCTCCTCATCCTGAAGCGCCCTGTCACCCGAAAACGAGACGACGCTGCGCAAGAGGCACGATTGCGGCCACTACCGTCCCTGCGCTTCGCCGGTCATGGGAACAAAACGCACGGCGATAACGACTCTGCGCTCGATGCGGCCCTTAATGCGACGCAACAGAACCAGGTCCTGCGAAAAGTCGCCCACCGGAATGACCATCCGACCCCCTTCGGCCAGCTGATCCACCAGCGGTTGCGGTACTTCCGGAGGAGCGGCCGTCACGATGATGGCGTCAAAGGGGGCCCGGTCCGGTATCCCACGGTATCCGTCGCCGCAGCGCACGTCGACGTTGCTGTAGCCGAGATTCCGGAGCCGGTCCCGTGCCTGCGCGCACAGGGGCTCCACGATCTCGATGCTGAAGACCTGCGCCGCAAGCTCGGCGAGCACAGCCGTCTGGTAACCGCAACCCGTTCCGATCTCGAGCACCCGATCGGTCGGCTTCAACTCCAGGAGTTCCGTCATCAGAGCAACGATGTACGGTTGCGAGATCGTCTGCCCGTGACCGATGGGTGCCGGCGCGTCCTCGTACGCTTCCCGTTGGTAGACCTCGTCAATGAATCGGTGACGGGGAACCTTGCGCATGACGGCCAGGACGCGCCGATCCTTCACGCCGCGCCGCTCGATCTGCCGCGTGACCATGTTGTCCCGCTCCTGGGCGTACGCGTCGTCTGTCTTGGAAGGGCCCACCCGATTCGCACAGACCGCGGGCAGCAACAGCGCGCAGCACAACCACGCAAAGCTGTGAACCGGCGGCCGCGGAACAAAACGCTTGCCCCGCTTTTCGTCCACGTCATACTGGGAAGCTCCGCAGGAGCCGAGTCAACACAAATGCTCATCGAAGACGCGATTCGAGAAAGCCTGCCCGCGGCCCTCGGCCTGCCACCTCCCGTCCGCAGCGTCCGCCTCCACGGTCGAAACCTCTGCGCGCTGTATCGTGTGCAACTGGCAGACGGGCTCGAGGTCGCGGTGAAGCATACCACTTCGGATCAGATGGCACGGACCGAAGCGGCGGGGCTCGATGCCATCCGCATCGCAGGCGCGCGGGCGCCGCGGGTGTACGGCACCTGCAACCTGGAAGGGTTCGCGCTACTTTGCATGGAGTTTGTTTCGGGAAGGGCCACCGCCGATCGCCGACAGGATTTGATGCGGAGCCTCGAGCAACTATATGGAACAACAAATGACCGATTCGGCTGGGGCGAGGATAACTTCGTGGGCACGCTCACGCAACGCAACGGGACGTTCGAGGATTTCGTCGAGTACTGGTGGACGACCCGGCTTCTTCCGCAATGCGAACTGGCGCTGCGCTCGGAACGGCTCTCCGTCAAGGACCGCGACCGAACACAGGCCGTAATGATCCGCGCGGCTGACGAGTGGCACCTCCACCGCGCAAAACCGAGGCTCATCCACGGCGACCTCTGGTCCGGCAACATTCTGTCTGCACCGGAGGGCGCCTACCTGATCGATCCCTCCATCAGTTGGGGACATCCGGAGCAGGATCTGGCCATGCTGGATTTGTTCGGGAGCCCGCTGCCTGCCGCTGACCTTGCGTACCTTGCCGAGCGCTATGGCGTCGGTATCGGCCTCCCGGAGCGCATTCCCTTCTGGCAAATCTATCCCCTGCTGGTCCACGTAAATCTATTTGGTGGTTCGTACGTGAACTCGGTTCGTCGCGCGCTGGCAGCGTACGAGTAACGCCTGTGAAGCTGCGCAACTCTTACTTCGCGCTCCGCCATGGCCGCAGCATCGCCAACGAAGCCGGCATCATCGTGTCCGACCCTGCTCGCGGGGTCGCGGGCTACGGCCTTTCAGAGGGCGGCAGGGCCCAACTGCGCGCAGATCTTGCTCGCTGGCGGTCTTCCGGGCTCCCCTTTTCCGCGCATGCGGCCCGTTGTTACTCCTCGGACTTCCTGCGCGCGCGACAGACGGCCGAACTGTTCTGCACCGCGTTTGGGCTCCCGTCACCCGACCTGACAGCGCTGCTCCGAGAGCGGAGCTTCGGAGAGCTCGACGGTGGACCGGATGGACGATACGACGAAGTCTGGCGGGAAGACGAGAGGTCTGCGAACCACCACGCCTTTGGGTGCGAGAGCACGAACGACGTGGGCGCTCGTCTGACCGAGTTCTTGGCCGCGATGGAGGAAGAAGGGCCCCGGGTCATCGTGGCTGTGGCACACGGCGACACGCTCCAGATCCTGCAGACTTGCGTACTGGGTATTCCGACCAATCACCATCGCCGACTGGCCCATCTGGAGCCGGGGGAGCTCCGCTGCCTGAACCCCTGACTGAGGTTTCGCCTGCTCGGCCGCGGGCGCGGTTCGCCGCGAGGTCTCGGCCTGTCTGCGGCAGGTTGATGTCCATCCGGGTGAGAAGCGTCGCTCTCTATTCATACGTGCTTGCGGCCGGACGCGCCAATGGTGACAATCGAGCGCTGGATCCCAACGCCTCCGTCCACAAAACACTTGCAAAGTCCCGAGATCGAAGCTGTTGGGTTATACGGTGGAGCTGCGGAAGGACGCCATCTTGGCAAAGCACCCTCGCTCACTCAAAAGGGGACAAACCGGGCCCGCCCCCTGCGCTTCGTTCCGGTTCCGATCTCGCACGGAAGTCTTCACCCAAGAACATCGGCCGGAGTACTAAAGGTCCATGGAACAAATCATTGCATTCGCGCCCGTACTGATAGTCATGAGCGTGGCCATTTTTTTGGTTGGCCGAGTTGCAATCAACTCCGGCAAGCGTGCTCCGGAAGAGTTGAACAGAAAGCCACTCATGGAAGGACGGTATTCCGCACGAATCGGCGCCTTCTACTATCGCGGACCCCTGACACGATTTTCTCTGTATGAGGATATGATTGTTGTCGGGTCCACCAAAACCTATCTCCTCCTCCCTGCCGAGATCACCGGCCTCACAAGAGGGAAGCGATTCTGGGTGGATCTTGTGAGGATCGAACACACTCGACCAGACTATCCAACTATTGAGATTGCCACAACGTTATCGGATACTCTGCTGACCTGGGCAAAAGGCAAAGGGATTTCTACGAAATAGGGAGGTGAAGAGACGACAAAATTGGGCCGTGGTTTGCTCCAATGCGCTCGCGTGCGATCCTTGTCCTTGACCGGCACGATAACCTCACCGCATGCGCAATCGCCACGGTGAGGTTCGGTAAGCGACAATGGGAGTGCGACCGCTGACGACGGTCCTGACTCCGGCTGGAGTTCGAGCAAGTCACGCCAGCATGCGCGGGATTACTTTAGTCATCCATACGATTGCGGAGAGGGGGGGATTCGAACCCCCGGTACGATTGCTCGTACGACAGTTTAGCAAACTGCTCCCTTCGGCCACTCGGGCACCTCTCCTCGTCGGTCAGCGAACACTCGCTGACACATCCCGTTATTGACTGGAACCACAACTGCCGCCCGACGGTCAAGCGCGTTGGTCGCCTCCGCTGGCAACCTTGCGGCCGTCGGGGGAAACAGCAGCGGACCACGAAAGTTGTTCTGCTGCCGAGCCCCGGATCCTTCGGAGGGAGTGGGATTCGAACCCACGGTGCTTGCGCACAACGGTTTTCAAGACCGTCACCATAGACCACTCGGACATCCCTCCGCGTTCCACAGCGGCGCTGTTTCTGCGCGCGTCAACCACTACAGAAGTGCGTCTCACGGATTTCAGCGCCCTTGAAGCGCGTCGTGCATCGGCGGATCGCTGGGGCGGCGGTTCACGAAGTAGAACGGCAGGTAAACGATGATGAAGGCGACCAGCGCAAGGCCCTGCATGGCGAGAATGTAATAGGGCCAGGGGCCCAGGTGGTCGAGCAAAGACCCGGCCGGCGGTTTCTTCATCAAGTACCCGTAGTTCGACTCCAGCAGAAGGTTCACGCAGAACGCGCTGGCAAAGTAGACTTGGGAGAGCAGGAGTGTTCGCGGGACTGCCCCGGGGCGGGGGTACAGCCTCAGACCGAACACGACAAACAGGCTGGCCACAACAAGACCCGAGTGAGCGATCCAGAATATGAAATAGTAGATGTGCGGAAAGGAGACTTGAAGATCGGGCGTGACAACGCCATTCAGAGAGCCCGTCAGGACCCAAAAATACGACAGTTCAGCGGCGGTCCGATTCCTCGTCACGAGCGCCACCACTGTGGCGACGGTGGACCAGTTACAGAATTCCATGGGGAGGTCGTATCGGAGTTCCCAGTACCCGCTTTGGACGCGATATACTACGTAAGTCACGAAGTTCGCAAACAAGAGACCGGCCAGCGCAAAAGAGATCCGCCCGGGGGCGCGACTCGTTGCGTCATTCCTGGCCAGATACACCAGCGCGACCGGAAGCCCTGCTGTCAGAAGGATGATCGCGAAGTGTTCCGCGGTCCAATGCTCGAACCTCACAGGAGTCCCTCTATCGCCTCCTGAATCTGGCGACCTTCGGGGTCGATCCGCGACGAAAATCGTCGTTGGAGGTGGCCCTCTCTGTCGAACAGGAACTTCTCGAAGTTCCACTTCACTGCGCCGGGATGCGGGCTCTGCGGACCGGTGGCATAGGCGAAGAGGGGATGTGCTTCCGGGCCATTCACTTCCACTTTGGCAAACAACGGAAAGGTAACGCCAAAGTTGCGCTCGCAGAAACTCTGGATCTCGGCCTCGGTTCCCGGCTCCTGACCGCCGAACTGGTTGCAGGGAAAACCGAGGACGGCGAGCCCCCGCTCGGCATACCTCCTGTGGAGAGATTCGAGTCCGGCGTACTGCGGAGTAAAACCGCAGGCAGAGGCCGTGTTCACAACGAGGACCGGGTGGCCCCGGTAGCCATCCAACGAAACCCTTCCGCCGGAGATGCTGTTTGCTTCAAAGTCGTGTAGCGAAGCCATGCGGGCAAGGTAGCCCGTCTCCCGGGCGCGCGGCAAGTGAAAAGCCTTCCGGCAACTGCTTGACAGTGCCTTTTCCCGCGCGCGCCCTGCCGCAACCCGGCGGAGTGTAGAAATGTCAGACCGGATTCGCGAGATTCAGAATCGCATGAAGAACATTCGCGGCGGGGGCGGCGCGGCCGCCGCCATCGCCTACATCCCGCTCTTTGGCTGGATCTACCCGTTCTATGCCAAGAAGGACGACGAACTCTGCCGGTTCCACGGCAAGCAGGGCATGCAACTGAATGCGGTCATGCTCGCCGTGTATTTTGCCGTCTGGGTGCTCGAGCACTTCCCCATCGTTTCGTTCCTCTTTGGGCCGGGCCAGTTCTTCCACGCCATCACGCAGGCCCTTTGGAAGCTGACGGCGCTTCTGTATCTCGGGCTCTCCATCTACTCAGGGCTCAAGGCCTTCGAAGAGGAGAAATGGGCCATACCGCACCTGGACGAAACCATCACCAAAGCGTTGGACCATGTCAAAGGTAGCTGAGCTGTTCGCAAGGGCTCGCCGCGCCGCGCAGCGTGCCCGCGATTTGGCGGCAATCGGCTACGGTCGCGTTCGCTCCATGAGCCCTGCGGAGCGCGCCGCCTTGTACTCTCTGCCGCTCTTCGTGACCTGGGCCTTCGCCTTCACCTGGGATCCTGATCCTACCGTCCTCCGTGCCGCGCGCAGGAGTCTCGTGCTCGCCCTGGCCTTCCTCGTGTTCTTGGCGGCCATCTACTTGGCCGAGTCGCTGATCACGTCGCTCTTCCCGGACACCGCCTACGTGGTCGGCTGGTTCATGCTGGTGCTGCATTCGTTCGCCGCTCTTGGCTACGTGGGTCTTTCCCTGGGCCTCGCCTTCCGCGAATGGCGGGAAGCGCCCATCGATGTGCGTCCCATGGATGAGGCGGCAGCGCAGATCGAAAGCTGGGCCGGACGCTGATTCAGCCTTGGGGTCCGTGGTCCAGTTCTCGAAGGACGCCGAGCAGGCAGTCCACGTGCCTCTCCCAGTTGAATCGCGCAGCCTGCCGGATTCCCGCCTTCTTCATTCTATTTCGCGCCGATACACTGCCTGTTATTCGAAATAGTCCGTCGGTGAAGGAGATCGCGTTGCCGGGCTCGAAGTATGCCGCGGCCCGGCCGCCCACCTCCGGCAGACTGGTGGCGGATGCCGCAAGCACCGGAGTTCCGGTGGCCATCGCCTCGACGACTGGAAAGCCGAACCCTTCGAACAAGGATGGCATCACGAGGACCTCTGCTGCTGCATACAACAGGGGCAGTTCGGCACGGTCGAGGTGCGGAAGCGGGATCACTTCCGGGGGCAAACCGCCCGGCAGTCCCCGGTAAATGTAGTCGGGGACCGCGCCGCCCGCTCCGGCAAGCACGAGCGGCAGCGCGAAGGTGCCCTCATGCCAGAACGGGGCCAGCGCCCGCACGACGAAGTCCACGTTCTTGTGACGCTTCCCGATCCCCACGCAAAGCAGAAAGCGCGCCGGCAGTTGATAACGCCTGCGGAAGCCCTCGACCGAGGCCCTCTTCGGAGGCGCAAACAGAGAGTGCTCGACGCCGTTGTGATTCGTGATGGTCCGGCCGGCGGCCCCCGGAAAACGTGCCACGAAATCGTCATGGGTGTACTGTGAGACTGTGAGGATCCGGCTCGCGCGACGCGCCACACACGAGAGCATGCCCGTCGCATACGCCCGGTAGTGGGGCGCGCGAAACTGTCCGGAGTGCAGGTGAATGAGATCGTGCAACACGACCACGGCTCCTGAAAGAAACCTGACGGGCGCGTTGTAATGGGGAAGCAGCAGAATCGAGGTCTCGTCCGGGCGGGGGAAACGCAACTGTTCCCGAACCGAGTAGATCGGAGCAGTGAACTTGGTGATCCGTCCATCGAAATCGGGAAGAACCTGGCGGATGGCAACCGGATCTCCGACGAGGTTTAGCTCCACCTCCGACCTGGCCGCAAGTCCCCGAAGGACGTTGTCCACCTGGGTGCCGATGCCGGAGTGCCCCAGCATGCGAACATCGTACGTGAGCCGGATTGTTCTTCTCATGCGGGGCTGCCGTGTCCCTTCTGGTTCATGATGTGGCGGACAGGCGCTGGCGTCGTTTTTCCGGTTTCGCTGTTGCTGTCGACTCTCTTCGGCTGCCCCACTCAGGAAGGCCAGTTCTTGGAACCCGAAGAAGCCAATTTCCGCATCGCCTCCAGTTTCGCGCTGAAGGATCGGGAGTGTGGCGTCAGCCACAACTTCACCGTGCCGGTATTTGCGCCGGTGGACGAGCGGGACGTTGCCGCCTGCCAGATGGAGATCGCGGCGGCCAGTTGCTCCAGCTGGAACGAATCTAACCCGGCGCCCGTCACCTGCCTGGCGCTTCTCACACGACTGGATTGAAAACACGAATGGCCCGCGTAGTCCTGATCCAACCCTGGGTGGAAGACTTCTACGCAACCGATTGCCGCATCCAACCGATCGGGCTGGCGTACCTCGCGGGAATGCTCGAGCTGCGGGCACCGGAAGTACGCTGTGAGATCATCGACATGCACGCGGGCGGCGAAAGCCGGACGATCCCCTGGCCTCGCGAGCTTGAATACCTGAAGCGCTACTACCTTCCGGGGGATCGCAGCCCCTTCGGCCTCTTCCGCTCCTTTCGGCGCTTCGGTCGAAGCGACGCCCAGCTCATCGAACGGCTCCAGGGGAAGCAGCCGCTGCTCGTTGGTGTTTCCAGCCTGTTCACACCCTACTACCGCCAGACCCTCGACGTGGCGCGCATCGTGCGGTCCGTTTGGCCGGAGGTCCCCATTGTCGCGGGAGGCAACCACGCCACTTTGCACCCGCAGACCTTATTCGAACCGGCCGGTCTCATCGACTTTGTGATCCGCGGCGAAGGCGAAATTCCCTTCGTGGACCTCGTCCGCGCGCTGCTGGAGTGCAGGCCGGCCACCGACGTACCCAATCTGCTGACACACCAGGACCTGCCCGCAATGGTTGAGCCGCTCCCTCCCGCGGCTTCGATCTCTCCCGACCCCGTGGAGTTCGAAACGCATCGCTCTCTGCGCCCGCGCTTCCCGGGTTTGGACCCGGACGAGTACACTTACGGCAAACTCCGCATGGGCTTTTTGATTACGAGCCGCTCCTGTCCGCACCGCTGCTCCTTCTGCTCCATCCACGCCGTGTTCGGCACCCGTTATCGGGCGCGGGAACCAGAAGATGTAATGGCCGAGATCGAGGAGCGCTTCGCCGATGGGGTCCGTCACTTCGACATCGAGGACGACAACTTCACAGTGAATCGCGCACAGGTGATGCGGCTGCTCGACCTCGTCATCGAGCGCGGCCTGCCGATGACGTTTTCGGCAATGAACGGTCTGAGCTACATTTCGCTGGATGCGGAGCTGCTGGCACGGATGAAACAGGCTGGTTTTCAGGCCCTCAACCTCGCCCTCGTCAGTTCGGACCTCATCGTCCGCCGGCTTCACCACAGACCGCACGCCGTGCGGAAGTTCGCCTCGATTGTGCAGGCGGCAGGAGACCTCGGCCTGCCGGTCACAGCTTACCTCATTCTCGGCATGCCCGGTCAGAGCGTCCCGGAGATGTGGCGCACGCTGGCCTTCCTCTCTGCGCAGCAGTGCCTCGTCGGTGCCTCTCCCTTCTACTTCACGCCCGGTTCGCCGATCTGGAACAAGGAGCACACGAATCCTGCATTGGTCTTGGCCTCCAGCAAGCATGGCGACCCGTACTTCGCCGCGCGCCTGACCGCCCTGGATCTCGAAACCACCGAGTTCACCCGCGACGATGTGTACACCCTTTTCCGACTCACGCGACTCATCAACCACGTCAAGGAACTGCTGGATCGAGACGCGTCGGCGGATCAGTTCGCCGCGGCCGCCACAGTGCTCCGAGAGGGCGCCTGGCCCACACCCGAGAAATCGGCCGCGCCGCCCTTTTCACGGGCCGTGCTCGAGCAGATACGCGGCCGCCCCCTTGTGATCTGCGGCTTTCGCACCAACCGCTCCGCCCGCTGGTGTGAAGATCATTTCACGGTGCAGAGCGAACCCCTGCACGAGCGCGGCACGCACGGCGCGCTTCCGGTAGTCGTGGTGGCCGGCGGCCGGTGAGCATCAGCGCGCGGCGAGGATCTGCTCCACGATTTCGAGTCCCGTCACTGCGTCTGCAAGCGAGCTCGTGGGTGGACCTTCCGCCTTCTGGATCTCCCGGTACATCTCGACCCACGGGTTCTTTGGTTTCACAGGCGCGACGCGGGGGCCGAGTTCCCGAAACCGCTGGTAGCGCGCGGATGGCCCTGCCTGCCAAACCCGGAGACCCTGGTTCCCCACGTGAATCCTTCCCTCGGCGAAATCCAATTCCATCTCGAATTCGAAGAAGTCCCGTCGCCCTCCGGTTTCGAGCGTCGCGCTGAACTGCGGGTAGTCGAACCGAGCAAAGGTCGTGTGTTCGGGAGCTCCACGCCGACCGAGCACTCGCGCGGATACGGACCGCGGTCGGCCCGCCATCCAAAGAAGCAAATCGATCCAGTGGACAGCGTCATGGAGCAGAGGGCCGAACGTGGCCCCACGACGAACGTCGCCGGTAAGCACCCGACCGCGCACAGCCCGCAGGGCACCGAGCCGTCCATCGGACACCACGGCTCTTGCATACCTATAGAAGGGATGATACCTCCGCTCGAAGTTCACCCAGACCCGCGCGCCTGCCTCCCTTGCCAACCTCAGGAGCCGCTGTGCTGATCGCGCGGTCATGGCGACGGGCTTTTCGATCAGGATCCGTCGGATTCCGCAGGCGACCGCCTCCTCAAACACTTCCGCGTGCGACGGCACCGAGACGGCTATGACCGCCAGATCCAGGCCGGGCGCGGCCAGGGCCTCAGCTGACCGCCGCGCTTGCAGGCGCTTGTGTTTTGGCGATGCGGGCCACCAACGCTCGAAGCTCTCCACCCGGCCAGGAATGCGATCGCAAACGACCGAGAGCTGGAAGCGCGACTTCCCACGCGAAAGGGCGCGCAAGGTTCCGGCGTGTGTACAGGGGTGATAGCGCAGAGCGTCGAGCTCCAGCGCCCAGCCGATGCGCCCGAGGCCGACGAGGGCCGTCGACAGGGTCCGGCCCGCTGAGACGCTCCGGTCCGCTGAGACGCTCCGGTCCGCCTCTCGGATCCCGCCCGCCCGCGCCACCCTACCGCGGTCTTCCCGGGCCATGAGGAGTGCCGAAGAAACGCTTGACCAGCACGAGAAGTCCGTAGAAGAGAAAACCCCAGTAGACCGAACCAATCAGGAAGGACGCGAAGATGACCTTCGCGTCATCGAACGCATAATACAGGATGCTGAGCGGGATGTCCCAGTAGTAGATCCGCGAACAATCCCCCAGACATTGAATCGGCAGCGGGAAGAACTTCGTCCGCGTCCAGACCATCAGCGTGTGCAAAAAGAAACCGGCAGCAAAGCCGAACTTGAAGTCTCTGTCCTTGAGGAACTCCATAACAAAACGATGAGAATCTCGTTCTCCCGGTAGCGGCATGTCGGCAAGTAATATTTCCCAAGCGCGCATTCGCCTGCTTCCACCCGTTCTGGTCGATCGAATCGCGGCGGGTGAAGTCGTCGACGGACCCTACTCGGTCGTCAAAGAGCTCATCGAGAACTCAATCGACTCGGGCGCGCGTCGTCTCCACATTGAAACGGTTGCGGCCGGAATGGACAGGATCGTCGTCTCCGATAACGGCACCGGCATCTCGTTTGACGAATTGCCCCTCAGTCTCGAACGGCACGCCACCTCCAAGATCGAATCCCTCGAAGACATCGAGAGCATTGCCAGCTTCGGGTTTCGCGGAGAAGCCCTGGCCTCCATCTCCTCCGTAAGCCACCTGACGGTCGTGTCCACCCGGGAAGGCAGTACCGAAGGTGGACGCATCGTTTCACGCGGCGGAAGAATCGAACAGCACGAGCGCGTGGCGGCGACGGAAGGCACAACCGTGACGGTGAGCGAGCTCTTCTACGCCGTCCCGGCACGTCGAAAGTTCGCGCGCAGCGAACGCATCGAGAACGCCCGCATCTACCGGGAGATTCTCAAGGTTGCTTTCGCGCATCCCGATCTCGACCTCGTCTATCTCAGAGATGGTCGAGAGCTGCTGCGGTTGCGCGCGGACGAAGACCTGCGCGAACGCGCGGCCCATGTTTTTCGCGCCGGAATGGAGGAGCGGCTGATTGCTGTCTCCGGTACGGCGGGGCCTTTTCGCCTGCGTGGCTACGTGGGGGACGAGCACACACATCGAACGAATCGAGATGGGATCTTTACCTACGTGAACGGCCGCTGCGTCGAGATCCAGAATCTGCCGTACCTGGTGCGCAAAGCGTACGGGGAGCTGCTCCCGCACGGCGCCCACCCGTACGCCTTTCTCTTTCTCGAACTGGATCCCCGCGACGTCGATGTGAATGTGCATCCGGCCAAGCGCGAAGTGCGCTTCCGGGATGCTTCCGCCCTTCATTCTTTGGTTTTGCGCTCGGTGTTCGAGGCCCTGCGCCCGGGCGAGCCCGTGGCATTTCCATCGAGCGCCGCACGGACGGCCCCGGCGTCCGCCGAGCGCCTGCCTCTCTCTGCAATGGCGCCTGCCCCAACATCCGCCACTCTCCACGAAACCGAAGCCGGGCCGGTGCTCTTCTCCGCGCCTGTGGGAGAGCCCCAGGGCCCATTCGAGATCCGCGGCGACGCGGATGATCGGCGGGTGTCGCGCGCCTTTGTGCCCATCCGGCACTTCGGAGTCGTGTTCGGCACCTACATCCTGGCCGAGGGAGAGGATGGCTTCTATTTCATCGATCAGCACACCGCCCACGAACGGGTGAACTACGAACGGGTCCGCGCCAGGCTGGGCGAACTCAAGGACAGGCGACAGCCCCTGCTGGAACCAATCGTGGTCGAGTGCCTTCCGGACGAGCTCACGCACGTAGTCGAGGAGTCCGCACGGTTGCTTGAGGCGGGCTTCTGCGTCGAAGAGTTCGGGCCGCGAGCTTATGCCATCCGGGAGGTTCCGGCCTACCTCGAACCGGGAACGGAAAGCGAAGCTCTCGCCCATGTCATCCAGAGGCTGGCGGACGGCGAGAGCGTGGTCCGCGTGTACGATGACCTCGCGGCCATGAAGGCCTGCAAGGCCAGCATCAAGCGCAACGACCACGTCTCGGGACCGACGATCACCGAGATCCTGCTCCAGCTGGCCGCCTGCGAGGACCCGTCGCGCTGCCCACACGGTCGCCCCACGCTGATTCGTCTCTCGCGCTCGGAACTGGACCGGATGTTCCACCGCACAACATGACGCAGCAGACCGAAAAGTGCATCGTGATTGCTGTGACGGGCAGCATAGCCGCCTACCGTACGTGCGATCTCGTCCGCTCCCTGGCCAAACAGGGTTATCCCGTCCAGGTTCTCATGAGTGAGGCGGCGCTCCGACTCGTCGGCGCGCCCACCTTCGCGGCGCTTTCGGGTCGACCGGTCATGAAGGACGCCTGGGAGGAGGGGATGATCCATATCGACGCCAAGAAGCTCGCGGCGGTCTTCGCGGTCGTACCGATCACGGCCAACACGATCGGCAAGTTTGCGCACGGCATCGCCGACGACCTGGTTTCCAGCACGTACCTCGCCGTCGCTTGTCCCGTCATCGTGGCTCCCGCCATGAATCCTACGATGTTCGGTGCGCCCGCCGTTCAGCGCAACCTGGCCACCCTTCGGCAGGATGGCGTGCACATCCTCGACCCCGAGCAGGGTGAAGTTGTCTGCGGCGATGTTGGCCGCGGAAAGATGGCCACTGTAGCCGAGATCGAGCGGGCGATCATCTCCCGATACCTGGAGCGGACGGAACCGGAACGCACGGTGTGATGAACCCGGCGGAGTTTCGATTGGTCGTCACATCGGGCCCCACCAGGGAGTGGGTGGACCCGGTGCGATTCCTGTCCAATGCCTCATCGGGCCGCACGGGCTGGCACCTCGCTTCGGCCGGGACGGGGAGTTTCTCCTCCGTGTCCCTCATCACCGGCCCCGTGTGTCGGGAGTATCGAAACCTGCCGGGCGCCCTGGTGACCGAAGTAGAGACAACGGACGACATGGCGGATGCGGTGCGCGCAAACCTACGGGACCGAACGCTCCTCATCATGGCGGCCGCGCCCGCGGACTATACGCCCGCAACCGCGGCCACCGGCAAAATGAAGAAGAGTACCGCGCCCCTTTCCCTGGAGCTTCGACCGACGGTGGACATCCTCGCTTCCATTGCAGACGAAGGCGACCGGTTGGACCGTTGTTACCGCGTCGGTTTTGCCGCGGAGACCTCGGATCTGAAAGGTCATGCGCGAGAAAAACTCGCTCGGAAGCGCCTGCAATTCATCTGCGGAAACGAAGTCTATCGAACCACTCGGGGATTCGGCGAACGGGAAAACACATGGCTTGTGTACGGAGCGGACGGCAGCACCGAAACAATCGGGCCGGATGACAAAGCCCGGCTCGCACGTCGGCTGCTGGATCACCTGGTCGCACGCCTTCCCTGAATGAAGTGAATATCCTCCTGCTCACCGGCCTTTTCGAGGAGCTCCGACTGTTCCTCGAGCAACACCCCTGTAGCTACAGCAAGAAACTGCGGGCCTACCGGTCCCGGTGGTATCCAAATCTGTTTGCGGCAACCACGGGTCCGGGGCTGCGGCGATCGCGCGAGCTGCGCCGGATTCTCGACGCCGTTCGACCCGGCCGGATCGTGAACGCGGGCCTTGTCGGCATCCTGCGCGGCGACGATACGTGCCGCGCCGGAGACCTCATCGAAATCGCTCAGGTGGTGCGTCAGCGGGACCGGATTGTGTATCCCGGGACGGGCGGTGGCGGGACCCTTGTGAGTGTCACACGGCCGGTCTTTCATCCCTCCGAGAAGGCCGACCTCGCGCACGAGTACCACGCACGCGCCTGCGACATGGAAGCGGGCGAGTTGCTCGCGCTCGTTTCCCGCCCCGCCGCCTGGCGACCGTACGATTCGACCGTCGTGCTCTGCAAGGTGGCAGGGGACCTTCCTTCCGACTACGAACTCTTCCAGCACGAACATCTACTTCGCGGCTGGTCGGGCAGGGGCCGGCTGTCCCAACTTTGGGGGATGCTTACATTCCCCGGCGGACCCGGGCGCTTCCGACGCCTGCGGGACTACCGCGAGCAGGTGCTGGCGGCACTCACACTGCACATTCACAGGACTCTGAAACCGATTCTGGACTCCGGTGGAAGTACCGATACTTGTCACAGCGTCTTCCGACCACAGTAGCACCATGGGAGTTCTCATCGCCGTACTCATCGCCGTGCCCGTCCTCGGTGGGCTGGTCTACTACTTCCTCTTTGCCAACAGGGGCAATGTATTCGATCGAGCCATGATGCTGGCGGAGCGGGGCGACTATACCGACGCCCGCGGCCTGCTGCGCTCGCGCGTGGACCGAGACCGCGACGATTTCCGAGCGCAATATTTCATGGCCCTCATCTACCAGAAGGAGGGCAACGACGACCTCGAACTCCACCACCTTCAGGAGGTGCGACGAATCGGCCGCTATACGACCGAAATGACGCCGACGCGCGTTCTCAATCGCATGGGTGAAATCTTCTACGGCCAGGAGCGCTATCGGGAAAGCTACGAGGTGTTCCTGGAATCGTACGGCTTCAACAACAGCGATGAGGTGGCGCTGACGTACCTGGGCTTCATGGCCATCGGACAGGGGGAGTTCGACCTCGCCGACGGCTACTTCCGTCGCCTCACGGGTGTTTCACCCAACGTTCCCGACTACCACCTGGCGCGCGGCGTGGCGCTTTCCATGATCAAACACCGCGACGCACTGCAATCCCTGGAGACGGGGCTGGCACTGGCGCCGCACGATGTCACCGCTCGATTTCTCTGTACGCTGCAGGCCTTTCGCGTGGGCGACGGAAAGAAGGCTAAGGAACACCTCGAGGCGCTTCTGTCCAACATCGAGGATCCGAACATTGCCCATCTGGCCAATCGTCTCGCAGTTGGCGTTCACTACCTGAACAAGGAGTTTCCCGCGGCCGTGGCTTCCGCCGAACGATGCCTGAGCCACGCGGTCGGGGAAAACTGGGCCAAAGAGGAGTACGATGCGCGCCTGTCCGTGGCGTTCATGGCAATTCTGACCGGTGACCTGGAGAAGGCCGGCGACAACTTGATCGAACTCGAGATGCGTCATCCTTCCGACGACCTCGTTCTCAAAGTGTCAGACTTTCGGATGGACCTCGAGGAAGGAGTAACCACTGCCGATCGAGTTAGCCCGCGGGGATTCGACTTCCTTTCGCAGCTTCAGGACTGGCAGAGGCGCAGGTTCCCTGACGACGCCATCTACAAGCTCTCGGGGCTGGCGATGGAGGCCAAGTTCGATGTGATGGACCTCCACACCCGCGAGGCTTCACCGCAATCACGCAAGAAGTCGGCCGTCGGACCCGATCCCGACGAACTCATCTCCCGCTTCAATCAGCTCAAAGGGCCCGCTTTCGAAGAGGCCTGCCGGCAGATCATCACCCTCCAGGGCTTCACGGTCGAAAAGATCCTGCCGTACCGCGAAAAGGACGGGATGGATTTCATCGCCCGCAACAACGAGGACCGCAAGATCAAGGCTCTCGTGCGTATTCGTCAGTGGAGCAACCAGCCCATCTCCGACATATTTTTACGGAACATGCAGAATACCCTCAACGAGCTCAAGGTCAGCCTCGGCTTCGTGATTGCCGGGGCGCGCCTGACGACGGGTGCGGAGGAGGCCCTCAAGAACCTCAAGAAGATCACCGTGATCAACGAGTATGACCTCGGCGCGGTTCTGGCCAAGATTCTCCCCTGACTTTTGGTTGCTGCCCGGCGCGCGGGCAGGAGGCTCGTCCCATGTCCAGGCCAACCGTCGCCACCTTGGTTCTGGTGGCGCTCTGTCTCTCGTGCAGGCGCGACGAACCTGTGAAGGAGTACGAGAAGCACTTCCGTTCGGTTCCTCCCACCGTGCGCATCGGTGAGATTCACTACTCGCAGGGCATGACGGATGCCGAAAAGCGCCGCGACACCGAAGCCATCGCCGCGCTGATCACGCAACTCATCCGGATGGTGGACGAACAGAATCTGGAAGGTCTGCCCTCCCTCGTCAGTCGCAAGCACGGGTTGTGGGTGGATGTCAAGGCGCACCGCACCTTCGATCAACTCAAGGTGGAGATACGCAAGAAGGATGGCTATCTTCAGAAGTACTTCTTGGACACGGACCAGCTCCGGCGGTCTACCAAAGACGAACACAAGCTCTCGGTCCGGGACGTACTGCGCCACACGGATACGGTCCGCGCTGATTTCTACATGCTCGCAGACGGCAGCTGCGAGGTAGAACTCTTTCTCGAGCAGTATCCGCCGTACAAGTTTCACCTGAATCAGCCCGCATTTCTCAAGGAAGACGGCGTTTGGAAGGTCCACCGTCTCTTCTGAGCGCGGCGATCGCCTGGACACACCCGCCATGCTGGCAAGAGGCAGAGCCCCCGCCGTCCTGATTCTTTCGGGCGCGCTGCTCGTACTGGCTGTGGCCTGGAAGACCCTGGACTCGGCGCGGCGGTTTCGCCTCCAGCACTGCCCCTCCTTGGATATTCTCTCCTGGGATGACAACCTGCGGCTGAGTGCCGCACTCGATCAGGAATCTCTGCTGCGCGCGGGCGATATCCTCGGAGCAGGGAGAGCACTCGTGTCTTCCGAGACCTGGCCGCCGCTGCGGGATTTCCTCCAGCATCTGGCGGGCGCGTTGCATCCTGAGGGCGTTTCCGTCGCCTCCTCCGTCGCTATCAGCCTGACCTTCTTTGCCCTGCTCTTTACATCGGCGCTCTTCATGCTCATCCGACTGGTCGGCCCGATCCGCGCGGGGCCTGCGTTTCTGGTGTTCGCCTTCCTCGTGAGCTCCGGCCGGGATTTTCAGCGCTATTCCCTCACAGGAATGCTGGAGACCCAGGGCATGTTCTTCCTCCTCTGGAGTTCCTACTTTCTCTTCCGACTGTACTCGGCCCGGGAACGCACTGACGCAGGAGTCGCTTGGGGTTGCGCCGTCTCCCTTCTGGGCGTTTTCTTCACCAAGTATCCGTATGGCGCCATGCTCCTGATCGCACTTCTGGCTGCGGAAATCTCGCTGCAACCGCGGTTCTACCTCGACTTTGCTCTCGAGGCGTGGAGCCACCACTATCGGGGGTGGCGCGCCATGGCCGTTGTTGCCTTCGTGCTTGCTTTTGGCATCCTCTCAGTCACCGGAGCCATGGGCGACTCGGGTCCTTTTGCGCGGGCATGGAAGAATGTCGTCATCTTCGTATCGTTCCTGCTTCTGCTCGACGCGGCCCTTCTTTTCGTGAGGCGGCGATATCTATGGGATCAACTTCCCGGCACATTCCGGCTCCACATGCTGGGGTTTGCCCTGCCCATGTTTGCGTGGCTGTTTTCGTATCCCGTGCGGATGAAGACCGTGCTGGGAACGCAGCAGCGCATCATCGAGGGCGTGGGTTCGGACACGTTTCTCGTGAATCTGTTCACGAAATCCTTCCAGCCACCCTGGGTCTTCGGCGCTCTGTGCGCAGCCGCATTCCTGGTGCTGGCCGCGGATGGGCGCTCCCATGCGGCCGGTTCGGCGAAGACTATCGACCGCGAGCGTGATGCCACCGCAGACGACCGGACGGCCTTCCACCTCGGTTTGCGCGCCGTTTTCGTTTTTCTCATCGTGCAACTCCTGCTGCTGGACGTCAGCACGGGAAACCGACAAGAGCGCCACCTGTTCCATCTTCTGCCCGCCTTCGTGCTCGCCCTTCTATTGATCGTCTTTCGCGCCCGTCGCCCGTGGCTCGTTCCCGTGGGTGGCGTTCTTGTTGGCGTCGTGGTGGCCCTGACGGTGAAGACCTCTCTGGCGCAAGGTGGGAAAACCTCTATGGCGCCCGCACCAACGGTGGCGACGGTTTGCGCAAACCCCCCGGAAGCTTTTGTTGCCCCGGCCCGGTCCATCGCCGCGGACGTCCGTCCCGGCGCGCGCTACGTCATCATCAACCGCTACCACGAGCTGACGGCCCCGTGGCCTCACCGCGCGCTGGCCACACCCGTGGACTTGCTCGTGCGGCTGCGACTCCGCGGCACGCGTGGCTCCGCGCGCAACGACAATCGTTTTCAGTACCGAACCTGGGGCGCCTTCGACCGCCTCCTGGTTGTTTCCGCCTCCTGCGACGAACCGACCCGGCAGATGACAACCTCGCGGGCCACGCAAGTCGGCGTGACCCTCGGTGCGCCTGACGAGCGCAGCTATCGCGCAGGAGGTGCCGCCTTTTGTGCGCGGGACTACGCTCTACCCGCCCGGGGGATCAGCCCTGGTCTTTCAGAAACCGACGGAACACGATGATGTTCGTGGCGCCGAACCAATCGTTGAGATGCTCGCGAAAGATCTCGGACCGAATCCGGCTCCTCCGCTCCTGCTCCGGCAGCTCCTCGTACTTCCGCTCCGCCGCGGCGCGCAGGTCCGCGTGAGCCTTCTTCACTGCCTTGGACAGGCGATTGTACTGGTTCGAGTCGTTTCGATCGGTCCCGACGCTCGCCAGGACCCGCGCCCTCCACCAGTCAATGACCGCCTTCTTGATCAGTTCCGAAGGCATGTACTTCTTGATCATGGAGCGACCGCCCCGGAGGTGCATGGTGCCCGTGCCCGCCTCCTGTAAGAAGCGGCGCGTCAGGTAGTAGAACGACAGCGGACCGAGATGGAATAGGAAGAGCATCTTGAGGTCATGCGGAATCCCGAGGTTCAGCATCGAGATCTCCACGACGAGGTCGAAGTAGGTTTCGAGGAACTTCGTGTACAGCTCCTCTGCTTCCGCGGCTTCGATGGCCTGGTCTTTGCGCGCGAAATTGCGGATCACGCTCCCTTTCAGGAAGTCAGCGTCGGCCCCCATGTGCGTGTCTATGTAGACTACTCCCGCAAACACCTTTCGCTCTTGCTCCAGCTTTTCCGGCTCGTAAGTCATCTGATAGTGCGTGCCGCGGTTCCAGGCCATGTCACCTCCAGCGTCGAGTACGTGCGGCAGTTCGGGCGCCCCCTTAGGAATCTCGAACCGCTTCTTTTTTGATTCCGGCACGACGGGCAATTGAGCATCCAGCGGCAGCAACCCCGCCACGTACTCGCGAAGGTCCGGTGTAAAGATAGATGAAAACGAATAGTTGATATCGGGTCCGTATCGCACGCCATCGCTGAGGCTCTTCAAGGAAGAGGGCTCTTCGGCCATGCCCAGCAGGATCGAAAGGCGCAGGCAGAAGATGCGCAATCCCTCATTGGACCGCATGGCGGGTGCGATGCGGTAGTTCAGCAGCTGTTTCGAGAAATCGGATTCCGGCGGAACCTCTGCCTTCTTGACGAAACGGATGATTCGATGAAGGAGATCATCGGCCTCGAGTTGAAATCCTTTCAGGAAGCCGTACAACTTCGTAAACCTGACCAGCATCATGCGATGCTCCGAGATTTGCTCCTTGAAGAAGTTGTGGTACTCCCGAGCCGCGTGCCGCGCCAGATTGTCTTCGCCTGTGTTCATCTGAACTTCTTTGCAGGCGGTGGCAAAGCGTCCTATAGCGCGCTCCAACTCCTGTCGGTCTTCCTGCAGCTTGGTCCGGATCTCGGGTGTGAAAACGTTGGAGATGAAGACTTTCTGCGCAGACGCAGCGAGCCCCGCCAGCCCGTCAAAGAATGGCGACAGGCCTTTCTTGAGCTCGTCGATTTGCGCGAGCTCCGCGCGATCCGACGCCTCGCCGGGCGCGGCTTTCGGCTGGACGAAGTCCATCTGACTCTATATCCCACCCGTCCATAGATACAACGCAGCGGGCAGGTCCACGCCGGTGAGCCGTCGGAGAATCTCAGCGCCGGTGCCGCCACGTTCCGTCCGCACGTCATGCAGGTTTCGATAGCGTCTGCCTTCCGGAAGAAAACCCACGACCTCGATCGAAGACAGACCCCGCTCCTTCTTGATCCGCTTCAGGAATTCGTCGAGCGACTCCGTCGAGTCGACCAGCTTCTCCCGGGCGGCCTGGGCGGCGGTCAGGACCCGACCGTCGGCGAGTTCGCGCAGCTTTTCTTCGGTCACGCGGGGAGCGCGCGATTTCAGCACAATCCCGAAGAAGCGGGCGTACATCTCGTCGACCTGCTGCTGCAGAAAATGCCGCTCGTCATCGCGCAATTCGCGAAAGGGGGACAGCGTGTCCTTGTTCCGACCGGAAACGATGCTGCGGTCGCGGAGCCCCACCTTGTCGAGCAGGCCCGTGGCGCTGAAGCTGCGGAGAATCACGCCGATGCTTCCCACGCGGCCGGTGGGAACCACATTGATGTGCGTGGCTGCCATGGCCACGTAGTATCCCCCCGATGCGGCCAGGTCGTCGACGTGGGCGTACACCGGCAGTTTGCGCTTTTCGGCGAACTCGCGGATCATGGCGAGAATCACGTCACTGTCCGTAACGGTGCCGCCAGGTGAGTCTATCTTGAGCAAGATGGCGCGGATGCTCTTGTCCCGCGACGCCATTCGCAGCATTCGGTGGATCGTGGATGGCGAGGTTCCACGCCCCGCCCGCTCCCCCGCAGCAATGACTCCGTGAATCGGCAGGAGCAGAATGCGACCGGCGGCCTGTGCAGGTCCGATGCAGGCCCGTGTTTCCGTGTCGGTGTACACTCGCCGAAATGCCAGTTCGTCGCTTGCAGGGGCGAGTGGGCCGAGCTCCACCCGGTTGAAACTGTTGCAGCCGAGTGAGAGTACGATCGCTCCCAGGAAAGCCAAAGCGCAGGCGGTGCGTACGAGGGTCCGAGGAGCCAACGGGGAAGCCGGGAGGGAAGCCATGCCGCTCAGTTCGCGGGCAGAGAACCAAGCGACAACACTTTTTACTTTGCGGACTGAGCGGAATCGGCCGCCGTTGCTCACGAATCGGGCGTGCGGGCCGCCCAGCCGCGGACGAAGGACTCGAACGCCACGTGCTCGTTCGAGGGCAGGCCCCCCAGGGGGCGGGTCCGAAGTGCCAGGTAGCTTTCGCGGCTTCCCGCGTCGGCAACACGGCCGCGGAACATCGAGCCGAACAAACGCCCGTGTTCCGCCGCGCGCGCCAGCACAGGTCGAAGCTCAGCATATTCACCGGGTGCAAGGTCCCCAAAGAGCTTTGGCCCCGCCACAGCAAGGCCCATGTATTGGAAGCCGCCACTATCGGCCAGGGCGAGGAGGTGGTCGGCGCCCAGCACAAAGCCGGTCTCGTTCGAACCGATGGCCCGGGCGGAAACGAACAACAGAATGCCGCCATTCTCTATGGCCGTGGCCAAGGGTTGGTCAGCCTCCTCGAGAAGGGGTAGGCGGTCAGCCGGTCCTCGCGGTGAATCGAGAAGCAGAATCTGGTCCGGGTTGGCCACCAGGAACGGCTCTGTTCCCAGCAGGTCGAGCGCGTTGCGGATGCCGCCCGCCGTGCCGAGGATGCGGTCCCTCTCCCGAGAAAGCCGGATCGGAAAATGCGGAAACCCCGTCACGTACTCTTCGATTGCTTCGCCCAAGTAGTGGGTGTTGATGATGGCTTCCTCGATCCCCCACTGCCACAAGCGGAAGAGCGTGTAGCAGAGCAACGGGTACCCGTCCACCGGCAGCAGGGGTTTCGGGACATGGCTCGTCAGGTCGCCCATGCGCGTTCCGAATCCCGCTGCCGGAATGAACGCCTTCACCGCACATGCGCTCCCGGAATGAGCGGCAGGAGGCGCCTCCGCGCGTCCGAGGCGAACAGGTAGATGGAGTCCGGGAAGCCACCCCACTGCGTGGCGAGTTCCAGCAGATTCAGGGCCGGTTCGATGCTGTGTCCGTAGATGTGGGCAAGACCTCCTCGAAACGTCAGGTGGACGTACGTTCCGAGGGCTTTGAAGAGCCGCTGGACGGCCTGTGCGCAGAAGAGATTGCGGTGGGCGCCCGGGTCGCGCTCGGTGAGTTGGCAGTAGAGTTCGAAGCCGTGGCGAATAACATCCGCTGAATGTTCCGCGTACGGATCGAAGAGGAGGCTCGCCACGTCGTACCAGGGCAGCCCCATCCGCGCGTCCTGAAAGTCCAACATCGTCAGCCTCCCGCCGGAGGAGACCATCAGGTTGCGCGAATGGTAGTCCCGATGCGTGAAGACGAGCGGCCGCTCCGTGCCGAGCTTTCCGCAGAGTCCCCTGAGAAAGAAGCGGAGCTCCGGCGAAAGGAAAGCCCGCTCGCGCCGAGTCTCTTCGAGATCCCGCAGCGCGTCTTCCAGGAATCGGATCTCGAAGACCAATCGATCTGCATCAAAGAATCTTCCGCTGACCGGCTCGGGCGCCGCCACGCTGTGCAGATCGGCCGCCATTTGCACGGCTCCGTCGAGCAGGCCTTCACCATCGCCATCACGAAGGGCGCTCCACAAATCCCGTGGACCCGCGTCGCTTACGATGTACAGACCCGCCGCAGCATCCAGAGCGATGACCTCAGGCACGGGCAGTCCCTCTCCCGCGAGAAACGAGGCGAGCACGAGGAAATCGGCCTGGTCGCCCCTTTCCGGCATGTCCGGATCGTGACAGAGCACAGCGAGTCGCTCGGCGCCTTCCGTGGTCTGCGCGCGCAACCGGTAGTAGCGCCGGCGGGACGCCTCCTGGCGCACGGCCGCTGCCTCCACAGAAGCGGGCACGACTCCGCGACCGGCCTGGGTCCCCCCCCACTGTGCCACCAAACGCGCCAGCACTTCAGCCGAGTCGGGGAGCGCTGTTTCGAGGGCCTGCCACATGGACGAAAACCAATTGAGCGCACGCGGGCAGGACGGCAAATCGGAAAAAGATGGAGATCGTGCTGTACCGACCGGAGATTCCGCCGAACACGGGCAACGTTGCGCGCCTTTCGATCTGCACCGCCTCGCCCATGCACATCGTGGGTGAGCCCGCGTTCTCTCTCGACGAGGCGGCCGTGAGACGGGCCGGCATTGACTACTGGCATCGCGTGAACCTCACCCTACACGCAGACTGGCCGGAGTTCACCCGCCGAGTGGCCGACCGGGGGTCGCCACCGGTGCTGTTCTTCACGCGATTTGCCCGAGATACCTACAGCGACTACCGGTTCACCGGACATGAATTGCTGGTCTTCGGGCGCGAAACGAGCGGCCTGCCGCCTGAAGTGCTGGCCTTTGCGGACAGCGCGCCACATCATCGCGTGCTGCGCATCCCGGTGGCCCCCGATTGTCGCTCGTTGAACCTGGCCAATGCGGTGTCCGTAGTCCTCTACGAGGGCCTGCGGCAGCTGGGATTCCCCAATCTTTCGATGGAACCGCCCTCAGGCTCGCGGTAGCAAGGCCTCAGCGCATGCCAAAGACGTCACGGAAGAAGGAGAGTTCCGCTTCCAAGCAGGCCGCTATCACTTCGGCCGACCGGAAGGAGTGCCCTTCTCCTTCGAAAAAGTGAGCCTCGACCCGAACACCGTTGGCACGGAGCGCTTCCACCATGGTTCGAGTCTGCTGGGGCGGAACGACCTGGTCGTCGAGACCCTGAAAGAACACAACGGGCGCGCGGATGCGATCGGCCATGAAAGCCGGTGAGCGCGCTCGGTACACATCGGCAAAATCAGGAAGGGCTCCGACCAACCGGTCGAGGTAGCGCGCTTCGAACTTGTGCGTGTCACGCGCCAGAGCCAGCAGGTCCGTGACGCCATAGTAGACGGCCGCCGCTGCAAAGACGTCGGATGAAGCAAGGGCGCCAAGGACCGTCAGACCGCCCGCGCTACCACCCGTGAAGGCCACGCGACGGTCGTTGATCTTTCCAAGCGCCAGTAGATGCCGAACGGCGGCCGCGCAATCCGCCACATCGGCTTCCCCCCACCGTCCATTCAATTGCTCGCGGTACGCGCGACCGAACCCGGTGCTGCCCCGGTAGTTCACGTCGACCACGGCGAAACCCCGTGAGGTCCAGTATTGGATCTCGGGGCGAAGGCCTGTGGACGCGGCTGCCGTCGGACCCCCGTGTGCGCGCACGATGGCCGGTGGCGGGGCACCGGCTCGTTCGCCCGGCGCGGAGCTCCACGGAGGATAGAAGAAGGCGTGCGCGCGCCTGCCATCGGCGGTCGCAAACCAGAATCCCTCCGGGGACGAGACGCGGGCGGGTTCGAGACCCGGAACGCTGTGCGCCCGGACGGCCGACAGACTTCCGGCGGTCGCATCGTAGAGGCACACGGCTGCGGCCCGGTCCGGCGCCGCACCGACAAAGGCGACTTTCGTCCCCGCCGCCGAGACATCGGACAGCTCCGTGAAGGGCAGTTCCAGAATTCGCAGATGCCCATCGTATTCCAACATGGCGCCGCGCCACGTCCCGTCTTTGGCAAACGTGCAGAAGATGCGGCCGTCCCCGAGTTCCGCCCACGTTCTCATCCCAAATGCCCATTGGGGCCGACCGAAGTCAGCTGCCATGGTGCACAACGCTTTCGAGACGCCGGCGGACAGGTCGTGCCGTATGAGGTTCCAGTAGCCGCTCGCGTCATCGACGAAGACGATACTACCGTCCCGCGACCAACGCGGCTGAAAGACAGAGCTGCCCCGCCCGGCGAGGCAACGGGCCTGCCCGAGTCCACCATCTTGTCTGATTTCGGCGACCATCAGCCGCGTAGAATCCCAGGGCATGTCCGGATGGTCCCACTCCAACCAGAGCATCCGGTCGCCCGCGACATCGATTTGCGGATCGGAGTAAAAGTCGGCCCCACGCGTCAGAGTCGCAACAGTGCCGGTTGCCAGCGAGACGGCCACGATGCTGTTTTCTACGGACCCCGAAGCGGAGTGTGTTTCGGCCACGCACACGAGCCGGTCCCGCGCCCCGTCAAAACAGAGGTCCGCGAATCGCACTTTCGCGTCCGCGGGGGAAATCGGGCGAACACCCTCCGCGCTCCCCAGCCAAAGACGACCATCCGAGAGGTTCGTGTAGGCAAAGACCAGTCCCCCTCGAGAATCCGAGGTGACCGCATAGGCGCCACCGCCGTATTCGTGCACCCGATTGCGGCAACTGTGCTCCGTCGGAATCAGATCCCGCGCGGCCGAGCCGTCCAACGCGCAGCCAACGAGAACTGCGCGCCCACCTTCGTCCGGTCTGGTCTCCAGGACCAGGAAAGTCTCCTGCACGATGCGGACGTCAGCGAGGCGAAGCGCTCCGCGCGCGACGGCCAGCGCTCCGAGCGGCTGCAGTCCCCCTTCGCTGTGATCTTCCGGTGAAACCATCGGCGGGCCGGCGGATGCTTCCTGCGAGGCGCGACGGCGTCGAAGACGCAAGCAGAAAAGGCTCCCTTGGACCGCGCTTCCCGCCGAAAAGGTAGACAGTTTCAGGAACCCACCCGTCCGTCCCGTGGGTAGATTGGTGACCACATGATTCGAAGCGGTTGGCCAGTCGCCCTTGCGGTCTTTTTGACCGCCTCGTCTCTTCTTCCCGGTGCGCCGGCCGCAAAGGAACAGCCCCCGGAGGACAAACGCTTTCCGCTCACGCTGGCCGAGTGCTACAGGCTCACTGTGGCCCGCAGCGAGGCGGACCAGATCCGCGCCGAGGAGTTGCGCGCCGCTGAGGCCCGCTATCGTGCCGCTGTGGGCGGCTTCCTGCCGGAGTTTGGCCTGTTCGCAAGCAAGGTTCGCAACGACACGGTGGAGGCTTCCCGGGACCCTGCGCGCGATCCCGCTCGCGATTGGGAAGCGGGCAGGACTTCGATCGACCCCACCTCCTATCTGTTCCGGCACACTCCAACGACCCATCCGTTTTTCGCGGGGGCGTTTGTTCGACTGCCGCTCTTCAACGGCTTTCGCAATTACTATGAAGCTGGCTTCCTGAGACACGAAACCGAGCGCCAGCGTCATCTGCGCGTGCGTGCTCGCCAGATCCTGTATCAGGATCTGGCCGCGCTGTATTTTCAGGTTCTGGAGTACGAGTCCACCCTGAGCCTTCTTCGAGACGAAGGCGAGGCACTGCAGAGTCGGGTGGCCGAGCTCGCCCGGGACCGCCGGCTGGGACGCGCTCGACCCAGCGAGGTCTTGACGGCACAGGCCGATCTGGCAGCCAGCCGAGCCGAGGCCGAAAATACGCGGGGGCTTTTGCGTGTCTCTCGCGAGCTGCTCGCTTTCCTCGTCGGCCGACCCGCGGATTCGTGGCGGCTGGTGGACGACACCACGGTGGTTGCGTCTGCAGACCTCGAGAGCTACCTCCGGACAGTCGGTGAGCGTCAGGACGTTCTCGCAGCCCTGGTAGCAGTGCGTGCGCGCCGCGAAACCGTGCGCACCGCGCGCGCCGGACACCTGCCGTCGCTTTCGGTCGAGGGGAGCTACTACCTGCGTCAGAGTCCGGACACAGGCCGCGATTGGACCGTTGCGCTGCGGCTCGAGCTGCCGTTGTTCTCGGGTGGCCGTACTTCTGCCGGAACGGATGTGGGCCTTGCCGAATTGCGCGCGAGTGAGCTCGACCTTGCCCGCGTGCGTCGGTCCGCTGACTCCGAAGTTCGCAGTGCGTACGGCGCCTTCGTGGCCGGCTCGGCACGCAGCGTTCTCCTCGAGGAAGCTGCACGGTTGTACGATGACGCCCTGCGCGCGCAACGCACAGAGTACCGCTACGGTTTGGTGCGGAACCTCGAGGTGCTCGATGCCATGCGCAGACTCTTCCAGGCTCGTCGCGCCCTCGTGCAGGCACGCCACGCCGCCAAGCTCGCCGAGGTCCGACTGCATGTGGCGGCGGGCGCAACGACAGCTACTCCTGCGAGTAGTCTCACTCCGACCAAGGCGGACAGATCGCCTTGAACCTACCCGAACTCTCCATCCGCCGTCCGGTTTTTGCGTGGATGCTCATGGCCGCTCTCGTCTTGTTCGGAGCGGTCTCGCTCGGACGCCTCGGCCTGAGCTACATGCCCGACGTTGATTTTCCGGTCGTGTCGGTGAGACTTTCCTGGCCGGGGGCTGCGCCCGAAGTCATGGAAGCCGAAGTCGTGGACCGCATCGAGCGGTCGCTCATGTCCGTGGAGGGGCTCCGCGAGGTCACTTCCAACGTGCGTCAGGGCGCGGCCGAAATCAACCTCGAGTTCCATCTGGAGCGCAACGTGGAGGCGGCCCTGCAGGAAGTCCAGGCTGCGCTCGCGTCGACGCGACTGCCACTGGACCTGGAGCCGCCGCAGATCCGCAAACAAAACCCTGAGGAAGACCCGATTATCTGGTTGGGTCTTTCCGGCCCGTCGTCAGAGCGAGACTTGTTCGTGCTGGCGGATCAGACGCTCGTTTATCGCCTACAACTCCTGCCGGGCGTCGGTGAAGTCTTTGTCGGTGGGGCGACCGATCGCAACCTGCGTATCTGGGTCGATGTGAATCGATTGCGGGACTACCAGCTCACCATGCTCGACGTCCGGGATGCGTTGCGGCTGGAGCACAGCGAATCGCCCGGCGGCTACCTGGACGACGCCCGCACGGAGCGTAACCTGCGCGCCATGGGAGAGGCGCCCACCGCCAAAGAACTGGAGGACATCCGGATCACCCGCCGCGGCGGTCGCCCCATCTTCTTTTCCACCATCCGGCTTCGTGATGTGGCCCGCGTAGAAGACGGCCTCTCCGACAGGAGGCGCATCACACACGTGGCGGGGAAGCCGGGGCTCTCGATCGGAATCCGGAAACAGAAAGGCGCGAACGCAGTCGCCGTAGGCGATGCCGTCCGGCGCGAAGTGCAGGCTCTTCAGCCCGGCCTGCCTAAAGATCACGCATTGCGCATCGTTTTCGATTCCACCGTCTTCGTGCGCGAGGCCGTGGAGGAGACAGAGTTTACGCTGATCCTCTCGGGCATCCTGACGGCGGCCGTCTGCATGTTCTTTTTGGGTAACTGGGCCTCGACTGTGAACGTGCTCCTCTCGATTCCCACGTCGATTCTCGGGACTTTCATTTTCCTGTACTTCAGCGGCTTCACGCTGAACCTTTTCACGCTGCTGGCGCTCTCCCTGGCTGTGGGCATCGTCGTGGATGATGCCATCATGGTCCTCGAAAACATCGTGCGCCACGCGGAGATGGGGAAAACCCCCGAGCGGGCCGCCCTGGATGGCGCTTCCCAGATCATGTTCGCGGCGCTTGCGGCCACTCTGGCCGTCATCGCCGTATTCCTGCCCGTGGCTTTCATGGAGGGAGTCATAGGAAAGTTCTTCTTTCAGTTTGGACTTACAATCTCGGTTGCTGTGGCGCTCTCGCTCGTGGAAGCAATCACGCTGACCCCCATGCGTGCCGCACAGATGCGCATGGGTGCGCAGCGGACGATGCGCCTGGCCGGATTTGTCAACGCCGGTATCCGCTCCCTGGCCACAGTGTATCGGGGCATTCTCAGTCGGGTGTTGAATCGCCCGATCGCGGCCCTCTGTGTGGCCACCGGAGTCTTCGCTCTTTCGTTTGTTCCGCTGAGCTTTCTGAGCCGCGAGTTCGTGCCGCATCAGGACCAGAGCCAATTCGGAATCGCCTTCCGCACACCGGTCGGAAGCGCGCTGGATTCCACCGAGGCCAAGATCAAGCAGTTCGAACAGTTCCTCGCCGGCCGCAAGGACGTTACCGGTTGGGTCGCCATCATGGGAGGGTTTCGCGGTGGAGAATCGAATCGCGGGATGCTCTTTTTGGCCATGGTTCCTCGGGACCGTCGAACTAATTCCCAGCGCGAACTCATGGAACGCAGCCGGGCCGAAGTCCGTAAGATCGAAGGGCTCACGGGAGTGGTGATCGATTTCTCCAACCGGGGTCTTGCCCCGCGACGTACATTCCCGGTGGAGTTCAGCATTCGGGGGGCCCAATGGTCCGTCCTCAAAGAAAGCGCCGATCGGATCCTGGCCGACCTGCGCAAGACGGGACTCGTAACGGATCTGGATATCGACTACCACGAGGGAATGCCCGAGATACGTGTGTTGCCCAATCGTCCGTCCGCCGCCGCCCACGGCGTTCCGATGGAAGAGCTCGTGGATACGGTGGGCGCGTCGATGGGTGGGATGCGGGAAGGCAGCTTCACGAACGATGGCCGGCGTTATGACGTTCGCCTGCGCCTGAAGGAAGGGCAGTGGGAGGACGAACGGAGCCTCCGTCGGCTGCAGATTCGCAACTCCTTCGGCGAATTGGTGGATCTCGGCGCGGTGGCGCGTATCGAAAACGGTCGCACGGTGCAAACCCTCACACGAGTGGACCGCCAACGTGCGATCAACTTCACGGCCAACATAGCCACCGGGCGCTCCCAGGCGGAAGCGTTGGCCACGGCCCGAACGATTTCCCAGAAGCATCTGCCCCAGGGCTACACCTTCAAGATCGGTGGAAGCAGTCGCGGCTTCAACGAAGCCTTCGGGAGTCTGATCTTCGCGCTCTGGTTGGGAATCCTCGTGGCCTACATGGTTCTGGGCGCGCAGTTCAACAGCTTCGTTCATCCGATTGCTGTTCTGCTCGCCCTTCCTTTCAGCATCACGGGTTCGGCTTTGGCCCTGTTCGTTACGGGCCAGTCGCTGAATCTCTACAGCATGATCGGGATCATTCTGCTCATGGGCATCGCCAAGAAGAACTCGATCTTGCTCGTCGAGTTTGCAAACGAACAAAGGACTCATGGTGCCGACGTTCGCGACGCGCTGCTCGAAGCTGCGCGGGTTCGCCTGCGGCCGATCCTCATGACCACCGCCTCGACCATTGCGGCGGCGCTGCCGCCCGCCCTGGCCCTGGGCCCCGGCGCCGAAAGCCGTATCCCTATGGCGGTGGCCGTAATCGGTGGCATGCTCGTCTCCACTCTGTTTACGCTTTTTGTAGTTCCTTCGGCGTATCTGCTGCTGTCGCGATTCGAGCGCAGCGCTCCCCGAGGCGGGCTTTCCTGGTCATCCGGAGGGTCCCAGATTCCGATCAAGAAGACATGAGGCTCTCCGTGCTGTGTACCGTCGGCGTTCTCGTCTTAAGCGTCGCCCTGAGCGGGTGCGTTACCACAGACGCTCGCGGCGAGATTGTATCACCCGAAGCATCACCGCCCAAGGAGCCAGGGGAACGACGCTTGGAAGACGTGCCGATTCGGGCGGCGTGGACACCGGAGGAGCGGCGGCTTCCCATTGTTCTCGCGGGGCTCCCCGCCGCCGTCCCGGAAAGCCACATCCTTCGTGAGTTGCCCGTTGTCGGCAACCAGGGTTCCCAGGCGAGCGGAACTGCGTGGGCCGTGGGGTACGTGGCGATGAGCGTGCTCGTCAGGAAGCGCGGAGTCAGAGATTATGTCTGCTCGCCTGCATTCGTTCACAACCAGTTGCAGCGCGACGAGAACGGAGTCGAAATCCGCGAGGCCGCCCACCTCCTCGCCACAACGGGTTGCGCGCCGTTCGAGTCCATGCCCTACAACGCGGACGACGCCCTCACCCGCCCGAGTCCATCCGCCCTCAACCGAGCGCGAGAGTTCCGGGCCCGCGGCTTCGGGCGCGTGGACTACACCGACCTCAACCAGATGAGAGCGCACCTCCTTCAGGGCTCGGTCATCATTGCCACCATTGCGGTCACCAAGAACTTCCTCGAGCTGGACAAAGCCAACTGGCCGGGACCGAAGGGCTTCTTCGTCGGCCGACACACCGTTGCCATCGTTGGCTATGACGACCGCACTCGCGAGTTTCTGATTCAGAATTCGGCGGGTATCGAGTGGGGAGGACAGGGACTGGCCCGAATCCCATACTCCTGGATGGTACGAATCATCGGGAATGCGTACGTTCTTTGGTGAGCTTGACGGCCCGACTCCGCCGCCCGAGGTTGGCTCCCTGTCGAGGAGCTGTCGGCCCGCACGAGGGCTGGCGCTCAGGGGCCGGCGGCCCGCACCAGCATGATCATTGCAGTACCTAAAGAATTCGCCCAGGACGAGAGCCGCGTCGCCCTGGTGCCCGAATCCGTTACCAAACTCAAGAAGCTCGGCTACGAGGTTCGCGTGCAGTCCGGGGCCGGAGAAAGCGCGGGCTTCTTGGACGCCGCGTACGCGGAACACGGAGCCGACGTCGTTGGAGCTGCGGCGGAGCTGTACGGCTCCGCCGACATTCTCCTCAAGGTGCAAAGGCCCGCGCAGCATCCGGACGGCAAACACGAACTGGAAATGGTCCGCCGCGGCGCGCTCTGGATTGGCTTCTTCTACCCGCTCACCAGCCCGGAAACGGTTCGGAGGGCCGCCGAGTGCGGCGTCGATGTGATCGCCATGGATGCCATCCCGCGCATTACCAAAGCACAACGGATGGATGCTTTAAGTTCACAAACTAATCTGGCGGGCTACCGGGCCGTCCTCATAGCGGCAGGCGCTCTCGGAAAAATCTTCCCACTCATGATGACGGCTGCCGGGACCATTGCCCCGGCGCGTGTCGTGATCATGGGCGCCGGTGTCGCGGGGCTCCAGGCCATCGCCACGGCCAAACGCCTCGGCGCGGTCGTCGAGGTATCCGACGTGCGGCCCGAAGTGAAAGAGCAGGTCGAAAGCCTGGGCGGCCGCTACATCGAAGTGCCCTCCGACGAGAACCTGGCGGGTGAAGGCGGCTACGCCAAAGAGGCTTCCGCAGACTTCCTGAAGAAGCAGCAGGAAGTGCTCATCGCCCGCCTGGCCGAAGCCGACGCCGTCATCACTACCGCGCTGGTCCCCGGCCGCAAAGCGCCCATCCTGATCACGGAAGAAATGGTCCGCAGCATGAAGCCGGGCTCGGTGATCGTGGACATGGCCGTCGAACAGGGCGGCAACTGCGCACTCTCCAAGCCGCGCGAAACAGTCACGGCGCACGGCGTTACCATCGTAGGGCCTGTCAATCTACCGGCCACGCTCGCTCACAACGCAAGCGAGCTGTACTCCCGCAATCTGCTCGCCCTGATCGACTACCTGACCGAGGAGGGGAAGCCCGACCTCGATCCGGCCGACGAGATCGTTCAGGGCTCGCTCATCGTCCGTGGCGGCCAGGTCGTGCATGCCAAGACCAAGGAGTCGATGGGAGCCTGATCTCCCGAGGAGGGATCTATGGACATCGCTGCAGCATTGCTCACTTCCATCACGGTTTTTGTTTTGGCCATCTTCCTGGGTTTCGAGCTCATCTCGAAAGTGCCGCCCACCCTCCATACGCCCCTGATGTCGGGTTGCAACGCCATCTCGGGGATTACGATCGTCGGAGCGGTCCTTACCGGCGGCCCCGGAGATGCGGCGCTCTTCACGGCGTTTGGAATGCCCGTGAGTGTGAGTTCGCTCTTGGGCTTCATCGCCCTCGTTTTTGCCACCATCAACGTCGTGGGCGGATTTCTGGTTACCGACCGCATGCTTCGTATGTTCAAGCGCTGAAGTGAATTCTACCACCGGCTGAGTGATCGTGAACACCTACCTCAAAGAGATCATCTACATCATCGCCTCCATCCTTTTCGTGATGGGGATCAAGCGCCTCAGCGGCGTGCGAACCTCGCGGCAGGCCAACTTCTTGGCCGCCTTGGGCATGTTCTTGGCCGTGGTTGTCACCCTGTTCGACAAGAACGTCCTGCCTTTGCCACTATTGATTTCCGGCCTGGCGCTGGGCTCGCTGCTTGGGGCCGTGCTGGCGCTTCGGGTTCAGATGACCGGCATGCCGCAGATGGTGGCCGTCTTGAATGGCTTCGGCGGCGCGGCGTCCCTGCTGGTAGCTTCTCAGGAATTCGTACTCAACGCGGCCCAAGGAAAGCTGCCCGCACTGGATACGGGAGTCACGATCGTCCTGTCCATCATCATCGGCGGAATCACGTTCACCGGGTCGATGGTCGCCTTTGGCAAGCTTCAGGGCCTCGTCACCGAGAAGGCCGTTATCTTTCGCGTCCAGCATCCGCTGAATGCCCTGCTGTTTCTGGTGCTGGCCGCGGGGGGTGTTCTATTGAACATCCCGCCACTCGGACCGCCGGTATTCTACGGCCTCACGCACATCGATCTGCTCTGGATCATTGGGGCGATTTCGCTCGTTCTGGGTGTGCTGCTCGTCATTCCCATCGGCGGCGCCGACATGCCCGTCGTCATTGCCCTCTTGAACTCGTACTCGGGTATCGCTGCAGCCATGACGGGTTTCGTGCTCAAGAACAACGTCCTCATCATTACCGGCTCGCTCGTGGGTGCCTCGGGGATCATTCTCACGCAGATCATGTGCAAGAGCATGAACCGCTCGCTCATCAACGTCCTTCTCGGCGGTTTCGGCGCCACCGCGGGCGCGCAGACTGCTGGCGGGGAAGCTCAGAAGATCACCATTCAGGAAGTCGGCGTGGAAGAAGCGGCCATGCTCTTCGACACCGCGCAGTCCGTAGTCATCGTGCCGGGATACGGAATGGCCGTTGCTCAGGCGCAGCACGTCGTCAAGGAGCTATGTGACATCCTCCAGAAGCGCGGAGCCACCGTGAAGTTTGCTATCCACCCGGTTGCCGGACGGATGCCCGGGCACATGAACGTTCTGTTGGCCGAGGCCAACGTGCCCTACGAGATGCTCTTCGAGATGGACGACATCAACGACGAGTTTTCCAATACCGACGTGGCGGTCGTTCTCGGCGCCAACGACGTCGTGAACCCCGCGGCCCGCTCCAATCCCGGCAGCCCCATCTACGGTATGCCCATCCTCAATGTCGACAAGGCCCGGACCGTACTCATCAACAAGCGCAGCATGCGCCCGGGGTACGCCGGCATCGAGAACGAGCTCTTTGGCTTTCCGAACGCCGTCATGTACTTCGGGGATGCCAAGGACGCCATCGGGAAGCTGAACTCAGAACTCAAGTCGCTGGACTGAGCCCAGGCGTCCGGCGGCGCGCCAGGTCCCCATGAGTATCCTGCGCCCAGGCGATCGACAGCGCTACAATCTCCAATCGGAAGTCGCACTCGCCGCGCAGCAACGGTGGCAGGATCGCTCGGTGCTCGTTGTCGGGGAAGGCCCCCTGGCAGCGGAAGCCGCGTGGCAGCTTGCCGCCGTTGGCACGGGCACGGTGGGGCTCGACCTTTCCGGAAACGTCGCGGAGAAAGACCTGGGTGCCACAGGTGTGTTTCGAGCCGCGGACGCCGGCCGACCTATCGCGGCTGTTGCGTTGGAGCGACTGCGCGAGCGGAATCCGCGGTGCCACGTTGTCGATGCTTCCACCGAGCCCGGCTCAATCGCCTATGACTTCGGTTTCGTTGTCGCCACGGCCCGCGGCGAGTTTCCGGGCGGGGCCATGGTGCGGACCCACTACCTTTGGGAGGTCGCGAGCGGTGCTGCTGCACTCACGATCGCCGACCGTGGCTGTCCTCATTGCTGTGGGCTTGCCCCCGCAGAGCGCCCGGCCGGCGGCGCAGCGGCGACGGGTGCCCGCTCATTCCTTCTTTCGGACCTCGCCTTCCGCGTCATACTCGGTCTCGGAGCAAGCACCTTGCCCAATGTCACGACCGTGCTGCTCGATGGAACCGACATGCTTGTCGCCTCACGAGTGGTTGAGCCGACGGGTTGCAGCCGGTGCTCGCAGCCGACCGAAGCGCCCGCACCGCTGGTGCTGCAGGCGGCGCCCGCTCCTTGGGCACAAAGTGTCAGGGCCACCGATGTGGCCGCGCTCGCCCGCGCAGGCATACGACTCGTGGACGTTCGCGAGCCGCATGAAGCTGAAATCGTAAGCATTCCGGGCTCGGAGTTGGTTCCTCTGTCCGAGCTCGCCGCGGCTGCCGAATCATGGGAACGAGGCCGCCGTGTGCTGGTCTACTGTAAGACCGGCGCACGAAGCGGACGGGCCGTGCAGTGGCTGGTCAACCAGGGCTTCGATGCTGCAAACCTGGAGGGTGGCATCCTGAGCTGGATCGAACTCGTGCACCCCGAAGCCCCGCGATACTGAAAGGCTGGACGCGACGCTGCGGTTCATCACGCGTTGCTGCATGCGTCGCGCGTTTGACCGAATGCTCCACCGGATCTCGATTCAGGACCTCACCATCTATCTCGTCATCCTCACGGCGCTCGTATCCGGCGCCGAGCTCACCGGTGTCCTGCCCGGGCTGGGCGATCTCTCCCCCGTGGCGCTCGGGCGCGGCGAATGGTGGAACCTTGCTTTCTACTGCTTCAACCTCCGTCTCGGCCCGATCTGGTTGTTCTTCGCAGTGTACATGATGTACATCTTCGGGACCGCTCTCGAGAGCGGACTGGGTCATGCGCGCTACACCGGGTTCATCTTGATGACCATCATTTCGGTGACCGCCACGGCGGTGCTGCTGCCCGCCGCGGCGCCTCCCTACTACTTGCAGCTCGCCATCTCCTTGGGCTGCGCCTTCCTGTTTCCGGACATGACCATCCTGCTCTTCTTCATTCTGCCCCTGCGACTCAAGTGGGTGGCCATCCTCTCCGTGGCAGGAGCCGTTTTCGATGCCGGATCCCGAAGCTACGCCACTCAAACCATCTGGCCTTTCGTGTCGTTGCTCATCGGTATGTCCGGCGTGCTTGTCTTCTTCGTGTACTCCTACGTGCGCGGCCTGGGGCAGCAGGCGGCCAGCCGGGTCCGCGTGGCGCGCCTGGTGCAGGAGGACGCGGCGCGCCACCGCTGCGAAGTCTGCGGCCGCACGGAGCTCGAGGATCCCACGCTTGACTTTCGATTCTGCGTCGAGTGCGCGGACCACGAGTACTGCCAAGATCACATCTCCAATCACCAGCATCAGCGTTGAGATGCGACACTGGACCTGCCGCGGAACGCGAGCCGTTGATGCAAGTTCGGGCGCGCGCGCGGACGGTCGCACCTGAATCATCCCGTGCCGCGGCGTCGCTGATGATCGTTCAGTGGCGAATGCCGAGAATTTCCAGGATACGATCCAAGTCTTCGAGGTTGCCGTAATGGATGGTGAGCCGGCCACCCTTCTTCGAGTGATCCAGTTTCACGCGGGCCATGAGTTTGCGTCGCAGCTTCTCTTCCAGAGCCCGGGTGTTGGCATCCGCGCCTGAAGCAGGCCGGGTGCGTTTGCTGCGTGAAGAACTCCCGTCCGTGAGCTTGGCCACCTCGTCCTCGACGCGGCGTGCCGACCAGCCCTGGGCCACGACCTGGCGGGCCGTGCGGAGCACCACCTGGCGATCTCCGAGGGAGAGGAGCGGCCGCGCCTGCCCGGCCGTCAGCTCTCCCCGCGCCAGCAGGTCGAGCACCGGCTCCGGCAACTTCAAGAGCCGCAGGAGGTTCGTGACCGTAGTCCTATCTTTGCCGACTCTCTCGGCCACGGCGCTGGGCTTCATGCCCGTCTTTTCGATCAGCGCTTCGTACGCGCGGGCTTCCTCCAGGGGGCTCAGGTTTTCCCGCTGGATGTTTTCGATGATGCCCATCTCCAGCGCCTGAACGTCGTTGAGCTTCTTGATGATCGCGGGAACTTTCTTGAAGCCGGCCTTCCGGCAGGCACGCCAGCGCCTTTCCCCGGAGATGAGTTGGTACTGCTCGCCCACGCGCCGTACGATGACCGGCTCGATCAGCCCCACCGAGTGGAGCGTGGCGGCCAACTCTTCGATCTCGCGCTCGTCGAAGTGCTTTCGCGGCTGGTCGGGGTTTGGCACGATTTCCGAGATGGCCAGCTCCTGGTATTCGGGATGCGACCGAACCGCGCTCTGAGCGGAAGGAGCCGTGGGGAGCAGATGGGAAAGACCGCGTCCGAGTCGTTTAGCCACGCGCAAGCACCTCCTGCGCAAGGCTGGCATAGGCCTGCGCGCCTGTCGAATCCGGCGCATAGTCGCCGATGAATTTTCCGAACGAGGGCGCCTCCGACAGCTTCACATTCCGGGGAATCACGGACCGATACACCCGTTCCCCGAAGTGATCCCGCACGTCAGACACGACCTGCTGGGCCAGGGACGTGCGCTGATCGAACATGGTCAGGACGACTCCTTCCAGGGTCAGAGACGGATTCGTGGAGTCCTGAACCAGGCCGATCACTTTGAGCAGTTGCGTGAGCCCCTCGAGGGCGTAGTACTCCGTCTGGAGCGTGATGAGAACGCTGTCCGCGGCGGCCAACGCATTGAGAGTCAGGATGCCAAGGTTCGGCGGACAGTCGATCAGGATGAAATCATAACGGGCGCGCACGGGAGCCAGGGCTTCCCGCAGTCGGGTCTGCGGTTCCTCGAGTTGGAGCATGTCCACCTCGATCCCCGAAAGGTGCACGTTGGCCGGCAGGAGCGAGAGGTTCGTGACATCGGTCGGGAGCACAGCCTCGGAGGCGGAAATCTCACCCACAAGCACCTGGTAGATCGTTCGGTCGTTCTCGTGCGCGTTGATGCCCAAGCCGGAGGTGGCGTTTCCCTGCGGGTCGTTGTCCACGAGCAGGACCTGCTGGCCGCACCGCGCAAGATACGCGGCCAGGTTCACGGCCGTGGTGGTTTTGCCGACTCCGCCCTTTTGGTTGGCGAGGGTGATGACTTTTCCCATGTCTCGATCGCCTTGCGCAGCTCCTTCCAGGGTCGGGGGAACGCCTGGGGGGTCCGGCGGGTTTTGGCCAACAGATAGAAGCAGCGCTGACCCAGGAAGGCCAATTCCGGCGCCGCTATTGTTTCACGTGAAACGAAACCCAGGCGATCCAAGAACTCCCCGGCTGCCTCCGGAATGACGTCTGACGCAGCAGCGTACAGGACCCGCCCCCCGACCGTAACGAGACCCGACACCAGCTCCACGCAGAACGGGAATGGAATGAGCGCCCGGATGGTGACGAAGTCGAACGTGGGTGCGCGCGTCTCTTCCAGCCGCTCATAGCGAAAACGCAGCCGCTCCTGCCCGACTGCCGCTTTCTCCAGCCGACCCAGCCGCCTCCGTGAAGAATCCCAAAGGGTGACCTCCGGTTTTGCCTCCAGGCAATGATACAAATAGCCGGGCAACCCGGGTCCGCTCCCGGCGTCAGCGACCCGTGTTTCCCGTGAAACCCATCCCCGCGCCGCGGACTCACCGGCCATCCACAGCGACTCATAGAGGTGCCGCTCCAGGATGCGCGCACGATCTGCTTCAGAGAAGAAGTCCGCATTCTCTTTCAAGAAGGAGAAGAACCAGGCCACCTGACCCCAATCGAACGCCCAACGCTCGGGAACCGCAAGCCCCCGCTCTCGCAACGCCTCCGGGACCCCAATCTGCGAATCGCTCTTGTCGAAAGATTTGCCCTTCATCTCTTTAGGAAAGTGCCGAAGCATACCATAGAGACCACCCACCCGTGACCGGTCGACGTTTTGTTTCGGAGGACCCATTCATGTCCCACAAGCTACGCCTCTTCCTGATCGTCCCTGCGCTCCTGGCGGGCCCGTTCACGGGCCTCGGCGCCTACCTACCGCTCCGCTATTCGCCGCTGGACTCCTATGTCGAGCGACCCGCGGCGGGCGGACCCAAAAAGGTCCTCGTCCGCGAAGCAGGCAAGGTGATCGCCACCGCTATCCTCGAATATGATTCCACAGGCCGCCTGTTAAAAGAAGTCTACCAGCGCGCGGAAGGTCGCGGCAGCGGCACGACCCTCTACATCTACGACGGCACGCGCCTGGCGCGCGAAGAAACCCGCGATGCCAAAGGAGTCGTCACGACCGTGAAAGAGTTCGCCTACGGTTCCGGCGGCCTGGACCGCATGCTCGTTCGCGATCCCGCGGGCACGACCCTCATCGAACAGCGTTTCACCAGTCGCCAGGGCAAGATCCAACAGGCCAAGCAGGTGATCGGTGGCGACGAACAATTCCTTCTCGAATACACCGACGGTCGACCGACGCTCCTGCGTGTTCTGCGCGATGACGGCAAAGAGATCGGGCGCATCGCCTACCGCTATGGCGCCGGCGGCAGGGTGGAAGAACGCATCCGCGAACAGGGCGATCGGAAGGAGCGCTGCCGCTACACCTACGACCGCACGGGCCGCCTCGACGCCTACGTGTACGAGGAGCCGCAGGGCAAGGGCTGGAAGGAAATTCGCCGGATCGAGCTGGTCTACTGATCGCCTGAGCTGACGGCCCGGTCGCCCTGGCCGCCGGCCGCCAGCGTCCCAAAAAGCAGTTCGATGTCCGGCGGGTCCACGCCGGAGATCCGCGAGGCGGCTTCCAAATCGCGCGGGCGAAAGGACTTCAACTTCTCGCGCGCCTCCTTCTTCATTCCGGGAACCGTGTCGTAGTCGAAACCTTCCGGGATGCGGATGTGTCGGCTCCGCTCGCGCCGACCGATCCTTTCGGCCTCCCGACGAACATATCCCTCGTACTTGATCTCGAGTTCCAACACCCGCCTTTGCCCTTCCGTGAGTTCGCCCAGCTCGGGAACGAGCGCCACACAATCCTCGATGGAAACTTCCGGCCGCTTCAAGAACGCGGCCACGCTCTTGCCGAAGGCGCCCCGTCCCGCATCCATCCCGCGTCGCGCCAGGACGCTCTCCAGTTCTGGCCCCGGCTTCAACCCCGTGCGTTCCAGC
>CAZPFB010000011.1:0-74908 GCA_964585735.1 uncultured Leptospiraceae bacterium
GGAGAACATGGATCGCATCGTAGTCAAGATCGCCGACAAGCAGTACAAGGCCACCGTGATTGGCACGGATCGTCTCACGGACATCGCTCTACTGAAGGTGGAAGCACGCGGACTCAAACCGGTCTACTTCGGCGACTCCGACAAGATCCAGGTGGGGGACTGGGCCATTGCCATCGGCAACCCGTTCGGGCTCGATCGAACATTCACGGTCGGCGTCATCAGCGCGACGGTCAGGCAGGACGAAATCGGCAATTCGCACATCCAGACGGATGCCTCCATCAATCCGGGCAACTCCGGCGGGCCCCTCATCAATCTCGACGGCGAAGTCATCGGCGTCAACCGCATGATCTATTCCAAGAGTGGCGGGAACATGGGCATCGGCTTTGCCATCCCCGTAAACACGGCCAAACACGTTCTCGAACAACTGCGCGAATTCAAGAAGGTCAAACGGGGCTACATCGGAGTCCAGATCGCACCGCTCACTGCCGAACATGCAAAAGAGTTGGGGCTCGACAAACCCGAAGGCGCCCTCGTGGGCACGGTCTACCCTGACAGCCCCGCCTCTTCGGCCGGTGTCAAGCAGCTCGACGTGATTCGTCAGGTCGATGGCAAGAGCATCAAGGATTTCCGCGATCTGTTGCGGGAAGTCAGCCAGAAGGCGATCGACAAGCCGGTGAAACTGACGATCTGGCGTGACAAGAAGGAGATTCACCTGTGGGTTACGGTACGTGAACGACCCGAGCAATAGACTACCGGCCCCACCCTGGGTTCCTGGGGACGTCTCCCCGTTTCAGGCCGGGTCTGGTGCCCGCTGCGCCGGGGCGGGCGCTTGGCGCGAATGCGCAGGCAGGTTCTCACGGGTGTGCCTGGTCACGAGCCTGCTCTTGTCCGGTGCGTGCCAGAGTCCACCGAGACCGATGGAGGTCCGCCGCAACTACGAGGAGAACTACGCGGTAAGACAGATCCTCTTGGGATACTACGCCCCGGAAGAGGTTCCTGACGTCAGGATCACCCAAGTCCGTCGCATCATGGATGAAGCGATCCCCTGCCGTGGCTTCTTGTTGTTAGAAGACGGAATTGCCGACCGCAGCGAGCCGGTGCGCACCTACGACTCCTTCACCAAGGTAACCCGCACGTATCACGAAACCAAATCCTACTATTGGCAAAAGTACCGATGTGCCGAGCCGCTGCGGCCGCCGCCGGTCGCAGAACCCAAGGAGGGAAAGACCTCGCCCGAATCGATCAAGCGGCCCCCTCACAAACCGCTTCCACAGTAGCGCATCGACTCAAGAATGGATCAGGAGAAGCAGCTTGCTGACATTGACACACAAAGAACAGGGCGGCGCGAGCATCGTGAAGGTGGAAGGCCGATTGGAACTCACGAGCGTCGATCGATTTCAGAAGACGTTTCGAGAACTGGTCTTGCCGGGCAGTCCTGTTGTTCTGGATCTTTCGGCGGTGACGCACGTGGACAGCTCCGGGATTAGCGCCCTCGTCTCTCTGCACCAGCGAACGCGCGAGTTCTACCTCTGGCGGCCCGCACCTCCTCTGGCCAACCTGTTGGTGCTGGCGAACCTGAATCGCTACTTCAAACTCCTTACCGACGAGGAGTTGGCTCGCAAGTTCCCACCCTGATCGGAAGCGCACTTCTCCCTCGCGCTTTCACCTCCGGGCCCGCTTCCCGCCGGGCAGGCCCCCGGCTCAGGCGCGCGTCCAGGGCGGCAGTCGGCGCTCCCACTCGCGCAGTTCGGCTTCCCTTTGCTCGGCCTGCGGCTCGAAGCTCGACACGAGCGCACGGAACTCCGCGCCGTGGTTGAGATGCCGCGAATGACAGAGTTCGTGAAGCATGACGTACTCCACCAACTGCGGGGGCAGGAAGAGAAGTTTCGCATTGAGGCTCACGGTCCCCCGTGAACTGTAGCTGCCCCAGCGGGTCTTCTGCACGCGCACCGACACTCCGCGAAACGACAGCCCTGTCCGGCGCGCCACTCGTCCGAGAAATTCAGGGAGCGCCGAAACCGCCTGCTGACGCAGAAAGCGCAGCAAAAGACCGCGGATGAGTTCGGCGTCTCCGGTGGCCCCGGACAGCGTCACCACTTCGCCCTCGGAAGTCTCGGTCCATTGCAGCCGCACCGACTTTGACGCCCCCTCGGGGTTCAGGCGCACCGTGAGCAGGCGACCGACGGCGCGAAGCTCGATCTTCCGCGGAACGCGCGCAAACCCTCGCTGCGGGCCCGCCCGAAAGCGGCGGCTGGCCCGCAGTATCCAGTCCGAATGACGGACGAGAAGGTCTTCGACTTCGGCCGGCCGAATCCGAAACCCGCGCGGCACGACGATCTCGAGGCCGGCCGAGTGCGAAAACCGCAGAAGCACGCGCCTGGCACGCGCGCTCTCGCGAATCGTGTGCGGCGGCAGGCTCTCCATCAGACCGCCTCCCAGCGGACCGGCACAGGGCCCGCGGGTCGAAGGGTGATCAGCGCGCGCGGGCGAACGACCGCATCGCTTGAGGGCACGAGGCGAAAGCGCCGGGAGATGGTAGCAAGGATCAACACGCCCTCCGCGCGCGCAAAGTGCTCTCCGATGCACCAGCGGGGGCCCGCCCCGAATGGAAAGTAGCTCCAGCGGGGCCGCTTCGCCACGCGATCGGGCAACCAGCGGTCGGGATCGAACCGGTCCGGTTCCTCGAAGAAGCGGCCGTCCCTCTGCATCACGTACGGTGAAAGCAGGATCACGGAGCCGCGCGGAATCACGTAGTCCTGGACGCGGAAGTCCGAAAGGGGCTCGCGACCGATGGCCCAGGCCGGCGGATACAATCGAATCGCTTCAGAAAACACCCGCCCCGTGTACTCGAGGCGATCCAGATCGTCGGCTGTGGGCTGCCGGCCGAGCGCGTTCACCTCCTCACGAAGCCGCTCGGCCACGTCGGGATGGCGACCCAAGAGGTAGAAGGCCCACGTGAGCGCGTTGGCTGTCGTTTCGTGTCCCGCCAGGAACAGGGTCAGCAGTTGGTCGCGCAGCAACCGATCGTCCAGAGCGCTTCCATCGCCTTCGTCATCCCGCGCGTCCATGAGTCGCTGCAGAAGGTCCGGATACTGCACCGGCGAATGGCGTCGGTCGTGGATGAAACCGGCCACCACTTCGTCGAGTTCCGTCTGCGCCCGCTCCATGCGTCGGATGAAGGGGAGCGGCAGCCGTGGCAGCAGCCGCCAAACGGGGCTGGTCAGAATACGATTGAAGCCCGCCATGACCTCGGTGAGGGCCCGACCCACACGAACGGCTTCGCGCTCCACGTCCGCGTGAAAGAGGGTCATGGCCACGATGCCCAGAGTCAGCCTGGTCATGTCTCCACCGAGTTCGCGTACTTCGCCGGGTTTCACCTCGGCGAGCAGAGCGCTCGTGCGATCGAGCATGGCCACGGCGTACTCACGAATGCGGGAAGGCTGGAAGGCGGGCGTGGCCAGCCGACGGAGCCTGCGGTGCAGTTCCCCTTCGCTCGTGAGCAAACCATCTCCCAGAAACCGCCGCGCCAGTTGGAGCGCCCGGCTCTTGCGGAAGTTCTCATTCTCCGAAACGAGCACGCGTCGGACCAGGTCGGGATGATTCAGGAAGTGGATTCGGACCGAGCCGCCGTCGATTCGGACCACGTCTCCGTAACGGGCGGCGGCCTTGCGGAGAAAGTCGACGGGGGACCTGCGAAATTCTATGTAAAACTTTATCTTTTGCCGCAGACCACGGGGTCCGGGGATCGGCGCGGGCGTGGCGGAAGTCACGGGGTCCCTCCGGGGCGGGGAAGGTTCCTGACGTCCGCGAGAACCATCGGGACAATCGCGTTGCGGCCGCCCACCAACTTCTCGTGATTGTCACGCAAGAACTCCCGCAGGCGCTCTTCCAGCCGCGGTTCGGTGTGGTACACGTAGATCTTTTCGTACCCCGGACCGTCCACGGCAAAACGCTCCCGCAACCTCCGGACGGGCGGGCGCTCCCGGTCGTGGTACCGCAGCAGCGCGGCATAGAAGGCAACGTGCACGGCCAGTCGTTCGTCTGAACCGATCGGCAGTACTTCTTCCCGATCGAAGGGATGACGCCGCACCGCCCGATGGAACGGATTCTCGAACATGAGAAACGTTTCGAGCCTGGCGAAAGCCCGGTCCGTCATCTCTCGAATGAGACCCAAGAACCCGCGCGGGACGGCGACCATCAGATCGGCGCGCCGAAAGAGATGATGATGCGCGTAGTGCAGCATGCGCGACATCGGCGCCTGATTGGCCGTGGAGGCATCCGGATCTCCCAAGAGGACTTCGTACTCGTCGAGGGCAAAGTACTCCTCTACGGAAGCGTCCGGGTTTTCCCGAAGTATCTCCCGAAATGCGGCGTAGGCGCGCTCGCCGGGAACGCGGCTTCCGACCACCCCCAGCGAAGCTTTCTGCACCTTCCAGCCCGCGCCTTCCTGGAAGAACAGGCCGTCGAAGTCGAAGCTGGCCAGCGTGTCCCGCACTTCGGCCTCTGCTTCGGTCTGCGCTTTCGCTTCTGCTTCTGCTTCCCGCTGCCGCCCGGCGGCATCGTCTGTCGTGGTCGGCTCCATCCCTGGTCTCACACTCGAGAGGCAACGGCAGCAACCGATCGACCGATCTCGTACTCGCGTGCGGCAATCTCCCGCGCGTTTCGACCCAGCCGCGCCGCTTCGCGGGGCCGCTCGGCCAGTTCCCGAATCCGGGCAGCCAACGCAGCCGGGTTACCGGCTTCGACAACGAAGCCGGACACTCCGTCCCGCACGCGCTCGGAAAGGCCACCCAGATTGCCGACGACCGCCGGGAGACCGTGATACGCGGCCTCCATGACGGCCGTGCCCAAGCCCGCCGAATCGTCCTCCCGCTCGCGACCCGGTTGAACGAACAGGTCGGCGTTCTTGAGCAAACCGTGGTACCAGGCGTCGCTTACGAAACCCGTCATGGTCACCGTTTCCCTCAGCCCGCGGATCCGAACCAGTTCTTCGACGTACGTGAAGTCCGGCCCCGAACCGAGCAGGTACAGGTGAATCCGGTCCCGCACTACCGCAGGCAAGTATGCAAGGGCTTCCACCACGACGTCAAGGCCCTTCCGCGGCAGAAAGGGACCGACGGCCACCAGAACGAAACGACCCCGAGATGCCTGAACCCATTCCTTGGGCAGTTGACCAGGCCGCGCAGGGCGACCCGGCGCTTCGAGACCGGGAGGTAGCACAACGATCCGGTCTTCCGCAACGCCGCGTTCCAGAGCGCCCCGGGCCAAGAATTGAGAGAGCGTGAAGACGTTGCGGGCCCCCGAAACGAAAGCTCGCTCCCGCCACCGCAGAAAGCCCAAACCGTTTTTGAGATCGGAACCGTTGAGAAACACAGAATAAGGTACATGGCGCCCGGCCGCTCCGAGGACCATCCGCGATACGCGACGAATGTCACCGAAGAGCAGGTGCTCGGGTGAGTAGGCGACCATTAGTTCCCGCACGCGGTCGAGAAAGACAGGATCGGTTCCCATCAGATCCGCGCGGGGCGCAAATCGATGAATGCTGTAGGACTGCGCTCGATCGAAACCGTAGCGGTCGGTTGCGTTGCGGAGGTTGCCATCCGGGGAGGCCGTAACCAACACGGAGCACAGGCCGCTCTCCCAGTGCCGGGCGATGCCGGCAAACAGCCCCTCCAGACCTCCCGGCTCCGGGCGAAAAAAACTCGTTACCAGGAGCACCCGCTTCTTCATAAAAAACGCAACGCGCGCCCTTCTACTGCACCCCGGAAGGTATGAACCAATGCCGTCCTGGGGATTCTGCCAGCAACCCGAAAAAAGGCAAGCTCGCGGCGATGGCGCTTCCGCTTGCGTTCGCGGGCTGCCTTTGTCCCGAAAGCCTGCACTGGTGGCCGCCGGGCCTCGAAGCGCCGCCACGCTCGTCCGCCACCTTTTATGACCGCGACCTGTTGACCGGAGGAGAGTCCTCGCTCGAACGTGCGGTTGCCCCGCGCGAGATCGGGCCGGAGCGGCTCCTCACACTGCGGCCCGCTCCCGGCCTACTTCCAGGGGCGGACGGCGCGTGCTTGCTTTCGGCTCCGCGCGATTTTCACGACCGGGAACTCGGGTTGCGCCTGAGCTACTGCGGCCTTCCCGCTTCGGCCGCGGACCTCGAGCGTACGGTGCGTGAAATCCGATCCGGTTTCGATCGTACCGCCCTGCCGGAATGGTCGGGCGGGAACGTCCGACTGCGCCCTCGCAGCTACAGCGAACTTCAGGGCCAGGCCTGGTCCGTAGCCGTCGTGTGCAATCGGAGGATGGCCAAGGGCACACCGCAGCGCTACCGTCATGCCGAACTCGAGTTGTCCTGCGACCCGGAGATTCGCGACGCACACCTTCCGACTGTGTTCCCGGGTCTGTCCTTCGACCTGTTGGTGGACCGCACTTCAGTCATCCTGCTCTATCCCACGGACAAAACGAGCCACGGCCTCGCGATCGAGATATCAGAACCTTCGTTTCACGCGTCCCTTCTGGCCGGTCTGCAACGAATGCCCCAGCACCTGCGCACGCTGCACGAGCTGGCGGAGGGGGGCGACGTTACCGCAACCGAAACGGGCGGCCCCCTGGCAGACGTGGGCCTGCGCAACGGCTTCTTGGAAGTCGCGCACGACCGGAGCGTGCCCGTGCGTGCACACGTACGCCTGATCGGGACGACCGCGACAATCGAAACCAAGTTCTTGGTTCTGCCCGGCGGCGTTCATCTGCTGGGCCTGCCGCCGGCGAAAGAAGGCGAGTCCATTCGCCTCGAGAACGTAACGTCTGGTGTCGGCCTCACGTTCGCCGGGCCCGGCCCAACACTTCAGCGCACGGTGGACCTCACGCACTCGAGGGCGAGCGCGTCGTGCTCGTTGGGGTGGCCGTGCGGCTCGCCCGGAGTGCACCCCCACAGCGATCTGCTGTCCTCACCGAGCAAAGACGGGGAGCTTTGCAGCGCAGAAGACGTCTTCCTCTCGGAGTGGAACCCGTTTGGTGTCGTTCCGTACGCCGGAGCGCCTCCGGAAAGTGGCGGGAAATTCGTAGAGATCGCGTCTACAAAAAAGTGCCGCCTGGATGGTCTCTTCTTCTCGGTGGGGCATACGAACCTCGACGCGGGGCCCGCCTCTGTGGGACCGGACGCGGTCTTGGTTTTCGCCCCGGAAAGCGAACCGTTCACGGTACCGGTGAAGGTGTCTCCCCACCTGCGCGCAGCTAAGGTGGAAGACCCCATCACGGCCGTCGAGTTGGCGAGCGGTCGGACCTTCGTTCTTCGCCCCGCGCCGCCAGGCGGCACGGAGTACCTGCCATACGCCACCTCGGACGCGGGATCGGAACGCCTGCACGGATTGGCAGGCTCCTGTTCGGAGCATGTCCTTTGCGAACGATTCACCACCGGCGACGGCCGCGGCCTGAATGCTCCTGCCAATGAGTACAACGCGGCGACTCCCGGCTTTCCGAATCCAGGTGCTCACTCTCCGTCGGGAAGCGTCGAACTGACCGAAATCCTCCCCGCCGGCGCGCGCGGTCCGGAGGGGGAGAGCCTTCCCGCCGAAGAGTTCGTGGAGTTCCACGCGGAGCAGGCATCCGGGGGTACGGCGGAACTCACCATTAGCGGGACCACGACGCGACGGTACCGATTCGTCGTGCCGAGTCGAACCGGCTACTTTGCGTTTGCGCGCGACGGTGGGCGTTGCTTTGCGGACGTACCCTGGGTCCGACGTTGGCCTGCGCTCTCGCTGCCCAACGGACCGGGCACCTACTCGCTCGTCGATCCCGGCGGACGTCGTTCGGAACTTCGGATTCAGGAGAGCGACTTTCGCATGCTCGAAGGCGAAAGCCGCCACAGCCTCACGCGCGTAAGCGATCGGCAATGGGCGGTCGCCTCCGGACCGGAAGCTCGGGTGAACACGTGCCCGTTGACGTTCGCGGCTCCGGGCCGGGCCACTGCGTACGCTCCGTTTCTCATCGAAACAGACACCGACCACCCGGCATTCACCTACTTCGGCACGAACGCGCTGACCGCGAACGTTGAAATGTCGTGCAACGGTATCCAGAGCACGCCCGTCTTCCGCGCCGGGCACGAGCTCTCCTTCGGCACAGCGCTCGACCTGGACCTGGGAGCGGCGCCCGCGCAGGCAAGGTGCCTGCTCTCCATCCGCGCCGGCACCGAGTTGCTCTTCGTAGGAGACTACTACTCCGGCCCTCCCATTTTGTACTTTGATACAATCTATCCTTCTCCACTGACGGGCGAGCAGGAATGGGTCCGCGTCTGCACCGGTGCGGGCTTTGTTCTCGCGGACAACTCGCTCGAACTGGTCGACTCCGCAAGCGCGGACCGGATCGTTCCCTGGCAGGCGCGCGGAGGGGCGCCACTCGGCCCCGGGGACGCCCGACGCGAATTGCTCCCGGGTGAGTGCGCCCTGCTTCTGGACCCCGACAGCACCGCGCTTCCGGAAAGCGGTCCCCGTGATGTCGCTGTCTGGACGGCTGCAGCAGGGGCCGCGCTCGGCGACGGGCTGGCGGCCGGCGAAGGTCTGCGACTCCGGCGCCCCGGCGACGGCGTTGTCCTGGCAACATTCGGCCTGCCCGACTCGGCCCGCCCCTTTTCGATTGCGCCGGAGCGCGGCGTGGCGGTGCGTCGCGTGCCCGGCACGACCACCGACCGCGCCACGAACTACACCACCGTAACGGGAGGTGCGCCGTGAGACACCTCTGGTTCGTACCCGCCTGCTGGCTGGCAGCGACCGCGGGGTTGTCAGGCGAAGGGCTCGACTACAGCGGGCTGGGTGGGCTGCGCGCCGTACGCTACTTCGACGCGCTCGAAGGCGGGTCCTCGCAGCGCAGGCCGCCTCCCCTTTCGGAAATGTTCGCCGGAATGAGACTTGAGACCGAGCAGGCCCCGAGTGGAGGCTCGGGTGCCTCCTTCACGTACGACGTGGAGGCTTCTCTGCTGGCGGTCTCGCGCTTTGGCCGTTCCGAGAGCGCATCTGCTGCGGGCCAAGGAACTCAGGGAAGCGCGACCGCGGGGCGTGAGCAGGGGCAATCGGGAGAGCAACTGCGGCCGGTGCTGGCTCCCGGCGCCCAATTGTTCGCGGGGGTGCGCTCAGGGCAGAACTTCGAGCTTTTTGTGGGACGTCGGGATACGCTGCGTTCGGTGGATCGGGTGGCTTTGGGCGGTCGGGCCTTCCGACCGGGGCTGCACGCTGTCTTTGACTCGGGCTTCCTGCGTTTCATGGGTTCCCCCTATTTTCGGGAAACAGGTATGTTTTCAGAATCGACTGAACTCGGGGCGCCGGTCGATGGCCGGGGCCAACCGAGCGCAACGGGCGACCGACCGCCCGGCCAATCCGCTGCCCTGGCCTTCGGTGGTGAGACCTTGGCCTTGGGGTTGTTCTACGACGTTCACCGCAACGCGCAGGGATTCGCGGCGGAGTACGCCGGTGTCGGGCTCGGCTTTCACGTCTCCGGCGACGCGGGAGCAATCACGGGCGGCGTTTCGGTCGAGCAGGCATCCAGCCGGGGCCGGGCCCGTGTGACTTCGGACGGGAACCGCACCGTGGGGGGCTCCGCCGCGCGACTGCGTATGGACGCTACGTGGCACGGCCTCGTGTTCGCGGTCCGAGGTTTTGTGGCCGAGCCTCCGCTGCGCCGGCGCGGTTCGCTGAACACGGAAGGCGAGCGTTCGGGCTACGTGTCCGCGCGGCTCGAACCGGACGGGCTACTCCCCATCTTCTCTCAGGCGCTCCGCGGTTCGCCTGCCCCTCTGCTTTGCTCGGCCTGTCCCGAAGGCTACCTGTCTTCCGCAGACGCGTCTTCGTTTCACACGCAGGCCATGACCGGTGCGATGGGCCTGGGCTACACGTGGTCCGGCGGTCAATTGATGTTCCAGACCGGAACGGTGGTCCCGCTGCGGGTGCGCGAGCACGCGGGCGGAGGTCCCTTCGGGGAATTGCGTCCGGAAAGCAGACGCTTGAACGAGTACGCCGTGCTGCTGCGCAAGCGGCTCGCCGGGAACGGCGAACTCGTAGCCGCGTTCTCCCGACTCGACCTGCGCGAAGCAGGCCGATCGCGCAAGGGAGCCGAGATGTTCTGGATCGTCTTTCGCAGACCGCTGGAGGCTCGATGATGAAACACAGGTCGTCCCTCACGCGGACTTGGCTGGGGGGCGCCGTCTGCGCTGCGACGGCTCTGTTTTCCGGGAGTTGTCTGGACAACGCGACGGCCCCCGCCATCTGGCCCACAGGGGAAGACATCCGTCCGGTGTACACCTTCACCTTTCCCGAGGCCACGGCCACACAGAAAGAGCGACGCGCTCCCCTCGAACAGGCCCTACGGGTGCTCGAGTTGGCCCGCTCGGAAATTCATGTCTTCTGCTACGGTTTCGACGAGCCGGAATTGGTCGGAGCGCTCGTGGAGGCGCGACGGCGCGGAGTCGGCGTTCAAATAGTGGGCTCCGGCGACCAGGACTACGCGGAGCTGATTGCCGCCGGCTTCCAACCAGAGGTCCGCCTGCGCAGCGGCCTGCAACACACCAAGTTGATCGTAGCGGATCGATCCTGGCTCTTCACCGGCACGGGCAACTTCACACAAAGCGATCTCCTCCGCAGCCACAACGCGTTCGTCACACTGCGCGTGACTGCCGATCAGGCTGACAGGATCCTGGCGCCGTTCCTGAACGAGGGCCTGGCCGTGGACGAGGCCCCCGTTCTCGAACACGGAATTCGACTCCTCCCGGGCCCGGCTCTGGGGCGCGGCATGCAGATGCTCCTCCTGGACGCAATCCTGGAGGCCCGCCACAGCATCCGCTATCTGATCTTTTCGCATACCGATCCGCTCGTGACCGCCGCACTCGCGCTCCAGGCCTCTCGCGGCATTGCCATCGAAGGCATCTACGATGACCCCACGGAGTCCGGAGAACTGCCCGACGAACCGGCGCGCTGGAATGCCAGGCTCGGAGGCGCACCGGTGATGCTGTACCTGGAAGGAAACCGGATGGGCATCTGGTCCGGGCAGTTGCGCTCCGGTGGAAAGCTCCACCACAAGACGCTCATCGTAGATGGGCAACGCGTGCTGACGGGTTCGTACAACTGGTCCCTTTCGGCCAGGGATCGGAACATGGAGCTCATGCTGGACATCCGGGACCCTGCGGCCGCTGCCGAGTTCGAAGCCGAGTTCGATCGCATTCGGTCGCGTGCTTCCCTGATCGGGCGACCGCCTTTCCCCGGACCCGCGCCCGCCGTCCTGCGTGAGAGTGGGTCGCTGTGCACGACCGCGCCCGCGCGCGCCACATTCCTCGGCGGAAGCGGAACGCGCATGCGGTGGCGCGAGTTGCAGCTCCCCGGTGGTTGTATCGAAGAGGACGCGACCACACTGTTGGCCGAAACGCGGGGGGCCCCGCTGATGCACGACGGCGGGGCGCTGCTCGTGGACCTTTCCCCCACGGGACGCGAGGCGACAGATCCCCACCTGGATTGTTCTTCCGCCGATGATTGCCAATCCGTTGCGATCGTTCGCGCGTGGCCGCAGGACGGCACGTTCGTTCTGCCCGAGCACGTGCTCGCCTTATCCGGTGGCGTGAGGGTGACCACACGCACCGGGATTCAGTCCGCACAGGCCGAACCCATCGATCAGGGCGTCTACCGCGTGGAACCGTGGCAGGGAGATGCCCTGCTCTTCTTCGAGCTGTCCTCGGGCCGGACCGGTGTGGGCTGCGTGCGCAGCGGCGCCGCCCTCGACTCTGCCCTGGAGAGTTGGCTCGACGTGTTCGTCGCCTTCGGTGGGAAACGGCCGGTCTGCGCCGAAGTGCGCTGACCAAAATGGGCCCAGGCGACTGGATTTTGGCGCCCGCGAGAGCCGACATTCTCATGTGAGTGCGCCTCCCGGGACGGGAGCAAACCATGAAAGGAGCACGCTACAGTCGGCTGTGCGCCGTTGGCCTCGTCCTCCTGGGAGTGCGACCTTCCGTCGGGCTCGAAGCCCCGCTCCCGGGTGAGACGGTTCCCCGCAGACGCCTGGTCCTGCTCATCGCTTCGCAATTGGCGGGGAGGTTCGGCGCCGACGCTCATGCCCAGGGGGGCCTGGCCGCTCTTCACACGTACGCGCAGACGCGCAGAACCACGCTTCGTCCCGAGTCCGGCGCGGTACTATTGCTGCACACCGGCGATTTCACCGGTGCGGCCGACGCCGAGACGGCCCGCAATCTGCTGTACCCCGAGGGGCTGGATCTCGTGCGGTATTTGGGATTGGAAGCAGCCCTCCTGACCGGACGGGAACGCGAAGTGCTCCGACAGGTGCTGCGGCCTCAAACCGGGATGCCCTTCGTGGAGTTTCGACCGGTCGCGCCGGAGGCGAAGCCGTTCGATCGCGTCCCGTTTCCGTTCCGCGTCGTCTCGCAGAGCGGTTTTGCCGTGTGGATCTCCGGTCTGTCGACCGGTCAGGTAGACGCGCGTGAACTTCGCAGAGAACTCTGGCGCAACCGCGCCGCCGATGCGCGCGTGCTGCTGTTGGGAGAACCGCCCAAGGATCCGACGCCCGCCGACCTGCGGCGCATCGGGTCCATCACCAACCCTTTCGATTTGCTGCCGCGTGCCCGACGTGCGGTGGACATCATGGCTTTTCCGGACTCGCGCGACGAGGTCCGCCGGGGTTCGGACGGTTCCCTGTACTGTCGCGTGCGCGCCCGGTCTGTCTGTGAAGTGGAGCTGATCTACCGACGGGAGCATCTGATTGGTATACGCACTGTAATATTCATGCCCAACGCCGCAACGTCCCCGCTGGGAAGGCTGCGGCCCGATCCGATCCTGACTCGGACCTTCCCCGCCCCTGTGGCGAAATGAATTGACGCTTCCGTCGCCGGATATTTCTGTGTAATCATGCTGAAACTCCGACGTCTCGCCATCCTTTTTCTTCTACTCCCCGTATTCGGAACCGTGTTCGTAACCGCGCAATGCAGTTCTGCACAGGAAACCGAAGCAAAGAAGGAAGAACCCAAAAAAGAAGAACCCAAGAAGGAAGAAGAGAAAAAGGAGGAAATGAAGAAGGAAGAGGCCAAGAAGGAGGAGGACCCGGTAGCACGCAAGCGCAGCCTCGACTTGGGACAGGAAGTTCTGGACCGCCTCAACGGAAGACTCGCACAGATGAGCCTGTCGGACTACGATCCTTACGCCGTGGAAGTCAAGAAGACGCAGTTCGACGAACTGATCAACCGCATCAAGCCGGTCCTCAAAGAGGCCCTGGATCAGGTGCCGGAGGGTTACGTCCTGGAAGTGAAAGGACACGCAAATCCCAATAAGCAGCACGGTGAGGACTATTGGTTGGATCTCTCCAACAAACGAGCCCGGCGGGTGTACGATCACCTCGTGGAGCAGGGCATTACCGCCGACAAGATGGCTGTGAAGGGCGTGGGCTCGTCTGAACCGGCCCAGTCCGGCTGGAGCCCGAAGAACCGTCGGGTAACATTCAAGGTCATCAAGAAGTAACAACCCCCCTCACGGAGTAGCCCCGGTCTCGGAGCCTGCCGAAACGAGCCGACCCCGCGTCGGCTCGTCTTGTTTTTGCGCCCGGCCCCATTCGGCCGCGGCCAGCCGCTGAGCCTTTCGCGGCAAAAAAATCCTTGTACTTCTCAGGCATCGGTGAGCTTGGTACCCACAATGAGTATGGTGCCGGGAACTCTGGAGCTGCTCTGGACGGGGCCGGTCTTCCTTCTTGCCGTCACCGGCGGAATTGCCTCCGGCAAGTCGGCCTTCTGCCGCTTTGCCGAGGGAGCGGGCGCATTCCGTCTGGACGCGGACGAGCAGGCCAAGAAGGCCCTGGAATCCCCCGAGCTGTCGACGCCCCTGCGCGATCTCTTCGGCGACAGCGTGCTCCCCGAAGGGGGCCCCGTGGACCGAGCAGCCATTGCCGCCGTTGTCTTTCGCGAGCCAACTCTCCGAAAGAAGCTGGAGGCTCTGATTCACCCGGTGGTGCGTCGGAAGTTCCGCGAAGCAGTGTCGGGACTTTCCGAGGGGAGCATCCTCGTCTATGACGTGCCGCTCGTCTTTGAGGCCAATCTCGCCAGCGACTTCAATCTGGTCGTCGTCGTCAGCGCCCCCGTCGAAGAACGGGAGGCCCGCGCGTTGCGGCGGAACGGATGGTCTCAACAAGAATTCATGGCGCGGGAGCGCGCACAAATGCCCCTTTCAGAAAAAGAAAAACGCGCGGACCTGGTAATTCGCAACCATGGCTCCGAGGCTGACCTACGGGAAATGGCAACTGATCTGGTAGAGCGGATACGAAACGCGTATCCGAGGAGAACAAACCCGTGAAACAGAGAACCTTCTACGTAGTGAACCTGGACCGGAGCCGCATTGCCATGATGGCTATGGTTCTACTCGGCTTCGTGCTCATTGCTTTTGCAACGGGCTTTCGGTACGGTCGTGGCGCTCAGCCACCGGGCCCCGCGCCAACCGACCATGCCAGCCGAGCTCCTTCCTCGGAGGCAGGAACCACGCCCTCCACGGACTCACGAGTCATGGAACCGGAAATCGGGCGGTCCGAACGGGAGATCCCTCGGTCGCCCGAAGAATCGGATTCGCTCGTCCAGGAGTCGCTGCGAACACCTTCCGGACCGGCGCCCGCTTCGCGCTCCCTGGCCGTCCCCGAGCGGCGCAATCCGCGTGATTCCCAGACGGGTGAGCCATCCGCGCCAAAAAGGATCCGCAAATCTCGCGCCGCACGCAGCCGCCCGGCGGCCGGTGAGGAGCAATCACCTCGCGCGCACCAGAAGCGACGAGATTCCGAGCGCGGTGAGAGCAAGAAAAGCGCGCACGCGCCACGGACTGCGATGCGCAACGTGGCGGTAGAACGACGCCTGAAGCCTACGACAACTCCGTCAGAACGCCCGGACTCGGCCGAAGCAGATGGATCCAGCGCCGACTCCTACATGCTGCAACTCGGAACGTACCGCTACGCCAGCGCCGCGAAACGGCAGGCGGGGACCTTGAAGAAACAGGGCTTCCCTTCCAGGATCGTCAAGCAGGGACGCAACTACCGTGTCTACGTGGGAAGCAAGATGAGCGAAGTCGAAACGAGTCGCCTCAGAGCGGCGCTGCGCCAGAAAAAGTACGCGCCGATCACCGTGAGACTCAAGAAAAGCCCTCAGAAACCCGACCGTCGCCGGGGGCACGAGGACAGATGATTCGGTCCGCTTCGGCCCGAGCTTCGATGCTGGGCCGGAGCGGGATCCGAGCCTCTCATGCACGCGGGGGATTTTGACTTGCCTGAAAAGGCTCATCTTGGGCCCCCTACCCTCGTGACGCCGGAGGAGCGAGCTGCCAAGGCTCTCGTGGTAGCAACGACCATCGACAGGGTCGAGCAGACCTACCAAGATGTCATAGCCGAGAACAAGGGCTTCGAGCAGATCCCGCCCTTCTTCCGCAACCACCTCTACAGTCCCGCCAACAAGGAAGCCCGGGACGCTGCGCTGGACAATCTGTACGAGAAGCTGCGTTCCATCACAGGTCCGGAGATGACCGAGAACGTGCACCAGCTGATTCTCCTGAACAAGCTGACCGACGAGTTGGACCTCCTGACCGCCAGGTTGCTTCTCAGAGGGCCGCTGAAAGGAGTCGGCGAACCTCAGGAGCGCGGTTTGTCTCACGAAGAGCTGGCGAAGGCCATGTCGGCCGTGGGCCGCTTCGAGGACCGCCGCCGGCAGATTGACATGATCGGGGAGTCCCTGAACTTCTTCTTTTCGCTGTCGAAGCTGCCCCTCATCAAGCTGGTGATGGCGCCCATCAAGGTGGCCGCTTCACTGGTGGGCGCCATGCCCCTCGTGGAAACGATGGAAGCCGGTTACGTTCTCTCCCGAAACATCAAGAACATGGGGCCGTTCATCGAAGTTTTCACCGAGCGCGAGTACGACCTCATTGACGGCTTGGAAAAGAAGAAATAGCCCCTCGCCTTCCGGGCATTTGCTCACAACTGACTCATCTTTGACCGTAAGTAATCGTTGATCTTGCGTCGGCCAAGGCGGCCCCCTGCCCTCATGCGGGTTTTGCGAGCGCTGCGGTCCGTCGGCGAGACCGGCCTGATTGCCCTGGCGTACGTGGGAGGAGCGCAGGTCGGTTTCTTCCTCGCGTTCCTGCATTCCCAGGTTTCACCGGTTTGGCCGCCTGAAGGCATCTCGCTGGCCGCGGTGCTGATTCGAGGCTACCGCGCGCTGCCGGGCGTTCTTCTGGGCGCGTTCCTTGCCAACTATCTGCACAACCCGCACCTGCCCACGGCATCCCTCATCGGCGTCGGCAACAGCCTCAGTGTCTTCATGGCGGCGTTTTTCATTCGGCGATTCCTGGACCGCACCGAACCGTTCGCCACGACACGCGGCGTGCTGGGGTTTCTGACGATCGGCACGATGCCGGGAGCGGCCGCAAGCGCGCTCATTGGCGTGACATCGCTTCTGCTCTTCGGATTCGTTCCCGAGGGCGCCTATCGCGGCGTACTCCTGACCTGGTTCACGGGCGAAATGCAGGGGCTGATCATCGTGGCGCCGTTCGTCTTCGTATGGCGCCGACTGCCGCGCGGCCCCTGGTCCGTCCGTCGCGCTTTGGAGGGGGCCGCCCTCTTGCTGATGCTGGTGGGCGTGGCCGTTTGGGCCTTTCGGTCCGACCTCCAGCTCACCTACGTACCGATCCCGTTCATCGTTTGGGCAGTCTTCCGGTTCGGCTTTCACGGCGCCGTCAGTGCCATCATGATCATATCGAGCGTGGCCATCTACCACACGATCAACCACCTCGGACCCTTCGCAATCATCGAGGCAGGGCGTCTGTCTCTGAACGACTCGCTGCTCTTCTTGGAACTGTACATCGGCTCGCTGACGGTGATGACCATGCTGATGGCCGCGGCGGCCAACGAAAGACAGAAGTCGCTGGAGGATCAGCGGCAGCTCGCCGGAGATCTCACCCGCCAACGCAACTCATTCCAGCGTTTCGTACCGACGCAGTTCATCGAGATCCTGGGCCGCTCATCGCCGGAGGAAATCGAACTGGGAGATACGCGGACGGGCACCATGAGCGTTCTCTTCTCGGACATGCGCTCCTTTTCGACCATCAGCGAGTTGTTGCGGCCCGAAGAGAACATACAATTCCTCAACTCCTACCTGATGCTCATGGAGCCCGCCATCCAGCGGCACAACGGGTTCGTGGATAAGTACGTCGGAGACGCAATTATGGCGCTGTTCCCGGGGGGCGCTGGCTCCGGCGATCAGGCCGTGGGCGCGGCCGTGAGCATGCTCGAGCAACTCAAGGAGTTCAACCAGGTCCGCGTTCGTAACAATCACCTGCCGCTGGAAATTGGCATCGGGGTCAGTACGGGCCCGCTCGTGCTGGGCACGGTGGGCAGCACGCAGCGGATGGACACAACCGTCATCGGGGACACGGTCAACCTCGCCTCGAGGCTCGAGAGCCTCTGCGCCTCGTACGGGCTGAACCTACTCGTGAGCGCCGACACCGCGGCAGGAATCGCCGGGGACGGCCGCTACCGGGTCCGCCTGGTAGACCACGTCACCATCCGCGGTCGTTCCCGTCCGGTTCTCATTCACGAGGTGTACAACACAGACTCCGAGGAACGAGCCGCCCGCAAGGATCGCAACGCCCCGGCCATTGCTCAGGCACTCGCGTCCATGGAGGCAGGAGACTTTGAAGGCGCACGCAGTCTCCTGGAGGAAGCCGTGAACAGCTCACCCGAGCCCATCCTCCGCGTGCTCCTCGAAAGGACGCGCACCGCGCTCACTCGTCATTGAGGCTGTTCACGAGGAACCCCGAGCAGAGCTTGGGTTCGAACCAAGTGGACTTCGGCGGCATGATCTTGCCCGCGTCCGCCACCGCCAGAAGTTGATCCATGGTAGTCGGAAACATCGAGAAAGCCAACGTGTACCGGCCCGAGTTCACCAACCGTTCGAGCTCCTGGTCCCCGCGAATCCCGCCCACGAACGAAATCCGATCCGAAGTGCGTTGGTCCTCGATGCCCAAGAGCGGCTTCAGGACCCGCCGACCCAAGATGGCCACATCCAACGATTCGATCGCGTCGGCCCCTTCGTACGTGTGGGGGCGCGCGCGCAGATGGATCCAACGACCGTCCAGAAACAGGCGCACTTCATGTAGCTCGATCGGGCGCTCCTTTCTCACGACCTCGAAATCGCCTTCCAGCTTTGTCAGGAAAGTCTGCGAATCGAAACCGTCCGGCGCGCGAATGACCCGGTTGTAGGGCAGAATGCGCAACTCCCGGTCCGGGAAGCTCACGGCCAAAAACCAATCGTGGGCGGCCGCGTCGGTGGACCCTCCGCCCTGACGTTGTCGGCGCGCCGCGCAGACGTTGGCAGCCGAGGCGGCCCGGTGGTGCCCGTCAGCGATGTACAAAGCGGGCAGAAAAGAAAACAGCCGCACCAGCCGCTCCTGACCTTCGCCCGGCTCGACGCGAAAGACCTCGTGGCGAACGCCATCGGCCCTCGTGAGGTCGTAGAGCGGCTCTTCCCCCGAGCAGTAGGTCTCGAGGATCTCCTGAATCTCGGGTTCCTGCTCGGAACGGTGCGCCAGAAAGACCGGACCTGCATTGATGCCCAGGTGATCCACGTGGCGCGTGCGATCCTGCTCTTTGTCCGGGCGGGTGAGTTCGTGCTTCTTGATGCGGCCCTCCAGGTAGTCGTCGGCATGAACCCGGCAGACCAAACCAGTCTGGCTCCGCCCCTGAAACGTGAGGCGATACACATAGAGGCAGGGTTCCGCTTCACGAAAGAGGGCGCCATCCGCCAGGAGCCGCTGAAAGTTGTCGCGCGCCCTGTCGTAGATGGCCGGGGAATAAGGGTCCACGTCGTCGGGAAACTCCAGGTCGGAGCGCACGACTCTCAGGAAACACAAAGGATTCCCTGCGGCGAGGGCCCGAGCCTCTTCCCGGTCCACCACGTCGTACGGAACGGAAACCAACTGTCCGGCCACTCCGGCTTGGGGTCGGTATGCGCGAAAAGGCGAAATCCTGACCATCGGATCAGTGCGCCTCGGACTGGAGGGACTCATCCTCCCAGTAGGCCGAGGGCTGGCTGTAGGGAGTGCCCTGCGTCAGGTACGCGGCGTACGACTCGAGCAGGATGCGATTCTCCTCCTGAAAGCTGGCCAGTTTCTGGAAGAGGTACTTCACGCCCGCGTCGTCGAACTTTTCGACCATCTTCTGAAAGAACTGGGCTGTGTCTTCGTGCTCGCGAATGGCCAGGTTCAGAGCCTCGAGTTCGTTGCCTCCGGCGTTCTCTCCCTTGTTGCGATCGAGGCGGCGCATCAGGATGTTGAGCGACGTGGTCTGAAATTTGTGCACCTCAGAAGCCATCTTGAGGTTGGGCAGCGCCTCCCCCTTCTTCACTTCGGAGTACAGGTCCGAGATCATGCGGATGTGATCGTCCACGTCTTCGGCCAACTGGTAGAACATATCCTTGATGGGCCCGGCCGGCAGCGATTCGGCGTTACGCGCGTAAAACTCGAAGAGTTCCTTTTCGTGCTGGATGCAGGCGGCCACTGCTTCCAGGAAGCTGGTCTTCTTCACGGGTTTGAAAGCCATAGCAGCAAGCGTGGGGAACGGCGATTTATGGTAAAGTCAATTTGCCCCGGCCTTCCACAGGTGCAGTTGCGCCTCACCCATGTCGGTCTGCACGGAAGTCTGACCCAGCGGTTGGCCTGCGGCTGCCTCCACCAAACGACACAGGGTCTCCTCTTCGACGTACGCCCGAAATCGCTCCACCGCGGCACGCACATCAGGCGAACCCTCCACCAGCAGCAGAATTCGGTCCGTCACTTCCAGTCCGGAATTCTTGCGGAGTTCCTGGACGTTACGGACGAGGTCCCGCACCAGACCTTCCGCAAGGAGCTCAGGCGTGAGCTGCGTATCGAAAGCAACGAGCAAACCGTCTCCCTCCGCACCGCTCGTTCCGGGCTGTGAAACCGAATCGACCAGCACATCTTCGGGCTCCAACTCCAGGGGGCCGCCGGGCGTGGATATGGTCAGCGCTTTCCCGGCCCGAACTGCAGAGGCGATTTCTTTGCCGGCCGTCTTCTGGAAGTACTCCTGAACATGCCGGATGGAGGGACCGAGACGCTTCCCCAAACGCGGCAGGTTTGGGCGCGCACGGTAGTCGAGGATGCCCGCGGAATCGTCCAGAAAGGTCAGCTCCTTGGCGTTCCATTCTTCGAGCAGGGCCTCGCGGTTTCTTTCGACGGCCTGGCGGGCATCTGCGGTTGACGCATGCACCAGCACACGCGCCAGGGGCTGACGCACTTTGTGTCCGGATTCCTTGCGGGCCGCGCGCCCGAGGTAGGCGGCATTCAAAACGTGGTTTCCCTCCACGAGAATGGCATCGTCCGTCATGCGTCGATCGGGTTTCGGCCAGTCCGTGAGATGTACGCTCGCCGGAGGTTTTTTCTTGTTCCGGGCGGCGGGGGCCACGACCAATTCGTGGTAGAGGTCCTCGGCGAGGAAGGGCATGAAGGGGGCGCACAGTCGCGCGAGCGTGACCAGCGCGCGATAGAGTGTATCGTACGCGGCCAGCTTGTCCCGATCCGCTTCCCCTTTCCAGAACCGGCGCCGGTTGCGCCGGATGTACCAATTGGACAGCTTCTCGACGAACGCTTCGATGGCCTGCCCCGCTTCCATGGAATCGAAGCGATCCAGTGCATCCGTGACCTGCACGATGAGCTTCTGGAGGGAGGACAGGATCCAGCGGTCGATGTCGGGACGGCGCCCGAACGTCGGAGCCCCCGCGATCGGCGCGGAGTCCCACTTCTCGGATACCGAGATTCCATCGACCGCGGCGTAGAGGGTGAAGAAGCCCGCTGAGCTCATCAGGGTCTTTACAAAACCCAGGGTCACCCTCACCGGATCGTGGTCGCTGCCCGGCTGACCCACGCGACGCGAGTTGCCAGGAGGCGCCCCTGTGAGAAAGTACCAGCGCAACGGATCGGCGCCGTACGTGGAGAAGACACTCTCCGGGTCGACGGTGTTGCCCTTGCTCTTGGACATCTTCTCGCCTTTGGCGTCGACGACGTGCCCCAGGCAGATAACGTTGCGGTAGGGTGCCGCGTCAGAGACCATCGTGCCGATGGCCAGAAGCGTATAGAACCAGCCGCGCGTTTGATCGACAGCTTCGGTGATGAAGTCGGCGGGGAACGCGGATTCAAAGGTCTGCCTGCCACGGACCGGATAGCCCCACTGTGCGTACGGCATCGCGCCGGAATCGAACCAGCAGTCGATGACTTCCGGTACGCGGCGCATGGTACGGCCGGTCTGTGGATCGGAGAACTCCACCGAATCGATGTACGGTTTGTGCAGGTCCAGGTTCTTGAGCCTGCGACCGCACAGCTTTTCGAGTTCCGCAACCGATCCAATCATGCGGTAGTTGCCTTCGTCATCCGTCCACAGGGGAAGCGGCGTCCCCCAGTAGCGCTCGCGGCTGAGGGCCCAATCGCGATTGTTCTCCAGCCAATTGCCGAAACGTCCTTCGCGGACGTGCTCCGGCACCCAGTGAATGGTACGATTGTTCGCGATCAGCTCTTCGCGAATGGAGGTGGTTCGGATGTACCAGGCGTATTTGGCGTAATAGATGAGCGGAGCGCCCGTGCGGTAGCCAAAAGGGTATTCGTGATGAATGGTGGCTGCCTTCCAGAGGAGGCCGCGCTCGCGCAACTCCCTCGTGATCGGCTTGTCCGCTTCCTTGAAAAAGACCCCAGCATGGGGCGTCCCGGAAACAAAACACCCGTCCAGACCGACCGCGTGCAGAATGGGCAGGTTGTGGCGGCGACCCACTTCCAAGTCGTCCGCACCGTACGCCGGTGCCATGTGAACGATGCCAGAACCGGTATCCATCGTCACGAAGTCCCCCGTTACGACGTAGAAAGCGTCCTGTTCGGCCGGAATCGGAAGCCAATCGAAGAGCCGCTCGTACCGAGCCCCCGCCAGATCCTTCCCGGTGACGGTGGCGACGACCGTTCCCTCAGAGCCCACCGCGGCCTCGCGCAGGGGCGCTGCCACGATCAGTCTTTCGACGAGTCCGGGTTGCGTTTCTTTTTCACCCCGGGTCCGCTCGACGACCACGTACTGCTCGGACGGCGCGACGGCCAGCGCCGTGTTGGACGGGAGCGTCCAGGGTGTGGTGGTCCAAACCAGAAAGAAGGCGTTCGGTCCGAAGCGGTCGCCCGACACGGGGAAGCGCACGGTCACCGAAGGGTCCTCCGTCGTGCGATAGCCCAAGTTCACTTCGGCGTCCGATAGCGTTGCCCCCATCACCGGGTCGTAGGGCACGACCTTGTAGTCTCGGTAGATCAGGCCGCGTTCCCAGATCTTCTTGAGCAACCCCCACACCGCTTCCATGTACTCGTTGTGCATGGTGAAGTAGGCATCATCGAGATCGATCCAAAAACCCATGCGCTCGGTGAAGCGCGCCCAATCCGCGACGTAGGTCAGGATGGACTCACGACACAAACGGTTGAACTCCTCGAGTCCGACGGTTGCTTCGATCTCGGCTTTCGTGTTGATTCCGAGTTTTTTCTCGACTTCCCGCTCCACGGGCAGACCGTGACAGTCCCAACCCGCACGCCGCGGAACGTAGTGACCCTTCTGCGAATGGTAGCGGATGTAGACATCCTTGTAGACGCGCGCCAGCACGTGGTGAATGCCGGGCTTCGCGTTCGCGGTCGGCGGTCCCTCGTAGAATACGAACGGTCGGCCCCGCTTGCGCGCGCGGACCGCTTTCTGGAAGATGTTCTGCTCCTTCCAGAACGCAAGGATGCGCCCTTCCATTTCGGGCAGCGATTTGCCGTGGTCGTATTCGCGGAAGCTCATGCTCGGCCCAAGTTCGATTCGCCGGACCTTGCGTCAAACGAATCGCCACCCAGACGCTGTACGCGGTGGTCTCCGTGAAAGCTCACGTGCTGCTCACCGGGGCTCGTGGATACGTGGGGGCCGCGCTCCTGGCGGAGTTGCGGCGCGCGGGCGTGCGCGTGACCGGTGTCGTCCGCGGACGCGTCCTGCCCGGCGAACAACTGGAGCGCTGCGACCTGCTGGACCCATCCGAACTGCGCGAACTGCGCCGACGGATTGCGCGATTGACGTGCATCGTCCATGCGGCCGGCGGCCGTTCCTCTCGCCCGGGAGCCACCGGCGTCGGCCACACGTCGAGCGCTGCCGACGACGCGGCCATGGTCCGCAACCTTCTGGAAGCGTTTGGACCCGACGACCCCAGGTTCGTGCTGCTTTCGAGCGTGTCGGTCTACGGCGATTGGGGTCGCACCCGACGCGTCGCTCTGGGCCAGGACCCGAGACCTGAGACAGAGTACGCGCGGGCCAAGGTGGCGGCAGAGGAAGCACTTCAGCAGGGGTCTTTGTCCAACTGGAGCATTCTGCGCGTGGGTCCTGTGTACTCGGAGAAGTCGCTCGGGAATCTGGCCGTTCGCGTACGGTTGCCGTTTCTCGGCCTGCCCCTCGGTATCCGGCCGGAGCCGCTGCACAGCCTGGTTCGCCTGGATTCCCTGGTCCGTTCGGTCGTGAGCACGGTTGTCCAGGAGGAGCCCGGTCGCCTCATCGGACACGTGATCGACGAACCACCGCTCGGCCAGACTCAGGCGGCGACCCTCCTGGGTTTGCCATTTTCCCTGACTGTCCCGCGTTTCGTCCTGGAGCCCGTCGCCCTCCTTCTGCGTCTGTTTCCGGGAGACATTGGCGCGCTGCTGCGGGCCTTCTTCTGGAAGTTCACGCGCGGCGTGACCTATGAGCCGGGCACCGTCACCTGGGCGCCGAATCGGGAATCAGCTCCACCGTGATCTCGGGGGAACGCCACAATCGCAGCCAGCGGTTACCTTCCGTGCCGGGCCGCGCAGAGTGGTAGTGGAGGCGAGCGGCGCGCTCCAGGCCCAAGTGCCGAACCCAGTGGCGGATGCGCGATTCCTCCACCGGCCCGATGAAGACGTTTCCGGAAGCATCCATCGGGAAGCCGTGCGGGCCGATGCGGTCGGCGGTGGCAACGGCCGTGGACGCGCCGACGTTGAGAAAGCGTTGGATCTCCCCAGGGCTGAATCGAACAACCCGCTGCCGATCGAACTCGTCGGGCACGACCAGCCCGGACGCAGGCGCAATGTCGGGATGGTAGGGCGCGATCACGAGCGTGTTGCGAAGCGGCGGTGAAGCAAGCGCCGCGATGGAGCGGACCGGTTTGAGGTACGGGTGAAAGTAGTCCGTACGGACTCCGACCAGCGTGGCCGACAGCAAGGAAAGAAGCGCGATGGGGATAAGCAGGCGATCGGGATTGTCCCATCGCCCGGCACCCCAGCGTTCGTAAAACCAGCCGCAAAGAAGTGGGATGGTGAAGGAGGCCTCCGTCAGGAATCGGCCCCGATAGCTTTCGCCACCATTGTGAAAGTAGAGCGCGTGCAGAAGCGTATGCCCGCCGAACAATAGCACCAGCATTCGAACGGCGCGACCCGCGGTTCGAAAACGAAGGAAGGCCAGCGACACGACAAAAAGGGCAATCGGCAATCCGCCGGGCCCGGCTTCCTGGTTCCAGCGTCCCAGCAGATCCATCCCGTTCCACACGAGCTTGGTGAAAGAATGGCCCAGAGTTCCGTACGTGGGAAAGCAGCCGTGACCGGGTCCGATGCCGGGCGAATGGCAACCCGTGGCAACGTAGTGCGCGGTACCTGAGGCAAGACCGTAAAGCCAGGTGGCCAGAGCGCCCGCGCCCGCAGCCGCCAGGACGACCAGTGTGCGTTTCAGACGGGCGCGGCGTTGGATCGCCCCGGCATCTCCCCAAAGATCAGCAATCAGAAAAGACAAAAGGAGCGGGCCGAACGTCTGCAGCCGGGTCAGCGCGTACAGGGACGAGAGAAGAAACAACGCGCCTGCCGCGGCGATCCGCGTGCGCCGCGGCCGACCGTTGTCCAACTCCAACCAAGCCCAGACGCAGCCGAGCGAAAGGGCGAGCGCGAAAACGTGCGACATGTACGTGTTGGCAAGGGCGGGCGTCAGTCGCACAGCTACAAACAGCGTGACGGCCAGCCCCACACCGACCGCGGAATGCCCGAACATCCGGGAGGCGACGACCCAGAATAGAACAATAGCAGTCAGGGCCAGTGCAGTACTCGCGAAACCCGAGAGGTGCGCGGCGCCAAAAAGCGCCAGGACGAAGGACCATCCATCCAGATGAACACTGGAGTAAGTGGTCCCAACGAATTGAATCCAGGCCACCGGCAGATGGCGCTCCGCATCCGAAGCGGACGCAAAACTGGGGAAGAGCAGATTCCCCTCGAACAGGCCCGATCGAAAAAGAAGGCCCTGGAGATGATATGCCACCTCGTCCTCGAGTCGCGGGAAAGCCGTGCCGCGCCACAGTGGGGAGAGCAATAAGAAAGCGAACCAAAGCGCGATACTTGCAGCAGCCAGTGCTCCCCCCGGACCATTCCGGATGAGCTGCGCGGCAATGAGGGCCACGCACAGCATGCTGACCGGCGCTGTCAGGCCGTCCCGCAGCATCTCCTGCACGATTGTGCCGCGGGGAGGCAGGCCGGATGCCGCGGAGACAAGACTCCACGGAAAAGCAGCGAGCACGGATACTGCCAAAACGAGAAGAGCGGAGCGCACGCTCATTGCCGTGGGAAAACCGGAGCGCAGCAACCGCCATACTCCGGGGAGCAGGATGAAACCTCCGTACGCGCTCACGCGGGCCAAGTTCACGCTTTCGAACGCGACCTCCCCCCAGAACCTTCCGCCTTTGAGGAGAAAGACGTCTCCGGACAGGTGAATCTGATACAGGGTGTGGAGGAGCAAGGACAACAGCGCAGCGGGCAGTTGCCAGGCCCATCGGCCAATCCCCGCTGCACTCATCCCGACCGATCCGCTCATGGTCTGTCAGGGTTCCAAGCGCCACGGGTCGAATTCCCGTGCTTTTCTGCGCCACCGCGCCGCTTCCTCCGGGCGTCCGGACCGCTCGTGCGCTGCCGTGAGCCCCCTGGCACAGGTCGTGGAGTAGCGGTATAGCACGATGCAGCTCTCGAATCTTTCCAGAGCAAGTTGCGTTGCCTGCGGAGTCTCCAGGGCCATGAGGACCTGGCCGCGATAGGCCTGCAACCGCCAATCGTAGATGTTCGGAAGGAACTTGTTTTCGAGATCGAGCAAGGTCCTGCCCTGAGATGCCGACAACCGCCCCAGCAAGCGGAGATTCCCGTTGGGTGCGGTTGCGGTCGGACCGGTTATCCGGAGCATCCGTTGCTGTATCCAGGTGTTGTAGGCGACCCAGACGCAAGCGGAAAGCATGAGCACCGCCATTGGAAGCAGGATGGCCCGCACGCGTTTGGCGGGCAGCGTCCGGCCACCACCCTCTCCCTCGAGGGGGCGGTACCACACGCCCAGCAGGAAAGCAAGCGGAAGCAACACGGCCGCGTCAGCCAGGCTGTACTCCAGGCAGGCGTGCAATCCGAGCGCGACCAGGCTTCCCAGAATGGCGATCCTGCTGGCATCGGAGGGCATCCGGCGCGCGCGCCACGCAGCTGTTCCCAACAACAGGAGTAAGAGGGCAGCCCCCGCCGGACCCCAATCGAACCAAGACTGAAGCAGGAGACTGTGCGAATGCACCGTATCGCCAAAGGACGAAACAAACCGAGCCACGTCCTGCCGGGTATTTGCCGGCAGTCCGTTCGGAGAAAGAGCGAAGTTCAAAGCGTAGGCCTCGGGGCCGAATCCAAGCATCCCTCCGTGTCTCCAAGCGTTCTGCGCATACATGGACCAGATAGAGCGTCGGATCGTCAGCGATTCGACTCCCTTCCCAGATAGCGCGGTCGCAAGGAGAGTGGCCGTGAGGATAGCGGCGGCCGCACACGCTGCGAGCCAGTTGGATCGTCGGGGGTGCCGCGCGACTTCGCCGTTTTCGCTTCGGGCAAACCAAGAGATGCGCAACCGAATCACGACCAGAACAGTAAGGCCTCCTCCCGTCGCGGCAAGAGCAGAACGGGCTCCGAACCCAAACACGAGGACCAATGCGACGACCAGAAGGATGACGCTGCCCCACCGCACGGCACGCCTCTCGCTAGGACTCCAGGTGACCACCAGCGGACTCAGCAGAGCAAGAAACGTTGCCAGGCCGTTTGGATTGTACCCGACTGCGGCTGCCTGCCCAAGAGCCCAGGCTTCTTGAAGGACGAGCGCGACGCTGAGAGACACGAGCAAAACAACGACAAGTCCGTAACCGGCACGCAGACCGGTTAGTGCGTGGGCCACGGCCTCACTGTCCGCGTGACGACCAATGCAAAACAAGAACAGTGCGCCCACCCAAGCCGCAGAACTGAACAGTCCGGCGCCCTTCATGGGGCTCTGTGCGGCCGCCACGATGCACAGGATCGTCAAGCCGGGCAGTGTCAGATCGCGGGCGAAGATACGTGGGGATTCCCGCAGCACGACGGTCGCCGTGCAGGCCAGGTAGACAGCCAGAGGCAATGCGCGCAGCGTCACACCCTGAAAATGCCAACCAAGCAGAGGGTTGCATGCCAGGAGCGCCGTGATGACGACCAGCGATACGTTCGAACGAGAACCCGCCACGATCACCATGCAAGAGCCCGCGAACAATACCTTTAGATAGATACGCATCTGCGGAACCGGTGTGGGAGGTAGCTCCAATAGGCCGGACAGAAAAAAGAAAGACAGCGTGGCCAGGGAAGATGCCAGGAGCAACACAGAGACCGGTGACGGCAAAGACTTCCGCCTCCACAAGAGGTAGCCGGCCATCGTGAGGCTGGCGAAGGTCAGAAGGTCAGCAGCTGCATTCCCTCTGAATGGATGCGAGAACATCAATGCCAAGGACAGCACGAGTGGCGTTGCGGCCAAGAGCGGCAGTACCGCGCGCCACCAAATAGACTGTTGCCTGGTGTGCGTCATGTGCGTCGATCAGGAATGGGCCAAGAGCCCCATGCGCAGCGTCAGGGAGGCCAGCCCCAAAAAGACGAAGAAACCCATAACATCGGTGCAGGTGGTCACAAAGATACTCGAGGCGATAGCCGGGTCGACGCGCAGGCGCCGCAACAGGAGCGGAATGACCGCGCCTGCCGTGGCTGCAACCAGCATGTTCACCACCATCGAAGCGGCGATGACCAGGCCCAGAGCCAGCGCTCGACCAGGCCCCTGAGAGCCCGCGGCCACAAAGTATACGACGAAGCCCGTCAGCGTTCCCAGAAAAAGACCGTTGAGGATTCCGATCAGAAACTCGCGCACGATCCCCTGCCGGGCATTCGCCCCGGTGAGTTCCCCGAGGGCAATGTTGCGCACGATGATGGCGATGGTCTGCCCCGCCGCATTCCCGCCCATCCCCGCGACAATGGGCATGAGGGCCGCGAGCACGACGATCTTGCTGATCGTTGCCTCGAATGTGGCCACGACGCCCGCGGCCAGAAACGCCGTGATCAGATTCAGACTCAGCCACAGCAGTCGCTTGGCCGAAGAACTCCAAACGGGCGTGGAGAGTGTCTCGTCCCCGTCGATGACGCCGCCCATCCGGAGAATGTCCTCGCTGGCCTCCTCCTGGACGATTTCCAGGATGTCGTCCGCCGTGATTCGGCCGAGCATGGTTCCGAATTCGTCCACCACCGGAGCGGTGATGAAGTCATAGCGGGTGAAGAACTTGGCCACCTCCTCCTGGTCCGTATCGACCGGGATGGGCAGGAGCTCGGTCTGCATGATGCGCTTCACGCGCGTGCGCGGGTTGGCGAGAATGAGACTCTTGAGACTGAGATGGCCTTGGTACTTTCCGTCAGGGCCGACCACGAACACGGTGTAGAAGTCCACGCCCTCCCGTGAGACCCGGCGCAGGGTTTGAATGGCTCGTTTGACCGTTTCGTCGGCCCGCACGAAAACGAACTCCTTGGCCATGATGGAACCGGCCGTGTTCTCCGGATAGCTGAGCAGTTCGGTGATCGAAATTCGTTCCTCGGGCGGGATGCGGAAGAGGACTTCGGAAAGACGCTTCTTGTCCAAGAGTGAACAAATTTCGGCCGCTTCATCCGATTGTTGCTCGCGCAGAATGCTGGCCAGTTCGTCAGGAGAGAACTGCGACAGGTAGTCCTGCCGTGGCTCCTCCTCCATTTCGTGAAGAACCTCACCGCGCGTTCCCGGATCGAGAAGTGGAAATACGCGACGGCCCAGTTCCCCTTCGAGTCGCAGGATGAGGTCCGCGATGTCCGCGGGGTACAGCTCTTTGAGGTAGGCCACGAGCGGCTCGTGGTCCTCGGCATTCAGAGAGCGGACGAAAAACTCGTCGAGGTCCTCCTGGTCGTCTGCGAAGGGAACGAGGTCCGGGTTCGGTTCCGCCTCTTCAGTCGCCGGCTCCTCGGGGAGAACCGCTTTTTCGACGGCTTCTTCCTCGGACATAGTCACGAACCCGTTCCGGCAGCGAGAGCCCTATTCCTCGAGCACGGTCGCCCTCAGGCGAACCACCGCCGCTTGGCTTCGGCCGGGAGGTCCTGACCGGAAAGCCGGGCCCTCTGCACGAGGGTCCAAAAACCGCGGTAGGTGGCGCGGTCGTGCAACTCGCCTTCGTGCTGAATGGGGCCCCAATCCGCGTCCTGTGCTTTCAGGAGAACCGCCACGCCCTTCTCGACTTCGGAATGGTCGGGCTGCATGGCTTCCACGATTGCGTCGATCTGCACCGGATAGATGGACCACATCCGCATGAAGCCAAACGAATAGCGAGCGCGGTGGGCGTCGGCCTTGGTCTGGTCGAAGTTCTTGAGGTCCAGAGTCACGTTGTGCGCGGGCACCACTCCGTGTGAAAGCGCTCGCGCCACCACTTCGGCCTTGGCGCGACGCAACAGCTCGTGTTCGAACTGTCCGGGGCTCTTCATGCAGGCCAGCGGAATGGCTCCATGGTGGCCTGAGATGAAATCCATCAGACCGAAATCGAGAACCTGCATCCAGGGCAACGAGGCGATTCGATCGGCGTCACGCAAAGCTCCGTGCGTCTCCACGAGCACGTGAATTGGAATCTCGCGTTTGAGTCCGGCCTTCTCGGCCGTCGCGCGGATGTAGTCGATCATCTCTTCGACCTGGGCTGCAGCCGTCGGTTTCGGGATGGTGATGTAGGTGAGGTGCTGGCCCGCGCCTTTGACGAGGATGTCCACGTCCTGCTTCCAGTAGCGGCTGGAGTGGTCGTGAATGCGCGCGCCCGCCATCTTGAACTTGTTGTGCTCCGAGTTCGTCAGACGGACGATCATCTCGGCGTGCTCTTTCTCCTGTCCCGTCGGCGCGCCATCCTCACAGTCCTGCGTGATGTCGAAAACCGGACCCTTCTCCTCCTGCAGCGACAGCGCCTTCAGAATGAGCTTCTCGCTCCCCGCAAAATGCTCGCAGCTCGGGATTACGGGAAAGGGCTTTTCTCCGGCAAAAAGGGCCTCACTGGGATGCTTCATGCGGACCAGCCTGTCCAAAGGGGGCTTCCCGGGCCACCACAATCCGCTTGCACTCCAGGGCCGGAACCCGTAGATTGCACCGGTCATGGCCCAGGTGCACTCCCGCCCCCTGTTCCTACGAATCGCCGAAGCTACGGCACTCATTCTGTGTCCGCTGCTCTTGGCCATCTGCTTCGTGTTGACCGCCGAGACCCTGCTCCGCCGCGAGCTGACCGGCATCCTGGTCCTGGGCGGCACGGCGGGCTGGGCCGCAGCAGACATCGTGTCGGGCCTGGTGCACTGGGGTTTCGATCGCTACGGGCACGAGAGCACGCCCCTCCTCGGACCGCACTTCATCAAACCGTTTCGGGAGCACCACCGAGATCCCAAGGCTATGACTCGCCACGATTTCTTGGAAACGAACGGGAACACCGCCATGCTCGGTACTGTGGCCGGAATTAGTTTTGTGGCCACTTTTTGGTACTTCGGTCGCGAAAGCATGGTGATCACAACCATCATCTACTTTCTGGCCTGTACCTCCATCTGGTCCTTGCCGTCCAACCAGGTGCACAAATGGGCGCACCAGGATACAGCACCCGCTCCCATCCGGCTGCTGCAAAAACTGCGCGTCATTCTGCCGCCCACCAGACACGAAATCCATCACCGGCCGCCCCACCTTTTGCACTACTGCATCGCGCATGGCAATCTGAACCGCCTGCTCGACCTGATCCGTTTTTTTCCGGGGATCGAGAAGGGTCTGTCGTGGTTCGGCATCCGCCCCGTGGAAGAATCACCACGCGGGCCGCACACGGATGGCCGCAGCGCCGTTCAGAAGGCTGCCTGACCGCATGCGCAGCGCCGCTCAAGGTTGCGTTCTTCGAAGACTGCGCTACGCCGCGGCACCTTTGTGCCTGCTTCTGTGCGCGTTCGCGCCCGTCGCGGGGGCACAGGTACCAGCTGCGGGCGAAAGCAGCACACTGCGCTCTCCCCAAGTCGCAGAAGTCAAGCCAGCCCTGCAGCAGGGTGCTACCGCGCGCGAAATCCCGCGTCCTGATTGGGGCCTGCCCGTTCCCAATATGGAGTCGCCGGCGCGGGTTTGGAATTTCCCCGGCGCCGAACGAATTGGGCAGCCGTTTTGCTCCTTTTCCGCAAGCCCCCGGCCCTGCCTGGGCCGCTCCCCCAGACCACCTCCCTCCTTCTGACCCGTCGCTTTCCGTCAGAACGCGCGCCGCTTTTTCGGCAGCGCAGGGAGAATTACTATGTCCGTACAAAATACTACCCGAAGCGGGCGACCGATCCGGCCGCCTGCGTCCACGCCTATTCCTGAGACCGAGGGGGTCTCCGCAGAAAATCTACAATCACTGGCCGAAAGCAGTTCCAAGAAGGAGTTGCTCATCGCCCTGCTGGCGGTGGCCATCACATTTGCTTCGGCCGTCCCCATCGTGCTACTGCGGCCCAGCGTGACCGCATGGATGCGCAGCGAGGATCGTTCGCTGCAACACCCACGGGAATTCCTCCCCGCGGCCACAGGCGGAACCATCCGCTACACCGCGAAAGGGGGCTCCCCGTCCGCCGTCGTGGAGGAATACAGGCAGGACCTCGCGCTGCTCGAGCGTCGGTTTCGGCGGGGCCAGTTCCAGATGGTCGGCATCCCCGGGGGCGAAACCGCCGCCGAGTGCCAGGCCATGCGCCAAAACCAGAGGGATTTCGATTACCGCATCTCGACCGAGGGCGACGCGGCGGTGCTCACGATCGACGCTCGAACCCCGCAGGCCCGCGCCGCTCTGATTCGGTATCTGGCATTCCTCAAGGAGCGCTGGACGATCGGACGCTGATCAGCGATGACGTTTCTCGAGCTCGGAGACGACCTCACGCAGAGAAACGCCCTCGTTGACGAGAAGCATCTGGAGGTGAAAGAGGAGGTCGGCTGCCTCGTGACGCAGTTCCACGGCGTCTTTGTTCTTGGCAGCCACGATCACCTCGGCCGCCTCCTCTCCGATCTTCTTGGCGATCCGATCGGTGCCGCCACGAAACAGCGCGGCCGTATACGAGTCCTCCGGAAGCTGAACTTTACGCTCTTTCAGCAGCTCTTCCAATTGAGCCAGGAATTCCATGTGTGCTCCTTCGCACCGGGATTCCGAACCGGTGCAGATACTCTTTGGCCTCGTTCACGTCGTGCTCACGGAAGTGGAAGATGGAAGCTGCCAGAACCGCATCCGCGTCCGCGTCCACGATTGCCTCCCGGAAGTGGTCGAGCGTGCCCACGCCCCCGGAGGCAATCAGGGGAATGTTCACCGCCTGCCGAACCCGACGCGTGAGTTCCAGATCATAGCCCGCTTTGGTTCCGTCCCGGTCCATGCTCGTCAGAAGTATCTCGCCTGCACCGCGGGACTCAGCCTCGGCCGCCCAATCGACTGCATCGCGACCGGTGGGCGTCCGTCCGCCGTGCAGGAAGACTTCGAAGCGTTCCTCGCTGCCGGGAACGCGGCGGGCGTCGATGGCGCAGACGATGCACTGGCTGCCAAAGATCTCAGCGGCCGCCGTCAGCACCGTCGGGTCTTCGAAGGCCGCCGTGTTGAGGGAAACCTTGTCCGCCCCCGCGAGCAGTACCGAGCGCACATCCTCCACGGTTCGGATGCCGCCGCCCACGGTGAAGGGGATGAAGATTTCGTCGGCCACGTGTTCGACCAGGCGACGCACGATCTCGCGGCGGTCCGAACTGGCGGTGATGTCCAGAAAGCACAACTCATCAGCACCGGTGCTTTCGTAGTAGCGCGCGTTCTCGACAGGATCCCCCGCGTCGCGTAGATTGACAAAGTTGACGCCCTTGACGATGCGGCCTTCTTTGATGTCGAGGCAGGGAATGATGCGCCGCGCGAGCATGGACCACACAAGCCAGCGTCCCTACTTCTGAAAAGCAAAAGCGAACCATGACCTCGCGCTATGTCCAGCGGCTGCGCAGAGCCTTCCTGGAGGCTGCTTCCGGTTTCGGGTTGCTCCTGGTCGGTTTGCTTCTCGCGTTTCAAAGTGGTCTGGTGGGACTCCTGGTCTTCGGAGGCGGGACGTTCCTCGTTCTGCGTGGAACCATAGAGGGTCTCGAAGTCCTGCGCATCGGTGGCTTCCGTGCCCTGCGCCAGCTGTGGGGCAGCGAGCGCTCCGATCTGCTCCTGCTCTTGGAACGGGAACTGCGGGGACTGCGGCCGGGGCGTGCCCTTGCGGCCACAGTGGCCTCCGTGGCGGTTCACTTCGCGAAGCTGGATGGTCGCATTTCGGAAAGCGAGATGTCCGCACTGCGCGCCTCTCTCGTCCGCACCTTCGGCCCGGACATCGACCACAAACTGATTGCGCGCATCACCGCGAGCACACGCCAGCACGTCCTGCCCTGCTCCGAAAGGGAAATCCAACGTTCCGCCGTGGAAGTCATCGACTACTTCCGGAGCACGGTGAGCGCCCACCCCTCCCTCCGCATCCGACTTCTGCACGAGGAACTGTTCGGTCATCTGTTTCTGACGGTGTTCGAAACGATCATCGGCGACGGGCAGGCCCACCCGTCGCCTGAACGCGCCTTCGACCGAATCACCGCCTACTACGGAATCGACCGGCCGGCCCTGCTCCTCATCAAACGTACCGCGTACTACATGCGATGGGAGCGCGAAGAACAGGAGCGGACCGCGCGCCGCGCACGGGGCGCAGGCAGACACGATCGGCCGGCCCGACACCGCGCGCAGGCTCACTCCGGCGACCGAGAGCAGGAGTGTTTGCGGCTGCTGAATCTGAAACGGGGCGCTTCTCGCACTGAGTTGGACCGCGCCTGGAAGCAGGTTCTGCTTCTCGTGCATCCCGATCGCTTTCACGGTCAGGCGCCCGAAATCGTGGCCGAGGCCCACGAGAGGTTCATCCGGCTGCGCGACACCTACGAGAACCTGTGCCGCCAAGCGTCGCAGTGAGCGGGCCGGTCAGGTGGACTGCTTCTTCAAGAACGCGGCCAGGTCAGGGCGTTTGACGTCCGTTTGGCTCCCGGAAGTGAGATCCTTCACCCGCACGAGGCCGGACTCCAACTCCTCCGGTCCCAGGACCAGCACGTGGCGCCGGCCCTTCTTCTCGGCCAGTTCGAACTGCTTGCCCAGCTTCTTGGTTGGTTCGAGCGCCGTTTCGACGACCAAACCCTGCGCGCGCAGTTCGGCCGCGAGGGCCAGAACGTCCGGCCGCAAGTCCTCTGAGAACAACGCCACGAAAGCGCCAACGCTGCCATGGGGATCCCCGATGAGCGAATGCGCTTCCAGGAAATGCTGCAGCGTGACGTCGCCCAATCCGAAGCCGACCGCCGGCACATTCTCCTTCCCGAAGAGTCCAATCAGGCGGTCGTAACGACCACCGCCAAAGAGCGCCCGCCTGTTTTCTGGATGCCGGTCGAAGATCTCGAAAACAAAACCGGTGTAGTAGTCGAAGCCCCTGACGATCCCGGGGTCGAACTCCAGGAACTCGGAGTAGCCCAGTCGTTCACACGTTTCGGCCATCGTGGCCAGTTCGTGAGCCGCTTCCGTCCCGAGGCCCCGCACCTGTGCGGCCGTCACGGTAAGGAACTCGATGATCTCCTCCCTATGGGAAGAGTCCGGCACGAGCTTCTCCAGTTCCTGTCCAAACGCGTCCGGCCCGATCTTTTCGCGCTTATCGAGAAGTCGCGCCACTTCCCTGCGGCCTTCGGCAGGCAGACGGTTCAGTCGACCCTCGAGCAGCCGGCGGTCGCTGTAGCGGACGCGAAAGTGCCGTTCGTCGGCCCCATACGCGCGCAGAATGTCGATGGCCAGCATCACTATCTCGGCGTCCGCGGCGCTGCCTTCGGCACCGAGGAGGTCGACGTTGAGCTGGTAGAATTCTCGCAGTCGCCCCCGACCCGGTCTTTCGTAACGCATGAAGTTGGCCACGCTGAACCAGCGCAGCGGCCTGGGCATCTGCGCCAGTCGCGCGGACACCATCCGCGCCAGAGTGGGAGTCATCTCCGGACGAATGGCCACTTCCCGCTCCCCGCGGTCGACGAATCGATAGAGCTGTTCGTTGACTATCTCGTCAGAGGACTTCAGGCGATACAGGTCGACGGGTTCGATCAGCGGGGCGCCGTATTCCACGTACCCGTAGTTGCGGCATACGGCGCGCTGCACACCGAACATCCAGTCCCGAAAGCGCATGTCCTCGGGATAGAAGTCGCGCGAGCCGATGTACGGCTGTTTGGAAACGCCCATGTTACGCGATTTGCGAACGGGCTGTCTGAATCAAGTTCTTTAGTCTCTGTTTGACGTCAGTTCGGGCGTCGCTGTGCGCGCTGCCCTCGAGGTCGACGCCCACCCGCAGGTGGGTTCCGTAGTCTTCGACGTGAACTACCCGTCCCTGAAAACGAAGCGGAGCCTGCAACCGGAAGACGAGGTCGAAGTTCATCCAACGTTGGTTGGGGAGGTACTTGCGAAGGTCCGGGTGATCGATACGCAAAGCAACGCCGCCTTCGGAGACGTTGATGACGCCCTGCTTCTCCTTCACGGTGAGCAGGTTGGCATCCCCAATGCGCTGAATGATCTCCGTCGAGAGTTCGAGCCAACGCCGGTGGGCCGAAAGATCCAGGCGAAACTCCCCGCGCGCCACGCAGTACATGAAGGCGATGGGTACGGCGCGCTCCGGAGTTTCGATCAACAGCGGCATGCAAAGCACAGCGGTCACGTGATCTTCGGAGTACCGTCGCCGCACTTCGTCGAACGTGCCCGCCTCGGTCAGGGCATGTCCGTAGTCGAAAAACTCGGGTCCCCGCGAGGCGAAGCTCTCCGGCGAGGAGGTGTCTTCCACGAGGATCGACTGGGTCGACTTGTTGAGCAACCGCGTTTCCGGCGGGCGCGAACGATCCGCAAAATCATAGATCTTCATGCCCGGAAACTCCTGGTTGAGACGGCGCTCGAACTCGTTGAAGATGACCTGATTGGCCACCTGCGAACGCGTATTGTCGATGATGATCTCCGATTTGCTGACCTGGAAGTGCCCGGCGCTCACGACCGCCTCCACATTCTCGAGACGCGGGTACATGCGATTCACCCGGCCGATACGACCGACCACGGGGTCCAGAACGACAGCGCCCGCTTCCGGCTGGGAAACTTTGATGAATTCGATCTCCAGGTGTCGTTTCAGAGTGGCGTAGAGAACGATAGAATCCGGAAGCTCCACCTGGTCGGCGTAATAGAACATGAAGCCGCCTTCCACGGCTCCCCCTGGATTGAACTCCGCGGGAGGCACGCTGCCCTTGAGAAAGAAGGTACGCGAGGCGAGCTTCTCCTGGAGCAGTGTCCGGAGTTGGTCGGCGTTCCGGATCACGTCCCATTCCCGTGGCTTTTCCCGCAGCACTCGTATCATGTCATTGTTGGGGGCTTCGGCCGGAGTTATGTTCCCTTGCATTTATCGGTCCTTGGATTCCAGCCTCTTGAACTCGACCCTGCGGTTTCGTGCCCGACAGGCGGCCGTGCGCTCCTGGCAGACCGGCTCCAGGAAGCTCTTACCTGTCAACTTGAGTCGGGTGGCCGGCAATCCCATGGCCGTGAGCGCCTGCTGAACCGCGCGCGCCCGGCGCAATGACAGTTCCTGGTTGTAATCGAAAGAGGCCCGTCGATCTGCGTATCCCAGGACTTCGACCACGACGCCCGGATTGGCTTCCATGACCTGTTTGACGGTTTGAAGCTTGGGACGTTCAGCCGCGCGGATGTCGGAGCGATCCGTGTCAAAGTAGATGCGAATACCATCCAGGCATTCCTGCATGTTGCTGCGACAGCGATCTTCCTGGGTTTTGCCTCCGCCCTTCTTTAGACGAAGAACGACCTCGCGTAACTCGGCCGATTCCTGAAATTCGGCGCGACCGTCCTCGTATCCAGCCGCGCTGGCAACGATGGCAAAACGCGCCCGCTCGGGCACTTCGAACGAAAACGCACCGCGCGCGTCCGCCGTGTACTTCAGCGGCGGCGCCGTTCCGACTGCAAGGAGCGCCGAAGCCCCGGAGATGCCCCGGCCGGTGGCATCATCCAGGATGCGCCCGGTGAGCCCGCGGGTCTTTGGTCGGCCCGGGCCTGGGCCGGGTCCTTCCCGCAACGGCTGGAGGATGATCACGCGCCGATCGATGGCATCTGAGGGCAGCACGCCGCTGTAGTCCAGAATCAGACTCTGGGGTTCGTACCCGGGCGCGCTGAATTCCGCCTGGTAGGTACGTCCCGAGGAAAGGCGAACGGCAAAGTTGGTCGTGTCAGGTTCGGGAGTCTTGCGAATCACCCGCGCGGTATCGACCAGTGTCTTGCGTTCGAAGTGAATCTTGATGGTGGCTTCCACTCCCAGCGGGAGCCGTGTCCGACCGTCCAGGACGAGGCCCGTGAAGAGTACGGAGACCGGATCGCGCAGCCAGGGCGGAACGCGGGTGCGGTAGAGATCGAAGCGACCGGCAGCGGTCCTCTCACGCCGGTCGCTCGTGTAGTACATCCACAGACCGTCCGCGGTGAAGGAGGCGTATTCGTCGTCGCGCGCGGAGTTGAACGGGCGACCGAGGTTCTTGGGCTCACTCCAGCGTCCGTCCTCGCGGCGGCTCACGTACAGGTCAAAGTGCCCGAAACCTCCCGGTCGGTCCGAAGAGAAGAAGAGCATCCCGCCCGTGGGGTTGACGACCGGCGCCACTTCGTGGTAGCGCGTGTTGACGCGACCACCCAGATTCCGCGGACGGGACCACTGCCCCTCGGCGCTCCGCACGGAACGCCAGACGTCATTGCCCCCGAAACCGCCGGGTCGATCCGAAACGAACAGTAACTCCAGCGTCGGTGACCCATCACGAGGATCGGCCACGCGCCGCACGGACGGCATCCGGTCGTTGAAATGGCTGTTGACTGCATTCAAGTGTACGGGCGGTGTCCACCGGTCGGCGACGAAGCGGGCATGGTACAGGTTCAGTCCATCGTAGCCGTCGCGTCCGGTACCACGGCCTCGCAGTGAAGTGAAGAAGACCTCGACCGGACGATTGTCCTGGTAGAGGATACTGGCCATCCCCTCGAAACCGTCCGTGTTGAACGAAAAAGCGCCCTCGGGTTCGGTGAGAACGTGGCTCCCGCCGACGATGCGCATCGTGCGACTCGAAGGCGGCTCCATCGGCAGGAACAACGGCAGCGGCACCGTCCAACGTCCTTCCGCCAGCCGATCGTTTGCGCCCAAGTTCACCGTGAACCAAAGATTGCGGTCCTCGCGCGCGCCGGGTCGGTCCGATTGGAAGATCAGGAAGCGACCGTCGGGACTGATCTGCGGCGCGTAGTCCATGCCGGCCCAGTTGGGCAGCCCCAGGTTTTCGGCCTGATAGACGGTCCCGTCGCCCTGCGAACCCAGACCGGTGACGCTTGAGAGGAGTCCGAGGCCGGCCACCAGGGCAACCGCAAGGATTCCGGCGCGGATTTCAGCGGCCGCCTTCAGGCGGGCCGGCCACCAGGGCAGCGGCCGTGGCACCGGCTTCTTCCATATACAACCGTCGGGCTTCAAAGGCTGCGTCCAGGTTCTTTGCGGAGTCGGGAACAAAGTCGAACACCCTGTCCCACATATGGCGTGTCTCCATACACAGATACAGGAACAGCTTGGGATCGACCTCGCCCACCTTTCGGCGGATGGACGAGTACATCTCCTGCCGTATCGTTCTAAAGTAACGGTACTTCCCATCCGGACCTTGAACCATTTCCCCGCGCGTGAGAGGATCGTCCGGGAAGCGGGCCTGCATCACCTCCTTGAGGCCGGGCGCATACCGAAAGCTGCCCGTCGAAATCCAGGCGACGCTGTCCGGCCGCACGTGTTCGAAGATCCGCTCCACGAGCCGGTGGTATTCGGCCTCCCAGCCCTCGAAGTGGACCAGCGGATCCAGGTGGAAACCCACACGATAACCCGCCGCCTCCACGCGGGCAGCCGCCTGAAGTCGCCTGTCGATGGAGGCAGTGTCGTGCTCCACCGCATCTGAGAGGACCGGCGGGTTGAGCGACCAGGAAACAACGGTGCGACCGCGGTGCTCCAAACCCAGGAGCTCTTCCACATTGTCCGACTTCGTCTTGAGTTCCAGCGTGGCGTTGGGCAGGTCCGCAAAGAAGTCCACGAGCAGACGGGACAGCCCCGTCAGAGGGTCGAGCGCCAGGGAGTCGGTGTACTCCCCCGTCCCGATGCGGAAGTGATGATTCTGGTTCCGCGTCCGGGCTCGCACTTCGGCGAACAGGTCTTCGAGATTCCCGAACAGGGTCATCAGCGGGTTGTTCATGAAGTTCTGAAGATAGCAGTAGGAGCAATCAAACAGGCACCCGACTCCGAAGTTGATGACCATGTAGTTGCAGCAGACCATGCCGTCCGAACCGGGACAGTTCCCCACGAAGCGCCCCGGGAATCGATAGAGCAGCACGGTGTCCTTCTGGCCCCCGCGGTTTCCGGTGGCGCGGAATTCTTCGAGCACGGCGCGCGCGTCCTCGACCACGGTCCACTCGGTCCCGGCGGGCAGTCGCTCCCGTACCGAACGAGCAAGTAGGCCGTCCGCCACGGTGGCATCCACCAGCACACGTTTGACATCTGCGATTGTTTTCATTTCACGATAAAGAATCAGGACCAGATCAGGAGCGGCTCTACCTCGATCCTGGAGCGAACCGACCCGGCGATGGCGCAGACATCCTGAGACTCGTGGACCAGACGCACGGCAACCGCCCGGAACGTTGGATTCTCCTGCGTCTCGAAGGTGATGCGCGGTTTGAGTTTCACCCGATCGATGAACGGGCGACCCTGCTCGTCCCGGCCCACGGAGGCGGAAGCTTCGTCCGTGTACGAAAGCACGTCGATGCCGCTGCGACGACAGAGGTCGATGTAGGTGTGCATCTGGGCAGACGAAACGCCCGCCAGAAACAGCTCCTCCGGAGTGACAAACGCCTCTTCGGGATCGTCGGTGTCTCCCGAAAGGTCCGCCCCTCCCGGAAATGTCACCCGCCGCGGGTCCACACCGCCGGTCGCGCGGCGCCTGCGCCATTCGACGTGCACGTGCACCCCGTTCGATTGTATCTTGCCAGCTTTTGCCATGGTAAGGGACGGAACCCGTGCCGGCGCGGTCGTCAGCTCCCCAACTCCCGGATTCCGTCAGCCGCGGCAATCAGAGCGCTCTGGGGTCGAACCTGCGGCCGGGCAAAGATGCCGTTCTCGACGACACCGGGAATCAGCGTGACGGCCCGCTCCAGTTCTTCCGGATCCGTCACGTGAAACCGCGCGTCCAGCACAACATTCCCGTTGTCCGTGATCACCGGTCCATCCTTGCGCGTGGCCGCGCGCAGCTTCACTTCGGTGGCTCCCAGTTGCAGCAGCTCCTTCTCGACGTAAGCAAGCGCGGGCAGCAGTACCTCGACCGGTACTGCAAAGGAAGCGCCCAGGCGTGCGACCAGCTTCGTGTCGTCAGCAACCACCAGGAAACGGCGCGACATGGCATGCACAATCTTCTCTCGGGTGTGCGCGGCCCCGCCGCCCTTGATCAGGCAAAGGTCCGGATCGATTTCGTCGGCACCGTCGATGCTCAGGTCCAGGACATCGAAGGCGTCGGGCGTTTCCACGGCCAGACCGCTTTCCCGCGCAATTCTGTGCGACTGTGAGGAGGTGGCCGTTGTCCGAATGGAAAGGCCCTCCTCTCGTACCCGCCGACCCAGTTCCCGAATGACGAAGGCGGCCGTGGAACCTGTGCCAAGACCGACCGTTTCTCCAGAGCGCACGAGCGAAGCCGCCCGCAGCGCAGCCCGCTCCTTGAGCGCCGCGTTGGCTGCGGCATCCTTCATTTGTATTTCACGGAGCAGCCGTACGGTTTCGTACTGGGTGTCTCTACCGGCCGGCCTGCGAGAACCGAACCAACCGCCAGGCGCACGAAATTCCGCGCGCTCTGGATGTCCTTGATGGTCTTGCGGGCTGTCGTGTTGTCGTCTATCGCGCCGTTGTAGACGACCTTTCCCGTGCCGTCGATGACGAACATGTGCGGAGTCGTTTTGGCTCCGTAGCTGCGACCGACCTTCCCGTCGCCATCCAAGAGAACGGCTGTCGGGGCGGCGGTTTTGACCTTGGTCAGCTGATTGGCCTCTTCTGGAGGGTAGTGGCCCTGCTTGCCGGGTGCGGAGGAGTTGACCGAAAGCCACACGACGCCTTTGGCCGTGAGGTCACGCTGGAGTGATTGCATGTTTCCCAAGTCATAGTGGCCGCGTACGTAAGGGCAACCATGGTTGAGCCACTCGAGTACCACGACCTTGCCCCGATAGTCGGAGAGGCGGTGCGTTTTTCCATTCGTGTCCCGGAGCTCAAACGCGGGCGCCGTGATGCCGGGCGGAGCCACCGCGGCCGCCGGGCCGCAGCCACTAACGACTGCTGCCGCGAGCGTTACGAGGATGCAAAGACGCGCGGAAAACGACCGCCACTGAAACTGGTTTGCCACCATGACCTTCTCCCTTCTCTACCGGGGAAGGTTCGGAAGCAAACTGACTCCCGGCAAGCCTTTTTGAATGGCCGCTGGACGCGAACCATGCCGACTGGGCGCAGTGAGACCGGCGAGCACCCGACGACCTCCGCGCCACAGCACCCAAAGCGCGGGCCCGGTTTCAGTCATGCGCGCGGCCCTGGCAGTGGTGCTCGGCTTGCTCTGCTGCCCCGTCGCGAGTTCAGACCGTTTCGTCGACCGGCTCGACGACCTGCAACCCGTTGTCCATTCCACGCCGCAACTGCTTCGGCCACGCAACACAACCCGGCAGAGCCCAAGACTCCTCCAGTGGAAGGAGCATCCGCGCGTACTGGTGCTCGAATTCCGATCCAGGAGAACGCAGGCCTGCGCCATGAACCGCGTCGCGGCCTTCGTGGAGAAGAAAGGAACGCGGGGTCGGGTTCTGGATGACGGAGAGCTCGAACGATTTATCAGCGAAAGCGGTTCTTCCCCCGAGGCCTTCTACTGGGCCCACGACTATCGCGCCCAAGATCTTGACCGCTTCTTTGCTGCAGCGAATTCACGCAGTCGGCAACGGGGCCGACAGGTACTGAACGAATGCGAACTGTCTCTGCACCGGCTGCTCGTTCGCAGACGGCTGCTTGCTCCATCCGCACGGGCCCGCGTGGCGGATGTCCTGCTCACCATCCCGGCCGATCTGGATGCCCCCACGCGCGTCAGGTTGCTTGCCCACGAACTCCGCCACGCGCTCTACTTTTCGAGCACGACCTACCGCGCCACCTGCGACCGCTTCTGGAACGACGAGCTCGACGAAGGCGATCGGGCTGCTTTCCGCATGACGCTTGCTCTCTACCACTACGACCCCGAGGACGGCTACCTGATGCGCAACGAATTTCAGGCTTTTCTTCTGCAAGAGGGCCGTACCTTCGACGAGTACGTGAAGGGAGCTTCGTCGCGCGATCGAAGCGGCCAACTTGCCCGCTATTTGACCGAGCGGCCGGGCCGCATCGGTGAGCTTGCCGAACGACTGCGGAAACGCCTGGGCCCGCTCCATCTGAAAGCCGAAGCGCAAGGTCCCGGCACCTGAAGACGATGCGACTGACCGTGCACGTAAAACCTCGAAGCAAGAAGCCCGGCATCGAAAAGGTGAGCGATCACGAATGGATCGTGCGCGTGCGGGAAGCGCCGGTCGACGGCCGCGCCAATCTGGCGGTCATGGCCGCGGTGGCAGCCGAACTGGGGATCCCCAAGAGCCGCGTGCGACTGCTTCACGGAGAATCATCACGGCAGAAGCTTCTGTCCATCGAATGAATGGCCCTCCGCGCTTCGCGTGCGCGCCGCCCCGACACACGCCCGCCAACGGTCAAAGAAAAGAGAAGTAGATCCGGAAGTTGATCCAAACAGCGAGTACACCGATGGCAAAACCAAGCAGGCCAACCCAGCGCTGCATCAGGTTGGACAGGAACTTCTTGCGAATCTTGAAGATGGCCAGAACTGACGTGATCGTGAAGATGAAGGCCAGAACCATGGCCAGCATGGTGATCATCTGAACGTTCATCACCGCCTCGTTGCCGATCGCCTCGTTCCCCTTCAAGCCCGCAGGCACGCGCGGGACGAGCACCCAGCGCGCATAGCCGGCCGCCGCCAGACACCCGCCCGTCATCACGAGGGAAAACCACTCGAAGCCCCGCTTCTGTTGGGCTTTGGCCTCTTTGTCCGCATCCGTCATTTTGTTGCTCCCTGTTGCTCCTCTCCCCGAGGCTTCTTGTCAGGCTCCCTGAGTCTCGCGCGGATGTAACGTCCGATGAAATCACGGTTGCGGCGGGCGATCCCCAAGAACTTGATCCCGAACCCCTGCGGTACCACGCCTGCCTCGAAGTTGATCCACACCACGATACCCTGCACGTCCATCTCCCGCTCGTCTCCGAAACGCAGGTGAATATTGAAGAAATAGCCCACCGCCACGTCGTCCAGTCGTTCCGTCTGCACGAAAATGCCGTCCGGTGAAAGATCGAACGTCTTTTCATCCATCACATATTCGTTCCAGGCCAGGCGCACGCCGATGGAGTCCCGCACGCGCGGATGTTGCTCCCACCAACGAAGGGACGGATTGAAATAGGGCTTGCGAATCTCCCGCCTGATGAAGTAGCCCAGAGGGACGAGGACCAGCAGATTGATCCAGAAGGCCCGCGTGAATCCGAACTGACCCACGGAGACCTGGTAGATGCTAGAGAGGACGGTGAGTATCGAGTGGAAGATGAACCCGTACCAGGCCCACAGCCGCACACGATAGAGCCCGAATGCCAGCACCACGGCGGCCAGCCACAAAAGAAGCGTGCCCAGCACGAAGGGCTCCGGCCGGAGGAACGAAGCAAAGTACAGGTAGGCGATCACCTGATCGGGTGGACGACCGCTGGCGAATACTACGAACAGGAAGTTCCCGATGGGGTTGAGCAGATAGAGCGCGGAAAAGACCACAATCCACGGCGGCTTGCGCGTGAGACCGGACAGGAGTGGCGCATTCGCGGATACGTTCATCGGCTCTTGACCCTCCGTCGCCCGCGAATGCCCGCGCGCACGAGGTTGCGTTGATCCCGAATCAGACCCGAAAAGTCTTCGCCGCGCACGCGGTCCAACCGGGCGAGCGCATCGTCGAAACGGCCCAACCTACGGTAGAGTTCGCCCAGCAGGTAGAACGTACGATCCCTCTCCTGCTCGCTGATGCTCAGTGAAGTCGTGGCCCGCTCGAAGCACTCTGCCGCCTCTCGTAGAAACTGCTGCTCTTCGTCATCCCGACCGATGTCTCCGCTGAACCAGCTCGCGCGCAGAAGACAGTAGCCCACTCGCTCGCTGGGTTCGCCCTTGGCTCCCTTCACAAAGGCGACCAACGGAAAATCCGAGGCGCGGTCCTGATTCACCAGACTCCGATATCCGGGCGAGCGCACCGCGTCCGCCACGTGCGCGGGTGCGGCCTTGTGAAAGTCGGTGACGTACTCCGTGTACGAACAGGCAGGGCACCGCGTGAGGAGAAGGCGCGTGGGATCCGCACCGCGCGCGTACGTCCTGTAGTCCAAATCCACGGCGACGTAGCCTTCCGTGGAGGAGAGGCGACGCACGGCGACGGGATTCGAACAAACCGGGCAGGCGTGGGTGCGAATGTGGAACTCAGCCATGGACCGCGCCTTCGGACGGTGTCCGCGCAGTCATCGCGAGGCGATCGCGCACTTCGAGCAGTTGTGCCACAACGCTCACGGCGATCTCGGCGGGATCGTCCGAGCCGATCGGCAGCCCGATGGGACAGTAGAAGTTTTCCGCCACGCCCGGGTCGATCCCGGAGGCCAGCAGTTCGCGGTGGAGCACGGCACGTTTGGACCGACTTCCGATGACACCCAGGTAGGCCTGGTTGCCCTTCCGTAGAAACTCCGCAAGCACGGGAAGGTCGGTGGCGTGTCCCATGGTCATGAGCAGCACGAAACCCTGCTCCGGAATTCCCGCCACTTCCGCCGCGAGAACCTCCGACCGGTGCCGCACCAAACGTGGACTCGCCGGCAGTCGCGCCAGCCACTCGTCGCGCGTGTCGTAGCAGTGAATCCTACAATTCAGGTTCAGAAGCAATCGCACGAGCGCCTGCGCCACGTGCCCCGCGCCAAAGATGTGGATGCTCCAGGAACGGCCGTTGTGCAATTGGAAGAACAGCTTCACGCGACCGCCACAGGTCATGCCGATGTCCCGGTTCAGGCTCCAGTCGACGAACCGGTGTTCGCCCTGGCCTGCCAGCAGTTCACGCGCCTCATCCAGAGCACGCGCTTCCAGCCGACCGCCACCGACCGTTCCGGCCAGGGCGCCATCTTCGGTCACGAGCATCCGCCCGCCCACTTCGCCGGGCGTACTGCCCACGGCGTCAACGAGGGTGACGGTCACGAAGGTCCGTCCCTCCGCGACCAGAAGAGAGAACGCTTCGTCGACCGCCTGATGCGTTGCCCGCACTTCAGCGCACTCCCGCGGTCTCGCGCACGGCGCTCGGAAGCAGCGCCAGCAGCACAGCTTCCGCGGAGGCCGGCAGGTTCAGGACGGGCGGATCAGCGCCCGGCCCCGCCGCAGCAAAGAGCGCATCCTTGACGGCGGCCCACACCGAGATCCCCAACAACAGTGGCGGTTCGCCGACGGCCTTGCTCCCGCGCACGTTGCGCGTATTGTGCGGGTTCTCGATGAAATCGACGCGAAAGTCCTCGGGAGTATCCTGAATGTTGGGAATCTTGTAGGTGGTGGGGGAATACGAAAGCAAATTCCCCCGCTCGTCGTAGCGCAGTTCTTCCGTCGTGACCCAGCCCATGCCCTGGATGAAGCCTCCGGTGGTCTGACCGTAGTCGATGCCGGGGTTGATCATCCGTCCCAGGTCCAGCAGAAGATCGACTCGGGGCACGCGCACTTCGCCGGTGAATCGATCGATGCGCACTTCCGCAACGGCCGCGCCCTGCGTGTAGTAGTGAAAGGGTTGGCCCTTGCCCGTTTCGCGGTTGAACTCCACACCGGGCGTGGCGTAGAAACCGCGCTCGCCCAAGCTGACCCGGCTGCGATGTGCCAAGCGGCACAACTCCCCGAAAGGAATCGAATGCTCCGGGCGTCGTTCGTCGTACACGCGGTCATCTTCGAAGCGCATGTGCTCGGGAGACGGCGAGATGCCGCCGGCGGGATCTGCCAGGTGGCGGGATGCGAACTCCGCCAGGCGTGAGCGGATCTTCGAGCAGGCATCGACGACGGCCCAACCGTTGAGGTCCGTTCCCGCCGAAGCTGCCGTCGGCGAAGTGTTGTTGTTCTTCTCGGTGGAGGTGGGCATCACGATCACTTTTTCGAGCTCGATGCCGAACTCGTCGGCCGCGATCATCCGCAACTTCGTGTAGAGGCCCTGCCCCATCTCCGTGCCGCCCGACGAGACCTGCACGGTCCCGTCCGTGTACACGTTCACGAGCGCGTTGCCCTGGTTGAGAAACGCTGTCGTAAAAGAGATCCCGAACTTCACCGGTGTCATGGCCAGGCCGCGCAGGTGCGTGCGCGAAGTCCGATTGAAGTCGTCCACCTCGACCCGTCTGCGATCGTAGTCGGAGCTGCCGCGCAGACGATGCATGATCTCGGGCAGCAGGTTGTTCGTGATGATCTGACCGTACGGAGCGGTGTTGCGCTCTTCGATGCCGTAGCAGTTGAGCTGCCGAACGTCGTAGCTGTCCCGGCCGGTGCGCCGCGCGATTTCCTGGACGATGTGTTCGATGGCGGCTACGCCCTGCGGACCGCCGAAACCGCGAAACGCCGTGTTCGGAGGAAGATTCGTGCGGCAGATGGCAGCGTGAATGTCGATGTGCGGAATGTAGTACGCATTGTCCGCGTGGAGCATGGTGCGTTCGAGGATGGACGTCGAGAGATCGGCAAAGGCGCCACCGTTCGAGAAAAAGTCGAACTTCACGGCGAGGATCTGTCCCTGCTCCGAGTGCGCCACGCGGTACCGCGCGAGGTACGCGTGCCGCTTTCCGGTGACACGCATGTCGCTGTCTTTGTCGTAGATGAGGCGCGCCGGACGTCCGGTGCGGGCTGCCGCGAGCGCCGCCATGATGGCCGGGATTCCCGCCTGAGACTCTTTGCCCCCGAAAGCCCCGCCCATGCGCCGGCAGATGCAGACGACCTGATGGAAGCCGAGGCCCAACGTCTCGGCCACGACGTCCTGCACTTCCGTGGTGTGCTGTGTGGAGGAGTACACCGTGAGGCGGCCCTGCTCGCCGGGGACGACGTACGCGGCCTGCGACTCCAGGTAGAACTGTTCCTGCCCGGCGATGTGCAGTTCGCCCTCGAAGGAGAAGGGCGCGCCCGCGAAGACCTCGTCCGGTTCCCCCCTCAGAATGCGGCGTTTCCAGCCGAGGTACTGGTCCTTCTCGATCGCGTGTTCGATGGTCAGCACCGGTTCGAGCTCCTCGACTTCCAAAACGATGGCGCGGCGCGCGCGCTCGACCGCGCGCCTGGACTCGGCCGCGATGACGACGATGGGCTGGCCGACGTAGGAAAGCGTTCCCTCGGCCAGCGCGGGCTCGTCCTTGATGATGGTCCCGATCAGGTTGTGTCCGCCCAGGTCTGCGGCTGTGAAAAGACCCACCACACCCGGCAGAGCTCGCGCGGCCTCGAGGTCCAGGCGCCGGATGCGGCCGTGTGCGACAGGGCTGCCCAACCAGCCGACGATGACCTCGCCCCGGACGGGGGGCATGTCGTCGATGAACTCGGACTCCCCGGCCACGTGGGTGACAGCCGAATCGTGCGGGAGGTTCTTGCCGTTGTGTCTCATCGTTCCTCCTCGTAGAAGCGCACGAGTATGTTCTCGGCCAGGGCCAGGCGGTACTCTGCCGAGCCGCGTACGTCGGAAATGGGCGTGATCTCGGAGCGCGCCAGACGGCCCGCCTCCCGAAAGGTCGACTCCTCGAATGGGCGACCGACCAGGCTGCTTTCGGTTTTGGGAAGGCGCAGAACGACGCCCGCAACACCGCCGTAGGCAACGCGCGCCTCGGCGATGCCCACGCCATTGCGCCGGAGCCGGATGGCGGCCGTGAACGCCGAAATGTCCAAGTCGCGCCGGCGCGATACTTTGTACAGACGAAGTGAATCCTCTTTTGTGGGAAGGGGGATACGAATGCCGGTAACCAGCTCGTCGGGCCGCAGATCCTTCTTCTTGTAGCCCTGGTAGAATTGATTGATGTTGACCTCGCGCGACCCGGAAGGGCCCGCGATGAGGACCGCGGCGTCGACCACGAACAGAAACGGGAGGGAATCGGCAATCGGCGAAGCATTCACCACATTCCCCACCAGCGTTCCGACGTTCTTGATCTGCGGCGAAGCAAAGACTGACAGGATGCGGGCGAACTCGGGCGCCGCGGTCTCGCACAGGCGTTCGAGCTCGCTCCAGATGACGCCCGCGCCAACGTGAATGGCCTCACCGGAAGCTTCGAGGCGACGCAGCTCGTCGACGAGGCCCAGACCCAAGAACTTGGCCGGATCCGTACGGCGTTTGTTGATCTGCACGCCCAGATCCGTGGCGCCCGCCACCACGACGGCGTCCGGATGCGCCGAGCGCAGCCGAAGCGCTTCGGCCAGAGTCGTGGGCATGAAGACGCTCAGGCGCTGCCCGTCGCGCGTGCATTCCAGTTCCAGCGCTTCGGCCAGAGCGCGCCGGGCCACTTCGGTCGGTCCTATGCCGGGAAACAGTTCGGCCACCCGCGCCACATCACGCGGTTCGATGCGCCGGCACGCGCGCAGAATCGGCTCGTAGCCCGTGCAACGACAGAGGTTGCCGGTGAGTCCGACGCGCCAGTCCTCGTCTGTGGGTGTCGAGGCGACGGGGCGACCGGACCCAAATCCGCACGCACGCTCTTCCAGGACACCATGCATGGCGGTGACGAAACCCGGCGTGCAAAAGCCACACTGCGCGCCGTGTTCGGCAACCATGGCTTGCTGTACAGGGCTCAGGCGTTCGCCCTGCTTGAAGGCCTCGACCGTGATGACATGACAGCCATCGAGTTGGAAGAGCAACTGGATGCAGGAGTTGACCGGTCGGTAGCGCATGGCGCCCTCTTCGAGCCGGCCCACGAGTACCGTACAGGCCCCACAATCGCCTTCTTCGCAAACGATCTTGGTGCCCGTCAGCGCGTTGTCGTAGCGCAAGAAGTCCGAGAGCGGAGCAAACGCAGCCGGGCCCCGGACCTCGTGAACCGTCCCATTGACCTGGATCAGCACGCAGTCGCGCATGGTCTGAGGGTTTCCCGAGCCGGGCCGTTGCGCAAGGAAAAAGCAGGTGCGCCCCTTGGCGACCCCCGGACTTTCCGCCGGTGGGAACCACCACTCGGCAGCAGGGTGCGGACAGGATCAGCGGCTGGCAGGGGTCGCTGCGGCTGCGCTTTCGGGCCGATTCGCGGGGGGCCACGCTCTGCGAGCGCGCGCACCGCGGCCCGCTGCTCGTGCAGAGGCCTTTCTACCCCGAGGGACCCGATATTGCGCACGTGTACTTGCTCCATCCACCGGGCGGGTTCGTCTCCGGGGACGCCCTGCGCCTCGATGTGACCGTGGAGGAGAACGCGGCCGCACTCCTGACGGCGCCGGGGGCCGCGCGGTACTACCGCAGTGACGGTCGCAGCGCCAGATTCCGGCAGACACTGCGAGTGCGCGGTGCGCTCGAGCATCTGCCGAACGAGACCATTCTCTATCGGGGCGCACGCGGAACACAACAGACGCGCGTTCACCTTGCGGACGGCGCCGGCTTCGTGGGTTGGGAGATCTTCTGTGCGGGCAGGCCGGCCTCCGGTGAAGTGTTCGACGCTGGTACATTTAGCTCGGAGTTTCTGCTCACGTTGGGCGGGCACTTGCTCCTGCGCGAGAGGGTGGTGCTCGAAGGCGATGCTCCCGCCCGCGCGGGATTCTTCGGCTGGCAGGGACTTCCGGTCTGGGGCTCCTTCTATTGTATGTCACCGGACGCGCGGGCCGACCTGGCAGCGCTGCGCGAACATGCAGGCGGGCGTGCCTCAGCGGCGGTCACTTTGCTCGCGCCGCGGGCGCCGGGCGCCATCGGCGAGAAGCGAGGTCTGCTCGTAGCGCGGTACCTCGGTCCTTCCGTGCAGGAAGCGCGCTGCGCCTTCGAAGCGCTGAGGTCCCTTCTACGAGAAAGAGTGATGGGACGCAGGGATAGCCGTCCGCGCATCTGGAACACCTGAGGCGACTTGACGCGTTGCCCTCACCGCCGTCGGTTGCCCTTCGTGGAACTTTCGCCGCGCGAAAAGGACAAGCTCCTCATTTTCACGGCCGGACTCGTGGCCGAACGCAGGCGCGCCCGCGGGCTCAAGCTCAACTACCCGGAGGCCATCGCCTTCATCTCGGCGGCCATCCTGGAAGGCGCGCGCGACGGCCGCACCGTTGCCGAACTCATGGAGTTCGGGCGAACACTGCTCTCGCGGGCCGACGTGATGGAAGGCGTTCCCGAACTGATTCCCGAAATTCAGGTGGAAGCCACCTTCCCGGATGGCACAAAACTGGTGACGGTCCACGAGCCGATTCTGTGAGGCAGTATGATCCCCGGTGAGTACCAAATCGACGAAGGCGAGATCGAACTCAACGCGGGGCGCGAGAAGGTGACTCTGGACGTGGCCAACACGGGCGACAGACCCATCCAGGTCGGCTCTCACTATCACTTCTTCGAAACGAATCCTGCGCTCTCCTTCGACCGCAAAGCGGCGCGCGGTTTTCGGCTCAACATCCCCGCGGGCACCGCCGTTCGTTTCGAACCGGGGCAGACGCGGACGGTGGAATTGGTCGCCTATGCCGGCGACCGGCGGGTGATCGGATTTCGCGGCGAAGTCATGGGGCCACTGGACTCGCAAGCGCCTGCGTCGAAGGCGCCTGCATCCCAATCGCCATCCCAATCGCCTGCGTCCAAAGCGCCAACAGCGAAGAAGAAAAGACCTGAACCGAAGAAACGGCCATGAAGATCTCCCGCTCCGCCTACGCAAACATGTTCGGCCCTACAAAGGGCGACCGGGTTCGCCTGGCCGATACGGAGCTCTGGATCGAAGTCGAAGAGGATCGAACCGTCTACGGCGATGAGGTCAAATTCGGCGGTGGCAAGGTCATCCGCGACGGCATGGGTCAGTCCATGCGCCCCTCGAAGGAGACGGCGGACACCGTCATCACCAACGCCCTGATCGTCGACCACAGTGGAATCATCAAGGCCGACATCGGAATCAAAGCGGGCCGCATTTTGCACATCGGCAAGGCCGGAAATCCTGACATCCAGCCGGGCGTGGACATCATCATTGGGCCGGGCACGGAGGTCATTGCGGGCGAAGGCCTGATCGCCACCGCCGGTGGGATCGACGCGCACATCCACTTCATCGCCCCGCAACAGATCGAAGAAGCGCTGATGTCCGGCATCACCACCATGATCGGCGGAGGCACGGGCCCGGCCACGGGCACCAACGCCACGACCTGTACTCCCGGCCCCTGGCACCTGGCCCGAATGCTGGAGGCCGCGCGGGCCTTCCCGATGAATCTCGGATTTCTCGGAAAGGGAAACGCAAGCCAACCGGAAGGACTGGAAGAGCAGGTCCTTGCGGGCGCGCTGGGTCTCAAGCTGCACGAGGACTGGGGCACCACTCCCGCGGCCATCGACTGCTGCCTGGACGTGGCGGATCGGTTCGATGTTCAGGTGGCCATCCACACCGACACCCTCAACGAATCCGGCTTCCTGGAAGACACGCGCGCGGCCTTTCGGGGACGAACCATCCATGCCTACCACACGGAAGGCGCGGGCGGAGGACACGCTCCGGACATCATCCGATTGTGTGGAGAACCCAATGTTTTACCTTCCTCTACGAATCCCACGCGGCCCTACACGGTCAACACGGTCGACGAGCACCTGGACATGCTCATGGTCTGCCACCATCTGGATCCGGCCATTCCGGAGGACGTGGCCTTTGCGGAGTCGCGAATCCGACGTGAGACCATCGCCGCCGAGGACATCCTGCACGACCTCGGCGCTTTCAGCATGATCTCTTCCGACTCCCAGGCCATGGGCCGCGTCGGAGAAGTCGTTCTCCGCACCTGGCAGACAGCACACAAGATGAAGGTGCAACGGGGCGCGCTCCCGGAGGACAACGCGCGCAACGACAACTTCCGGGTGAAGCGCTACATCGCCAAGTACACGATCAACCCGGCCATCGCCCACGGGATCGCGCACGAGGTCGGTTCCCTGGCGCCCGGGCTCATGGCGGACATCGTCCTGTGGCGGCCCGCCTTCTTTGGCGCCAAACCGTCGCTTCTGATCAAGGGAGGACAGATTGTGGCCGCGCCCATGGGGGATCCCAACGCCTCCATTCCCACGCCGCAGCCCGTACACTACCGGCCCATGTTCGGCGCGTTCGGCGCCGCGGTGGAGCGTGCGGCAGTGACCTTCGTTTCGCACGGTTTCGCCAACCTGGTCGGACATCACGAGACACGCCAGTTCGTGGCCGTGCGCGGGACCCGCACGATCGGAAAGAAGGACATGGTCCACAACAACGCGCTTCCCAAAATCGAAGTCGACCCACAGACCTACCAGGTCCGCGCCGATGGCCAGCTACTCACCTGCGAGCCCGCAGCTGTGCTGCCGCTCGCACAGCGGTATTTTCTGTTCTGATTTCATTATGCGCGCCTGATTCGCACATCCTGCGCTCACCAGACGCGCGATTGGCTCACGCCCTGCGTGACACTCGGACATCCTGTCCTCGCTGCTCATCTCCAAAGTCTGGCACGCGGCTGCGCCGCTCGCGGGCTGCGCCCGCTGGACGATCGCCGCAAAGCCGGAACCTCGCGGGACCCGCGCGATTGCCGCACCGTTCGCAGCAAAGACGAGCTCTGTCGCACAGACCGGCAAAACAAGCGTCATGGAGTCCGAAAGCCCACGCGGTGCCAGCGAATCTGTGCCCGACCCAAGCGGGCAAGCAAACCCGCCGGACAGGCAACCTCCGCAGACACATTCGGGAAATCGCCTCTACGTTGCGCTTGCTGCACGAGCCGGCGGTAGGCGTCGCAAGAACGGTTCCGCCAATTGACAGAAAAGTATGTATACATATACCGGCCGCGGATTTGCTCGGCGCTCACCAACCCCGTGATCCGCGAGTCCTTCGAATCGTCCCGGTTATCCCCGAGAAGCAGGAATTGATCGGGTGGTAGGATGGCAGGCAGCGGACGTTCCACAAATAGTTGCCCCCCGGTTTCCAAGATCAGGTGCGACCTCTCCCCGATTTCTTCCATGAGCAGCACAGGTTGTCCCTGCGGACTCTCGTTGAGAACTGCGTCGAAGTCGCTCTCGACGGGCAGCGCATCTGAAACGGCGGCCGATGGACGAGCGGGGCGCTCCTTGAGCAGGCGGACCTGTCGCAAGGGCAATCGGGTGCCGTTTCGTTCAATCCGGGTAACCGCGTAGGCCCCCTGTTCTGTCGCGATGGTCTCACTCGACAAACGAATGCGATCACCGGGTAACCCCACCAGCCTGTGGGCGAAAACCTTCTCCGGATCGCCCGAAGGCGCATAGGCGACAATGTCCCCCGCGCGCAGGTCCCCCGGCTTTGCCAGGTAGTCGAAGAACACGTAGTCGCCTGCGAGGAGAGAAGGAGCCATGGAGCGGCTGGGTATGCTGTGCGATTTCAAGATCCGGTCGCGCACCTCTTCGACGCCGACACCCGCGCCCAAGAAAAGCGGGACGTACAGGAACAAGAAGTAGTAGGCTTGCGGGCGGCGGAAGTAGCCTGATTCGGATGGCCGGGCTCGGGCACGCGTTGCGATGGTATCCCCAATGATGAAAACGTGGAATCCAATGGCTGACCCCAGAAGCGTCACCAGCGTCGGCCAACCCCAAAGGGCCTCCGGAAGCAAACGGGCGATAAGAACACCGTACAAACCTGACAACAGGGAAAGCAGCGTGAACAACCAGAAGCGCCGGGTGTCGCGTAGGTAGTAGTAGCCCAGAGGAAGCAGCAGCAGATTCCAGAGGATGGCCGGATACAACCTGCGGCGCGCACCAGGCGGGTGCAGTTCTTCGCCCGGGTCAGTCTGGCGCGGTGCGTAGATGCTCAAGAGCACATTCTGTCTGCGACACCGCGCACGGCAACCACTCGTTCACGTCAGGGCACAGCCTGAACGGTCGTCGAGAGGACATTGGTCGTGCCTCCCTGGCCGTTGCAGTCCGTCTGCGAGATCGAAGTCGCGAAGTAGCCCAGGTTGTAGCTCCCGGAGGAGTACGCCGACTTGCACGTGGCCAGCATGCCCGTTGTCGAACAACGCGTCGTAGCGCTCCAGGTATTTCCGAAGTTCGTGCAGGTGCTCTCCGCCGTGCCCGCAACGAGGAATGTTTCGTTGCAGTAGTTCTTGGTCGCACCCTGATTTCCCGTCGATACGGTACACGCGCCGATGAAACCGGCGGGCAGGGCGTTGGCGTTTGCGGCGGCTGCCGCAAGCAGGAGCGCGGTTGCGTCTTCTTCCTCTTTCCCGCCGCAGGCCACCAACGGAAGCGTCCAGAGGAGAGCGGCCAGGACCATCAGTTTTCGAGTTTGCATGGTGGGGACCTCCAGTCCGGCCCCAGCATACACTCGAGAGGGTCTTCCGTTCTATCCGTGCGACCACGGAACCGTCCGTGCAATCACGCAGCGACCCTCCCCAAGCCGATCACGCCGGACAGCCACGGGCTGGGCCTTCGACATCAAACTTCAGCGCAGAGAGCTCCGCGCCTTCGCGAAAAACGACAAAGCAGAACTTGCCTTTCGCGGCCGCGGCCACCAGGGAACGATAGCGGGGCGCGGAGCGCGGTTCGTCGCTCACGTCGCGGATGAGAACGGCGAGAACCCGCGGAGCGAACCGCCGCTGTGTCTGCGCATAGATTTCCGGGTCACGTTCGCCGGAGTCACCCACCAAAACGAGCCGGCGCTGCGGTAGGTCTTCCGCAATGCGCACAATGTGGCCGAGCTTGTAGGCCACCTGATCGGCGCGCAGGAACTCGAAGAGAGTCTTGTCTTTCGGGCGAAGGAATCGCAGGTGAATCGAATGTACCGGGAAGCGCTCGCCGTGCAAGAAGGCCGCCAGGGGCGGGTAGAGTTGCCAAGGGCTGCCGGAGACGTAATGGAAGCTGTACCCCGCCTGCGCCCAACGTTGGTAGACGTCGGCCACACCGGGAGCAGGTCGAAAGGGTCGGGCAAACGTGTTGGCGATCAGTTCCTGGCGCACGCGCACCTGTGATATCTTGATCGTGTCGTCGATGTCGGAAATCACAGTGATGCCCCGCGGCGGCACGAGCGCCACGCTTCCTTCGTACCGCCCGGCGCCCCCATCGATGCGCAACGTAACAGAAGCGGGCGTGGATGCAGGCGTGGCACTTCCCGCAGCAGGCGGTAGATTCAAGCTGTCCTGACTGTGACCGTTCGCCTCCGTAGGGGGAAGTTGATGGGGGATGTCGCCTACCAGAACAGGAAGCCTCTTACCACGTTCGTTATCCGCCAGAAAGTGTTCCAAGCGACTTCGGAAAATGCTGCGATCCAGTTCTCCCGAGCCAATCCCGAGGCGCCGGCGGATGACGTCCATGGCCACTTCGCGCTTCTTGGAGTCCCGTTCCAGTTCGAACACCCAAGCATGCAACCGCACGCGCCATCCACCGTTCCCGTTGGCAAAGCCATAGGTGGGAAAAACGAGCACGCTTTCGTCCGCCGACAGCGACGCCCGACCCTGGACTGTCTGGGCTGCCCAGATGACGAGAAGGCCCCCAACCGGAAGTACGGCAAGCGTCCGAAAGAGAGCCCTTCTCGTCATGATCAGTTGGCCCCGGCCAGCGCAGCTTCCTCTGCCGCGGCGCGACGGTGATCTTCATTGTAGCGGCGGGCTGCCAGCAGAAACAGCAGGCCCGAGAGCAGAGAGAACGCCGGGAGGATGGATAGGGCCGTTGCAAGGTTCACCTGATCCGAAACAGCGCCCACGAAAAGCGGGCCGAGCGAACTGCCCAACAGATTCTGCACGACGACGCACAGACTGTAGGAGATGGCGCGCAACCCCGGGTGGACGACGTCCTGCGTGACCGCGGCGGCAGCGGGGACGTAGGAGAGAGCCAGCACGCCACCCGCGTAGAGCATGATATCCTGAGGCACTCCTCGGAGAAAAGAGAATGCGGCAAAGAACGCCACTGCGGTCAGGAGCGCCGAAATGCCAGCAAAGAGTGGCCGCGCGTTTTCGCGCGAGCGCAGCCAGCGGTCAGCCAGGAATCCGCCCAGCGGAGCTCCGACAATCGCCAGAGCCATCACCGACCCCGCCTTCAAGGATGCCTTTTCCAAGGGAACACCGTACTCACGATTGAAGTAGTGCTGCAACCAGAACAGAAGCGCGCCGGTCACGAAGGTGTTGGCCGCAAAACCAAAGAAGGTGAAGAGCAGACTCGGTGTGGAAAGGAAACGCCGCGTAATGTCCCCGCGAGCCATCGGCGGGCCTTCGGGCGCTGACTTCAGTTCCACCGTCTTGTAGTCCTTCACAAAGAAGAAAAGGCACGCCACAATGAGCCCGGGAAGGGCCACCACTCCGAAGGCATGCTTCCATCCGTAGTGTTTGGCAATGTAGGCGCCGGTCACGAGCCCGGCCAGGGAACCGAGCGGGATCGAGGCGTTCCAGATGCCCATCATCAACGACCGACGCTTCTTCTCGAACAGACCGGAGATCATCGCGGTGCCGGCCGGCGCGTAGCCCGCCTCTCCGACGCCGATGGCCACGCGACACAGGATCATCTGGCTGTAGTTGCGCGCGAAGCCGCACGCCGCCGTGGCTATGCTCCAGAAGATTGCCATGCCCGCGATGACGTTCTTTCGACTCCAACGGTCGGCGAGAATACTCACCGGCAGGGTGGCCGCAATGATCGACCAGTAGACGACCGTGAAGAACATAGCCCCCTGCGCGTCCGAAAGTCCCCATTCGCGCTTGAGGTCGGGCAAAAGAGAGCTGACCACGACACGGTCCGCATAGTCGAAGAAGTACAATAGAAACAACAGCACGAAAGCGAACATGGCCCCGGGACGTTTCTGCGTACTTGCGCCGACCTGTTCTGTCTGGCTTGGCATGGGAATCTCCTGGCCCGGTCAGGGCGACCAAACCTTCCGCTCGGGACCGGGCGACACAACCACAAAGTGAGGCCCGCCTACGGTAGCCCGAAGGAGTCGGAAAGGCTGGACCCGATGATCGCCAGGCGCGAGTCTGCCCTGCTATGGACGAGGCGGTCGTGCAGTTTACCCGCAGAGTCCCCGTCACCGAGCCCCCGGGACCCGGAACCCTGGAGCTCACCCTGCCCTTCGAACTGCGCGCACGCAGTCGCCTGAGGGCACGGCTCTCCGACGGGAGGTTGGCCGAAGTACTCCTGCCCCGCGGAGGCGCGCTCCGGGGCGGGGAACGAATCGCCTCCGAAGATGGGACCGTTGTTTCCATTCGGGCCGCTCCGGAATCTGTTTCGACGGCCAGGCATCCGGACGCCCGCACCCTGCTGCGGGCCGCCTACCACCTGGGAAACCGGCATGTCGCCCTGGAGATCCTCGAGCAGGGCCTGCGCTACCTCCACGATCCGGTACTGGACCGCATGGTCCAAGAAATGGGGCTCGAAGTCCGCCGCGAAGAGGCGCCGTTCGAACCGGAAGCGGGCGCGTATGCCGGCAGCCACGAACACCCGAGCGGCGAATCGCACCAACACCCAGGACACCATCACCATTGAAAGCTCGCCCCGAACCAGGCGAGAGATCCGCTTCAGCCGAACGGGACCTTCGCGAAATCGAAATCCTCCTACAGTACACCGGACCGGCGGTTCCCACAGGGGCCTTTGCGTACTCGCAGGGTCTCGAAGCAGCCGTTGAGAAAGGCTGGGTCCACGACGCCACGTCTTCGGGCGCTTGGGTTCTGGGTACGCTCGAGCATTCTTTTGCGTCCTTGGACCTGCCCGTCTTCTTGCGCATGTACCATTGCGCCGCATCCGATCGCGCGGGCCGGTTCTCGTGGTGGGACGAGTTCTTGTGGGCTGCGCGGGAAACCAGGGAACTGCGCGCGGAAGAGGAGAACACCGCGCGGTCTCTACAGAAGCTGATCATGGATCTCGAAGGATCGTTAGGAGCGGAGGCGAAGTTGGGAACCTCCTCGCGGAAGCTGCTCGAGTCGGCGCGGACGGTACTCGGGACTTACGCCGCGCTCTTTGCCGACCTCGAAGTCGACGCGTTGCGGTCCGGCGCGGCCGTCACGCACGCGTGGCTCGAACAACGCTGCAGCGCCGCCGTTCGCCTGGTCCCGTTGGGACAAACCGATGGACGCCGTATCCTCGCCGAGGCCGCCCTTCGGGTCCCGGAACTCGTGTCATCAGCCTCCCGCCTCCGCGCCCGCCACATCGGTCGCTCACTGCCCGCGGTCTGCATCGCTTCGGCGGCGCACGAAACGCTTCACACGCGTCTGTTCCTCTCCTGAACGATGTTCCCTGCCCTCGAACTGCCGGGCGTGGGCACGCGCTGTGCTTTTGGTTGCGCGGACGGCGGTGCTTTGTCGCACTGGATCGCATGAGTGGGACACTGCGCCTCGGAATCGGGGGCCCGGTCGGCTCCGGCAAGACGGCGCTCGTGGATTCGTTGTGCAAACGGATGCGGGAGCGGTTTCGCATCGCGGTGGTGACCAACGACATCTACACCGAGGAGGATGCCCAGTTTCTGGTCCGCAGCCAGGCGCTGACCCCGGACCGGATCTTGGGCGTAGAAACCGGCGGCTGCCCGCACACGGCCATTCGCGAAGATGCTTCGCTCAACCTGCGCGCCATCGAAGAAATGCATCGCCGCTTCCCCTCGCTCGATCTGGTCATCATCGAAAGCGGCGGAGACAACCTCGCGGCCACCTTCAGCCCGGAACTTTCCGACCTGACGCTGTACGTCATCGACGTGGCCGCCGGCGACAAGATCCCGCGCAAGGGCGGCCCGGTATTTGTAGAAGCGACCTGCTCATCATCAACAAGATCGACCTCGCGCCACACGTCGGCGCTTCACTCGAAGTGATGGAACGCGACGCCCGCAAGATGCGCGGGGAGAAACCATTCGTGTTCACAAATCTGAAAACAGGACAGGGTCTGGACGAGGTGGTGGAATTCGTGATCCGTGAAGGCATGCTGAAGGCGGCCGTTGGGACAGGATCCTCGGCGCCTTGAGACGCGGCCACCCACGAACAGGGTGCTGAAAAAGTCGAATTTTCCTGGCTTTCTGCGAGGTGGCGGCGCATGGGGTTTCATGCCTGTACTCGGACTCCGGATGACCTTCCATTCCACCGGAACAGCTTCTGCGCTCTCTCGTGTTGCAGATGGTCTACAGCGTCCGCAGCGAACGTCAACTCATCCAAACGATGTGGCCTCGCGAGAATGCACACCCAATCAGGTGAAAACCCCCATGCGCCGCCGATTTTTCAGCACCCTGCTATTGCTGCAGCACGGCCTGCATATGAGCGCACAGAAATTCGCGCGGCAGCCAACTGTCCTCCGTTGACAGGCCGCCTTCGCCGATGAAGTCGCCTACTGCCCTGGAGCAGAGGTGTTCGGGCATGTTTCCCGATGCGTCCGCCAGGGCAGGGTTGGCCCCGTGCTGCTTCAACAAGGCGATCATGTCCGGTCGCATGGTCAGCACAGCATAGTGCAGCGGCGTTCGTCCCGCAGTGTCTCGAAAATTGGGATCGGCGCCCGCCTGCAGCAGCTCTTCGGCGATTGCGTACTGGCGCCCGGCCGCGGCCAGGTGCAACGCCAGGACGGGAATCGCCGCGGGCCCTTGCAGCCTTCGGATCAGATAGCCCGCCTGCTCCGGTCGGTGCGCGACGATGGCCCACTCCAGGGCTCCACCCGTTCCCGCATTCGGATACTCCTTGCGCAGCCCATGGCTGAGCCTCACCGGGAGCTTTGGGTCGGCGCCCGCCTTCAATAGCAGTTGCGTCACGCGGTCGGAGGAAGTCTCGTGGAGAGCGGTCCTGCCGTACCGATCTCTCAAATTGACGCGCGCACCCGCCTCCAGAAGCGCCACGACAGCGCCCTCCAGATTGTAGTTGGCTGCTACGTGCAGCGGCGTTTCCTCGCTGTAGTCCTGCTGTCTGTTGACATCTGCGCCGGCGCCGAGGAAAGTCGCCACCATCTCCAGTTGGCGTTGATGAAGGGCAGCGTACTCCTCCCGCCCGACCGTTTCGAGGCGCGGACGGTGGCCGGTAGGGCTCCTTCGCCAAACGAGAAAGCGGTGCAGAGGGGGTGTTCCCTTTTCGCAGCCGTTGGGCGAAGCTCCAGAAGAAATCAGCAGCGCGAGCATTTCCCGGGACTGTGCGTGATGCAGCGAACTCGTGCATGGATTCTTCATGCATCCAGGAATCGGCCCCGCCTTAAGAAAGGCGTCAACCAGAGCCAACTTGTTGGCCCAGACCGCGTCCTCGAAAACGGCGGGACAGCTGTCGGTGGCTCCTTCGATCCGCGACGGACTGAGCTTGGGACTTCGCGCCATTTCCAGGCCAGCACGGCGGAGGGATTCTGCGTACGCAAGTCGGGGATTCTCGAGCGCACTCCTATCGAATGCGATGGGGCGGACATGCAGCTCGGGACGGTACCGCTCCAGAACGCGCAGCGTGGGACCATGGTAGAGCGCCACGGCAAGTTCTTTGAGATTCTTGTGCGGTCCGCAGCTTTCATCGTCCGCGCGTGCGCCCGCCTCGAGAAGGAGCGCAAGGAGGTCTGCCCTCTTTCTTCTGACAAGATGGCACAGAGTTAGGGCGCGCACATACCGGGCGGAGGCGCCAGCATCCAGCAGAAGCCGGACAGCCGAGAGATCTCCGTGCTCCCACAAGTGAGATGTATGTTCCAACAAACGCACGTCGTCGTAGACCGGCTCGGGGATAAGCGGATCAGGTCAGCTTCGCGAGGGCCCGTTCGTACGCCGATAGCTGATGCGTGAAGAGCGGGTCGATGTCGCCGCCGCGGCGCAGGTATTCCAACGGATCCAAACGCGCCCGCACGCGTTCTTCCAGGCTTTCGCCGCCCTCCTGCGTGAGCGCAAACACCGTCTGCGCGCTACCCGCATGGCGGTAGGCGTACCGCCGCAGAACCAGGTTGGTCTCCTCGCGCGGTAGATCGATGATCGGATCCCAATAGTTTTCGATTCTCATATATTCGGGCAGGAGCCGCGTCGCGGCAGCGGCGAACGTCTGGTTCCCGATGCGGGGTGTGCCGAACGTGTAGACCCGCGGCTTCAGGTGGCGCAGTTCCAAGGCCGCGAGTACCGCAAGCACGCCGCCCAGACTGTGGCCTGCCACGTAGAGGCGACCTCCCCAGCGCGGCCGCAGGTCCGCATCACCAGGCGCAGGCAGCAGCGTCCGGTAGATCCGTCCAAAACCCCGATGGATGCGACCGAGGTCCACGCCCACGCCGGCATCGACGGGACACGGTCGCTGGTGAAGCATGAGGTCCCGAAACCACTCCGATTCGGTGAGCGTCCCCCGAAACACCAGGTAACGCGAAAGGCCACGCGCGTACACGCGCCCGATGGAGCGGCGATCATCGGGGGCCGCCTCCCAGGAGATGGAACGCAACGAACGAAAGGGTTGAGGCGGCGGCAGTGAAAGGTAGCGTTCGTAATTGCGACGCATGCCCGCGGGCTTCCAGGCGGAGGGGTCGCTCCCGAATCGTTCCACCAGATGATCGACGTAGACCTGACCGATGAGCCGCAGGAGAAACAGAGCTCGCTTGGCATCGAAGCGCAAAGGGGGATCCAAGCTCATGGCCGGTGGCCGGACCGAGGGAACGCGCGAAACGCGGGCACCGGGCGCGCGATAGGTAAAATGGATTCCTGGTCCAGTGCAAGCTGGAGCGGTGCTTTGTCCAACCAGTCCGACCCGGAGGGGGAACCAGTGTTCACGTAGGCCAGGACACGGTCTGCCCCGAGCAGATCGGCCGGAATGCCCAACTCGACGAATGCGGTCCCTCCGTCCTCTCCGTGCGCCATCGCAACGCTTCCCGCCGGCAGGGCCGTCCAACGGTCGGGAGCCCAGACTCCGCCGTGCTGGAAGTGACCACTCGTACGAAAACCGCCGATGGCGCCCGTGAGGGGGAAGAAGTTGAATCGAAAATCGATGTGCCCCGGTTGCCGAAGGGCGATGTCGACAGTAACGTACGTTCGGTCTCGCGCAGCAAAATCACGCGCAAAGGCCCGCGCCAGCGCAACGCGCAGGAAGAACATACGATTCGTGCGATCGCCCAAGTGTTCGACCAAGCGCACATCCGCGTCCCCTTTTCCCTCGTCCGCATCGGACACGCCCCTGACCGCTCCAACACGGCGGGCCCGCTCCCAATCGCCCGAAAGTCCATCGGCCAGCACCAGCACACGGCGGCTGGCGAATGCCAACCGTCCGGCCGGTTCGCGGGCGGACGTGGGGTCCGAGCCGAATCTCAATTCTCCGAGATCGGAGAAGCCATCTCCATCGCTGTCGCGTTTCGCAGGGGATGTGCCCGCGAGCTTCTCGTCCAGGTCCATGAGGCCGTCCCCGTCTGAGTCGCTTACTGCATCTTTTAAACGAAATTTTCCGTCTCCCGGAAAGACCCAGCCGCGAAAGAGCTCGGACAGATCCAGCCCGGTAACGCTCTCCGCGGCCCGCTGAGTGCTGGCAGAATCGAGGGCACCGCCGCGCCGCTCGGCTTCCCGGTGAAAATCCCGGTACCCGTCCGCTCCGAGCACTCGGTACAGGAGATAGCCAAACACCGTTGTCTTGAAACCGGCGTCCCAGAACGACCCGGTCGGCAGACCCGAGAAATTGAGAACGCGGTCGTCGTCAAGAACGATGGGACGGAACGGTCGCACGTAGGACTCGAAAGTCACCGGCGACGGGTCCCCTATCAGTTCCAAGCGATCGATCTCGATGACGCGCGCCAGGGGATCCTTCTCGATGCCGATGGCGAAACCTCCGTAGGATGCCTCTTCGGGAGAGGCGTTCACGTCGCCCGTCTTCGGCCAGAGGCGTGTTTCGATCAGCTTTTGCCCGTCGATGGAGAGCAGCAGCGCCGCGGGAGTGCGAAGTAGTTCCACGCGATGGGTGGCGCCACGACGGAAGGCAAACGCCCTACCCGAGTGGGCGCCGGGATTGCCGTGAAACATCACGTAGTTTCTATCGAAGAGAAGGTAGACACCGATGTGCTTGGAGTAGCGATAGCGCCAATCGGCCAAGATCAGGAGAGCTGTGTAACCGTCGCCGGCCACCCACCGCGCGTCGAAGACCAACCGGGCGTTTGCACCTGCAGGCGGCAGAATGCCGAGCAGAGGCCGCCGCCCTGGGCCAGCCTCGATGCGCAGCGCCCCGCCCGCCTGCCGAAAGCCCTCCTCGAACTCCACATACCGTCTGGAACGAACGGGGTCGTAGTTCGAGAAATCATCCGCCAAGAGAACTTTGGGCGACGGGGAGGCAGGAGGCGAATCCGGCAGAACGACCACTGCGAGTGCGGCAAGGAGCCCGAGAACCGCGGCCCGCACACTCCGGCTACGCGACGCGCCCTGGTACATGGCTCATAGGGAAGCCCACTCTCCTTTTCGCGCAAGCCATTTCAGCCGCTGCGAGATTCAGTTGTCGACGCGGCCGCCCTGCGCAATCCAGCGCCCGAGGGTGGCGCGCTCCGCGTCCGTCATCTGCGTCTTGTTGCCGAAGGGCATGGTGGGCGCGTCCACCGTGCGCGCCTTGATCTTGGCTACCTGCGACTTGATCTCTTCAGGCGTGTCGAATTTCGAACCGAGTGGCGCCACGCGGAAGATGTCGTCGGTCGGGGCCTTGGAATGACACTGCACACAGCGGCGCTGGAAAATGGGCTGGATTTCCTGGCGGAAGGATACCGGCTCGCCCAGCTTGGCCGGGTCCACGGACGGCGGGCGCGTCACGAAAGCCAGCGCCATGACGATCACCGCTCCGGCGGGCAAGAGCCAGTAGAGCCTGCGCCCCTTTTCGCTCTGGTTGATGTAGTGGCGCACGGCCACCGACGCCAGAGCCAGACCCGCGAGTATGGCCCAATTCCAGGTGTGGCCATACGTGAACGGGTAGTGGTTGCTCACCATGATGAAGAGCACGGGCAGGGTCATGTAGTTATTGTGCAACGATCGTTGTTTTGCCTTTTCTACCAGAAGCGGGTCCCGCGCCCGGTCTTCTTCCATGGCCTTCACCATTTCCTTCTGGTTCGGGATGATGATGAAGAAGACGTTGAGGGCCATGAGCGTCCCGAGGAGCGCTCCGACGTGAATGTAGGCCGCCCGACTGTCGAAAACCTCGGAATAGCCGTAAGAGGCCCCGACACCCAACAGGAATCCGACAATCGCAAACGGAATCGGTCGATCCCCCAGCGGAGACTTGCAGAGCAGATCGTAGACCAGCCACGCAAGCACCAGTGAGCCTGCGCTGATGCCGACGGCCAGGCCCGGCGAGAGCCAGGAGACACCCGGCTTCACCAGAGCCGAAGCTGCCCCAAAATAGTAAACAATCATCAATAATGTGATGCCGGAGATCCAGGTCAGGTAGGCTTCCCACTTGAACCAATGCAGCGTGGTTGGAAGCTTCTCGGGCGCCACCGTGAATTTTTCCACGTGGTAGAAGCCGCCCCCGTGCACCGCCCAGACCTCGCCGCCCACGCCTTTGGGAGCCGGCCCCTGGGGAGGGCGCAGACTGTTGTCCAACCAGACGAAGTAGAAGGAAGCGCCGATCCAGGCGATCCCCACGATGATGTGAAACCAGCGCACCAGCAGGTTCAGCCAATCGATGAAATGCGGATCCATTGTGGACAGGTGGGAGGGCCTCCGCGCGCATGTAAAGCCAAACGACCCGACACGCCCGCGGCTCCCCCCTCTCGATGCTTCTGGGCTCCGCTCGGGTCACGTGCACGCACAGCGCGACCTCATACGCCCTCGTCCACCGTGTACAACGGAAACGCCGGTCGCCCGATGGCCCTCACGGCCAGGGAGATGAGCAGCGCCTCGTTATCATCGGCCGCAATCCGATTGGGTCGGATGGCGCCGCATCCGCGACAGCGGTGCAGAAGCACCCATTCCTGGTCGCGCACCCAAATCGCGATCGGCTCCATCACACTGCGACACAGCGAAGCGCGGTCCCCGGGCGTCTCGTCCAGGTGAACGCTCGTGAGGCAAACGGGACAGTGATTGCGCTCCCGGCCTCCGGACAACGGCGGCCCGACGAGAGCGCTGCAATGCCGGCAACGGAATTCCTGGGTGTGCTTGCGCGACGAAGCCGCCCGCCGGTCGCCCTCGGACCCCGGTTCTTCCTGCTCTTCTCGGTGGCGACGCTTTCGAATCCGCTGGACGCGGATGTCGTCTTCGTATCGGTTCATGTTCCATCGTGCGGCGTGAAAGCTCCCGCCCCGCGCGGGCGGAGATCACGACCCCGAAGCAGCGCCCTTCCCTGCGCGCGACCCGTCCGCCGTGGACTGGATTTGGCCGCGCCACATGGCTGCGTATTGCCTCAGGGCTTATTGCACGGTGGCGGACTGTACCATAGAACCGAAACCGCAGACGTAGATGCGGCTTGGACGATCACCCATTGAGGGCGCGTAAAGTCAAGGACTTCGCGGACTCCAGAGCGCAAGGTTGGTAACGGATGCGCTCTTGTGCATCCATCGTCCTGGCCCGAACGGGCGCGTCTACTCGGCAGGCTTGCGACCCAGGAGTTCACGCACGGAGTCCGAACGCAAGAGCACGGATAGTTCCGCAATGAGTCGGGCCAGGGGGGAGGCGCCGTTTCCATCGAGGACCGTGTAGGAATCCACCTTCGTGGCCGCCGCCACTTTGGGCAGAGAGGCGATGAGTTCCTGCGCCAGCGCTGCTTCGGTGAAGGTCTGGTTGAGTTCCCGTCGCTTCCGGTCGAGTTCGAGACGGATGCTGCCGGCCGCGCGCTCCAGGTCTGCCAGCCTGGCATCCAGTTCGAGCAGGGGCAATTGGAGAGTACGTTTGCGCTCGGTCTCCAGTTCCACGCGCCGGGACTCGAGTTCGCTTTCCGCCTCGGCTATGGCGCGCGCCTGCTGCAACTCGGTCGACCGCGCTCGCGCCTGGTTCTCGACTTCGGCAAGACGCAGCCGCTGGTCGGTTGCAATGCGCTCTTTCTCTTTGCTTTCGCGCAGTGAGTTCTCCTCCTGCGCAATGTGCTTGTCGGCTTCGATCCGCGAACGCGCCGATTGCAGGCGCAGCTCGTTGCGGTAGCGGGCCTGCAGGTCTTCGAAGACGTGCCCGGACATGACGCGCACGCTGCGGATCCCCACCTGGTGAAAGACAATCCCCCAGCGCGATTCGACCTGCTTGAGTTGCTCCTTGAGTCGAGAGGCGATCTCCTCCTTCTTGCGCATGGCGTCTTCGATCGTCATGTTGGCCACGACGTGGCGGACCGCTTCGACACACATCAGGTTCAGTTCGCCGTTGGTTTTAGCCATCGGGTCGCTCTCGTCGAACATGTCGAGCGTGGCGATGGCGCGAGCCGGGTCGCCCTCGTCGATCTGCCATGCGGCGTAGCCTTCGATGCCCAGACCCTGAAAATGCAGGTTGGCGTTGTCGGTGGCGAACTCCAGTGTCTGAATGGAGGCCGGGATGCGGATGCACTTACGCAACCCGAACCATCGGAAGGCGCGGCCTCCGCGCACCGGCCGCAGCCGGCCTCCAAGGATCACCAGATACTCACTGGGCAGCGCGGTATCGAACCAGAAGCCGGTGAGCTTCCGGCGGCTTCCCACGTACGACGATTCCATGGGAACAACACACCCGGTGCGCCGGCGATCGCAAGCGTTTCAACCGGATTGTGATGACAAAAAAAGACGGACCTGGCGTTCGAACTCGGTAAGCGTTCAATGAGTTCTCGATCCAAGGCCGTAGACCCGCTCCAGGAAGGGCTTCAAGTCGAAATACTCGGAATAGGCACGAGCCTGGAAGGAAACCCGTCCGGGAGGATCCAAATCGTAGAAGCAAACCCCATCACGCAAAATGCGGTACTTGAGAAAGGCCGGGGCCGTGTTCAGAATCACGAGGTCCACGTCGTTGCGGCCCAGTGCCTCCATGCACGCAGTGAGCAGCTCGGCTGAATAGAGCAGCGGAAGAGAATCGGCGTTCCAAAGAAGGACGGCGAGGTCGATATCCGAGGTAGGTCCGGCCACTTTCCTGGCGGTAGAACCGAACAGGAAAGCGGCCTCGATGCGTGAGTCCGCCTCGCATATGGGGCGAATGCGAGCTGCTATTGCTTCCACCGTGGTTGCCGTCCGCGCCATGCCACAGCTCACACCCGCTCCGTGCGCGCGTCAAGCATCAAGTCCGGCGGGCTTTCAGAATCTTCACGAAAGAACGCCCGCGAATCTCTTCGAGCGTCAGACCCGTGGCCCGAATCTCCTCGTCCGTCACCGCGCCGCAGTTGAGCGCGCGCAAGAAGTAGTTGAGCAGACCCTGACCGGTGGCTGCGTCATCGAACACGTCGCCCACGAGCGTGGCCTGCGCCGCCTTTTCGATGAAGGTCCGCAGGCGAACCGTAGATTGCTCGAGTTGCTCGAGGAAGAACGAGTACACGGCCGCATAGCGTACCGGGAACTGCGCCGGGTGAAGGTCCCAGCCCTGGTAGAAGGCATTGAAAAGTGAATGGCGCACGTGATCGTACGCCAGCTTCCAGGCGCGGTGCACGACCTGCGTGTTCTCCACGATCTGAGCGGGCGCGAGCTTCTCCCCCTCCTTGGCCCGGTGCGGTCCGACCGGCATCACGTTGGTGGCCCCGTCCGAAAGCATGATGCCGGTGCTGCCGAGGGTAGTCTTCATCACGCTGCGGGCGAAGTCGCACGCAGGATGGTCCATGGCCTGGTGCGCGGCAATGATGTCACAGGAGGCGGTGTAGTCGTACGTGCCAAAGTGCGCTCCCCTACAGCGGCCGCGCGCGGCGGCGGCCATCAGGGGGATGTACGAGAATCCCTGGTGGCTGAATACGGATTGCGTGGTTTCAATCATGATCTCCAGGCGCAGCGCGCCCTTCCCGAAGCCGCAGCGCCCCTCGAGTAGTTCGAATAGGTCGACCAGAGCTGACACCTGCTCGGGTTGCGTCACTTTCGGCAGCGTCACCACAAAGTTGGCGGGCAACTTTCCGCCCGTTTCCTGGGCGAGCGTGGAGAGGTATATGTTGAGCGTTCGCACACCGCGCGCCTTGAGCTCCTCCGTGAAAGGCTTGATGCGAATGCCGATGAAGGGCGATAGAGTGCCGTTCTTCATTCCCAACGCCGTTTCTTTGGCGGCAATTTCGGCCTGCTTGTCTTCCTCAGCGTCCGGTCGATTCCCGTAGCCGTCTTCGAAGTCGATCCGAAAATCTTCGAGCGCCTCACGCTGCAGCTTCTTGCGCACGCGGTCGTACACCGTGAGGGCCAGGTGCGCCCCGCGGTTCGAATCCTGCACCGCCAGCGGATCCTTCTCGAAGAGCCGCGCCAGACGATCGGCAGCGGCCATCGAATCCGGCACCATTTCCGATCCGGGCAACCCGAGCGCACGGGCAAATATGGCGAAGTTCGGCGCGTAGTCGTCCAGCGAACGGACCGCGAGCTCGCCCAGCTTCCGCGCGCCGTCCGACTTGAACAGATGCGCGCCACCGTACACGGTGTGCACGGGCTGACGTTCGGGGGATGTGCCGGGATAGATTTCGGCTTCCTTGCGATTCGGACCCGAAAGCCGGTCGAGAACGGTTTGGATTTCCTGTTCGGTCAGTGTAGCGTTTGCCAAGTTCTTCTCCTCCAACGTCGGCGTCAGGCCGGGGTGCGCCGACCAGGCTGACCCGGCCGACCGCCAAGGACAAGCGAATTGCGCGGCAGTAGCCCACCTGCGTAACCCAAAACGAGCCGCGGCATCTCAATTCATGGTGAACGAAAGAGCAACCGTCGCGCGTCTTAGCTTCGGCTTGGGGTTCGTCTTCTGGCCCCTGCTGTACCTGCTTGCCTATGTGGCGCTGGTGTTCTACGGCGGCCGAGTTTGTCCTTACATCGACAATCTGAACGTGCGCGCGTTTGCCCTGGACATGGCGCTTCTGTTTCTTCTCGGCGTTGCCGTCCGCCTGGTGTCCTGGTTCGCCCTGCGCCATCGAACCGAAGGCTACGTGTGGGCGTTTTGGCTGGAAATGGCCCTGTTCCTGGGCATGGCCGTGCTGCTTACGGTGCACAACAAGCTCCGCTATGATTTTCCGGTGGGAAGTGGTGTCAAGGTCGGCGTCGGATTCCTCACGGTCGGCTTCTTCCTCGGCCTTCAGGGATACCTGCGCAGGCAGCGGGACGCGCTTCGTGCGGGAACGGGTGTGATGATCGAGCAGATTCGCTCTTCTCTGGTTGCCCGCATCAGTCTGATCCTGATCCTGTCCATCGCCTTCGCCACGGCGATCATCTTTCTCGTCGTCAGCAAAGACCTGAATTGGTTGGCCGAGCAACCGCCAGGCGCCATCCGCTACTACCGCGGCGCGGTTCTTTTTGAAGTCGTTTTCGTCATGGCTGTCATGCTCGCCCTGCTCGTTCATCTGGTTCTTTCTTACGCCCGCAACCTGCGTCTGCTCTTTCGAAACCAGACGACGATTCTCGAAAAGGTGAGCGAAGGGCAGTTGGACGCGTACGTGCCGGTACTCTCGAACGACGAGTTCGGAAGCATTGCTGCGCACACGAACCGCATGATCGACGGCCTCAAGGAAAAGGAGAAGATCCAATCTGTTTTCGGGAAGTCGTTCAGTCCCAGGATCGCGCAGAGGCTGCTGACCTCGGACCAGAACCTGGGCGGCGAGAAGCTTCACCTGACCTTGCTCATGAGCGACGTGCGCGGATTCACGTCGCTTGCCGAATCCGTGCCGCCGGAGGAACTGGTGCGGCAATTGAACCAGCACTTCAGCGCGATGGTCGAGATCATCCACCAGAATCAGGGCGAGATCGACAAGTTCATCGGAGATGGGATTCTTGCTGTGTTCGGCCTAACAGATCCGCTGAACGCTGCCACTGCCGCGGTCCGCGCCGGTCGAGAGATGATTGCTGCCACCGCCACACTGGGCCTGGGTTGGCGGATCGGCGTCGGCATCCACACGGGCGAAGTGCTGGCGGGTCGGATTGGGTCGTCCGAGAGGCAGGAGTACACCTTCATCGGGGATACGGTTAACACGGCTTCACGGCTCGAAGCCGCCACGAAGCGAATCGGAAGACCGCTCGTTGTGTCCGAAACGACGCACGACGCACTCGACCCTGCTTTGCGCGGACTGTCGTGGCAGCGCAAGCTGGTTGCGGTGAAGGGCAAGTCCGAGCCCCTGGTCGTGTTTGCTCTGGACGCCATCTGATGCTGTGCACCTGTCTCGATGAGCCGAGCGCGCTTCGCCAGCATTTCACGGGGTTCGACCTCGTCGGCCCATGATCAGAAGGATGGGCAGGGCGATCAGCGCCGCCGCGAACAGCAAGAGGAAGGCCGCGTTGAACGTGACGCAACTTTCGTTGCACGTGGATAAGGGCCTCAGCTTGGCTTGGGCTTCGATCGGCTTCATTCGAACCATGACGCGATCTCTTTCTCCCGGCGTGGGATGAGGGCTCCGTGAGACCTGGTATCCCGCCAGGGAACGGGCAACCCTGACCTTTTCAAAATCGGTAGTGAAGCCGTCAGGCTGATAGCGGCCGCAAAGTACCGAAAACGGAAAAGGCGCGTGGCCCAGTTGAACTATGGCCAACTCTTCCGCCTCGCGATGGGACGCCGTAACCAGAACAGCACTTCGATCATCGATGCTGTACAACTGGAAATCATGTCCCCGTCGAAAGTCCAGCGATTGCCCGCGCACTTCGACGCTGTCGCCTCCGGCGCGGTAGGCAATGTTGAAACTCAGAAACAGGGCCGCCAAGCCCAAGGTTATTGCGCTCCACCACTTCATGCCGGCTCCTTTGGGGATTCCCCGTGCCTCAGCTCCCCCGATACGTCTGGAAACCGTACGGGCTCAGCAGCAGAGGTACGTGATAGTGCTGCTCGGCATTGCCGATCACGAACGTGATGTTCGCGTACGGATAGAAGCCGCCGCCGTGGCGCTTCTGGAGGTAGGCTTCCGTCTGAAAGGTAATGCGATACGTGGCCACCTCGAGCGGAGCGCTGAGCAACCCCGGCACGCGACCATCGTCATTCGTTGTGCCTTCGCCAACCTTCACGAAACTTCCGCCCGCGAACTTCTCGAGCGTCACCGGGATTCCCGGAGCTGGGCCGCCCGCCGCGGTGTCGAGTACGTGTGTCGTGATTCCGCTCATGTGTCCCCTCCAGGCGCCGGCGTAGCTCTGCGCTACCCCCCGGCCTCCGCTGCTGCGATCTTATCCAAGCGTAAATGCGTGATCTGGTCCTGTTCGCGCGCGGCGTTGAGCAACTCCACGTCGCGAGTATTCCCGAGTCGCTTCTGTTGCGCCTCGAGCATCTCAGCGGCGCTCTTCCCGGTTGCACAAATCAGGAAGACGAAACCGAACTTCTTTTCGTAGGCGTCGTTTCCTTCGGCCAGACGACGGATCGTGTCTGGATCGGCGCCGCTGGTTCCGGATTGTTCGCCGGACGACCAGTTGGCTGTGCTCGCGAAACGCTCGGCCAACTGCTTCTCCCCGATGCGCGGGTGATGCGAAAATGCCTCGAGCCAATCCTCTTCGCCGAGCGAGAGCCAAATCTCCGAAGCGGCGCGGCGGGCCGTGTCCGGATCGGCAAAAGGGCGACGACGCACGAGGGCGGCTGCGAATTTCCGGGACCCGCAGCAGCGGTGAAACTGCTCCTCGGCCGCTGCCGGCGAGAGTCCGTTGATGTAGTCGATGTTCACCGGGCACGCCCCGAACCGCCGGACGGACCGGCTGGTGTGGGAGCGCCCGCGAGTGAAACTTTGGCGCCCAGCTTCGAGGCCAGTTCTTCGACGCCGGCCACGAGTTGTTCCAGTTCCCGACTGCGACCGGCCAGTTCGCCGATGGCTTCGTCGAGCCCGGAGATGGCCTGGGCGATGTGATGGGTCCCTTCCTTTTGCTCGGCGCCGATGCGGTTGATCTCCTGACCCAACCTCCGCACAACTCCCACAGCGCCCACGAAGCGCTCGTTCACGCTTTTCTGCTCTTCCACCTGGGCGACCAGGGAGCGTTCGGAAGCGCCGATGTGCTCGAAATCCTTCTGCTGGGCAAAGAACCGGTTGGCCGCTTCCGCCGTCACGCGCCTCGCGTTCTCAATCACGGTCTCGCTGTCCTGAATGATGCCCGCAATGTCCCGCGCGTTGCGAGTGCTCGTCTCGGCAAGTTTCCCGACCTCCTGGGCAACGACCGCAAAGCCACGCCCCTGTTCCCCCGCCCGCGCTGCTTCGATGGAAGCATTCAGCGCCAGCAGGTTCGTCCGGTCCGCAATCTCAGCCATGATGGAGTTGATCTCGCTGACGCGCGTGAAGGAAGCGATGATGTTCTCGAAGGCCTCCTGAGTTTCTCCGGCAAGCTTGGAGATGGCATTCGTGTGTCCCCGGGCGGCTTCCACGGCGCTGCGCAGGGTGGCCAGCGACCCGACCACCCTGCCGAACGTGCTCTCCAGCACCTCGGTCTCGCTGCTCATGCGATCCAGCGACCGGAACTGTTCCTGGACCGCGCTCTGGCTGCTGTCAGCGGAGGCTGACAGCTCCTCCATGGACGCACTGACCTCTTCGACCGCGGCCGCCTGGCCGTCCAGGCGGGTGTTGTGCTCGCGCAGCGTGTACTGCATGACCTGCACGGAGCTTTCCATGGCGTCCGCCGTTTGCTTCATGGCCAGGCGATTCTCTTCCAGCCGGCGGTTGGATTCGCGCAACTGCTCCAGCGTGCGCTCGACCTCCTCGCGTTCGGCCACGATGGAGATCACAGAACGCACGAGAAAAGCCGCGCCGAACAGAAAGAAGATCTTGGTGAGCTCGAGCGCATAGGCCACCGTATCCTCACGGTAGGCCTCCTGGAGGTTGAAGGTGAAGCGTAGTCCCGTCGTGTGCGCCACCGCTGCGGTGGCCACGACGCTCAGAGCCGAGACGACGGACACGACCACCACGAAGCCCGGGCTCTGCAGAAACGCGGCACAAATGATGTAGTAGATGAAGATGGTGAAAAGCACCGGCGAAATCAGGATCTGCTTGGAGTCTCGGGGCTCCCCGAGGACTCCGACCGTGAGCACGAGACAGAGCACGAGCACGTCCAGAATGAGCAGCGTACGCGGCAACCAGTCCGGCACGGCAGCCACGCGGTGCCAAATCGTGAACAGAAGCGCATAGGCCAGCATGGTGCCGATGCCGGCGCAGTAGGCGATGATCTGCATGCGCGAAGTCGTCTCGAGGGACACGAGCGTGCTGATGGCGTAGAGCGCCACGAGGCCGAACCGGACGCGGTTCAACAGACGCGGACCGCGGTAGCGGATCGAAACGTACGTGCTTTCCTGTTCGGTCGACATTTGGCCCATCAATCCGCAGTCCCGAAAGCGCGCAACCGACTCACGCCGCCGTCTGGATAGATCCGCAGACGGAGGTGCGTTGCCGATGGCGCATTGACGGCGAAGGTATTCTCGAAATCCGCTTTGAGCAGCGACTTGGGCAGGACCTCCTGCCAGCCGTCCATTCCGAACAAATCCAGATCGCTGTCGGCACACCGACAGATCTCGACCGAACAGGCATGCGGAAAGTTGCCCTTGAAGTGCGCCGTATCCACGACCAGCTTCTGGATGCGCCCAGGCGCGCCCAGCTTGAGCAGCACCCAATCATGACCTTCTCCACGCCGCCGCTTCGTCTCCCAGCCGTCTCCCATGTTGATACCACGGCCCGGAAAGATCAGATTACTCATGTCGGAAAAGAACATGTCGCTCGCGGCCAGCGCATTCCCGCCATTCTCGAGGGCCACGAGATCCATCTCGCCGGAAACCCGGCGGGGCGTCACGGTCCCGAACACCCGAAACCTGGCCACGCCGCCATCCGGGAAGATGTTCAGTCGCACGTGTGACCACTCGCCCTGCCGAACCACCGCAAACAGGTTCCGCGAGTGGGGGCGCGTGGGACGCTTCGGAAGGATTTCGGTCCAGGAGGTCGATGAGTCGGGATCGGCGCCCGCCGGCAGCAGGCAGGCCTCCACGGACGCAAACGCGGGGTTGTTACCCTTGAAGAAGGTGGTGTCCACATCCAGGCCCTGGACGATCCCCGGAATCCCCAGTCTCAGAATGCACCAGTCGTAGCCGGGCGTGCGTTTGCGCCTGCTCTCCCAGCCGTCCATCCACTTTCCGCGGTCGGTGTACTCATCGTCCAGAAAGACCGGCGCGGCCGCCTTCGTGAGGTTCTCCTTCTCGGCAAAGAAGTCGTCGGAGGTCGAAAGGGCGCGGGCCCCGACACGCTCCGAGGCGAGGTTGGTCAAACCAGCAAAAACGAAAAAACC
>CAZPFB010000012.1:0-74568 GCA_964585735.1 uncultured Leptospiraceae bacterium
CGATACGGTATGGTCGGCCAGTGAGATCGAAAGGCCCGGATGAGGGAGCATGTGATGTTCTGTGCGCCGTGTACACACAAGGGCACTACGTCGAGCTGGCCGGTTTGTCGGAGCGTTTGCGGGAGAGGACACCCTCGCCTCGATTGAAATTCCTATTCATGTTTGGGGACGAGTCGGTGCACCCCGGGATCGATGATTGTCGGAAGCGCGGGGTTCCTTTTGAGTTGGTAGCCGAATCCGTGGCACCCGCTCCTCGTGATCTATTGCCGGGACGCGTCTTTCTCCTGAATCGAATTCTTGTCCCGCTGCGTCATGTGATTGCTGAGATCCGCCGTCTGAAAGACTACATCAGGCGTTTGGATGATGTTCTCCAGAGGCTTCAGCCACGCGTTCTGATCTTGTGCGAGGAGAGTGTCGACTTGGATAGCTCCGTCCTTTCGGATGCAGCGCAGAGGTGCGGCAGCAGGGTGGCAATCGTTCCATTCACCATAAGTTCTCACGAGGAGCCCCTGGAGTCCATCCTCTCCCGTCCGGATTTCGAAGAACAGTATGGAGACCGAAGACTCCTCAATCGGCTGGCGGGTGCCCTGTTTCCTGCGTGGAGGATACGCCACAAGGGTCGCTGGGTCATGCGGGCGTCCGCCGCGAAGGTTTTGGCTCTGGCGTTGCTCGGGCTCGCGCCCAAGCATCCATGGAGGCCGCTTCGTGACCGAGCGGACCTGGTGCTGGCCGAAAGCCCCGCTATGGAGAGCCGCTATCTGCAGTTGGGAATCACCGCGGATAAGATCCGATTGACCGGGACCGCCTTCGACGACACTATGCATCGACTTCGCCGGGAGCGCACGGCCAATAGGGCATCGCTGGAGCGGGAGCTGGGTCTTTCGCCGGGTCGCACTATGGTGCTTTGCGCAATGGTGCCGTTCGACATTGAACGGCGGCTCAGTCGCCGGTGCGCCTTCGAGACGTATGCTGAACTGGCCACTTTCTACGTCCAAGGATTGCAGCATGCGGTGAACTCAAACGTGCTCTTGAAGCCCCACCCGAGGGTGAGTCCGAAAAGCCTGGCTTTCCTCATGGGCCTTGGGTTTCCGGTTGTTTCGCGTCACCTTTCGGAACTGATTCCGCTCTGTGATGTCTTCGTGGCGAGTATTTCAGCCAGCATCCGAATGGCTATTGCGTGCGGTGTGCCGGTGATCAACTTCGACATTCACACCTTTGGTTACACGGATTACGCCGAAGAGCAAGGTGTGGTTTCGTTTCTGGAGCCGGAGCGCTACCCGGAGGAGGTCCGGCGCGTCACGGAGGACGGGGACTACTATGCTGCCCTGCGCAAGGCGCAGCTTGGCCGAAGCTCGTCTTGGGGCATGCTTGACGGAAGCAGCGGGGATCGACTCTTCGCGGCGGTTGGCGATCTGATAAAGGGGGCTGCATGAAAGCTGTTGTCTTGGGTGCGGGCCGAATGGGGCAGCGGCACGTCCAGATCCTTCAGGATATGGGAATCGAGGTCGCGGGGTTGGTCGATCGCAGTAAGCAGATTGCCCAAGAAGTGGCGGCGGACCGGGGCCTGACGAATACCCTCGTTACGGCCGACACGGGCGAGGCCTTTGGGCGGTTGAAGGCGGACATCGCCGTCGTAAGTACGACAGCTCCATCGCACGTGCAGTACGTAGTCCAAGCCGCGGAGGCAGGCGTGCGATACATCCTTTGCGAAAAACCCATGGCGCCTTCTCTGGAGGAATGTGACCGGATGATGGCGGCCTGCTCCAAGAATGGGACGCTGCTTGCCATCAACCATCAGATGCGGTTCATGGAGCAATACACCGCCGTGCGCGAATTGGCCGAATCCGATACCATGGGTGGACTGCGCAGCGTCACCGTCGTTGCCGGAAACTTTGGGTTGGCCATGAATGGATGCCACTACTTCGAGATGTTTCGATACCTGACCTCCGAAGCCCCCGCCGTGGTCCAAGCCCGCTTTTCTTCGGAGGTGGTCCCAAATCCGCGGGGGAGCGAGTTTGAGGACCGGGCGGGAACTGTCTTTGTCACAACGGCTACTGGCAAGCGATTCGTGCTGGAGGCGGGATCCGACCAGGGACACGGGGTCCAAGTTCTCTATGGGTGCCGGTACGGGCAGGTCCACGTCAACGAACTGACCGGCTCCATGACTTGGGAGGCACGGCAGACCGAGCACCGGGCATTGCCCACGACCCGTTACGGTTGTCCCGCGGACCGGGGGACGACCCAGATTGCGCCCGCGGACGTCCTGATGCCGTCACGGAGCGTTCTCGAGGCATTGGTTGGCGGCAGGGGCTATCCGGATGGACGGGACGGGCGGCTGGCCGTCGCCGCTCTGGTGGCGGCATACACCTCGGATGAACGCGGTCATGGTCCGGTTTCGGTGGATTCGCAACTCCCGGCCGGGCGCAGGTTTCCATGGGCTTGAAGGGATAGACAGTTGCGCGTTCTGGGACTGATTACGGCACGCGGTGGATCTCGCGGAATCCCCGGCAAGAACCTCAAACCGCTTGCCGGGCGGCCGCTGATTGCACATACGATCGAGGCCGCGCGCGCCAGCCTCCTCGAATGCCTGCTTGTTTCGACGGATCATGACGGGATCGCCAGGACGAGCCTCGAACTTGGGGCGGAGGTTCCTTTTCGCAGACCTGCGGATCTGGCCCGAGACGATTCCTCGCCTTTGGACGCCGTCATTCATGCCATCCAATGGATGCAGGACCACGAAGGCCGGAGCTTTGACTATGTGATGCTGCTACAGCCGACGTCTCCTTTTCGCACTTCCCGGGATATCGACTCGGTCATCGACCTCGCCCGTCACCACCCCGTCGACGCAGTCGTGTCGGTTTGCCCCACACCGCATCATCCCTATTTGGCTCGTCGGATCAATGATGACGGAATCCTTGAGCCTTTTTTCGATTCGGCCCGTGCGAACATGAGGCGGCAGGAAATGGGACCCGCCTACGTTCTCAACGGCGCCATCTATCTTAACAGCACAGATTCGTTGCTCAACGAGCGGACCTTCTTTCCCGAACGGACCTTGGCCTACGTGATGCCTCCGGAGCGGTCGTTGGACATTGATACACCCTGGGATTTCTTTCTGGCCGAGCTCATCGGGTCTGCTCAGGCCCGCGGAGAAGGATTCGACGACTTGGAGGATATTTCATGAAAGTTGCGCTGATCGGGGCGGGCAAGATGGCGCGCGAACACGCGAGGGCCTTCCAGGCCATCGAAGGCGTGACGATCATCGGAGTGCACAGCCGCACTCCGGCAAGCACCGAAGCGTTCGCGCGCGAAATGGCGATCCCGCTGGTGGCGCGGAGCATCGAGGAACTCTACGCGAAGACTACCGCAGACGCGGTTGTGGTGGCCGTTCCCGAGCTGGCCGCACGGGCGGTTTCATTCGAATCGTTCCAGTACCCGTGGTCGGTGCTGCTCGAGAAGCCTCCGGGCTACGATCTCGCAGATGCGCGCGCCATCGAAGCCGAGGCAAACCGCACCGGCCGCACCGTGTACGTAGCTCTGAATCGACGTTTTCTTTCCTCCACTCGAGCGGCTTTGGAGGGTCTGCAACAGGATCCCGGACCGCGACTGATTCAGGTGGCCGATCAGGAGAACCGTGCCGAGGCGCGCTTTCACAACCATCCGGAAACGGTGATCGACAACTGGATGTACGCCAACTCGATCCATCTGGTGGACTATCTTCGCGTGTTCGGTCGAGGTCGAGTCACGGGCGTGAGGTCGATCATGCCGTGGGAGGGCCCGGAGACCAGGTATGTTGCTGCCTTCTTGGAGTTTGAGAGCGGTGACCGCGCAGGCTACACGTGCATCTGGCGGGGACCCGGGCCATGGGCGGTCTCGGTGACGACCGAGAACACGCGATGGGAGATGCGGCCGCTGGAGCAAGCCTCCTATCAACTGGCCGGAGATCGCACTCTGCACCCGGTCGCGGTCTCCGAATCCGATCGTGCTTTCAAGCCGGGTTTCCTGCTGCAGGCACGGTCCTTGATTCGTGCAATCCGCGGTGAGGCGTCTGATATTCCTACGATCAAAGAGGCCATGGAAACCATGAGCTTGATTGGTCAGATATACGGGACGTAATGAGGAATTGGACTTGAAATCCTTGGTACTGCTCGGGGGAGGCGGGCACTGTCGCGCGTGCATCGACGTGATAGAGGCCACCGGCCTGTATCGAGTTGCGGGTTACCTGGATCGCGATTCCGGGCGGGAGGCCATTTTCGGGTACCCCCGAATTGGCACGGATGACGCGATCCCCCTAGCAGTGAGCGAGGGCTGTGTTTTCCTCGTGGCCGTCGGACAAATTGGAGACGCAGCAGTCCGCATCGACCTCTTTGCGCGGCTACGCAATCTCGGAGCCGAAATGGCCACAGTCGTTTCGCCTCGCGCCCACGTATCCCGGCACGCCCGCCTTGGGGCCGGAACCATCGTGATGCACGGGGCTTTGGTTGGCCCGGGGGCGGTTGTGGGCCAGAATTGCATCGTCAACAGTGCTGCAATTGTGGAACATGATGCCGTGGTCGGGGACCACTGCCACATCTCAACCGGCGCCATCATCAATGGCGGAGTGGTGGTTGGCGCCGGGTCCTTCGTGGGAAGCGGAGCTGTGTCAAAGCAGGGCGCTGAACTGCCCGGTGACTCCTTCGTAAGAGCGCTGAGCCTGATCCGATGAAGAGTGTTCTTATCATCGCTGAGGCCGGGGTGAACCACAACGGGGACCTGGCCACGGCCTTGGGGCTGGTCGAGTCGGCCGCTGAGTGCGGAGCCGACGCCGTGAAATTCCAGTCCTTCATACCCGATCAGGTCGCGTCGGCTGGCGCTCAGCTGGCGCAATACCAGAAAGAGGGTATGCCAGTCGAGCCGGCATCACAGCTCGAGATGCTGCGGAGTCTGGCACTTTCGGAAGAAGACCATGAGCGCCTCGTGGCTCGCTGTCGAGCCTGCGGGTTGCAGTTCATGTCCACCCCCTTTGACATCCCCAGTGTCGACCTGCTGGACCGTCTCGACGTTTCCATTTTCAAAGTGGCATCAGGGGAGATAACAAACCTATTCTTGTTGCGCAGGATTGCACGCCTGCGGAAGCCCTTGCTGGTCTCGACGGGGATGTCGAGCCTGCGGGATGTCGAGGCGGCGCTGGACGTCCTCTTCGAGGCGGGTGTAGCCCGCGGCCACGTGACGCTCATGCATGCGACGACGCAGTATCCAACTGCATACCCTGACGTCAACCTGAGAGCCATGCAGACCCTCCGTAATGCTTTCCATGTCGAGGTGGGCTATTCCGACCATACGCTTGGGATAGAAGTCGCGCTGGCGGCCGTGGCCATGGGCGCCACCGTAATCGAGAAGCACTTTACTCTGGACCGTGATCAACCTGGCCCCGATCACCGGGCTTCCCTGGACCCGGGCGGCATGAGGGCACTCGTGACCGGCATTCGCAATGTTGAGTCTGCTCTGGGGGACGGCATCAAGCGTCCTGCGCCAAGCGAACTTCCGAATCGTGCCGTTGCTCGCAGGAGTCTGGTCGCGCGGCGTGCCATAGCGACGGGCGAGGCCTTCTCGGAGGAGAACGTGACGGCAAAGCGTCCAGGGACCGGCATGTCTCCCATGCGCTGGGATGAAGTCCTGGGGCGGTTGGCCCACCGGTCGTTCGAGCAGGACGAGCTGATTTCGGACCGCTGATTGCAAGCGTGCTCTACGGATGGTGAGCTTGCCCGCCGGATCATGAGTCATCACAAAGTAGTAGTTGCCACCGGTACACGCGCGGAATACGGGCTGCTGAAGCGTCTGATTCAGCTGCTGCAGGCCGAGCCGAACTTCACTGCGGAGATCCTCGTCACCGGTACGCACCTTTCGCCGGAGTTCGGAATGACTCGCAACGAGATCTTGCGGGACGGGTTGCCGGTTGGCGCGACCGTCGAAATGCTCCTCTCCAGCGACTCACCGCTGGGTGTCGCCAAGTCGACGGGGTTGGGGCTCATCGGATTTGCCGATGCCCTGGACCGCCTGCAACCGGATCTCCTGATTGTTCTCGGAGACCGCTTTGAAATGCTGGCGGCCGCTACAGCCGCCATGCTCATGAGAGTCCCGATCGGCCACATTCACGGGGGCGAACTCACCGAGGGCGCGCTGGATGACGCCATTCGACACAGCATTACAAAAATGTCGATCCTGCACTTCACGGCCGCGGAGGAGTATCGTCGTCGTGTCATTCAGCTCGGTGAATCTCCTTCAACTGTCTTCACTGTCGGCGGGTTGGGCGTGGACAGTGTCGTGCACGGAGACCTGCTGGACGCATCGACCCTCGCCTCGGTCTTGGGCGTGACCATGGGCAAGAGAAACCTATTGGTGACCTTTCACCCGGCCACCCTGGAGTCGACCGCACCCGGGGAGCAAATGGGCGAAATGCTCCGCGCCTTAGGCCGACTTGTCTCCGGTGACGAGCATCTTCACGTCTTCTTTACGCATCCGAATGCGGACTCAGGGGGTCGCCTGATCAGCCAGCGAATCCGCGAATTCTGCGCCGAGCGACCGGGCCGCTGTTGGGAGTTCGTTTCATTGGGCACTCAGCGCTACCTGTCCCTCCTGCGCCACGCCGATGTTGTTGTTGGCAACTCCTCCAGCGGCCTGCTCGAGGCGCCGAGCTTGGGGACCGCAACCGTCAACATCGGCAGCCGACAGGCCGGCCGCCTTCGGGCGGAGAGTGTCATCGACTGTGAGCCCGAGGCCGAGGCTATCCTGGGCGCCGTGCGGGAGGCCTACAGTGACGCGTTCCGGCGACGCGTCGTGGACGCAAGAAACCCTTACGGCGACGGCGGGGCCAGCCAGAGAATTGTGGCGCTCCTCAAGGAGCGGCTGCCGATCCGGAATCTGCGGAAGCGCTTCCTGGACCTGCCGCTGACCGTCCCCGCCGGATAGAGATGGTGGACTGGCGCGACATGAGGATCCTCGTGGTTGGTCTGGGGTCCATAGGCCGGAGGCACATTGCCAACCTGCGCCGTCTCGGATGCCGTCGGCTCGCGGTACTTCGGCGTCCGGAGTCGCCGCCTCCGTCTGAACCGATAGATAACGATGTGACCTGTCTCATAACTTCGGCCGAGGGGGAATCGTGGGAGCCGCAGGCTGTCATTGTGGCCAGCGTGACCTCGGCGCACTCAGCTACGGTTCGTTGGGCCTTGCAGCTGCATGCGCATGTGTTCGTGGAAAAGCCCGCGGCGGTCCGGCCGAGCGAGCTGGCGGGACTGTCCGAACAAGCGCGAAAGCGCGGGTTAGTCGTGGGGGTCGGATACAACCTCCGGTTCCATCCGGCACTCGAGATGATACGGGACGCAGTCCTGTCGGGTCGCTACGGCAGACCTCTTTACATGAGGAGCGAAGTCGGCTCGTACCTTCCCGATTGGCATCCGTGGACTGACTACCGTAGCGCCTACTCCGGTCGCTTGGACCTGGGCGGCGGGGCCGCCCTGACACTCATCCACGAGATCGACTACACGCTGTGGATTTTGGGAGCCGTTCGGGTGACGGCTGGCCGAATTGCGCAGCTTCCTGCACTCGAGATGGCCGCGGACAATCTCTGCGAGCTGACCTGCGAGCATGAATCTGGTGTTCTTTCATCTATTCACATGGACTTTCTTGATCGCGGCCACCTCCGTCGGTGCCGCTGCGTTCTGGCAGATGGAACACTGGAGTGGACCCATGGCCAGTCTCTGAAGCTGGAGACAGGCTCCTCGACGACGGTTCTCTGGAACGGGCAAGGCTTCGACATGAACGCAACATATTTAGACGAATTGGCCGACTTTTTCATGGCCGTTCAAGATGGCCGGGAAAGCCGTGCCACGCTCGGCGACGCCAAGGCTGCGTTAGAGGTCATCAATGCGGTTCGGTAAAACCTTGGCCTTGATTCCGGCCAGGAGCGGCTCCAAAGGGCTGCCGGGAAAGAACATTCGCCCTTTGCGTGGCCTTCCGTTGATTGCGCACTCCATTCTTCTGGCCAAGATGTGTTCCTCCATTGCGCGAGTTGTCGTTTCGACGGACGGCCCGGAGATCGCGGAGGTGGCCGGCCGCTACGGCGCCGAGGTACCGTTCATACGACCTCCCGAACTTGCCGCCGACGACACTCCAATGTGGGCCGTGGTACGCCACGCGATGGAAACGCTGGATCCGAACGGAGAGTATGCGCAATTGCTTCTATTGGATCCAACGACGCCCGGGCGGCTCCCCTCTGACGTGGAGGGGGGGTTGGCGCAACTGAGCCGGACGAAGGAAGCGGACGGTGTCATCGGCGTTTCTGTTCCGGACTTCAACCCGATTTGGCACTGTGTCACGTCCAGTGACGGGTGGATGGAGGACTTTTCCGAGAGTGCCGCGAGCTTCTCGCGTCGGCAGGACCTGCCAACCGTCTACCGAATAAACGCATCTCTGTACGTTTGGAGAAGGGAGTTCATTGTAGCGAATGCAGAGACTTGGAGGAAGGGGCGCCTCCTGCTCCAGGTGGTTCCCGAAGTCCGCTCCATTCACGTGGACACCCTCGACGAGTTTCGCATGCTGGAAGCGTGCCTGTCGTCTGGTCTCATAGAATTTCCTTGGTTGCAGGGCGTTGAGGACTGATTGTGCGCGACGTGAGGGATTTGATGGACTTGGCGGGTCGCAAGGCCCTCATCTCGGGAGGGGCAGGGCATATTGGGCGTGCGACCGCCGAGACCCTGGTTGAGCTGGGAGCGGAGGTGCTTCTCTTAGACCGAAACCACAGTCAGGCTCAGGAGACCGTCGACGCTCTTCACCTGCGCCGAAGCGGGTGCGCCCAACTCGTGGACTGCGACTTCTTAGCCCCAGAGGCACAGGTGCGTGCCGACATCCGTCGGGCGGTCGCACTCATCGGAGGTGTTGATATCCTGATCCACGCAGCGGCCTTTGTGGCCACCACGGATCGATCGGGCTGGAGTGTGTCTTTTGAGCACCAGTCCGTGGGGGCTTTGGAGGCGGCGCTGCGCACGAACGTGACCGCGGCCTTCGTGCTCGTTCAGGAATGTGCCCCCTTCCTTGCCAGATCGGGGCACGGGTCGGTCCTCTTGATTTCGTCCATCTATGGCCTCGTGGGGCCGCAGATGGGCCTCTATGAAGGCACCAAGATGGCCAATCCCGTGGGATACGGGGCCACGAAAGGCGGACTCAACCAACTGGGCCGCTATCTCGCCACGATCTTGGCCCCTGCGATAAGGGTTAATGTACTATCTCCGGGCGGCGTATGGCGCAATCAACCGGAGGTCTTTCATGACCGCTACGTTTCGCGCACGCCGCTCGGCCGGATGGCGACCGAAGAAGACCTGAAAGGGGCTATTGCGTATCTGTCGTCAGACCTTTCGGCCTACGTGACCGGACACAACTTGGTCGTCGATGGCGGCTGGACGACTTGGTAGGCAGGGAGCTCGGAATTGTATCGTCGAATCATTGCGCGCTTGGACATCAAGGGACCGAATCTGGTGAAGGGGATTCACCTTGAGGGCCTGCGTGTGCTCGGCGCGCCCGAAGCGTTCGCGAAGTACTACTATGAAAACGGTATCGACGAGTTGATCTACCAGGATGTTGTGGCCAGCCTCTACCAGAGAAACAGCCTGCGCGAGATCATCAGCAGGACCGCAAAAAGCATCTTTGTTCCCCTTGCGGTTGGCGGGGGCATACGTACTCTCAACGATATCAACGACGTCCTTCGCGCCGGTGCTGATAAAGTCTGCATAAACACCGCGGCAATACAGAATCCCGATTTCATTCGCCTTGCTGCGCGGCGGTTTGGCTCCTCTACGATTCAGGTGGCCATTGAGGCACACAAAGAGAGGGAGGGTCGGTTTCTTGCGTACACGGATAACGGAAGGGAATGGACAGGTGTGGAAGTGGGCGAGTGGGCTGAACGGGCCGCCGAGCTGGGAGCGGGTGAGATCTGCATCACCTCGATCGATCGGGAGGGGACCGGCGAGGGCTTTGATCTGGAGCTCTGTCAATTGGTGGCCAGTAGGGTGTCCATTCCGGTCATTGCACACGGCGGCTGCGGCAGTGCGGAGCATGCGGTTTCCGCGTTTGAGCGCACCGGGGTTTCTGCGATCGCGATCGCATCGGTCCTGCACTATGAGTCCATGGAGCGCAATGCCGCTGGTTTTGTTGCCCCGGAGGAGGGCAACACGCGCTTTCTGGAGAGCGGTGTTCGATTCGACAAGGTTCGCCCCTTGACGATTCAGTCCATCAAGAAGGCTTTGGCGGGCAGCAACATCGCTTGTCGGTTGTGATGGACTTTGACACAGCAATCGTAGATTGCCAGCTGGGCAATCTTTTCAGCGTGAGTCACGCCTGTCGTGCAGTTGGCCTGAGGCCGCTCGTCACGTCCGACGCTGGTCACATCATGCGGGCGAAAGCCGTGATCCTGCCGGGCGTAGGCGCATTCGGGGACGCTATGACGAGCATCTCTTCTCTGGGTTTGGGGTCGGTGTTGGTTGACTACGCGGCCACTGGTCGGCCCCTAATAGGGATTTGCCTCGGGATGCAATTGCTTATGGATGAGAGCGAAGAGTTCGGGACTCACAAAGGTCTTGGTTTGATTGCAGGAGTGGTCAAGCGCCTCCCGGCATCCCACGCTGGAATGCAGTTGCGGGTTCCAAACATGGGGTGGAGCCCGATCCATGCCGCCCGCGGTGACTGGACCGGGACTCCGTTGGAGGACAACTTGGACAATGATTTCATGTATTTCGTTCATTCCTACTACGTGCAGCCGAGCAATGGGCCCGATGTTTGTGCCGTTTCGGAGTTCGGAGGCTTTTCATTCTGCTCCGCCCTTTCGAAGGGAAATGTGTTTGCCGCGCAGTTTCACCCCGAGAAGAGCGGGCACGCGGGACTGAAGTTGTATCGGTGCCTGGCCCGGCTGGTTTCCGGGGATCCGGAAAGGGGCGTGCTGTGAGGGTACTCGGAGTCTCTTTGGGCCACGACAGCAGCTTCGCCCTGGTCGAGGACGGCGTTCTTGTGGCCCTTGTGGAGGCCGAGCGCTTCTTCCGGCAAAAGCGCTACAAGCTCCATTGCCACAGGATGGAATCGGGCCAGTTCCCGAGTGGCTATCAGTATGCTGATACCCAGGACTTGAGAAATTTCCTCCAAGTAGTCGGGAAGCTTTGGGGGTTCGAGTACGATCATGTGGCGGTTCAAAACCAAGGCCGGCAGGAAGAGCACGCGAACCTAACCGCGGTTCTCCGCGAAGAGGGCTTTCGTTTCGGTGTGGCCCACAACGTCAGCCACCACCTGAGTCACGCGTCGCTCGCCTACTTCACTTCGCCCTACAACCAGAGTTTAGTATTCAGCTATGATGGGCAGGGGAACGATGGTCAGACTGTTTTCTTTCATGCGCGCGGGAACCGGATCGAGTATCTGGCCAACTATGAGACGCAGTTTGGTGGTTCGTACAACAACCTCGGGTTTATTATCGGGGTCTCCCCCGATATTTCCGGGACTGGATCCGGCAAGACAATGGGACTGGCCGCGTACGGGAGCTTGCGAGAGGAGTGGTTGCCGCACGCTCGAAGGTATGTGCGCGACTATCGAAAGGCGCCAATGCGTCGAATCGAGGGGCTCAACGCATACGGGCGCGCCCACGTTGTGAACTCCGTCGGTCTACGCGATATTCCAGAGCTGAGATCGTTCTTGGTGCCAACGCCGAACGGCGCGACCACGGGCCTCCGGCGGTTCTTCTCCCGTACCCCAAAGGAACTCGCTTTGCCGGGAGTGGAAGATACCATCAGCCACGACTTGGCTCGATGTGTCCAGCACGCTTGGACCGAAGAGGCGATCTCCCTCATCTCGAACCATCGGCGGACCAGTTCAAATTTGTGCGTAGTCGGGGGATGTGCTCTGAACGGCGTCACGAACTACGAGATCCAGCAGAGGGGGCTCTTTGAGGGAGTGCACTTCGTGCCGAATCCCACCGACTGCGGTCTTGCGGGGGGAGCAGCTCTCTACGTTTCCCATCAGATTGCGGGCTTGGGCTTTGAGGGTGCCCGCACCTATTTAAGCCCTTACTTGGGTTCCGAGGCATTTGACCTGGTCGACCTTCCGTCGTTTCGCCAGCAGTATCCGCACTTGGACCTCGCGAAGGAACGGACACCCGAGGTGGTGGCGTCTTTGGTGGCAGCGAACCGGATTGTCGGGGTCATTCGGGGGCGCTATGAAGTAGGCCCGCGTGCCTTGGGGAATCGTTCGATTCTGGCCAATCCCCTGACCAAGAATATGCGGGATATTCTCAACGAAAAGGTCAAGCATCGAGAGTGGTATAGACCCTTTGCCCCTGTGGCACATGCAGAGTCGGCCTCGACCTTCTTCACGAACTCGGACGAGATACCTTACATGTCGGTGATCTGCTTCACCAAGAAGCAGTATGCTACGGACCTGCCTTCTGTCACTCATGTGGACGGTAGCGCTCGGCTGCAGACAGTGCGCAGGGAGCACAACTCATTCTTGCATGCTGCAATCGGGGAGTTTGAGCGCAGGACAGGCTTCCCGATTCTCTTGAATACTTCGTTCAATCCGGGCGGCGAGCCAATCGTGAATTATTGCTCCGTTGGGCTCGACATGCTGAAAAAAACGGAACTGGATTGCGTTCTTATCGAGGATACCCTCTTCGTACGCCCGGGCCGGGAAGAAATACTGCGGGGTGTCGGGCAATGAAGACAATACTCCGGTACGCGGTGGCCCTGCGCTCGCGGGCGGATCAGATGATGACTCGGCTGCGCTATCGAGTGGTCAGGTTATGGCATTCAAGACGATTGGCCCGGGCCCTATCAGATTGCGACAGGGAGTTTCTGTCGTATGCCCAACACCAAGTTGATCGGTCCCTTCCCAAGTTCGGAACATCGCATCGAGATCCCCAAGAGAATGGTCGGAAAACAATCCATGCCGCAGCGATTGCCGATAGTTTGGACTGCAGGAACCTGACAAAGGCCCTGGTGATCGGTTGTCGGAACTCTGTCGAGCTGGACCTTCTTGAGGAATTGGGTGTGAAAAGCGTGCGCGGAATCGACCTGTTTTCCCGCGATTCACGGGTCTCTGTGATGGCCATGGAAAACCTTCAGTTTGCCGATGGGGAGTTCGACCTAGTCTATAGCTCACATTCTCTGGAGCACAGCTACGATGTCGAATCATCCATCCGCGAGTTCTGTCGCGTTCTGGGCCGGCCGGGTTACGTCTTCGTAGAGGTCCCAATCGCGTATCCGACAGACCACGTGGACCGCGTTGACTTCAAGTCAGCGGCCGCTCTAGTGAACCGCTTCCGGGCAGCCTCGGGTTCCGTTGCTGTGATCTTTGCCCGCGATATACCGCCGATGACGGAGGATAACCCATGTGGGACGTCAGTGGCGCGCATCCTCCTGCGCCTGGAGCCCAAGGACCAAGGGATCACGAGGGAAGGAATCGGAACATCTCCTGGATAACCGACCTTTTGTTGGGCTTGAAGGTCAACGCTGGCGAAGAGCCGAAGGCAGTACTGTCGGGCGGCACATCCTGTTGGACAACCTTAGTCCCGAGCGACAGAAAAGCATTGTCTCCGACAGCGCAGGCTCCCGTTACCGCCGAACCTCCGAACAGGCACACACCCCTACCCAAGGTCGGATAGACACCGTCAAGGTTCGAGCCCACGGTCACTCCGTGATAAACAAAAAGAAAATCGTCAAATCGACCGCGACCGATCACCGTACCCACTGGGTGCTGCCAGCAGAAGATGCGTGGGAGCTCAACCTCATAAAAAACATCCAAGCCGTGGAGAGCTTTGTTCAGTGCGTACAACTTGGCCGCAACTGACAGATCCCCATTTGCCCGGTAGATGCAATTGCCCACGAAATACAGAAGCTTGGCGTAGTGATCCGTGTTGAGGTGATTGAAAATCGGCCCCTTGGCGTCTTGGTAGTTTTTCCAGCGGATGTGCTGAAAGCAGAACTCGACACGCTCCAGGGCGTTGACCAGGGCGCCCCTGATTGCATCCCGCGTCGGAGAGCCATCGGGGAAGAGGGTAGAGAGTTGCTGCGAGAGATAGTCGAGCAGGGCGTCCGTGGTCAGACTGGTCCGAAGAGCCATCGTGGGCCCATCTTGTGACGCGTTCTATCTGGTGCAAGCGGAGTTCGAGCTGTGTGTGACCGGATGATATAAGTATGGATGCTAAACGGATTTCGGAACGCTTGGACAATGACGGCTTCGCGTTGGTCCCCGGGTTTTTTGAACGCGAGTTGGCCGAGCGTGGTCGAGCGGAAGTCGAGCGGCTGATGGGCGAGGATTCGCCTGACAACCTGCGGTATGGTTACCAGACACTCCATGTGGCCATTCCCGGCAAAAGCCGCGTGTTGGACGACATGCTGGAGGCTGTCCTGGCCCACCCGGAGACCCGAGAGGCAATCCAGCGCATCGCTGGCCGGAATTTCAAGATAAGGGACATTAACGTAAGGCGCATGACGGGCATCGTTGATGCGGGCGACCTCTTCAATCCACCTTTGGAATGGCACAGGGATGCACCCTTGGAAGCGGGTCTCGGCATTCTCCTGACCGACGTGGAGGAAGGTGATGGTCCCACGGGATTCGTCAAAGGATCCCACAAGTTCGCGGCAGACCCAAGATGGGACGTGATATTGGGGATGCCTTTCTATCTTTGGAAAACGGACGGGGGCCCCTGGCCTCAAGGGCTGAGGTGGCTGTCGCGTTTGAATCCGTTGGCTCGTCTCCTTTGGCGCACAGAGCTCGCAGCAAGGGTTGCGAGTGCAACCGGATCGGCTGGCGACATCTACCTGTTCATGAATCAGACCTGGCACAGTCGAATGCCCAACATCAAGGGCCGCAATACCGTCGTGATCCTTGCCGGGCTCTTCCCAAGTGAGTCTCCATTTCCGTTCGGGGTGCGCGAATGGCCGGAGGAGATTCTTCAGAATCTACCGCCAAATCTGGCGGATGCGCTACGCGGCGGGGGGCCACCGAACGAGCCTTCGGATACGCTGTTGGCCATCATGCATCGGGAGCGAACGAGAGCGCGGCCTTTCAGTCTGTTCTGGTTGGCTGCGCTGGAGAAGAGCGTCATCTCGGCACTTTCGTTTGCGCTCCAATCCACAATTGCACACCCCCGCGTGCTCGGGTGGACCAGAAGGATCTATGCAAGAATGCTGAGGATTCCCGTGATTGGCCTTCTGTCTCGGATGGTGCTCGGCCTGTTGCGAAAGTGGATGAGCGTTGTGTGAGCCGGTGGCGAGGTTTGGCACGAACGAGACGGGCCTCTTTCAGGGATGCTGCGAGCGGTCAACCTGGTGGATGGCAGGACCGCTGTATGGCTGTTTGCTCTCGTTGGCGGCGTGCCAACAACCTACTGCAAGGTCGCCATTGGAGGCAGTCGATTTCAGAAAAAGTTCGCTGATGTGGCGACTGGCAGGTCAAGAGGCATACGGCAGATGGGCCGTTGATGCTGCAGTCCGGGACCTGCAGGTCACTGTTCCAGAGCAGGGCGCGCGGACCCTGGCCATCCTGCCCGTACGGGTCTTGGCAGGGCACGTCTATGGAACCGGGAAACTCATACAGGAGCCCGTTTTCTTCTATCAGCCCATTTTCGGCGAAGATCGGTTCTGGATTCAGAGAGGTTCTGCTCCAGGGAGGCAACGAGGTGACACGGCCGGCAGAACGCACGAGCTTTTCGGCGAGGTTCAAACGCATCTTGCCAGCACGCCGGCGGAGCATTTGACGACGCCTCAGCAGGTTGTTGAAGCCACTCTCGCGGGGGCCTACTTGGTGGCCCGGGTTGCCCCGGATGAGGCAGTCCCGCACCGCGTCCTGGAGTTTCCGATCAAGCACATCAACGTGCAGGCGAAGTTGAATCTGTTTCAAGCCGAGACAGGCCCCATCCTTTTGACTCATTCTACGTCAGCGACTCCGCGCATTGGCCACGTGGCTTTCAGTTCCTTCCATGAATGGACGACGGCCACTGAGGACCTCGTTCCGTTCGTTGGCGGAACCTACCGCTTCCCCGGCGAGGTAACGAGGTCGAAGGCTCGCATTTGGGTGTTCGCGATTCGCGAGTAGTCGGCCCATGGCAAATGGACAGCTCGATTGAAGTGGCGATTCCTTGCGGACCGAACGCCGCGGGATATGTGCGTGCGCTCGTGGGCAGTTTGCTTGGTCTGGCAGCCAGGCCGGAACGAATTCACGTAGTCTACTACGCGGACGGCACCAAAAAGAGGCACTTGTGGACGGGGAAGAATGCCGCCTATCGCGTGGCCAAGGCCTCCGGCAGCAGTTTTAGCGGGCGCCATTCCTCTATCATCAACCAAATAGTCGCGGAAAGCCGGGCTGATTACACGATGGTTATGGACGCGGACACCTTCATGGTCATGAAGGACTGGGATTGCCGTCTCGCGGATATGCTCGATGGCTCGGTCGTCATTGTCGGTTCCGCGTATGAAACCTCCCTGAAGAAATACCAGAAGTTTCCGAATGTGGTCGGGTGCATGTTCCGGACACAGACTATTCGGTCCTTGGGGATCAACTTCGAGCACGCCGATCTTGCTCGAAGCGTCGTGGACAGCCAACGTGATGCTGAGATCTTTGGCCTTCCCGTGGGAAGCGAGTTCCACAAGGACACAGGATGGCAACTTCCGCTCAAGGTACGAGCGGCGGGCTATGATGGTATTGGATTCCGCCAAGCGCGTGAAGTCGTTACCACCGGGGGCGAGGAGTTCTGGTTTGGCAACGAGGTCGTTTTTGCACATCGGGCGAAATCAGTGAGTCGCGGTCTTGACAAAGCTTGGATCCGGCTGTGGCGCGAATACGTATGGCGGACGCACGGAGTGTGGGTTTTGGAGTTGGGGCGTTGGAGGCGCTTCCTGTGGTGACACTGGCAAAAGAGCATACGCGCGTTCTCGTGATTGGTGGGACGGGTTCGTTGGGGAGAAAGCTCATATCGAGGTTCTTGGGTCACGTGGAGGCTCTGGGTATCTATTCACGTGACGAGGCCAAGCACTGGACGATCCGGAACGAGATATCGGGAGGCGCGGACAGGGGACTCAAGTTCTGGGTGGGAGACATACGGGACAAGCAGCGGATCCGGGCGGTCGTGAGACAGTTTCGGCCTACCACTATTATTATCGCCGCGGCACTGAAGCAGGTGGACACCTGCGAGATCAGTCCCGAAGAAAGCATTCAGACAAACTTGGCCGGGACCTCCAACGTGGTTGAGGTCGTAAGCGAGGAACCGGATTTCTCGCGCCACGTTCACAGCGTTCTCTTCGTGAGCACTGACAAGGCCTGTTCCCCAATCAACGTCTACGGTATGTGCAAAGCGCTTTCCGAGCGCATTGTCACCAGTCAGGTCGCGCGTGGTAGTTCCGGAATCCGTTTCCTATGTGTTCGGTACGGTAACGTGCTCGAGTCGCGCGGTAGCATCATCCCCCTGTTCAAGTACCAGGCAGAAAGCGGCGACTATCTTACAGTCACCGACCCATCAATGACCCGGTTCGTCATGACTCTGGACGATTCCGTGGACCTCATTGCCACGGCTCTGAACAAGGCGGGCAGCGGTGAGACTTGGGTGCCCCGGCTGCCAGCGATGCGCATCGGCGACCTGGCCGGGCTTTTTGCCCGTCGATACGGGAAGCAAATCAAGATCATAGGAGCGCGTCCAGGTGAAAAGTTGCATGAGGACCTAATCAATGAAGCAGAATCATCGCGTTCTCGACGTTTCGAGCAGTACTACGTGATCGAGCCAGTGTTCAGCACCGAGCCACCGAGGGAGCGATTCACCTATTCGAGCTGCGGTGACGTGATGAGTGCTTCCGAGTTGGAGGGTCACCTGTCGGCGCTGGGAGTCTTGGACCTGAAGCTTCCAGAATTCACCGGCCTGAGAATCGAAGAGATCCGGACGACCGCGAGGGAGGACGTGTGAGACATTACCCCCTGTTCAAGGTGCATATCCCGACAGAAGAGGCTCTGAGGGAAATCGAGCGCGTCTTTCGGTCCGGTTTTGTCAACGAAGGGACTGAGGTGGTGGAGCTGACTGAGCGCCTCAAGAAAACCCTCCGGGCGGGCCAACTGGTGCTCACAAACTCCTGCACATCGGCGATCACTATGGCCCTGCACCTCGCCGGGGTTAGGCATGGAGATGAAGTGGTCACCACTCCTATGACCTGTGTTGCCACAAACACGCCCATTGTAACGATGGGCGCTGTCCCGGTATGGGCTGACGTGGACCCTCGGAACGGAATGGTGACCGCCGACCGAATCGAAGCGCGTATCACTCCACGCACGCGCGCCGTGGTCGTTGTCGCGTGGGCAGGCACACCGCCAGAGTTGAAGCCGATATATGACCTCTGCAAGCAGAAGAAAGTGAAGCTCATTCTGGACGCGGCCCACGCGTTTGGCTCTTCCTATCACGCTCGTCCGGTTAGCGACTGGGCAGACTACACCTGCTACAGCTTCCAGGCCATCAAACACTTCACAACCGGCGACGGCGGGGCCCTTGTGTGCGCCGACCCCGGGGATCACGCACGGTCGAAATCGCTCAAGTGGTTTGGGCTCGACCGGGACGCGATCAAAGACAAACAGGGCAACTGGCGCGGGCAGCAGTGGGACACGGATATCGTTGAGGCGGGCTACAAGTTCAACATGAACAACGTTGCCGCAGCCATCGGGCTGGCCCAGCTTCCACACATCGGGAAGCTGCTTGAGGCGCATCGTGCCAATGCAGCGCTCTATGACGAGGAGTTCGCAGGCTTCGCCCTCGCTATGGCTGCAAGTCGCCCCGAAGGTTCGGACTCGGCATTCTGGGTCTACACAATGGTTTTGGAGCCGGACGCACGCATATCTCGCAACGCGCTCCTGGCCAACCTGAACGAGCGGGGGATCCTCGCAGGGGTCGTTCATGTGCCGAACGATTCGTACACGGCATTCCGTCACTACCGCAAACAACTTCCGGGCGTGGGTCAGTTTGCGGAGCGCCAGTTTTCCCTTCCTTGCGGTTGGTGGCTGGGCGAAGAGGATGTCCGTTTCATCGCGGCGCAAGTCAGGCAGGCCGTTTCGTGAGATATGCCCTACGGGAAGTTAAGGACGATGACCACCCATGGCTGGTGGAGTTGCACAACGACCCGGTTGTTTTGCACAACCTGACAGACCCGAGACCGATCACTCTGGAGAGCCATCTTTCTTGGTGGACCGGGATCAACAAGGACGCCAAGCAGCAGAGGGCCCTTTTCTGTGCCGACGATCTTCGGATAGGCTTTGCCAAGATCTACGATATCGACTTGGTCAACAGCAATTGCATTCTTGGGGGCGACATCCACAGAGACTTCCGCGGGCGTGGATTGGCCAAGGTCATGTGGAATCTAGTGCTGGAGCGGTGTTTCAATGGATTATCCCTGCATCGCGCGGGCTTGAGTACGGCTTCATACAACGAGATTGCCCAAAGGTTGTACAAAGGGCTGGGATTCCGTGAGGAGGGTCGGAAGGTTGAGTCTCTGCGCCGTGACGGCGTTTACTATGACCAAGTTTGTATGTACATCACCCGGGCCATGTGGCAAGAGGTGGCGTCTCGGCCAGTCATCGAGTAGTGCACGATGGAACTTCCCCTTGTAACAGTTGGTATCGTCAGCTACAATCGCCTGCACTACTTGAGGTCCCTGATCGTTTCCCTCAGAGCGTGCTTGGACTACCCCTCGGTACAGTGGATCTTGGTAGACGGGAACTCGGAAGAACCGGGGCTTCGGGAGTATGTCGAGTCCCTGGACTTCTTTGAGCACCGCATCTTCAAGACCTGTACGCACGCAGAGGCCATGAACATAATTGTTGAACGGTCGAAAGCGCGCTATGTGATGATCTTGCCTGAGGATGTACAGTTCATTTTGAAGGGCCGCTGGATGGAGGACCTGGTCGAGCTTGTGGAGCGACACGCCGAGATCGGGCATGTCGTTTTCAATGTGCAGCGGCAGTGCACGATACGGGAGGCCTTCGGCCCGCGCCGGGTTCAGTTTCGTGGTCGGGAGGTGCGACTTCCCTTCGTCAGGCGCCTTTATCGCGTCTACAGAACCGCGAGCGGGCGCGAGTTTCTCGGGTTCGGGGGTACCCGCGATGGAATCGCCGGTGCGGGAATACTTTCTTTCGGGCGGACATCCATCTGGACCCGCCTCGGGCCGTGGAGAGCGAGGCAGCCCCAGGCTTCCGCTGAGAATGACTCAAGCCTCGGCGCAGAGGCCGACATGCTGGATCGCTTTCGGAGGGCGGGCCTTGGCCTGGAAAGCGTGATGATGAGGTATCCCGTGGCGGCTGACATCCTGACGGACCCGCGGGGTACGAAAGCGCGCGTGCGGGCCGGAAACCGGCGATACGGCCGTTACGTTCCCGCCGGCCCAGGCGACCTCTACTATGAAATTCACGAAGAAGCAGATCTGCTCAAGTTTGTCGACATGAAGCCCGCGCCCGGATTTGAGACATACGTGATTCCGCGTGGATTTGAGCTTCCCCTGGATTCCAATGGAGACCTTCTGAAGGTCGACGTCATCAATGATGCGGAGCCATTCGATCTGATTGGTGCAGACCATGCCCATTGAGGCCGGCAAGAAACGCCTTCTTCGTGATCTTGGCTACTCAGTGAGGCGCTACTATGTTGATGAGTTCCACATCAGACAGGTCGCATCTACCTTTCGCCCCGACGAAGCCATTCTGGATATGGGGGGGAGAAAGGTAAGAAAGAGCGGCCGCTTCAATATCGAGGAATTCTGTACCAACGTCCGGTACGCCAATATTGAACCAAGCTGTGAACCTGATTTCTTGTGTGACATAGCCTCGGTCCCGGCAGCGGATGAGTCGTTTGACGGGATCATTCTTTCGGAGACGCTGGAGCATGTCGAGGATCCGGTGGCCGTGCTAAAGGAAGCGGGCCGCCTGTTGCGACCGGGTGGGCGCCTCCTGATTTGCACTCCGTTCCTTTACCATGTGCATGGCGATCCGAAGGACTACGGTCGCTACACGGCGCATTTCTACAGGACCGTCTTATCCCGAATCGGTTTGCGTGAGGTGCATCTGGAGTCGCAGGGGGGCTTCTTCGCTACCGTTTTCGGGATGCTTCGCTCTTTCTTGTATGAGATACGAGAGCGTACGCCGCTCGGCACGCACCTCTGGGCTCGAATACTGATCGGTGCGTGCAACCGGATCTTGGTCCGTGCCGCCTTCTGGCTGGACCGGAGGACTTGGGTAGAGGAGAACTGGATGTGCCGCGGAACGACGACCGGCTACGGCATCATCTGCGCCAAAACCGGATGGCTCTGACGCGGATCCGGCTCTTGGCTTGAGGAGTAGCACAGTGGGTTTCATCGCACGAGCAGCCGCGAGTTTCGCACGGCGCTTGGCCCGCTGGGGGCTTTCGGCCGTGGCGCCGGTCGTTCCGTTTCGCGAGCGGAATCTCACGATCGTCAATGACGGTGCGGGTTGGATCTTGGACGAACTGGCTGCGAACATGCAGCAGTCAATGTTGGAGTGCGGCTGGAAGGCTGCGGTTTCGTCTCCAACATGGGCCTTTCGGGAGCACGTCTTTCTGTGCGACCAGTTCGCGCTTCGGCAGATGGCGGGTATGCATCCTTCGGTCCGCCTGTCTTTTGCGTACTTCCACGGGGACCCCGGCCAGGGGCAGGAGTTTGCCTCACTCTTTGAACTCGTTCGACGGAACTGTGGCCGCTTCTTTCGCGTCCAAGTCACCCACGACCAAATGCAACAAGTTTGCCTGGAGGCAGGGTTGAGTTCCTCTCAGGTGCGGAAGATCCCGATAGGCGTCGATTGTGCAACGTTCCGTCCCACAAGCGTCGACGCCAGATCGTATTCGCGCAGGCGACTGGGCCTCCCGGAATCGGCATTCGTGATCGGATCTTTTCAGAAGGACGGCATCGGATGGGCTGATGGTTTTGAGCCGAAGCTCATCAAGGGACCTGACGTCTTCGTTGCGGTTCTTGCCAGGCTTCGTGAAGAAGGCGTTGAGCCGCATGTTCTTCTGACCGGCCCCGCGCGTGGCTATGTCAAGCGCGGACTCAGCGAACTGAGCGTGCCTTTTGTGCATGTAATGGCCGAAGACAGCAGGCGAATCGCGGAGCTATACAGTGCGCTCGACTGCTACCTCATAACGGCTCGCGTCGAGGGGGGGCCGAAGGGCGCTCTGGACGCGATGGCCTCAGGGATTCCCGTTGTTTCGACTCGGGTTGGTCAAGCGCAGGAAATCATTCAGCACCGCGTGAACGGCTATCTGGCTCCGGTGGGTGATGTGGAATCGCTCACGGCGTGCGTTCTGGATGTGATGGCCAAACGCGATGGCGACATTCCCCAGAAGGGGATCGCATCGGCACGGGTCCATGACTACCGAGCGCAGGGAGCCCTCTGGAGGGAATTCTTTGAGTCTCCCGCCTGAAATCTCCAGAGAATTCCGGCGCGTTTCGGCGGTGAGCCGACTCGTCGGCGGTGACCCTCTTGTAATCGTGCACGACTTCGTGTCCCCCCCGTACGGCGGGGGGAATCAGTTCTTGTTGGGTCTGAGGAGGTACCTGCTTGCGCAGGGCATTGGTGTGGGCACGAACAGAATCGGCTCGAGGGCAAAGGCGATCCTGTTCAACTCATTCAACTTCGACTTTGCCCCCTTGAGACGAGCACCGCGGAAGCGTTTGCGGATGATCCACCGCGTTGACGGACCCATCGCTGGCTATCGAGGATATGACGATGGCACGGACCAGCGGATCAGCGACATAAACCGGGAGCTCGCCGACGTCACGATTTTCCAGAGCGAGTACAGCCTGATGGCGCACGAGGAGCGCGGGCTGGAACTGCGCAGGCCCGTCGTCATCCCGAATGCGGCCGATCCGGAGATCTTCCACGCCCGGGGCAGACGCTCATTCGACCCCAGTCAAAAGGTTCGCGTCGTTGCCGCGGCATGGTCCGACAATGTCAGGAAAGGAGCTGACGCGTTACAGTGGCTGGATGGGCACTTAGACTTTGATCGATACTCGGTTACGTTCGTTGGACGGATTGGCAGCTTTCGATTTCGCAATATCGAGGTTCTCGCCCCCGTAACCTCCCGGCAATTGGCCGAGATCCTTCGGGATCACGACGTGTACTTGGCTCCGAGCATGAACGATCCCTGCTCTAACGCTCTCATTGAAGCCATGGCGTGTGGTCTCCCGGTTGTGTTCCTGCGCTCGGGCGGTCACCCGGAGCTCGTTGCGCAGGGTGGTTGCGGTTTCGATGCCGTAGAGGAAATCCCTGCTGCGCTGGCTCGGTTGGTTGCTGGCTATCGGCGTTTTCAGGGCTCCTTAAGCCCACCGAGAATGACCCACGTTGCCCGCCTCTACTTAGAAGCTGCGGCAGGCCGACTGGGCGAAGCAAGAGATCGCGGTTAAGGGGCATCAATGAGTGTGAACAAACATCGATTCCTCGTGAGCGGGGCTGCCGGGTTCATCGGCTATCACCTTGCCGCGCGGTTGCTGTCGGAAGGTAGCTTGGTTTTCGGCGTCGACAACATTAGTGACTACTACGACGTGAGGCTGAAGGAGGCTCGCCTGGACCGCCTGATACAGAGGCCGGGATTCACGTTCCGCAGGCTCGACATCGGTGATGTATCAGCTCTGCACAGCGCGTTTGAGGACGCACAGGCCGATATGATTATCCACCTCGCAGCCCAAGTGGGCGTACGTTATTCAGTCGTCAATCCGCTTGCCTACGCAGAAACGAACCTGGTCGGATTCACAAACGTTCTCGAAGCCGCGAGGCAGTTCAAAGCCCAGCATCTCATTTACGCCTCGTCGAGTTCAGTCTACGGGGCCAGCCGCAAGATACCCTTCCGCGCCGCGGATGGGGCCGACCATCCCCTCAGCCTGTACGGCGCGACGAAGCGGGCGAACGAACTGATGGCCCATGCGTACAGCCACCTCTACGGGCTGCCCACCACGGGGCTGCGGTTCTTCACCGTCTACGGGCCATGGGGTCGTCCGGACATGGCGCTCTTCATGTTCACGGATGCAATAGTTCGGGGCAAACCCATATCCGTGTTCAACAACGGACACATGAGTCGCGACCTTACCTACGTTGACGACGTAGTGGAGTCCATGGTCAGACTAACTGATCGGGTTGCCAGCCCGGATCCAAACTGGGACGCGTCAGCTCCCCGGCCGGACACCAGTGCCGCTCCCTACCGCGTGTTCAATATCGGGAACCGGACCTCCGTTCCGCTTCTTGAGCTGATCTCAGCGGTGGAACAGGCGGTCGGGAGCCCGGCCAAGCTGATTCTTTCACCAGCGCAGCCCGGGGACGTGCTGGACACTCTTGCGGATGTGAGGGATCTGGAAGAGGCCATCGACTTCCAGCCCGATACTCCTCTTTCGGTGGGTGTGCGCCGCTTCGTAGACTGGTACCGGATGTTCTATAAGATATGACTCGTGGATCGTGACGAGACTTGCGCCACCTAATTCGCAGATTCCGACAACTGGTCGATCGTTTTCACCTCCGCTGGCGCCTCGCGCGCCTCGCGGGCTCGAGGTCGCGCGGTGTACGTGTTTGCTATGGTGGCGTCCTCGACTCCTTCCGAGAAAGGACGATCTCCGGTGGAGCCGTCAAGCTGCTCTCACTCATGGAGCAGTATCCCGATTCTCCGGACGCCTACAGCATCCTCTATCTAGTTTCGAGTGCCCTGCCTTCGCACTGGCAGGAGTGGGTCCGACACGCAAAGCGGATTGGTGCCCGAGTGGTTTTGAACCAAAACGGAGTGGCCTATCCCGGCTGGGCGGGGAAGCAGACCCGCCGGATCAACGACGAGCTCCGTGGGGCACTCGAGGCTGCCGATTTCATTCTCTATCAGAGTCGCTTCAGTCGCGATAGCTGCGATCGCTTCCTGTCAGTTGCCAAATGCCCCCACGAGGTGCTCACAAACTGTGTGAATACCGCGGAGTTCCATCCGGGGCCTGATCGCGATGCTGATGTGTGGCGACTGGTGTCCACCGGCTCACATCACGAGCCCTACCGATTGCTGAGTGCGCTTGCATCCGTAGCTATTCTCAAACGGCGGGGTCGGCCTGTCACGTTCCGCATAGCTGGTCGCATCGCCTGGCCCGGCGGCGAGCACCATGTTCGCGAAGTGGCCGCCGAACTGAACGTCGACGGGCACATTGAGATCACCGGACCGTACTCGCAGTCAGAGGCTCCCTCCATCTACCGTTCGGTACATATCCTGCTTCATCCTAAGTATAAGGATCCATGTCCGACAGTCGTACTCGAGGCCATGGCCTGCGGTGTCCCGGTAGTTGGTTCGGCGAGCGGGGGCATGCCGGAACTCGTGGGAAACGATGGGGGGCTTCTGCTGCCCGTCCCGGATGACTGGAATGCACTGCACGCCCCCGAGGCCGAGGCTGTGGCCGACGCCGTTGAAGCCGTCATGGATGATTGGCCATCCTGGAGCGTCGGCGCGAGGGCGCGGGCAGCGAATCTGTTCAGCCTGCCGCATTGGCTGAACACGCATACGCGGGTCTTCACTGCGTTGACCGGGGTCAGTTAGTATTTGTCCCATGAGGGATCCTCGGGTTTCCATCATTCTGCCGGTCTTCAATGCCGCGGAGTTTGTCGAAGGCGCCATCAGGAGCATCTTGGAGCAGTCCTTTTCTGATCTCGAGTTGATCGTGATCGATGACGGATCGCAAGACGATAGCGCCGGAATCATCGACAGCGTTTCCGATGACCGAATCGTTGTCCTCCGCAATCCCCGCAACCTTGGCCTCACGGACACACTCAACCGCGGGCTGGACGCGGCCCGCGGGGACTACATCGCCCGCATGGATGCTGATGATGTGTCACTTCCAAACCGACTCCGAGTACAGGTTGCATTTCTGGACCATCGTCCTGATCTGGCTGCTGCGGGCTCCTTCGCGTCGGCCCGCGATGGATCCGGCCGCGAATCCGTTTGGAGGATGCCGCAAGGGCCCGATGAAATCCGCGTGGCTCTGCGATTCGAGAACGCGCTACTGCATCCCACGGTCATGCTCCGTGGTGCCGTCGTTCGCAAATGGGGGCTGCGATATGCTCATTTCCCAAACGCCGAGGACTGGGAAATGTGGCTGCGGATCAGCCGACTGGCGCCGATGGCGAACATCCCGGAAACGCTCGTCATCTATAGGCTTCATGATGGCAGCGTGTCGATGCGAAACCGCGCCTCAACGCGGCAGACCGCAGAGAAGATTCTGAGGTCATGTGTGCGCGAGTTCGGGCTGGAGAACCACGCGCTACGTGAAACGCACAAGGACCTGTCCCGGGCTTTCGAACCGTTCAGCGGCCGAGGTGCGGATGCTCTACGCCGCAACGCCGCGTGGGTCCATGTCCTCCTCGAAGCCAACCGAGCCAAACGCCTGTTGACGCCGGACGTGCTGGGCGGCTTTCTGGTGAATCGCCTATATGAGGTCATGCGCGCCAACCTCGGTGCGGTGAGTACCAAGAGCCTGTTCACACAGGCAGAGTACTTGGTGCTGCCCTTCCTCGCCCGTGCCAAACTCATCGCCTCCAGGGCTTTTCGAGCATGACCGGCGCACCGGAGATCAGCGTGGTTGTTTGCACGTTCAACCGGGCACGCTTGCTTCGGGGTTGCCTCGATTCGCTCGACGAGCAGACCGCACCGAACACGACCTTTGAAGTGATCGTCGTGGACAATAACTCCACGGACGAAACACTTGGCGTCTGTTCCGAACGCGCGAAGCGGAGGCCGAACCTGCGCACGGTGCTGGAGCCGTTGCAGGGACTCAGTCACGCGCGGAATCGAGGGATACGAGAGGCCCGGGGGCAGTACGTGGCCTACATCGACGATGACGCGCGCGCATTCCCCGACTGGGTGGAGCACATGTTGTCCTTCGCCCGTCGGCGACCCGACGTAGGCGCCTACGGGGGTCCGTACTCCGCCTTCTCCGAAGTGCCGCCGCCCAAGTGGTTTCCGAGGGATTACGGCATCCTCGATCTCGGCACCGAGGAGCGAGAACTCGATATCGGGCGCGAATGGATCACCGGCAGCAACATGGTTTTTCGCAAGGCGCTCCTGCTCGATATGGGTGGATTCAACGTTGAACTCGGCATGAAGGGCAACGAAGTGGCCTACGGGGAGGAAGCGCAGCTCCTGCTTGGCATGAAAGCGCGCGGGATCCCGGTGTATGCTGTTCCGGCCATGCGGGTGGAGCACTTGATTGCCGACTACAAGATGAGCCTGCGCTGGCTGCTCATGTCCCGCTACCGAGCGGGTAGGGGCTACGTGTTGCAGCAGGGCGGCCCGCGGAGCCTCTGGTCGCATCTGCGCTGGTCAGTCTGGGCGGCCGGAAGGGCTGTTGTTCGACTGCTGGCCGGACCCGGCCCTGCCAGGGGCCGGTTATACGACGCGCTCGCCCCCCTAGCCTACGAAACGGGCGCGGTGGTCGATTACTTCACCCATCGGAAGTAGCACAATGTTTTCGGACCACCGTTTCCTCTTGCGAGGCCCTGTGAAGGCTGTCCGGACGCGACTCACGCCCAGAGTGTGACCTTTTCGGGGAGTAGTCCAGGTGTCATTTGACGTACCTGTAGCGATCATCTTCTTCAACCGGCCGGATCTGCTGGAGCTTTGTTTCGCGCGCGTCCGTGATGCTCGCCCCCGCCGGTTGTTCCTGATCAGCGACGGGCCGCGCGAACATGTTGCGGGGGAGAGCGCCCTGGTGCGCCGGTGTCGAGAGATTGTCTCCAAGGTCGATTGGCAATGTGACGTCACGCGCAACTATGCCGACCAGAACCGGGGCTGCAGGGAGGGTCCGATAGCCGGGTTTAACAACGTCCTTGCGGACGCGGACCGCGGGATCTTCTTGGAGGATGACTGCATTCCTCATCCTGATTTCTTCCGATTCTGCAAGGAGATGCTGGACCGCTACGAATCCGACGAGCGCATCATGTCCGTTTCGGGAGTCAACTTCGGCCCACTGGCGGGTGATGCCAGTAGCTACTACTTCTCCCGGTATTTTCGCGGATGGGGCTGGGCAACCTGGCGCCGTGCATGGAAACACTTTGACTCCTTACTGGCGGCGTGGGATGCCTCCGCCGCGGCCAGCCTTCGTGATCTTCTCGACGATAAACGGGTGGCGGACTTTTGGTCTGGGGCATTCGACCGAGTTAAGCATGATGGCTTGGACGCTTGGGACTACCAATGGACCTTCGCACACCTCATGAACAACGGCCTCAGCATCATTCCATCGGTGAACTTGGTTACGAACCGTGGTTTTCGTGCCGATGGTACGCATACGCGCCACCGCAGTCGGCTCGGCGGGCAACTCGCGACGGCCTTGCCCGAATCGCTGGTCCATCCGCGTTTTGTCTTCCGGAACGCGCGGTTGGACCGGCTCACGGAGTACCGGCAGTTCGGTGTCGTGCGCTGGCGTGCTGCTCTGCTGGGCCAGATCGGCCGCCTCTTGTCACCGCTGCGCCGCGGATGAACAAGTGCGCCAGTATGTGTGCATGGGGCTTCCCCGGTCATTGATGAGCCTCCGACGAGTTACCCACCTGTTCGCCCTTTTGGTGAAACGGCTGCTTCTTTTCCTGCACGATGCGCTGTTTCATCGTCGACCCAGAAGGCCCCCTGATGACTTGGTCCTCTTTGTCCGGATGGACGCCATCGGGGACTTTGTTTTGTGGGCGGACGCCGCGCGGGGATTCGCAGCAGCCCTTCCAGGCCGCCGGTTGGCGCTCGTCTGCAACTCCGTTTTTGCCGAGCTGGCCAGTGCAACGGGGTGGTTTCAAACCGTGGTCGCAGTGGACCGACAGCGCTTCTGCTCGCTGTTGTCAGGGTATCGGCGGTCTGTCCTTCGGAGGATTGCCGACCTGTCTGCGGGCACGGTCTTCAATCCAGTATACTCGAGGGATTTTGAGGCGGGTGACTGCCTGGTGCGCGCCAGCGGCGCGCAGGTGCGCGTTGGATGGAATGGTGACCGGGCGAACCTCCCGTGGATCCTCCAGGTGATTAGCAATCGATGGTACACTTGCCTGCTTGAAGGGGAGCCGGGACCGATGCATGAAATCGACCGGAACGCGGAGTTTCTTCGGAATACGGTTGCTCCAGGTTTTCTGCCACGTCTTCCCAGCATTTCGCCGTTGGTCAGCACCGCGGTGCGTTTCCCTGGTCAGTACATTGTTGTTGTGCCGGGGGCGGGGAGCCCGGGCAGGACGTGGCCCGCGGAGCGTATGGGGGCCGTTGCCAGCCATATCGTACGGCAAACCGGGATGGCATGCCTGCTCTTGGGAACCAGCGCCGAAGCGGACCTGTGCGAGCGGGTCTCCTCCATGGTCACCGGACACGTTGAGAACTGGGCAGGTAAAACAGGCCCGTTAGAATTCGCTCGTCTCATAAAGGGCGCCAGTCTCGTCTTGGGGAATGATTCCGGTGCGGTGCATCTTGCGGCCGCCCAGGGTACTCCCTCGGTTTCCGTGCTTGGGGGCGGGCAGTTTGGTCGTTTCCAGCCTTGGCCCTTCCATCAGGGCGGTCCTGCACCGGAATCAGTGTGGAAGGAAATGTCCTGTTTCGGCTGCGATTGGAGGTGTATCTACCAACGGGCTGATCGCGCGCCTTTCCGTTGTGTCGAAGAGATTGCGGTGGAGGATGTCCTGAGGCGAGTGGATTCGATCCTTGCGAAACTCGCCCGCAAGCATTCTCGTCGCTGATCAGCGGGGTAGGCCATGGCCTGAATTCGGCGCACCCATCGCCTTGGGATAGGCCTCCTCGTTCCGAGGCCACTCCATTTGGTGTGGCAGCGACTATGGGCAAGCACCTTCTCGACGTTGCGGGGGTCGAATAGGTAATGCTATTGCCGGATGAGGCTGAATCATGCTTGGCAGCGGACGGTATGAGCGCATCCCGCGAACCACAAAGGCGAATCATTGCACTCGTTGACCCGATTGCCGGGGGGCACCACGAGCAGTACCTTTCTCTCCTTGAAAAGGCGTTCACGCGCTTGGGTTATGAAGTGTGGGTGTTTCAGCCGGCCGGGGCGCTCCCGGGTCCGAACCGGTTCGCCATGTCCTTCCCAACTGGCAAGGTCTCGTCGTGGTTGGGGAGGTTGTTTCCCCTGGCCCACTGGTTTGCCCTGCGCAGTCGGATGCGAAGCGTCGTTCGACAGAAGCGACGTCACGTTGACTTGGTCTTTCTTGCGTGGCTCGATAGCTACCTTTTCCGGTTCCCAGCGCGCCTTGTTCTGGAACGCGTGTTCCCCAATTCTTGGACAGGCCTCTACTTCCACACACCTTTTCGAGTGAGGGCTTCGATGCGGGGTTGGCGTCGCATCGCGCATCCATTGTTCGCGTTGAGGGCTCGGAACTGTTCGGCCGTTGGCGTGCTCGACGAAGGCATTGCCGACGTTCTGTCAGAGGCTGCCTTCCGCAAGCCGGTAGTCGTCCTTCCTGATGTCGCAGGACCCGCAACGCCTGATTCCGAGGCTGCACTGATGGCGGAGCAGGTACGCAAGCGAGCTCGAGGTCGCAGCATCGTGGCACTCTTGGGGGGTCTGGCGCGTCGAAAAGGGACAGTCCTCTTTGCGGAGCTTGTCCAAGCCGCAGACCCCGACCAATGGTTCTTCGTACTTGCTGGGCGTTTGGAGCCCCAAACCTACTCCAGGCGGGAGCGCCAGTACCTGGGCGCGCTTCTGGAGGAAAACCGGGAAAATCTGTGGTCCTATATGGCCCGCGTTCCGTCGGACGGTGCCTTTGACGCACTGGTTTCGGTTGCCGACATCCTCTTCGCCGCTTATGAGGACTTTGGTGGTTCCAGCAATCTGCTCACAAAAGCCGCCCACTTTTCCAAACCTGTCTTAGTGAGTGACGGCTATTGCATGGCTGACAGGGTTCGACGGTTCGGTCTCGGAAGGGTTCTGGCGAAGCGCACGGTTGGGGAGTGTCTGGCGGCTCTTTCTTCCATCAAGGATGCGTCAGAGTTTGCCCAAGGCTTTCGCCTCTACCGGGAAGAGCATTCCCTCGCATCCTTGGACGCCCGTTTGAGGGTTCTGCTGGAGGCCTGCGGCCTTCAGCGAGTCGACGATCCCTCAATAACGCTGACTGAAGAGGATGGTCTGCCGACGGCACACGTCCCCGAGTCGCAATAGTCTGACCCCTTGGTTCCAAGAACTGGCTGGTTCGCGCATGAATACCGCTCCCGTCGCAATCATCATCTTCAATCGACCTGACAAGACAACGCGCTTGCTGGATGCTCTCCGCGTTGCCCGCCCGCCGCGGCTCCTCGTAGTAGGTGACGGGCCGCGCGCTCACGTTGCTGAAGATGCGCCGCGCGTGCTGGCATGCAGAGACCTCATCTCGACCATCGACTGGCCCTGCCGGGTCGAGGCTCACTTTGCCCAAGAGAATATGGGATGCCGCGCGCGTGTGGCGAGCGGACTGGACTGGGTCTTTGAGCGCGCGGAGCGTGCAATCATTCTCGAAGATGACTGCATTCCGGATGCGTCCTTTTTTCCCTTTTGCGGCGAGTTGCTGGACCGGTACGACCGGGATCCCCGCGTCATGTCGATTTCCGGAGGACATTTGCGAGACGGGCGTCTCTTCCGCGAGAGCTACTCGTTCTCCCGCTACGTGCGCATTTGGGGATGGGCCACCTGGCGTCGCGCCTGGAGACTGTACGACGTCTCTCTCTCGAAATGGCGGGACGAGCCGGACCGGCCAGGGCTGGCGACATCGCTCTTCTCTGACCCTCGGGTGGGGCGCGCGTGGTCGCGCAACTTTGATCGCATTCTGGCGGGCTTCGATACCTGGGACTACCAGTGGACCTTCGCGCACCTCGTCCACGGCGGGCTGTCCATCGTGCCGACGGTGAATCTGACGACAAACATCGGCTTTGACAGTAGCGCCACGCACACGCGAAGACCAAGTTTGCTGGAAAACGTGCAGACTGCGAGGATGGATTCTCCTTTGATTCACCCGCAGCAGGTTGTCGAGAACCGCACGCTGGATGCGCTCCTCGAGCGAACGCAGATCGTGCCCTCGTTCCCCAGACGACTGTTCAACCTTGTCCGGGCGGGTGTGCGTCGCGCATTGCGGCCATAGCGGAACGACGTTGCGCCCGAGCAATTGCGGCCCGACTATCGGGCACACTGGCCAGCGCCGTGCAAAGGAATGGTGGAAGATTGGAGGCAGGGCCCAAGATCAGCATCATCACGGCCGTGTTCAATAACGCGGGGGTCGTGGATGAAGCGATCGACTCTGTCCTCGGACAGAGCTACCCGAACCTCGAGTACATCGTGGTGGACGGGGGATCGACGGATGGTACCGCCGAGAAAATCCAGGCGCACTCAGGAATCCACCAGTTCGTTTCGGAACCCGACCGTGGCCTGTACGACGCCATCAACAAAGGCATCTCCCTTTCGACGGGTGACTATGTCGGACTCGTGCATTCCGACGATCGACTGGCTGGTCCACGCGTCCTGGCCAGCGTGGCAGCCGCCCTGCAGGAGCGTGCGACGGACACGCTGTTCGGAGATGTGGTCTTTGTGGACAAAAAGGACCGCGTGGTCCGGATCTACCGGGGGCGCAATTTTCGGACCTCGGATTTTGCCCGGGGGATGATGCCGCCGCACCCCACGTTCTACGCGAAGCGGGAACTGTTCTCGCGTTTCGGTGGCTACGACCTGCGGTGGCGCATCGCGTCGGATTTCGAGCTGACGATGCGATTCCTTTTAGTTCATGGGGTTTCCAGCCAGTATCTTCCGCTCGAGATGGTTCGAATGCGCATGGGCGGCGCCAGCACCCGGGGACTTCGTAGCAATATCACCATCAATCGGGAGATCCTGGAAGCCTGTCGGTTTCACGGGGTTCCGACAAACTATATGAAGATATACAGCAAATACTTGTCAAAGATCTGGCAATTTCTCCCGCGCGGTCGATAGTCGCAGACCCTCCACAATCCCATGGTTGATCGCCATGGCCCTCCAGGCGGAGGCCGACCGAATGCTTCCGCGCCCTGGCTCTTCCGTGGCCAGCCCGCCCCCAAGAATGACCCACCCCTGTCCCGTGCCGGAATATGCTCATTCCCTGCCCGGGACGAACGACAACTCCAGTTCCACCACGTCCCTTCCCGTTTCCTCGTCGCGAAATTCGCGGACGGTCGCATGCATATCCCAGAGAATCTTGGACAGCGCGGGGCTCGTCTGAGGCCGCATCAGGATAGAACCCTCGTGATCCAAATTGGCTGACAGGTGCAGGACGAGGCCTGTTGGGCCCAGATGTGTGCCCACTTCGATTCCCGTTTCCGGTACGGCACTGCGGGCCGTTTGCAGCAGCAGTTCGCGCACGAGAATATAGACTCCCTGGCGATTCCCCTGAACGAAAACCTCAGCGCCTTCACCGCCAAGCTGAAGCCGAATGCAGCGGGCCTCGAGTTCAGCCTGAATTTCCGGGTCCCCGCAAATGGCGCTCAAAGTGTGCCACAGTGCCGCCGAATGAAGGCGTTCGGGTTCGTAGCTCGTGGCGAGCACCTTGTGCGTCAATTGGCGAAGCGGCTCTCGGAGCATTGTCTGGTCGGTTCGCCGGGCGGCCCCTGCCGGTCCAGGCATTTTTCCCGGTGAGAATACCGGGTGGCCTTCCGCCTTGACGGTGCGCCCGCGGCATGCCACACCGGCCTCCTTGGCATCCCCCCACAAGCGCAAGAATCCCCTCTACATCGCGACGTCCATCGTGCTCATCGTACTTCTGGCCGTCGTAACCGGCAGCCTCGCGATTTTGCTCGCGGCGGTTCTCGTTCTGCTGGTCCTTTTCTACCCGTTCTTCTTTGCGGTCTGGGAACGGATCTATGGCGTCGAGGACATTGCCGACCAGGTCTTCCACGCTCACACGGACGATGGTTGGAACATCGCCATGCATTTTCACCGGCCAGCCTATCCCAAGCCCGGCGCGTACCCGGTCATTTTCTCGCACGGCATTGCGGTCAACAAATACGGCGTGGACCTCGACCGCGGGCACAGTCTGGCCTACTTCCTCAAGCAGAACGGCTATCCGGTGTTCGTTCTGTCTCTGCGCGGGACCGGCAAGTCTTACCACTCCTCGCGTGGCGGGTATCGGGACTTCTGCTTCGACGACATCGTCCTCTACGACGTCCCGGCCGTCATCCGGAAGGTGCGCGAACTGACGGGTGCTCCGCGCGTCAATTGGATCGGTCACAGCATGGGGGCGATGATCGCCTACGGTGTCCTGGGTCGCAAACTGCCAGGTCACGAGTCCATCGCCTCTCTGGTTTCCATTGGCGGCCCGGGCAAGCTGGATCACGCGCGCGCCACCATCTGGGGAGCGGTTTCTCGTCATCCCTGGATCTCGCAGATGCTGGACGTCAAGTTTGGTTCTCAGGTGATCTCGCCACTGTCAGGCCGCGTTTCCTCGCCGATTGAAGATCTCGTGCTGAATCGCGAGATTGTGTCGGGCCTGACGGTTCGCAAGCTCATGAAGAACGCCATCGAAAACGTGGCGCCGGGTTTGCTCTCGCAATTCGTCGACTGGATGAACAGCGGGCGCATGTACACGCGGGACGGCACGTTCGACTACCGCAAGGGATACTCAAACATTGGCGTTCCGGCGCTGTTCTTGGCTGGCGCCCGCGATCACATCGCGCCGGTGGATGCTGTCCGCTACGCGTTCGATCATTGCGGCTCCAAGCAGAAGGAGTTTCATGTCATCGGCCGCGAAAACAACGTCCCCTACGACTACTGCCACACAGGGCTCGTGCTCTCGGACCGCGGCATCCTGGACGTATTCCCGCTGGTGCTCGACTGGCTGAATCAGCATGGGAACGAACGCCGGCGTAGGCGGCTGCTCGGTCGCCTGTTCAATCGAATTCGCACACGCAGCGCGCGCCGGCGCGCGCGCGGTCGACGCGTTTGGCGGGAGGAGCAGGCGGGTGCCGATGTCATTTCCGCCTGAGGCGATCATGCCCGTCGCGCGGGGAGGGGGCGTGTGCTTTGCGACCCCAAGCGAGAGTTGCCTGCAACGGAGGCGACGGAGCGTCGTGCCGATTCTGGCGGCGCTGATCTTCGGGGCAGCCCTGTTCGCCGGCGGCTGTCAGCAGCAACGTCGCGGCTCTTCTTTTGGCGCGGACTATTTCTTGGAGGACTTTCGCTGTTCGACGAAGCCACTCGTCCAGGAGACCCATCCCCACTACGACCTGCTCTACCGCGAATTTCGCAGGCGCTTCGCGGACGATACGGCGGCGCGAAAGAAGGCCGAGGTCGTGCTCGTGGGGGATTCCACGGCCATGTTCTTTTCACCGGAACTTCTTCAGACGCACCTGCCGGGCGTGGACATCGTCAACCGGGGAATCGGTGGAGAGACGACGCAGCTGTTGCTCGGGAGGCTCGATGACGTCAGCGCTCTCGCGCCGCGTGTGATTCTCGTCGTCATCGGGGGAAACGATTTGTTGGGCGGTCGCTGTATTCCGGAGATACTGGAGAACACGCGCCGGATCGTCTCGGGTCTGCAGAGTTCAGGATCGCGGCCGCGCGTGATTCTGGTGAGCGTACCGCCCGTTCTCACGTGGAAGGCGAATTCGATTTCGCCCTATTTCAACTGGCACCTCAGGCGGCTGGCAGAAAGTCTGGGAGCCGGATACATGGACCTCTGGACGGAACTCGCCCGACCTGATCTGCCGGAGCTCAAGGCCGAATACGTGCGCTTCGTTCCCGGGAAAAAGAAGCCGGACTCCGTTCACTTCAACGAGGCGGGCTACGGAGCCTGGGCGCGGCTCATCCGCAGTGCCCTTTCCTCCAAGTAAACCGGGCCAACCCCGCTCTTCCGCCCACAGGCTTCCCTCATGAAATACTTCCCCCGCAAAGGCCGTCTGCTGGCGCGCCTGTCCAACCTGCTGTGGCGCCCCCGACGCGAGCCTGATTTCAGTCGCATCGTCGTCTTCGACTTCCATATGATCGGCGACATGGTCATGCTCATTCCGTTTTTGAGAGAGCTGCGCGCACGCTTTCCTGGTTCGGCAATCACGCTCGTAGCGCCGCCGTGGGCACATCCCGTGCATGAGGGACAGGACCTTTACGACAGGCACGTCGAGTTCTTGGCCCCGTGGGTGAAAAGGCGGGCTTTTCGCGTCATGCTGCGCGAAACGCTCGCCCTGATCCGCCTGCTGCGTCGCGCGTCCTTCACGACGGGGATTGAGATTCGCGGGGATGTCCGACAGATCCTGCTCATGGCCTTGTGCAGGGTACCCGCGATTGTCGGTTACAGCTTCACCGGTGGGCGCAGGCTGCTTGCTCTGGAGGTTCCCGACGACGGTCAACACCGATCCATTCTGGATCACCACCGGCAGATCCTGGAGGCTATCGCTCGGAAGCGAAATCAGCCGCTGCCGCGGGCTACTTCCTTTCTGCCCGCCATCGTACTGACGGATGAAGAGAAAGCGCGCGTTCGAGCCCAGCATCGCGCGGACCGTCCCCACTTGGGGATCCAGCCTTTCGCGAGCCTGCCCCTCAAAGAATGGGGCGGTCCTTGGCCCGCGCTGACACAGGTGCTCAAGGTCTCCTATGAGATCACGGTCTTTGCTTCGGAAGCGGAAGCGTCGCGTGCGCGCCAGCTGTTCCCAGGTTTGCCCGTTCGTTCGCTCCCCCTGCGGGAATTCATCGTTGAGCTGTCCGCCCTGGACATCTTCCTGGGCATGGACAGCGGGCCTGCCCACCTCGCGGCTGCAGCCGGCACGCCGACGGTGGTGCTCTTTGGTCCCGTAGTGCCGGAATTCAGTCGGCCGATCTCCCGAACTCCTGTTCGCGTGGTCTCGCTTGCGGACGTACCCTGTCGTCCCTGCGATCAACGCCGTTGCGTCCATCGGACGCATCAATTCTGCATGAGCTACGGACACATGGACGTGCTGCGAGCCATCGAGGAGATCTCCCGGCAGGCGAAGCGGTGAGTGCGGGAAAGTCACCGCCAATCGAGAAGCCCAAGCTTACAGCTCGACGCGGATGCCGATGTTGGCACCGTACGAGCGCTTCGTGGCCGTGGCCTCGACACCGATCTGGAGTGCCCACAGGTTCAGCTCGACTCCGAGCTTTCCATAGGCCAGGCGCGCGGGGACGCGGCCATTGCCCATGATGTCCATGTGGAGGGCGGCCGTCGGCAGGTCGTACCCCAAGCTCTGTGCCAGATCGCTTTTGGCGTAGACCGGGCCCGACTGGCTGATGAGAAAGTCGGTGCCACCTTTGGACATGGCCACGCCGGCGCCGGCCGTGAGGCGCAGCACGTACAGAATCTGCAAACCCGTGCGCACTTCGACCGGGTACGTGTCGATTTTTGTCTGCCAGTCCACCGAGGCCTTGGGTTCCCAGACCAGGTCCACACCTTCCACCGTCATCTTCATCGTCTGCTCGTTGAGTTCGAAGAAGATGGCCTGCCGCGTATTGAACGCACCTACCCCCACCGAGACGCCCAAGAAGCGCAAAAGAAACCCACCCAACTCCGTTCCTTCGACCAGGTGGTAACGCACTTCAACTCCCTTGAAGTACGCCGAACCGTCCACTTTGCCGCCGGTTGTTCCCTGCGTCTGGTAGGTATCCTTCACGTCCATGAAGCTTGCATAGACGTCGAACCGACTCGGGGAAATGAAGGAAGGCGACGACTTGCGCGTGAACGGGTCGTAGTCCAGGCCGATGATTTGGCCAAGGTTGGCACCGACGAAAACGCGCGGACTCACAGCACCCCCCGCGCTCGGCACGTCCTTCATTTCGGCCAGGCCAGGGATGTTGACGGTGACGTCGTGCGGCTTCACCACACCCAGACTGAAGTTGGCTCCCAGCGTGAACCCGGCCAGGTTGACCGAGCCGATCGGCGGACCCGAAAGGCCCGCGACGACGGCGGCCTCCGCCATGTCGTCAAACAGGGTATTGGTGTATTGCGTCTGGAATTCTTTGAGCATTCGGTCCAGAGTGCTGGCGGAGAGCGGCAGGAAAGCGCAGCCATCCCCCGTGCAGACGAAGCGGCTCTGTGCTCCTAAACTGCCCCACGACACGAAGGCCGCGGAGACGAGTGCAGCGAGCATAAATAGACGGGTAGCTTTACGTGACATGCTGGTACCGGCCACGGGACGATGGCCTTCTTCCCCCAACAACAGTTCATTGGACGGTTTTTTGCGCCCTTTGGCGACCGTTTCCGGACTGCTCCGGCGGTTTTCTTCCAAAATTTGTTGTTGCCCGTCCCACCCCTGACACCCTGACCTCGATGCGCCTTCGCAGGGTTCTCTTCACCGTCGTTTTCACCCTGTTCCTCCTCACCTTCTACGCCCTTTCCCAAGCGCTCTTCGTGCGCTGGTCTCCGGAGTGGGCGCAGGCGCCCGCCGACATCACGACCGGCTACCTCGTTCTTTTGGTGCTGCTTTTCGGGGGCATCGTGCTCTTGGCCTTCGTGGGCGCTTCGAGCGTCGTCTACGGCAACCTTTCCGGTTCGGAGCCGGGCGCGCCCGAGAGGCCATCCCGCTTTCGCAGGCAGGTCCTGCGTCCCGAAGCGGAAGGCGATGAGCGGGACTCCCGGTCATGACCCTCCTGGGCAGGTTGCCCGTGAACGAACCATCCGACTCGGAAGAGGCGACCGAACGCCTGGCCGAGCGCCTGGCCCTGGAACTCGTCGGGCTGGCCTCGCGCGCCATGGTACTGCTCGAAGGGGACCTTGGCGCCGGCAAGACGGCCTTTGCGCGCGGGCTCGGTCGGGGGCTCGGCGTCTCAGACATCGTGAACAGTCCCACCTTCAACCTCGTGAACCACTACTCGGGCCGCCTCGGTGACCTGTTTCACTACGACCTGTATCGCCTGGCTTCGGAGGCGGATGTGGAGTCGGCCGGTCTCGTGGATCTCTGGTGCGAGCAGCCGAGTCGCCCCACGATCCACGCCATCGAGTGGTGGCGACGTGCCGGCAGCCTTCTGCCGGCGTACACGCCCGCCGTGATCGTGCGGCTTTCGGCTCCGATGCCGGACCCGATCGGAAAGCCGGCGCGCGGGCACGGCGCGAACTCTTCGACTGCCGACACGCCCGCGGAATCGGAAACGCGCGCCATCATCCTGGAAAATGCCACGCAACTGTCTCGTCATTGATTCGACCGGCCGCTGGTTGTCAGTGGGTGTGTTTGGAGAGCGAAGTCACCAGATCGTTCTCGATGCGCGCCGGGAAGCATCCACGCGTCTCGTGGCCGTCATCGACGAGACCCTGCATGCTGCCCTGGTCCGACGTCCGGATTGGATCGTGTGCCTGCGCGGCCCGGGCTCCTTTACGGGCATTCGAATCGGCGTCTCCACGGCGCGGACCCTCGCGCAACTCTGGGACATTCCCGTGATCGGCATCGATTCCACGGCCGCCTACGCCTACTCCTGCCTGCTGGCGGAAGGACAGTTGTCCGAGGTTTGCGTGCAGATCGACGGCAAACAGAATCGCGTCTACGCTCGGCGGTTGGAACGCACGCGCGCGCTGAATCAAATCCAGGAAGAAGGCCCGCTCGATCTTCCGGCGCCGGAGGTTTTTGCGAGATATCCCCACGCCACGCATTTTGTGGATGACGTGGACGCCGTTGCTCGTTATCTAGGCGGCAGCGGGCTGAGTCCCGCGTACCGGCCCCTTCCGGAGTTGCGGCCCGAGTACTTCTTCACCCTCGCTTTGGAACTCGGTGGGGAAACACGAGCGGACTCGTACGAGTCCCTGACCCCCCTCTACCTGCGCCAGGATTCGGCGCACGCGAAGTTCCCGGAAGGGTTCACCGTCAGACAAACAGAAACATGAAACAAAACAAACACAAACAAAAAGCAAAAAAAGAAAGAAAATCCAACAACAAACTCAAATCGAAATTCGGAAACACCCGCCCCCGCAGGGGTGAGGTCGCCTCCGCCTCAACTCCCAAACGACCCACGGGCGATCGTTCGCCGCTGTCCGCGTTCCTCGCGCTTCTCGAAACGCGCGCCGGAGAGCGCCTCAAACGAAAGAAGCTGATTGCGGATTTGCAGTCGCGAGTACACGCGGGTGGGCGTGGCCGTATCGGCCGCGAGGCCCCCGACCCCACCGTCGTGGTGGCGGAGCTCGAACTGCTCGGACTCCTGCGTGAAGAGGGAGCCGACCTCATCGTGGCCGACCCGTTCGTTCTGAAAGGGCGCGTTTCCATCTCTCCGCGGGGTGCGGCGTTCGTGGCCATTCGTGGCGCGGACCCGCTGGTTCGGGACGTCTTCGTCGCTCCGGACGACGTGCGGGGCGCTCTTCCGGGGGACGCCGTGGAGCTGCGCCTGCGGGATCGCAGGCGCGATCGATTCAGCGGGACTGTCGTTCGCGTTCTGGAACGCGCGCGCAGTGAATACCGACTCCAGCTTCTGGCGGACCCCCGACGGGGTTTTGCGGAGGCGCGCATCTTGGACATGCCCGTGCCGCTTTCGGCCACGTTGTCCGTGGAGCGCCTGCCGGCTGACATGCGCAGCCGCCTGCGGGCGGACGCCGTTGTCATTGCGCGGCTTTCCGGCCGGAGATTGAACCATCTCGGGGTCTATGGTCTGGAAGCGGACTTTCTCCGCTTCGAAGACGATACGGACCTGGACCGGGACTACGCCCGTATCCTCATGAAGTACAATCTCGATCCGGTCTACCCTCCCGAGATCGAACTGCCCGATCCCGCCGAACCGCCCGCCGAGCGGGAAGGGGAAGCCTGGTCGCGCCGTAGGGACCTGCGCGAACTCGAGACCATCACCATCGACGGGGCCGACTCCAAGGACTTCGATGACGCGCTCAGCCTCGAACATCTGGACGGCGACAACTGGAAACTATATGTACACATAGCAGATGTGGCTTTGTACGTAGAGCCGGGAAGCCCCCTGGATCAGGAAGCCCTGCGACGGGCCACTTCGGTCTACCTCACCGATCGGGTCGTGCCGATGCTTCCGCCCGTACTCTCTGAAAACCTCTGCTCGCTGGTGGCGGGCGTGGACCGTCCCGCCTTCACGGCCGAGATGATTGTCTCCGGAAAGAACGGCCGCATATCAAGCCCGCGTTTCTACCGCTCGATCATTCGCGTGGACCGACGCTGGACCTACGACCAGGCCGAAGAGGAAATTGATCGGCAGAAAGATGTGGCGCCCGGTTCGCGCTCGCTGATCGGCCGGCTCTGGCCCATCGCTCAGAGGCAGCGGGCCCGGCGCATGAACGAGGGCCGGGTCGACCTGGATCTACCGGAGCCGGTCCTGGAGACGGACGGCAACTCGAACCCTGTCGGCTACCGCATCCGCGCTCGGCTGCGCTCGTCGATGCTGATCGAGGAGTGCATGCTTTCGGCAAACATCGTGGTCGCGGAATTCCTCCGGAAATCAAAGATGCCGGTTCTGCATCGCGTGCACGAGCCAATGGAAGAAGAGAAGCTGGAGCGCCTGAACTTCTTCTTCGAGATCTACAACATCGATTGCGAACTCAAGGACCCTTCGTACGCCGAAATCCAGAAGGCCCAGGCGGCTGTGGCGCGCCACCCCGAGCGTGAGCGGGTGGAGCGGATCTTCAACATGCTGCTCCTGCGTTCCTTCATGCAGGCCAAATACCAGGGCGACCCGGTGGGGCACTGGGGGCTTGGTTTCGAAGACTACACGCACTTCACGTCCCCGATTCGACGCTACCCGGACCTTATCGTGCATCGCGTGCTGGCCCGCGCACTGGCCCGCAAGAGGCCGATCTACAGCGCAGCCGAGATCGAGGAACTCGGCCGCCACACCAGCGAACGGGAGCGGCACGCCATGGAGGCCGAGCGCGATATGTCGCGCTTGAAGCTGATTCGGCTGGTGGAGCGACAGGGGCGTACTTCGTTTCGCGGATTTCTCACCGGTTTTCGACCGGACCGTGTGTTCGTGCAGTTGGAGGATCCGCCGGTGGAGGGCATCATCACCAAAGACCACCTCACGAATGACTTCGAGCTCATCCTCCCGAACGATTTCTCGGTGTACGTGAAGCGTCTGAGCCGACCTGCTTTCCTTGGCGAAAGCTGGGGCCTCGAACTGGACCGCGCCGACGCGGAGGGGATGACGCTCTACTTCCGACCGGATTGGTCCCGCGTGGACAAACCGTTCGGCTGACGAGCGTACCGAAGCCACCAGGCGGGATTCTGTGCGCGCTGTCTCAGATACGCGTCCACCAGGACGAGGTTGACGACGGCTTCGACGATCGGCACGGCGCGCGGAAGAACGCAGGGGTCGTGGCGACCGCCGGCTTTCAGGACGACCGCTTCGCCGGAGTCGTTCACGGTGTCCTGGTCCTGGTGGATCGTGGCCGTCGGCTTGAAAGCCAGCCGAAGCGTGATCGGCATCCCGTTGGAGATGCCACCCTGGATTCCGCCGGATCGATTGGAGCCGGTGAGAGGCTGGGGCACATCCCGCGCATCGCGGCCGAGACCCTGCGGACGTCCTTTCCGATCCGGGACGAAGGAGTCGTTGTGGTTGCTGCCGCGCTGCCTCGTTCCCTCGAAGCCGCTGCCTGATTCGAAGCCCTTGCACGCCGGGATGGAGAGGCACGCCTTGGCGAGTTCAGCTTCCAGCTTGTCGAAGACGGGATCTCCGAGACCCGGAGGAACGTTGTGTACCGTCACGCCGATCGTGCCGCCGACCGAGTCCCCCGCCTTGCGCACCGCTTCGATTTCGGCCACCATTGCCTCAGACGCCTGCGGATCGGGACAGCGCACGAGCGAAGCATCGACCATTTCTCGGTTGGACGGGGGAGAGATGTGCGCTTTCGAGGTCACCTGGCCAATGGTGTCCACGTACGCAACGGTCAGGACTCCCAGATCCTCGTAGAGGATTTGGGCGGCAACGGCGCCTGCAGCGACGCGACCGATGGTCTCGCGCACGGAAGCGCGTCCGCCTCCGAGTGGCGTGCGCAGGCCGTATTTGGCGTCGTAGGTGAAGTCCGCGTGTGAAGGCCGGTACGTGTCGGCCCAGCGAAGATAGTCACCGGGCTTGTTGTCCGTGTTGCGGACCAGGAGGGCAATGGCCGTCCCGAGTGTGCGCCCCTCGTAGAGTCCGGAGAGGACTTCGACTTCGTCGGCTTCTTTGCGTTGCGTGGTGAGGCGGCTCTGCCCGGGGCGCCTGCGGGCGAGCTCCTTCTGCACGCTGTCCAGGTCCAACATGAGGCCGGGCGGACAGCCGTCGATCACCACGCCGACGCCCGGCCCGTGTGACTCACCGAACGTACTGATGCGGAAGAGGGTTCCCCAAATGGAGGACACAGCTACACACGCCCTTTGATTGGCACTCGCGTCAAGCCATCAGCGGGGTTCGGGGACCTTTTCGGCCTCGGAATCCATCATGAGAGTCGTGACCACGGCCGCCCGCTCCCGGGGAAGCTTGGTGATGAGGAACGGTACGATGGACTGGCGACCTTCGCGACGCGCAGCCTGCTCCATCTGCCGGAAGACGTCGACCAGATCCGGGTTGCTCCATCCCGCCACGATCGCTACGGCGTCGTTGGGCGGCATGTTGCCCAGACGCTCGGCCATTTTCGAGACGAGCTCCTTGCGTTCTATCTCTGCCTTGCGAGCCTCCGCCAGGCGCTTGCGCTCTTCCTCGACACCTTTGCGCAGCTCTTTGAGTTCATCCTCGCTCTTCTTCACGCCTGCGAGTTTTTCCTGCAGCGCAAGTTCCTTCTCTTTCAGTTTCGTCTCCAAATCGTCAAGTCGCTCCTTCTCTTTCTTGAGGCGCTCGATCTCGAGCAGTGTGGGGCTGTCCTTGTCCTTCGAGACGACCGGCGGTTCCTGTTTGAGGAAGGGGAACCGTTCTTCCAGGCGGATGACCCCCCAGGTGTCGAGCAGGTAAGTCAGGACACCCAACGAGAAGAGGATGACCAGCAGAAGGTATACGATCTTTACTTTATCCGAAAAGCGTCCCATAGACGTCAGCCGGCCCCCCGGCTTCTCCTTTGTTATGTCGCCTCATTGAAGCGGAAATGAAGTCTTTTTCCCGGTGTTCTCCCCGCCTTCTGTCAGGAGCGCAGGTCCAAAAGGGAGCCGCGCTCCAACCATTTGGTCTTGATTTGCTCGAGGCGCTCGATCTTGCGATTGAGGTCCTGGATGCTCACACCCAGACGGCCGAGCTCCCTCCTGGCAACGAAGATGGCTTCGACATCCGTTGCTTCCACGCTGGGAGTTCGGAACCGTTCGAAGAATCGACCGATCCAGCCGGACCGGTCCGCCACCTGTTCGTTCACGACCACCTTCTGAATGAAGGCGGGCGTCACGCTGCTCACGGCCGCCGGGGCAACCGCGGGCGATGGGGCTCCGCTCTCATTGTTTGCGCGGATCGGGGAGGCCGAGGTTTCGGTAGTACTGCCCGATGAGGTCGTCTTCGACCTGCTCTCGTTCCCGATCGTGGATATCGGTTCCCTCGTCTCCTTCGTCCGGTGGTGCCACAGTTGTCTCGGGTCCAGGTTCTGTGCGGAAAGTCTCATAAAGCGTTTGCGTGAGCGGTTGCTCCGACCGCAGCAGGTTGTACTGCTCCAGTTCCTTTCGTTCTGCTCGACGCATGTCCTCCGTGTACCTTTCCTTCTGGCGGGCCTTGAGTTGCTCGACGACCTTCTTTCGTCGGGACGCCTCCAGCACCTTTCCGCGCGCGGCTTCCAGTTCCGGGCGGATCTCTTCGAGTTTCTCCGAAGCGTTTCGATCTTCCATCTGCAATCGTTCCAGATAGCGATCGTACATTTTGAAAAAGTCGATGCTGAAGTCGTCTCTGTGTTTTTTTTCGAAGTACTCCATTTCGTCGGCCAGCAGCCGCGCCGACTCATCTCGAACGGCCTGCTGGGCGTTGACGCGCACGAGCACCTTCGAGAGCTGCTCGAGTGCTCGGTCTTCTTCCATCTTGCGGACGCGCAGCAACGCCTCCAGTGCGAATCGAAAACGCTTAATAGTATTCCTCCTCCTCTGCTGAGACGAGTTGGTGGAGTTGCTGGACGGTCATCGGGAAGGCCGAGCGCTCTTCGATACCCTGCCTTAGAAAAGCGTTGATGCGGGGCAGCTTTTCGAGCGCTTCGTCCACGTCGGCATTCGCGCCGCGCGCGTAGGCGCCCAGATTGATGAGTTCTTCGTTTTCACGGTAGGCGGCAAGCACGCTTCGCAGGCGATTGGCATCCTTGAGGTGACCGCTCTCCACGACCCGGTCCATGACGCGCGAGACTGAATTGTTCACATCGATGGCCGGATAGTGATTCGCCTGTGCCAGGCGACGCGTAAGCATGATGTGACCATCGAGCGTTCCCCGGGCGTTGTCCGCCACGGGGTCGTTGATATCGTCGGCCTCCATCAGGACGGTGAAGAATCCGGTGATGCTCCCTCCTGGTACGGCGCCGCACCGTTCCACAAGGCGCGAAAGCCGATACCATACACCGGGTGGGTATCCGCCGGGTCCCAATTGGTCCCCCGACGCAATGCCCACTTCGCGCAGGGCCATACAATAGCGTGTGAGCGAATCCATCATCAGGTTCACGTGGAAACCGCGGTCTCGGAAGTATTCTGCGGCCCCGACCGCGAGGCCCGCGCAGTTGACTTTTTCCATGGCCGGGCGGTCGCTCGTGGCTGCAAAGACGACGGAACGCTCCAATCCGGACTTGCCCAGGTCATGCGCAAGGAACTCCCCCACCTCTCGCCCGCGCTCGCCCACGAGGCAGATGACGTTGACATCGGCCTTGGTATAACGAGCGATCATACCCAGCATCGTCGACTTGCCAACACCAGTGCCCGCAAAAATGCCGAGGCGCTGGCCCTGACCGACCGTGAGCATCCCGTCAATCGCCCGCACTCCGGTTTCTACGAGGTGGGTAATGGCCTCGCGGCGGGTAGGGGAGGGCGGGTCGTTGTCCACCGTGATGCGGTGCGGCCCGTGAAGCGGTGGCCTGCCGTCCAGCGGCCGCCCGTTCCCATCCACGACCCGGCCGAGCATGTCTTCGGTAACCGGCATCGTCATGGGCCGGTCCAGGGCGAGCACGTTGGCATTGGGTGACACGCCGGTCAGCGCCCCGAGGGGCATGAGTACCAGGCGGTGTGCCTGAAAGCCGACGATTTCACACAGGATGTGCTCGCCGTGCTCCTTGAGTTCGACCCTGCAGAGGTCTCCGATTTTCACCTCGGGGGGCCCGTCGCTGATGATCGACATGCCGGTCACCTGAACGACCTTACCCATGGGCCGCAACGGGTCCTGTTCTTCCAGGGCCTGGAAGTACTTGCGGAGCACATCGTGTTCTTCGTGCAGCTTCCGTTCGATCATGGGACGCGCCCGTCGGCCAAGACTCCTGTACCTCTGCCGCTCCGGGGTACAAGAAAAAAATTGACCGCCCGAAGAAAAGCTCACCCAATACTTGCAATGACGATTGGTGAATTGCTCGGCCTGCTGGTGCGGGGCCAACTCCTGCCCGCAGAAGAGGCCGGGCGGCTCTCGGGCCTTCCGGCCACGGAGGTCTACGCGGCCCTTCAGGCCCGGGGCCGGTCCTTCCACCGGGAGCTGGAGCGCTTCCTCGCTGATCGGATTCCCTCACGCCCCCAGCAAACCACAGAGTGGACCTACGAGATTGCGCTCGGGCGCGTGGCCGGGTCGCGGGGGGCGGACGCCTTTCTCTTCGAGCCCATCGACAAAGACATCACCGCTTTCTTCCTTTGGGAAACGAGGGGCACCGAACTGGACGCGGTCCTCGGGTCGCTTGTGATCCTGGGCGCCGTGAAGCTCCTGCACGAACCGATCCCCCCTGGCCCGTCCGGCGTTGCGAGGCAGGTGAATCGCGTGTTGGCCGAGCTCGAACCGGGGGGCGCGTACACCTCGCTTTGCGTGGCGCTCCTCGATGTGCACCGGGGCGTGGTCGAATACTGCTGCGCCGGTACACCTGCGCCGCTCCTGTACCGCGCGACCGAGCGCGATGTCAGCGAATGCACGGAGGGTTGGGGGATCCCGGCCGGAATTGAACGGGACAGTCAGTTCTCGACCGGCTACCTGCTCCTGCGTCGGGGGGACATACTCCTTCTATCCACGGACGGAATGTGGAAAGCGCAGGGCGCGCGGGGGAGTGTGATAACTTCCGCTCAGTGGAAACGCAGGCTGCGTCAGTTCGCGGACAGGCAGGCCGACGGAATCCGCAAAGGCCTCCAGAGAGAATTGCGCCTGCACCTCATGCATCGGCGGGCCAGGGATGGCGCCACGGTCGCTGTCATCAAACGTCGGGGGCACGTCCGTTGACCGAAGAAATCACACTGCACGGCCACAGCGCTTCGAGCGGGATTGGACTCGGGGAGGCCGTGCTGCTGCCGCCCCTTTCGGGGTTTGTGCCTCACCACTCGGTTTCCGCGCCCGACCGGGCCGAAGAGCGGAGGCGATTGGAAAGGGCCCTCAAGAAAAGTATCGAGCAGCTCTCGAGCATCATGGAGCGCGAGGAGCTGGCCGACGAGTACCGTCAGATCTTCGAAGCGCAACTGCTCTTTTATCAGGATCCCCTCATCCTGGAGGAGGTCCGCACGCGGATCGACTCGGGCGCCAACGCGGAGGCGGCCCTCGTGGACACGTTCGATTCCTTCAAAAAGAAAATGGCTGTGATTGACAATCAGATCATCCGCGAGCGGGCTTCGGACCTGGACGACGTCGAGAATCGTATCCTTTCGAACCTCATGGAAGTGCCGGAAGGAGACATCCGCATCCCACTGCTCCGTGGACTTTCGGAAAAATCCATCCTCATCGCCGACGACATCAGCCCGTCGCTCATGCTGCACGTACGCCACGTCGCGGGCATAGCCATCGAGCGCGGTGGTGTTACCGGGCACATGGCCATTCTTGCTCGGAGTCGGGGCATTCCCGCTGTCGTTGGCGTCGAGGGACTATTGGCTTCGGCCCAAGACGGTCAGTCGGTGCTGGTGGACGCGGAGAGCGGTCGGATTGTCGTTTGTCCCGGTCGGGATCAGCGACGTCTGCACGAGACCTTTGCGGAGCAGCTTGTACGCAGCGTCCAGCAGGGTGTCGTGGGGCTGCATACGCTTGCCGACGGGACGACGGCCGAGCTGTGGGTCAACCTGAACGAACCGGACGATTTTGCGGACGCCCGCGTCCACGCCGCGGCGGGAATCGGTTTGTTCCGCACGGAGTTCATCTACCTGAACCAACCGGGCCTCTTCTTCATGCCCGAAGAGCAGCAGGCGGTTTACGAAGACATCCTCCGCCGTGCCCGCGGGCGAACCGTGACGCTGCGCGTCCTGGACATCGGGGACGACAAGCTGGTCGGCTCTTCGTTCTACAACGTGGTCAATCTCCACCGCGAATCGTTGCGCAACCTGCGCGGAATCCAGTTCCTTCTGGCCAACCCCAGGCTACTGCGCTCCCAGCTTCGCGCTATCCTTGGTGCCGTGAAAGCCGTGGGCGGCGGTCCCTGTCGTCTGTTGCTCCCGATGATCACGGGCGTGGAGCAGGTGGAGGACTTCCGCGCGCACCTCGTGGCTGCCGCAAACGAATCGGACTGCACCGCCTCGGGCCTTCCCTTGGGCGTGATGCTCGAAACGCCGGCCGCGTGCCTCATGGCCGATACCCTGGCCGCGCACTGCGACTTCTTCAGCGTGGGCACCAACGATCTGGCTGCGAGCCTCTATGCAGTCGATCGGGTCGAGTCGCTCGGCCGGGAGAACTCGCTCTACCAGCCGGCCCTCTACCGAATGATTGCCGCAGTGCGTCGCGCGTCCGCGCGTCCGCTCGCGGTCTGCGGTGAAGTGGCCGCGGTGCCCGGCCTTCTGGTCGTGCTCGTCGGGCTGGGGCTGCGTCAGTTCAGCATCGCCCGAACGGCGCTGCCGGGCGCTTCGGCGGTGCTGGCCAATGTGAATCCAAACACCGCGGAGGAGTTGGCGCAAAGGGCGCTCGCGGCTTCCGGAGAAGCGGCACTGCGGCGAATTGCGAGGGAGGCGGAGCGTGCGACTGTTCCGTGAGCTGGCCGGCCGCTACTTCTCCCTCGAACGAAGCATGACCGGCCTCGGTCAGGACGTCCATGCGTTGTCCGCTCTTCTGCGGGAGCGCGGCGTGAAGCGGCTTCTGGACGCGGGCTGCGGCAGTGGCGAGCATGCCTGGCTGTTCGGTCGACGCGGCTTCGATGTGGTCGGTTTGGATCGATCGGAGTCCATGATTCGTGCAGCCAAAGAGCGCTTTCACGGGGGGTGCTTCGTGCATTCTGATTGGGACCGCTACGCTCCTGAAACGCCCTTCGACGGGATCGTGTGTCTGTTCGGCTCGCTCGGTTACCGCTTGGCCGACCATCGCGTGCGGCGCAGTCTGCGTGCTTTTCGGAAGCTTCTGCGGACGGGTGGGACGGCCGTTTTGGAACTGTGGCATTCGGAGCCCTTTGCGCGGCTGCCCGCCGGGGCCCGGCAGCGCAGTCCAAACAGCCGTCACGCCTGGCGGGTCGTGCGGGGGAGACCTACAGTCGTCCGTATGGATACCACGTATCTCACGGAGCACGGTCCGATTCGGGATCGTCACTTTCTGCGTACGTTTCGCGCCGAAGAGATTGCCCAGCTTGCGCGTGAGTGCGGCTTTCTGGTGGAGGACATCTCCGAGTCGCTGATCGTGCGCGGCCGGACTCCGGGTCCCGACCGCGTCCGCCTGATTGTCCTGTTACGTGCCTGCTGAAGCGGCGCCCGCAGAGTCGAAGCGTTCATCAGGGAATAGGAGCCGGCGCATGTCTTCGGGGAGCGGTGAACGCAGCCGTAGCGGGCGACCTGTCGTCGGATGCGGCAGCACGAGATGCCGGCAATGCAGAGCGGTGCGCCCGATCCTGAGTCGCTCGAGGTCTTCCGGAGTCTGGCTGTCCGAAAGCAGTCTCAGGTAGATGGTTTCGTCCACGCCGTAGATGCGATCCCCCACCATCGGGTAGCCGAGCGAGCAGAGGCTCGCGCGGATCTGGTGCAGGCGCCCCGTGTGGAGTCGGGCGTAGACGAGCGTGACCGGTCCGGTTTCATCCGGCATCTCCCGGGTCCGGAGAACACGGAATTCCGTCCGACAGGACGAGAATCGTTCCGACGAATCGGCGGGCCGGTCTGTCTGGAAATGACGTTTGCGAAAGATCCGGCTGCCGGTGGCGCGCCCCAGGAAACCGCGCGCGTCCAGGTAGCGGGGAGGTCGACCTTGGACTACAGCGAGGTACTCCTTGCGCACTTCGTTTCTTCGGAAGGCGAGAGCAAGCGCGCGTGCGGCCGCGGGATGGCGACCGAGCACGATGAGGCCCGAGGTCTCCCGATCGAGTCGGTGGGCAAAGTGCGCCACGAATTCCTCTCCCCGGTCCCGTCGCAGAAGTCCGAGGAGTGTGTTCTGGCGGTAGTTGCCGGAAGGATGGACCGGGAGGTTGCCGGGTTTGTCGATCACGAGCACGTCGTCGTCTTCGTACACGACCAGGTAGTCTTCATCCACGGCCGGCTCGGGTTTCGCCTGGTAGCGAAACACTACCTCTTCTCCCGCACGCATCCGGCGACCGGCCCGGGCCGGCCGCGAACCGATGCTCACCTGCCCGTCGCGGATTCGCCGGAGCCAGGAGGCTCGGGTGAAGCGTGGGTAGCGCCCTGCCAGGAGCACATCCAGTCGCCGACCCTGCTCCTGTGGCGTTACCGTGAGTTTTTGTTCTACCTGCTCCACAAAAAACGCAACCAATGGCCCCTCGCGCACCCATCCCCCGAAAGCAAGGAGGATTCTATGAAGATAAAGAGAACTTCGCGCCCGGCGTGGCGCGAGCTATTGGGGCGCAAGGACGACTTTCAGGCAATCGTGCGGTTGCTGACCGAATTCGACGAGCGCACCGGAAGGTTTCGCAGGTTCAGCGACCCCGAAACTCACTACATGCGCCGGGCGCTGGCTGTTTGTGACAGCGAATGCCTGCGCGTCTTCGTACGCTCGCTCGGAGGCTTCGTCTATCAGGTGGCGGTCGAATTGCGTGGCCGCGCCGGTTCGGTGGCCACCGGTTGGGTTCACGAAGACGGCATTCGCGCCGAGCGCGAAACGTTCAGCGGGGAAGCGCGACATCCGGTGCACTCGATCACCTGTTTGACCGACCTCTACGAGAGTGACTGCGTGGATTCCGATGAAGAAGGCCTTTCGGCTCGCGGTCGGATCTCCGAGGCTCTCGAAGAGGTCATGAACGAACGACCCGAAGGTGAACAGGAGGTGGGCTGACGAAGGCGCGGAGCAACATGGTGAGAGGAGCGAACCTGGGAGGGGCGTTCCTGGCGTGTCGGTTTGAGAGCCTTCCACACTCCGGCGCTCCCGCATGGGCAAAAAAAACCCCGGCAGTTCTGCCGGGGTTCTGCTTCGAGACGGAACGAGTCTCACATACCGATCTTGTAACCGAAGCGATAGGTCGTTCCGGCCAAGACAATCGGCTTGTTGGCAACGCGTGCCAGGTGGGTCTGAGCTCCAATACCCTGGACGGAGGCTGCTTCGGTGTCCCCCGCAATCAGCGTGTCCATTTCGAAGAAGACTTTGTTCGGTCCCGAACCGCCTTCCACGCCGATCAGCACGTTGAAACCCATGCCCTCGGTTACGAACTTGGCGCCTTCCCCGAGAATCGGGCCCGAGGCGACGTTCCCGGACGAGTTGATGCTGGTTACGGCGCCGATCGGAACGCCGATGATGGAGGGGATATCCCCGATGCTGGTCACAGTCACGCTCCAACCGCCGCGGTGGTAGTTGATCCCGGCGCCGCCGTAGACGGCAGCCGTCTCACCGACTTTGGCTTTGATGCCGAAGTAGGCAGGCACGACTAAGGCACGGTAGTCCCACTTGTCCTTGTACCACTCGATTCCCGCAAACGTGGAAGACGATTGGCCGCCCATGATACGGGTGTTGTAGCTGATGTCCACGCGCAGGAAGGACCAGTTACTCAAAGACAGCTCGTAGAAGACGTTCAGTACGAGGCCCGTCATGGAGCCACCGATTTCGGATTCCAAGAGCGGGACGTTGGCGTCGTAGTCCTTCAACGTGCGGTTGGGGATGATCCCATCCTGCTCCGTACCGGCTCGTGCGAGGAGGCAGGCCTGCCGCGAGGTGGTTTCGTCCCCGCTGTTGGCCACACCGTCCGCGCCGGTGTTGAGCGGACTGAAACAGCCTTTGCCCGCGCCGGTAACCCCGCCTGCGGTGTTGTACTCCGGCTTCTCCTTTGTGGACTTGAGGCCGTCATTGGTGATGGTCCCACCCAATTGGCCCAGATTGAACATGAGGCCAGCGCCGAAGCCCAAATAGCTCTGCGCGCTCACGCTCGTTGCGAAAAGTGTAAGGCCTGACACAATGGCTGCCAGTGTTCCTTGCTTGATGGCTTTCATAAAAACCCTATCCTCCATCACATGAACTGTGTTGTTGTACTTGATTGAATTTGAAAAACAGGCTTCCAACCCACGGTTGGCCGCAGACTACGAGCGCTGATCCCACTTTTCGTACCGGGCACCGTCAATTAAAAAAGTGCGAACAAAACTGAAAATTAGTCGTCCCGGGATCCTCGGTCGACTGGAGCATTGCCCCATCATCGACCCTGTCGAAAAAAAACCTTGACCCTGTTTCAGGCGTCGAGGGCTGCGTTGGCCAGGGCGTCGGCCTCGGTATTCTGCTCCCTTGGGATGTGTTCGATTGCCCAAGATGGGAAGGAAGTCAGGAGGGAGCGAACTTCGGTGTGCAACGGCTTGAGTCCGGCATTCTTGACCTTGTAGCGACCGAGAACCTGGAACACGGCCAGTTGCGAGTCCATCCGGACCCGGACCCTTTGACATCCCTGACCCTTGGCCGCGCGCAGACCCGCGATCAGGGCCCGGTATTCCGCCACGTTGTTCGTGGCCCTGCCGATCCTCTCGGAGATCTCCGCCAGCTTTTCTTTCCCCTTCCCGTACAGGACCGCGCCGATGGAAGCCGGGCCCGGATTCCCGCGGCTCGCTCCGTCGCAGTAAAGGATGGCCTCGCTCTCCATGCGACCTGCGTGGCGCGGGCCGCCGCGTTCACAACCGAAAATCCCGCCGAAAGATCAAACCCGGCAAACGGCTCGACGTACATCCGCACTCGCGGGACGCGCACACGAGGGCACAGATCGTGGAAGCATTCGAGATTGTCCGCTTTGGCCTGGAAGGCCTGCGTCGTGGCAGTCGCCCGGATCCGGTGGCCGGCCCCGGACAGGTGCTGATCCGCCTGCGCGCCGGCTCCCTCAACTATCGCGATCTGCTGATGCTCGAAGGCAGCTACAACCCCAAGCTGCGCCTTCCGGTGATCCCGCTTTCCGATGGCGCCGGAGAGATCGTGGCCGTCGGCGAGGGCGTAGGCGATTTCTCGGTGGGCGATCGCGTTGCAGCCTGCTTCGTGCAGGGCTGGTTCGCCGGAGACCCCGACCGGGAAATATTGCGTCGAACGTTGGGCGGCCCACTCGACGGAACACTTTGTTCGCACATGGTTCTGCCGGCCTGGGGCGTCGTCAGCATACCTCAGCACCTCTCGTTCGAAGAGGCGGCCACGCTGCCGTGCGCGGCGCTCACCGCCTGGAGCGCGCTCGTCACGCTCGGACCCGTGCACGCCGGGGACACGGTCGTCGTCCTGGGCACCGGCGGCGTTTCGATTTTTGCCATCCAGTTTGCGAGGTTGTTGGGCGCGCGCGTGATCGCCACTTCCTCGAGCGACGAAAAGCTGGCGCGCGCCTTCGAGGCGGGAGCGCACGAAGGCATCAACTACAGCAAGGTGACCTCCTGGGAACGAGAAGTGTTCCGACTGACCGAGAAGCGCGGCGCGGATCTGGTGATCGAGGTCGGCGGCGCAGGCACGCTCGAGAGGTCCGTGCGGGCGGTGAGGCCTGGCGGAACCATCAGCCTGATCGGAGTTCTGGCGGGCGGCACGGGGGACTTCAACCTGTTGCCCGTGCTCATGCAGAACATTCGCGTGCAGGGCGTCATCGTCGGGCATCGCGCCTCGTTCCAGGACATGAACCGGGCCATTGCGCAGCACCAGCTCAGACCGGTCGTGGATCGGGTCTTCGAGTTCGACGAGGCACCGGACGCCTATCGCTTCCTCAAGAGTCAGAAGCACGTGGGCAAAGTGGTCGTTCGCCTGCAGCCGTGATGGTGTGGCGCGCAGGCCGCGGTCGAATTCGTGAGTTGCCGTGCGCCACCTATTTGCGTTCTTGTGTTCCATGTCCGAAACTCTCTGGAAGCGGGCTGCCCGGCCCGCCTGGTTTGTCGTCCTGTCGCTGGCAGTCGTGCTGCCGGTCTGTGGTTCGCCGGAGTACTTCAACCGAACCGCCGCCGAAAAGGAGAGTCGCCCCGACGAGGTACTCGCCCTGCTTGCGTTGCGGCCCGGCATGGCCGTTGCCGACCTCGGAACAGGAGGCGGCTACTTTGCTATGCGATTCGCGCGGGCGGTCGGGCGGGAGGGCACCGTGTTCGCCATCGACGTGAACCCGAAGTCGATTGCCTACGTAGAGGCCGCGGCGCGAAAGGAAGGTCTGCCTCAGCTGCGGACATTGCTCGTGAAGCCGGGGGAAAGCGGCCTGGGTGAGGGCTCGGTCGACCTCATCTTCATTCGCAACGTGTTCCACCACCTCGAAGATCGTGTTGCGTACTTCACGAAGCTGCGGTCGCGTCTGAAAGCGGGCGGGAGAATCGTCATCATCGAGCATGCCGCGGGGTCAGCGCGTTTTGCCGGGCACGGCACGGATCCGGTGGTCATCAAGGACGAGATGCGACGGGCTGGTTTTCGCCCTCTGGCTGAAGAGGGATTGCTCCTGCCCAAACAGAGTTTTCTGGTTTTCGGACTCTGAGGGTACCCTTCGGGTGTCCTCATGCAGTTTTCGCTGCCAACCACGCCCGCTGAATGGCTGTTTCCCCTGCTCATCTACTGTGCGCGCATCTGCGACGTGAGCATGGGAACGCTGCGGATCATTGCCGTGGCCCGGGGACACCGACTTCAGGCCGTAATCCTCGGGTTCGTCGAGATTCTGATTTGGCTGGGCGCCATCGGGCACATCGTTACGCACCTCAACCAAATCGCCAACATCATAGCCTACGCGCTGGGTTTTGCCACCGGCATTTACATCGGAATGTGGTTGGAGCAGCGTCTGCCGATCGGGACGCAGTTGGTTCGCGTGGTGGTTGCCCCTGAAGCGGCTCTGCGCATTCGCGAACAACTCGTGCGCGCCGGTTTCGGGATGACGCACGTGAATGCAGAAGGCGGCTTCGGACCGGTCAGCATTCTCTTCACGGTTGTCGAGCGTTCGCGCGCGCGAGAAGTCGTGGACGTCGTCCGACGAGAAGAAGGTCAGGCGTTCTTCACCATCGAGGACCTGCGCGCCGTCAGCGGGACCGGGGAGCACCTGTACTACGGCACCGAACCGTCTCGCCGGCCACCGTTTTCCTTTCTCGGTTGGCGCAAGTCCAAGTGACCGGTTGGAGACGGCAGACTTATCAGAACAGTGGCCCTTCGGGTCCGGGATCGAGGAAACGCCGCAGAGCTTCCGGGCGTCGGAGTCGCAGCGTCAGGTAAGCGCCTCCCATGACAAACAGCAGGCCCGCGGGCAGGAGCAGGGCAAGAAAACCGAGCGCCGAGAAACCGAGGACACCGGCCACTCCACCTGTGATGAATCCGGTGAGAATGCTGCCGTGGAGGAGCAACCGGTCGCCGCGGACCACCGCACCTCTCAGAATCGCACCGAGCTTCATGCCCAAATCCGTGACAATGCCCGTCATATGAGTCGTGCGCACGACCAATTCGTTCACTTTGCTCATCATGCCGTTCTGGAGACCCATGGCGAGCGCGGCCACCAGTTCCCCGTAGAGCAGAACACCGCGCACGAAGAACAGGGTCGCAGCGACGAGCAGCGTGGCCTCCACCAACATGAGGATTCCGTAGCGGCGGCCGGCTTTGAATCGCTCGTTACGGGTCACCATCCCCGAAAAAACCGTCCCGGCAAAAAAGGAAGCAAGCGGCAGTCCGGCCTGAGAAAGAAGCGGCCCATCCAACCGTACGGCGCCCAGCGCTACGCGCGTGAGGTTTCCGGTTGCGTGGGTGAGCAGCGCCTGTGCCAACCCGAGCAGGCCGACAGCGTTGACCAATCCTGCCACGAGCGCAAGAAATGCTCCCCCGAAAATCAGCCAGAAAGGCGCTCTCGATCGGGTAGGCATCCGGCTACCGTCGGCTCCGAAGTCTGCCGGTTCGGCAGGCCAGGAACGCCGGCTCCTGTTTCACTTGGGCGACCACCGGCTCTCGTCGAGGTGGCCGAGCAGGCGGAGCAGGCCGTCGAGGATGGTCAGGGGGTGCGGCGGGCAACCCGGTATGTAGAGGTCCACGGGCAGCGTTCCGCCGACACCGCCGAGTTGCTCGGGACTGGCAAAGTACGGGCCACCTGATATGGCGCAGGCGCCCACGGCGATAACGATCTTGGGAGCGGGAACCGCCGCGTACGTTTTCTGGACCGCGAGGAGCATGTTTCGGGTGATGCAGCCTGTTACCAGGAGGCCGTCCGCGTGACGCGGTGAGGCGACGAACTGGATGCCGAAACGACCCAGATCCCAGCCGATGGTTCCAAGCACGTTCACGTCGGCTTCGCACGCATTGCAGCCTCCCGCGCTCACCTGCCGCAGACGCAGCGAGCGCCCGAAGAGACGCCGCAATCGGTCATCCAACTGTGCGGCGAGCTCCATCTCCCCTGCGCCTTCGACGACCAGGTGTTCGCGTTTGCGTGTTGCGAGTCGGTACTCCGTGTCAAAACCGATGGCTCCCTGCGGGCAGGCGTCCATGCACTCCGTACAGAACAGGCACCGGCCGAGGTCGACGGAGAGTTTCGATTCGGCGCTGATGGCCCCCGTGGGACAGGCGCGGGCACACTCCCGGCAACCGTCCGGGCATTTGGTTTCGTCCAGACGTGGTCTCCCGCGGAAGTGGTGCGGCATCTCCGGCCCGGGAGCATCGGGGAATGCCATCGTTCGTTTCCCCTGTCGGATGCGTGCGCGCAGTGCTTTGATCATGGAAGGTTGCCTGAAGGGAGCCCGGAGTCATTGCTTAATCTAGGCATAGTGTTGTATGCATTCATAGATCGAATCCGCAGTAGGAGAGGTTGAAACTCTTGTTGCACAGGGGGAAATCCGAAATCTCTTCGTTGCGCATTGCCAGGGCCAGGCCCATCCAGTTGTGAAAGGATGGATCGACGATCTTGTAACGGGCGAATCGCCCCTTTTCATCCGTGAGGGCGACATGGCAGACTTCTCCCCGCCAGCCTTCCACGAGCGAAACGACCATAGACTGTGGCCGCAGGGCGGGGCGACCTCCACCGACCTGTGGGGCGCCGGCGGGCAGCGAGCCCAGCCGTTCCCGAACGAACTGGATGGAACGCCTGATTTCCAGCCAGCGGACGAAGGCCCGTGAATGAACGTCGCCGTTCGGAGCAGTCGTGACGGGAATGCTCGCAAAGCGATACATGCCGAACGGATGGTCCATGCGCACGTCCCGCTCGAGGCCGGAAGCACGCGCCGCGGGTCCGACGATCCCCGCCTCCATGCAGAGCTCGGCCGAAAGGACGCCCTTGTTTTCGAAGCGGGCCAGGATGGAAGGGGTGTTCCACAAGAGGGAAACGGCCTCGGTCACGTCCCGCTCCGCGGCGTCCAGGGAGGAAAGCACAGCCCGTACCTCCGACGCCGTCGGAAGGAAGCGTACGCCACCCGGCACGATCAGGTCCCGACCGAAACGGCTGCCGCACAAAGCGGCCGTCATGTTGAGGAAGTCGCCGCGCAGGCGCCCGCAGAAAGAGAGTGTCGGAAGGTAGCCCACATCTCCGGCAAGCGCGCCCAGGTCGCCGGTGTGATTGGCCAACCGCTCCAGTTCCAGGGCAACCGCGCGGATGATCTGAGCGGCCGCCGATGGCTCCAGTCCGCTCTGGGCCTCTATGTTCTGGCAGTACGCAAGCGTGTGCGCCACGGTGGAATCGCCTGCGGCAGTTTCGATTTGCTTGCGCGTGATCGGGTGCGGACCTTCGAGGAGAGACGCTTCCACGCCGCGATACTGATAACCCAGAGATATTTCGAGGTGGAATACCTTTTCGCCGTGGCATTGAAAGCGAAAGTGTCCCGGCTCGATGACTCCTGCATGCACGGGCCCGACCGCCACTTCGTGAACCTCCTTGCCTTCCACCCGGTAGAAGTCCATTCGCCCGATGGCGCCCGGGTCCGAAACTTGGGCCGTTCCAAAGGCCGTAGCGAACCGCACGGGCTTGAGCCAAGGATGCCCGTGTGGTCGGACGCCGAACTGTTCGAACACCTCGCGCTCGAAGAGATGCAATTGCGGACACTCTGGGGTTAGGGCGGGAAAGGAGTCCCCCTGGATGCGGGTGCGCAGAGGATGGAGTCTGCCCTCGTAGTCGTCGGCAAAGATCAGGTGGAGGTCCAATCCGCCGGCCTCCGCGGAAGGCAGCGCGAACATGGCGGAAACACGTTTGCCTTCGCCGATGAGGCGCAGGGTCTGAATGCGCAGGGCTTCGTACGGCATATCCGGAACCAGATCGATCGGAAACGCACGACCGTTGAAAACCGTGGGAATTTCTGGAACGCCCTGATTCATAAAGGCTTCTCGAAATACGCGCGCGCCTGCTCCAGGACATCCCGCAGCGGTCCCGGAATGTACAGACCGAGCAAAAGCACGATCACAAGCAAAAGGCCGGCCGGTATCACGGTGAAGGGCGTGTCCTGGAAGCCTGTCGTTTGCATCGGTCGCTCGGGGGTCCCCTGGACGACGCGCAGTACGGTCTGACCCATCCCGATAAACACGACAAACAGCAGCCCCAGGATGGAAGCGGAGAGCGCGTACTGCCCGTCGCCCACGGCGCCGCGCAGTATCGTGAACTCGCTGATGAAGACGCCGAATGGTGGCGAACCCGTGATGGCGATGAACCCTCCGAGGAAGAGGGCCGCAGACCAGGGGACCCGGCGCAGGGCTCCGGTCACCTGGTCGGTGTGTTTGCTGCCGAAAGCGCGGTGGATGTTAGCTGCCGAAAGGAACAGCACGCCTTTGGTGAGCGCGTTGGTGATGACGTGCAGAAATGTCCCGAAGAGGGCGATTCCGCCGATGGCCACTCCCAATACCAGCACGCCCATGTGCTCGACGCTCGAGTAGGCAAGCATCCGTTTGAAGTCCTTCTGCTGGGCCATGAAAACAGCCGCAAAAAGCATGGACACCAAACCGGAAACGATCAGGACCTCGCGCACAAAATCAGCCTGACCGGCCGCGCGCAGGATCATCGCGAAGCGCAGAAGCGCCACGAAAGCGCAACCCGTCACGCCGCCCGCAAGCATGGCGCCCACGATCCCGGGGGCTTCGCCGTACGCATCCGGCTTCCAGGTGTGCATGGGTGCAAGCCCCATCTTGGTGCCGTAGCCCACGAACACCATGGCAAACGCCGCCAGAAGCCACGGCCGCGAAAACCCTGACGCGTGCAGCAGCATATCTTCGAACAGGAGTGAAGTCACGTGCCCGCCCTGAAGGGAGGCATACGCCATGAAGAATGTGCCCAGAAGCGCCAGGGCGATTCCGACCGAACAGACCAGCAGGTACTTCCATGTGGCCTCGATGGACCGGGCGGTCTGGTTGAAGTAGAGCAGGGGGCCGGATGCGAGCGATGTGGCTTCCATGGCCACCCACATGAGTCCCAATTGATGTGAGCAGAGGACGAGCAGGGCGCTTGCATCCATTAAGAGAAAGCACGCGACGAAGACTCGATTGGGGCGACCGGCGCGCAGAAGCAGGTAGCCCGGCGCGTAAAGCGTGCAGCAGAAGAACAGACCGCACAGCGCAAGCAGCACCACGCGGGCCACGGGGTCGAGCACGAACCATCCAATGGACGGCGCCGGTTCTGTGAACACCAACCACAGCGAGAGCGCCATTTCGACCGTCCCCACCACGGGCAGCACAAATGGTCGAACACGGTTCGAGGGGATCAGGAGCGCAACAAGGGCCCCCGCCACGGGTATTGTCGGCAGAAGGATCAGCAGGTAGTCGTTCATTCTTTCAGCGTTGTCAGGTGCTTCGTGTCCAGGGAAGAGAATGCACGTCGAATGTGATTGAGGATGATGCCCATTGCGAAGACGGCCACGAAGAGGTCCAGCAGGCCGCCCATCTCCACCAGGAGCGGTAGGGCATCGATGAGCAGCAGGCCGAACAATAGAATCCCGTTCTCCAGGACCAGGTAGCCCACAACCTGCGTGATGGCCTTCAGCCTGGTCGTCAGGATCAGAAACCCGGTCAGGATCGTAGAGAAAGAGGCCGGCATGATGAAGCGGCGCGCCGGTTCTCCGGAGTCGCCGAGCGAGGCGGCAAAGAGCACGGCAAGTCCGGTACCGACGCCCCCCAGCAGCAGCGAAGGCACGAATCCTACAAACGGTTCCACTTCGCGTCGAATCTGGACTTCTTTGATGGCCCGAAAGAGCAGAATGGGAATCCCGAAGCCCTTGATGAGGATCGCAAGCGTGCCGACCACGAGGTGGCCCAGGTGTATTTCGCTCGCTCCGATGATGGACAAAGTGCCCAAAAGCGCACCCTGGGCTGCCGCAGCGCGGATGATTGTACCGATCCGGCTGACGCCAAGCATCAGGAAGTTCAAAAGAACCATGACAACCAGCAGCGTATCGATGAGCCCGTCCACCATAGGTTCCTTACCGGAGCAGCAGCACGAACCCAAACAATGTCAGGAGCGTAGCCGAGATGATCAGCTTGGGCACGTTGTTGAGTCGCAGTCGGGCGATGCTGGATTCCACAACACCCACCGCCACACCAACACAGGCAACACCCCCGAGGAGCACGCCGAATCGCGCGTACCCCCACTCGGGTGGAAAAGGTACGATCACCTGAACGACCAGCGCCGACATCAAGAACAGCTTGATCGAAGAAGCATACTCGATGAGCCCGAGCAGCGGTCCGCTGTGATCGAGGACCATGACTTCGTGCACCATGGTCAGCTCCAGGTGCGTGTTCGGATCGTCGAAGGGGATCCTGGAGTTTTCGGCCAGCAGGATGATGAACCAGCTCACGGAAAGCAGAAGGAGCGCCCCCACTGTGCCCTCCGGTGCGGCCGTGCGCACGAGCATCTCGGAGAGGCTGAGGGAGCCTGAGATCTTGGCCAGGAGTACTGCCCCGGCAAAGAATGCGGGTTCCACGAGCGCTGCAAACGTCACCTCCCGCGAAGCCCCCATCCCTTCGAAGGGCGAACCCGTGTCCATGGCCGCTGCGGCCACGAAGAATCTGCCTGCTGCCAGCAGGTAGGCGGCCAGAATGAAGTCTCCTGTAAAGCGGACGGGCGCGGGGGCGGACAACGGTATCAACAATCCGGCCGCACAAACGGTCGTGAGAGACACCGCCGGACCGGCGTGAAAAACCCAGGTGGTTGCCGAGCTGATCACCGTGTCCTTCCGGAAGAGCCGCAACAGGTCGTAGTAGAGCTGAAGCAGCGGAGGACCCTGTCTGCCGGCAAATACGGCCTTGGTCCTGTTGATGATTCCGGTCAGCAGCGGCGGCAGCGCAAGCAGAAGCGCAACGTGCAGGGCGACGTCCATCAACTCCACCTCCACAGCAGCAGAAGCAGCATGGCCAGGAAGACGTAGAGAATGTAGAGCTGCACCTGCCCCGCCTGCAGAATGCGCAGGCGCGCAATCCATCGCGAGCCAAACCGAAAGGCAGGCAACACTGCTGCGTCCAAAACGATGTCCAGAGCGTGCGACTCGAATGTGCTTTGCTTCGCAAGAAGGCCGCGTGGTTCCGTGACCGCGTCGCGCACCAGAAGCAGCGGACGGAAGTAGCCCACCAGGCCCGCACCAAATGACGAGGCCGTGTACTGCATGGAGGGACAGGTTTCGACGAAACCGCAGTCCCAGGTGGGCGCCCGCATCGCTGACCTGCTGCGCAAAGCAAGGTGCAGGACGCCGCCGCCGACGATCACCGCAATCGGGATGCCCACCCAGCTCAGCCACTCCAGTTGAGCAAGTCGTGCGATTCCCGGGTGGCCCGACGGCCACCACGGGAAGACGGACCCCGCACTTTCGAGAATGGGTGCGCAGAGGATGGGGACCAATCCGATGCAGACACAGAGCGCCCCGAGAAAGAGCATGGAGCCGGTCATGGTGCCCGGGGCTTCGGTCGCCCCCTCGGCGGCAGCCGACCGTGCTGTCCCGAGGAAGACGGTTCCAAACACCTTCACGAAGCAGGCGAGGGCCAGCGCCCCCATGAAAGCCAGGCCCGCCACCGACAGAAGGCCCAGCACCCCGGCCGGCGGGTGCGGCAGTTGAGCCATGCGCACCAGCCCCAGGTAGATGAACATTTCGCTCACGAAACCGTTGAGCAGCGGCAGGCCGCAGATTGCGTAGGCGCCGCACAGAAAGGACAACGAGGTCAGCGGCATTCGGCGCGCCAGGCCGCCCTGCGTGTCCAGGTCGCGGCTGCCTGTGGCGCGCACGACCGCCCCCGAGGTCAGAAACAGAAGGGATTTGAAGAGTCCATGGTTCCAGACGTGGAGGAGCGCGCCTCCCATGCCCAGGACGATGAGAGTCGGTTGTTCGAGGGCGGCCCCGGCAACACCCACGCCAATACCGGTGAAGATGATCCCGATGTTTTCGATGCTGTGATAGGCCAACAGGCGCTTGAGATCGTGCTGGCCGATTGCATAGACGACGCCGATGATCCCGGATGCGATCCCGAGGATGATGAGCACGGCCGCCCACTCAATTGTCGGTCGGGGGCAGACCGAGAGAACACGCAGAATGCCGTAGACTCCCATCTTGATGAGAACGCCGGAGAGCACCGCGGAGACATGCGCGGGCGCGCTGGCGTGGGCGGAGGGCAGCCACATGTGCAGCGGAAAGATTCCGGCCTTGAGTCCGAAGGCCACCACGGCGAGCGCGAAGAGGACCGCGGTGTGGCCCGCGTTCTCGTCCAGCATCGAAAAGGCAAAACCGCCGGTTGTGTTGGCGTACAGGGCAAAGAGAGCAAACAAAGACAGCGTGCAGGCGTGAGCTGCAACGAAATACAGCCAACCGGCGCGGCGCACCTGGGCGTCCTCGTCCTCGGTCGTGACCAGGAAGAAGGCGGAAAGCGTCATGATCTCCCAACCGATCAGGAACACCAGGGCGTGGCGCGCCAGCACGACGAGCCCCATCCCGGCCACCAGCCAACCATAAACAAACTCAAGTTTTCCCGCGCCGTGTGGCTGTTCGTCGGCCGGCCGGTAACGCAGTCCGAACAGCGCGCTCGTGGTTGGAACGACGAAGATCGGCACGAGGAAGAACGCCGAAAGTGCATCCGCCCGAAGATAGTCGGACAGCAAAGGCCCAAAACCGGCCCGACCGGCTCCGGCCGTTGTATGCGTTTCGACCAGCACGCAGACGGCCCCTGTGGCGCCCAGGACGCCGGCGCACGTCAGGAGCACGAGCGCCGCCCGCTGCCCGGCGCGGCCCGCGTGGGGGACCAGTACCCCGGGCGCCCCAGAAAGAGCGCTCAGGACCAGAGCAACGAGGAAGAGCAATCCCACCGCCGTCATCGAAGACCCTCGATGCGTGCCATGGCCCACACGGTCGTCAAGAGGAGCGCAAGCAGGATGTACAGCAGGTAGAACTGTACGACTCCGTGGTGGAGAACGCGGAGTCGGTAGAACCGGTTGGAGAGATTCTGCCAGAAGGGGACCAGAACCCGATCGAGGAGCGGTTCGCGGGCTTCAAATTGGACGGCCGCGGGTTGAGGAAAAACATCGGTCGTACTCGTGCCGGTGCGTTCCCGGCGGAGCGGGAAACGGCGCAGCAGTTGTGCGCTCGGGCCGACAAAAGACGAAGCCGTGTACTGCATTCGGGCCGGGGACGAATCGACGTAGCCGCAATCCCAGGTGCCCGCCCTGGGCGCGCGGGCGGACAGGCGGCGGACCGCCACGATGGACGCAAGCGCCAGAGGTCCAACTACGACGAGGAAGCGGGAAATTTCTCCAAATGAAACCAACGTGCCCAGCGAGGGGAGAGCGGCCGCAGAACCAGAGGTTCCGGCCAGAGCTCGGACGGCGGCGTCCAGCGCCGGCACAAGGAGGACCGGAACGAAACCGACCAGCAAGATCAGGCCCGTGTTGAAGACGAGGGCGCCGTGAAGAAACGGAAAGCGGCCCGCGTGATGGTCCCCGGTCGAGCGCGGCCGACCCAGGAACATCACGGCGTAGGCGCGCAGGAAGGAGATAAGGGCGAGTCCACCCGCGAGACACAGGCTCACGATCGCGAGGGTGCCGACCACGGCCGCCCATGGGGACTTTCCGAGGCCGAGTTCCAGGGCGCCCAGGTACAATGGGACTTCTCCCACAAAACCGTTGGCACCGGGCAGACCCACCAGCGCCCAGACCCCGGCCAGAAAACACGCCCCAACGACGGGAAGCGTGCGGACCAGGCCGCCCATCCGATCCATGCTGCGTTCCTTGGTGGCGTGCATGACCGCGCCCGCGCCAAAAAAGAGCAGTGATTTGAAAACGGAATGGTTCAGCAGGTGGAAGAGGGCCCCGCCACCGCCGAGGGCCGTCAGCGTCGGGTTTTCCACGGCGCGCCCGAAGAGGAAGATCCCGGCGCCCACGGTAATGAGTCCCGCGTTCTCGATCGTACTGTAAGCAAGCAACCGCTTGATGTCGCTCTGCCAAAGGGACGCCACCACGCCGAAAAGTGCCGTGACCGAACCCAAACCGAGGAGAAGTCCGGCCCACCACAGTGGCGGGTGGGAAACGAGTGAGAATGTGCGCAGCAGTCCGTAGAAGCCCATCTTGACGAGTACCCCGGACATCAGAGCCGAAACATGTCCGGGCGCGGATGCATGCGCGCCCGGCAGCCAGAAGTGGAGCGGAAAGAGTCCGGCCTTCATTCCGAAACCCACGAGGAGCAAACATAGGAGCAGGACTCCGTCGCTCCCGGAAAGGCCGTCCAGGTTTGTCCAGTTGAACGAGCCGCTGCGTTCGCCCATCCAGAGGAATTGGAGGATCAGCGCCGCAGTGCCCGCGTGTGTCGAGACCAGATACACCCACGACGCCGAACGCACTTCCGGCTTTTCGTGTTCCGTGCCCACGAGGAAAAACGCCGCGACGGCCATCACCTCCCAGAACACCAGGAAGAGCACGCCGTTTCGAGCAACGAGGAGCCCGGCCATCGCGGCCGTCACCAGTCCGTAGAAGAAGCGCAGCGCACGCCCATTGCCGCGGCGCTCGGATTGCGGCCAGTAGTCCAACCCGTAGAGTGCGCCCACCGCAGAAACAATGTACACCGGGATCAGGAAGAGCGCCGACAGCGCGTCCAGACCAACGAGGAATCTGGCGTCCGGCACGAACCATACGTCCAATGCAAGGGTGCTCTGGCCGTGCGCGAAGGTGACGGCAACTCCAATGAGACCGACCGCGGAGGCGAGCACCGAAAGTGCCGCCGAGAGCCTCTGTCCGTTGTTCGAATCCCGCGAAAAGGCAAGGCCCGGCAGACCGCTTGCGCCGGCGCAGCCGCACGAAAGTAATACCAGTTCGATCCCGGTCACGTGGAGGCTCCTCGGCGCAGCGTTCCGCCCGATTCGGACAGGCCGACCAGGGCCTGGAGCATACGGCTCTGCGGCGCGCGTTCGGAGATCATCTTCCGGAAGGCTTCATCCTGAAGATCGCGCGCGAGGCCGGACAGGAGATACAGATGTTCGTGGTTGGTCCTTGTCACCAGGAGAAAGAAGGTGTGCACCGGCCGTCCATCGGCGGCCTGGAAGTCCACGGGGCGTTCCGGATGATAGATGAACAGACGCGCCGGCATTTCCGGCACAAGGAACGGACCGCGAACGTGCGGAATGGCAATTCCGTCTGATGCCGCGCCGCCTGTTTGTTGTTCTCGGGACCGCAGGAGCTCAAAAACGATGCGCGGGTCGTATCCTTCCGGAAGCGCGAGGTGCTCCACGGCCCACCACAGGAGTTCGTCCTTGGTTTGGCCGGGGACGTTTGACCAGACCCCTCCGCGCGACAACGCTTCAGCAAGCGTAGTGCCGCCCGGCTCGGCTTCATACGTGAGCGGGAGGCCGTGGGAATAGGCGTACTCCAGAAGCCGTATCTTGTTGATCAGGTAGCGTTCGTTGAAACGTCCGGCAACGATCTGTCCGCGTTCAATCCACTCGTAGACAGTTTCTTCGCGGACGTTCAGGAGGCGAGCCGCCGCACCGACGGTCAGTTGCATCTGCCCGTCCTGCCCCGCTTCCTACGGGAATTGCTGAACTCGTCCACGGTTAACCCGAGATAAGGCATGGTTCTCCATTGTCAAGTGGGTGGAGGCCTTTCGTGGATCGAGTGCCCTATGCCCGAGGTGAGGCGACCGCAGCGTGTCATTCTCGGGTCAGGGATCGTTCAGCTTCTGCGACCCATGGCGCGCATTTCCAGAAGAGAACGGCACGTGTCGACGATGCTTTCGTCGGGCGGCCTCGGCGCAATCCCCAACTCGGACACGAGTCGCGCGTTGGAGAATTCTGGCTTTCTGCCCAGCGTACGTCGCAGAAAGGCGAGGTTCCTCTGCTTGCTGAAGAGGGCCGAAAAGTAGACCGCCAGGTTGGGCAAACGCCGGGTGGAGGCAGGCGAATCCGGAAAGGCCGCTCGAATCGTCTCCGCCACCTCCTGAAGCCACAGGCTGCCGGCAGCAAGAATCGTTCGGCCGGGGATCATTCGGTCCATCGCGGTGAACAACGCCGTCGTAACGTCACGCACATCCACGACGCCAATGCCAAGGTGGGGGCAACCGTGGAGATTGTTGAGATAGAGGTCGCGCACGATGGAGACGCTCGAGTTCATATGCAGACGCGAAAGGATCGGGCCGAGTACGACGGCCGGGTTCACGATCGCCAGGAAGGGCGCAGTATCTGTCTGACAGAATTCCTCCACCATGCGTTCGGACTTCGTTTTGGCCAGACCGTACGGGTTCGTGCTGACTGTTGCATCCGTACACCAGTCGGCTTCAGTGTACAGATGGTCCCGGCCGCGTTCGGTCATCATCACGGCGGCCACGGATGAGACAAGGCCCAGGCGCCTGACCGACGACGATTGGCGAACCGCTTCCAAAACGTTGGCCGTGCCCTCGACCGTGGGCGTTATGATCTCTGCTTCGGGATTGCGCGCCCCGAGCCTGACGGCCGCGGCAGCGTGCACCACCCAGTCGCTGCCTTCCACAGCCTCCCGGTAGCTTCCCGGCGTTCCGAGGTCCGCGCTGAACAGCCGCAGGCGCTCGGAGGCTCCAGGCTGTTGCCACAGGTGAGCGTTCTTCACCTTCTGGTCCGCGTCCCGCACGGTGGCGCGCACAGTGAAGCCCCGTTCCAGGAATTCGCGGACGAGGTGAGAGCCCAAGAAGCCCGCCGCACCCGTGATGCAGACGACGCGCGCCGACATGCAGCCGGCGTGAAGAGGGGCTACTTGGGTTCAAGCGGATTTTTTTGGGAATCGAAGCCGGTATTGCCGGGAACGGAAGCGTGCGAAGCAGCGCCCGCGCCCGTTCAAACGACGACGTTCACGAGCCGTCCTTTCACGACGATCACCCGCTTCGGCACGCGTCCTTCGAGGGCACGCTGCACGCCTGCATCGGCGAGCGCCGCCTTTTGCAGCGTCCCGTCGTCTGACCCGGTTGGCAGAGTGGTCTTCCCTCGTACTTTGCCGTTGACCTGAAAGACCACTTCGACTTCGTCCGCCGCGGCCAGACCGCTGTCGAACTCGGGCCACGGGGCATGTGCGCAGGAGGCCTCATGTCCGAGTGCGCGCCACAACGTCTCGGCCAGATGGGGGGCAAACGGAGACAGGATCAGCACGAAGGCTTCGGCGGCCGCGCGACCGATGCGCTTTTCCGCAGATACTTCGTTTACATATATCATCATCTGCGAAATCGCCGTGTTGAAGCTCAGGGATTCGATGTCTTCGGTTACTTTGCGAATCGTTTGGTGCAGAATGCGCAGGCGCGCGCGTTTGCTTTCCTCTGCCGGTTCTTCGAGAAGGGTCGCGTCGATCTGCGGGGGTTGCCCGGCCTCCAGGGCCGCGTCGGCGCCTCTGTCCGTGTAGAGCCGCCACACGCGTGCCAGGAACCGGTAAACGCCTTCGATGCCCCGGCCGGCCCACGGTTTCATCTGCTCGAGGGGACCGAGGAACATTTCGTACAGTCGGAATGCGTCTGCGCCGTACTCGGCCACGACATCGTCCGGGTTCACCACGTTACCGAGCGACTTGGACATCTTGCGGTTGTCTTCGCCGAGGATGAGGCCCTGATGAACCAGTTTGCGAAAAGGTTCAGGCGTGCCCACGAGCCCGTGATCGAAGAGGACCTTGTGCCAGAAGCGCGCGTAGAGGAGATGCAGAACTGCGTGCTCCGCGCCGCCGACGTACAGGTCGACGCCGCTCTCCCCCATCCAGTATCGTTCCGCTTCCCGATCCGCAAAGCGGTGCGCGCACTCCGGGGAAACAAATCGTAAGTAGTACCAACAACTTCCGGCCCACTGCGGCATCGTGTTGGTCTCACGCCGAAGCTCTCGCTTCCCCGTGCGGTAGTGTACCCAACCGGGCAGGTTGGCGAGCGGTGATTCCCCCGAGTCCGAAGGCTGAAAGTCGGCCGACTCGGGAAGGGTAAGGGGCAGTTCTGCATCGTCAGCAGCCACGAGAAACCCGTCTTTGTCGAAGCTGATCGGCACGGGTTCTCCCCAGTAGCGCTGCCGAGAGAAGAGCCAATCGCGCAGCTTGTAGTTCACGCGGCGTCGCCCCTTTCCGGTTTGTTCGAGGTGTTCGATCATCCGGGGAATCGCCTGAGACGTGGGCAGACCGTCGAGGATGTCGGAGTTGACGTTCACTCCGTCCCCCGTGAAGGCCCCGTCTTCAGCCCACTCGCCGCCGGCGGGACGGACGACCACGCGGATCGGCAGGTCGAATCGCTTGGCAAAGGCATAGTCGCGCTCGTCATGAGCGGGTACGGACATGATGGCGCCCGTGCCGTAGCTCAGGAGGACGTAGTCAGCAATCCAGACGGGAATCTTTTCGTTCGTGAGCGGGTGCAGCACGTGACCGCCGGTGAAGACCCCGGTCTTATCGGCTTTCTCTCCCTGGAGTTGTCGGTCCAACTCCGACTTGAGCGCCGCCTGTCGGACGTACTCCTGCACGGCGGCCTTCTGCGCGGGCGTGGTCAGCTTCTCCACGGCCGGATGCTCGGGGGCCAGAACCATGTACGTAACGCCGTAGAGTGTGTCGGGCCGCGTGGTGAAGATTCGCAACGCTTCGGATCCTTTCTTGGACGACTTCGCGGTGCCCGCACGGCCCTTTTTGGACGCGGTCGCCTTTGCTGCCGGCTCGATGAGCTCGAATTCGACCTCCGCGCCCTCCGAACGGCCAATCCAGTTCTTCTGGAGTTCGAGTGTTCCGGAAGGCCAGTCGACCAGCCGGAGATCGTCCAGGAGCCGCTCGGCGTAGGCGGTGATGCGCAGCATCCACTGCCGCATCGGTCGACGCTCGACGGTGTATCCCTTCTCGACCCATTCAGCGACCTCTTCGTTGGCCAACACCGTGCCCAGCCCGGCGCACCAGTTGACAGGAATGTTGGCGATGTAGGCGAGCCGCCTCTCGTTCACGTACTCCTCGCGCGCTTTCTTACGGTGCGCGGCGCGCAGGGCCGCCGGAATGGGAAGCTCGGCGATCGGTCTGGCCCGGTTCTCTTCGGGGTCGAACCAGCTGTTGAAGATGAGCAGGAAGATCCATTGGGTCCAGCGATAGTAAGCCGGATCGGTCGTGTTGAGTTCGCGACTCCAATCGTAGGAGAAACCCAATGATTTCAGCTGACGTTTGAAATTGGCGATGTTGCTGGCCGTGGTTTGCGCCGGGTGGATGCCCGTCTGCATGGCGTGGCGCTCGGCGGGCAGGCCGAAGGCGTCCCACCCCATGGGATGGAGGACATTGAAACCGCGCATGCGCTTGTAGCGGGCGACAATGTCGGTGGCTGTGTACCCTTCCGGATGTCCCACGTGCAATCCCGCGCCGGACGGGTAGGGGAACATGTCGAGCACGTAGAACTTCGGACGCGTCCGGTCCTCCGGCGTCCGGAAGGTCTGCTCCGCGTCCCAACGCTCCTGTGCTGCCTGCTCCAGGCGGGCAAAGGGGTAACTCATACCTCCGTGCGCCGCGAAGCGGGATGGCGGTCAATCAAGAAGCCAGGCCGAAGCACGACCGTGCGCCTCACTGGCCCAGAAGTCGTTGAGCGAGAGGTTGGAGGAAGGAGACGAGCGTGGCCGCCCCGAGCGCGAGTGCCAGCAGAAACTTCGTCTGCCTTGCGATCTCGCGATGCAGGAGAGCCAACTCCCGGTGCACGGCGGTGAAGTTGGCCTCCATGGCTGCAAAGCGCTGGTCGACGCGCTCGAAACGCTCGTCGATGCGCTCGAACCGCTGGTCGATGCGCTCGAATCGCTGGTCGATGCGCTCGAATCGCTGGTCGATGCGCTCGAACCGCTCATCGATCCGTTCGAATCGCTTCTCGATTGCATCAAACCTCTGGTCGATGCGCAGTATGAGATCCTGGACACGGCCGTCCAGCCGGACCACATCCTCTGCCACCCGATGGGTGAGCCCAGTTGCAGATTCCAGTTTCACTTCCAGCACCGCGACACGTTCGCCCCATTCCATGGCCGATCTGCCTCCGGATGGACTGGGTGCGCGCCTGCCCGAAGGTTGCGCAATTCTCCGTCCGAATCCAGCATTTTTTTCGGGCCTCGGGCAGCCGACTTCCTGCCTCATCAGCGCCCTTGGGCCACGGGCCCGCTGCGCACGGCGACCCGGGACGCAACCAATCCGGTCGTGCTCAGCCCGGCGAGGAGAACATGGCTTCCATTCGTTTCTGCATCTCGGGAAAGGAGAGCTCTTCCTTTCGCGTGGCAAGGGTCCAGCGGTGTCCGAAGGGATCGACCACGGTTCCCGTTCGGTCTCCGTAGAATTCGTCGGTAGCCGGCTTTTCCACGCGAGCGCCGTTGGCCACGGCCCGGCTGATGACCGCGTCGCAATCGGGAACGTAGATGCACAAGCCGGCGGGTGTGCCGCCCAGGGAGTCCGGGCTCTGGTTGCCGAATTCCGGCATCTCGTCGGCGAGCATGATCCGTGAATTGCCGATCTGGATCTCGGCGTGCGCCACTTTGCGATCGGGCATCATGAGCTGTCCGATGGTCTTTGCTCCGAACGCCTTCTGATAGAAGGAAAGCGCATGCGCGCCGCCGCGGACGGTGAGGTACGGTGTTACCGAATGATAGCCCTCCGGGACACTGGCCGGCCGAGCGGGTGCGGCAGGCTTCGGCGGAGCAGCTGTCGACCGCTGGGCACGAGGGGCTGGGGAGGGTCTACGGCCTTTTGCCGCCACCTTCGTTCCGGCTCTCTTTCCCGCCTTCTTTTTGGTGGGTTTCTTCTTCGGAGCCTGTTTCCTGGCAGGGCGAGCGACCGCCCGCTTTGTCGATGACTTCTTGGCCTTTTTGCGAGTTGCCATGGCTCCCAAAAAGACCGGTCGCATTGGTTCGTAAAGACGAAAATTCACCCTGATGAAGGTCGAGGGGAATCGGCATTCCACCGGCGCGCGCCTGGCGATTTTCTTCTTGGCCCCGCACCGTCGTCGAGCGACATGCGGACCATGGCAACCGAATGGTGGCGGGGCGCGGTCGTTTATCAGATCTATCCGCGCAGCTTCAGGGACACGAACGGCGACGGAATCGGGGACCTCGAAGGAATCATCGAAAAGTTGGACTACCTCAACGACGGGACACCCAACTCCCTCGGTGTCGATGCCCTTTGGCTTTCCCCCGTGTATCCGTCGCCCATGCACGACTTCGGCTATGACATCTCCGATTTCCGGGCCATCGATCCGGTGTTCGGCAATATGGACACCTTTCGTCGCCTGCTTTCCGAAGCGCACCGTCGGGGAATCCGGATCCTCATGGACCTGGTCGTGAACCACACTTCGCACGAACATGCCTGGTTCGCGGAGTCCCGCTCCTCGCGCGACAATCCCAAGCGCGATTGGTACATATGGAAGGATCCGGTTCGTGGCGGTCCGCCCAACAATTGGCTCGCGTTCTTCGGGGGTCGCGCGTGGGAGCATTCGCCCCAGACCGGGCAGTACTATTACCACGCGTTCCTCAAGGAACAGCCGGACCTGAATTGGCGCAATCCTGAAGTGGAGCGCGCCGTGTTCGACATGATCCGCTACTGGTTGGATCTGGGAGTGGACGGCTTTCGTCTGGATGTCGTAAATCTCTATTTCAAAGACAAGGAACTCCGCGACAATCCAACTCACACCTGGCGTCTGGCCCGCCCGTTCGACAGACAGCATCACGTCTACGATCGCAATCGCCCCGAGATGCACCCGCTGCTGCGGCGTTTTCGGGCGCTCGTTGATTCGTACCCGGACAGGACTTCGGTGGGCGAGGTTACGCTGGAAGCGGGGGAGGACAGCGCGGTTCCCGCGGCCTTCCAGGGAGACGACGACGAACTGCACATGACATTCAATTTTGCATTCTTCTTCGCGAAGTGGAGCGCGCGTGAGTTCCGCCGGGTCATCGAGCATTGGGAGGAATCCCTGCGCGGCAGTTCGTGGCCGACCTACACGCTTTCCAATCATGACTTTCGCCGGCACATCAGCCGCTACGCGCGGGGAGGGGACCGCGAAACCGAAAACCGTGCTCGCGTGGCCGCCACAATGCTGCTGACGCTGCGCGGGACACCGTTTCTATATTATGGAGAAGAGATCGGAATGCGGGAGGGCCACGTGCCTCGCGAGCGGATCGTCGACCCGGTGGGGAAGCGCTACTGGCCCTTCCACCCGGGTCGGGACGGCTGCCGGTTGCCTATGGCTTGGGACGATAGCGAGTACTCCGGCTTCAGCGATTCGGCGCCTTGGCTTCCTGTCTATGCGCGGCGAGTTCGTGAGAATGTCGGCAAGCAAACGACGGAACCGGACAGCCTGCTTTCGCTCTATCGCGCGCTCATTTGGCTGCGCAAGAAGACACCGGCCCTCGTGCACGGGAGCCTGGAATTCGTGGACGCAGTTCCCGGGGGCGTGCTGGCGTACCGGCGCGTGTTCGAAAACCAACGGGTCCTGGTGCTACTCAACCTCGAGAACCGGGATCGCACGGTACCGTGGTCGGAAGAGCCCAAAGGCCGCGTGCTCTTCTCGAGCGCGCGAGAACCTTCCGCGGTGAGGGTCGAAGGTGCGATTGCGCTGCTGCCGAACGAAGCGATGATCTTGGACTTGGGCTGAGCAGTTCAGGGCCCGAGACCCAAGTCGGGGTCGAGGCTTGTCACTTGGACCGCCCGTTTCCAGATCGCCTCGTGCGCTTCGGAGAGTTTGGGTGACTCTTGGATCTGCTGTGTGCAGCCACGACGCTCCGGCGCGGCCGACCAACCTGAATCGCCACCGGTGCGTTCACACTCCATCGAAAGACTCCGATCTCCAGCGCGATCGGACACGAGGACGCGTTCGTTGCCCGGACGGCTCTCCCTTTGGAATGACTTTGGATGCGTTCGTTTTTCCCGAGCGCCGACGGCACGCGCGCTCTCAGCGGCCGAAGGTGCTCGGCGTTTCGGCGCGGCTCACAAGCTGAAATCGCCAAGGGCGCGCTCAGCCCTTTTTCCAAAGCTCTTGTCCTCCAGTCTGCGCTCGATCGAGTTCCAGAGCGCATTCGGGTCCGGACCAGCTCTCCCCCTTGGAGGTGGCGATTGCGTGCGGGTTTCAGGAACGCTGGCGGCACGCGCGCTGTCGGCGGCCGACCGGATGGGGATAGGCATTGACAATTTCGGCGCGGGTTTGCGGATCCCGTGCATGAAACTGCCCCTGACACTGTCCGCCCTCTGGTTGCCTCTTTAACCGCTGGTTGCAAGCTTCATGACAGTCTTCTCATACAGGCAATACGCCAGAATGACAGGGCACGCGGGCTACAACTCACGGGAGCCAAAGAAACGGATGTCGGCCTTCGTGGAATTCGCCAAGAAATCGCTCTCCATCTGGCGGCCAAGCTTGGAGACGTAAAACTCGTGAGGGCTCTCCTTGCGCGGGGCGCCGATCCGCTTCAACAGAACGCATACTATCGGGGGTACCTGGACGGAGAGGTCACTCCGATTGTGGTTGCGGCCTACTATGTACACAAGGAGGTCGCTGAGCTGCTCGTGCGTCCGGTGATCGCGTTGGGAAAGCCTGGGTTCATCCCCCGCCCCCGCGATCGGGTGAGTCACCGCGGTCTTTCCGCGATTCAGTTGGCTTTCCGGTTTGATTCTCATCCGCGCGAGTTGGGAGTTGAGCCGGAAACAGACGCCGTGTTATGCAACCTCAAGCGCAAAGCGCAGAACGCACCTGACATCGCCCGCCTCTTGGCAAATGAAGCGTTTGGTGCGTATGGCCGGAACCGGGCCGAGTTCCTCGCCGGCGCAACAAGCATGTGCGATGCCGAATTGACGGTAAGCGCTCATTTCCCCCACCTTCCAGCGGGCGCGTCACTGTGATAACGT
>CAZPFB010000013.1:0-34192 GCA_964585735.1 uncultured Leptospiraceae bacterium
CCGCCTGCGTCCGATCTCAATCTGTGGTATTGCTGCCGGCGGTCAAGATGGTAGTGGGCCGCAATACTCTCCCCGCGTTCCCGCTCGCCGGATTCCAAGGCATCGAACTGAATACCGGCCGCCTCTCGCGCGCCGTCCCGCAGACTTACGGCGAAGAAGGTATTCTGAGCGGCCCGGGGTTTTTCGTTCGCGCGGGCGTAGGTCACAGCGAGTACTACGACCGCGCGCTTACCGGTCAGAAACATCGTCTGGTCCGAGCCTTTTGGCTGCTCCCCCTCTCCGTCCTTGACTGCGTAGTGGATTTGGATGCCACCAATCAGAGATTGGATTTCAGCCAGCTCCGTCGTCGCTTTGGCATATTCGACTGCTGCCTCCTTGTCGCCTTTGGTTCCGCTGAATCCCTCCAGCATGACCTTGCCAACGGCCCGGGCAATCATCAGGCGATGCACTCCTTCTCCCAGTTGACCCTCGTCCAAGAGCCGAAATCCCCGCTCTCGCTCCACACGAAGACGGTTCCGAAGTTCGGCCCAAGTATCATTGGTCCCCAGGACTTGCCCCCGCAGAATGGCCCTTTCGAAAGGCGTCTGGCAAGTGCTCAAGGGCAGTAGAGCGGCGAGCAGAGCCCCAAACGCCAGCTTCCACGACGCAAACGGGGCGGCACTTCTCAGCCGCGCACGGCCGTCCTTGGGCACTTCGGTCGTGCAGTTCATCGATACGAAATCCCGGCAGGCCGATGCATCAGGGCCCGTCGCCTCCGTTTTCCTGCTCCGCAGCACGGGCCCGCAGTTCGTGAAGGAAGATCGTCAGATGACGCAACTTCTCGCGCTTCCCTCCCGAGGGCCCATTACGATCAATAGTCTTCGCGTAAATATGATTCAGGTGGATTTTCAGCGTGCCGGGCACTATCCTCAGCCGCCTGTAGATGTCTTCGCGCGCAATACCATTCGACACCTCGACGCAGATCCCCGCCTCGGCGCGGGTGAGGCCGAACTCCTCACGCAGACAGGCAACGAACGTGCGTTCGGAGCGGGACCGTCCGATTCGCGCAGCGAGGAACCCATGTGCCATCAGGGCCACGCCAGCCGTGATGGTGCCCGTGAGGACGGGGGCGTAGCGGAAGCGGTGGTACAGAACCTCGAGCAGAACCAGGTCGACCAGCACCGCCGCGGAGATCGCCGCCAGGAGCGCAGCTGCCTTCACGACGGCCTCGGCGCCACGCTGACGCCGGCTGCGCAGACACACGCCGGTCAGGGCCACGCCACCGGTTGTCTGAAGCCCGCTCCAAATGGGGAGTGCGGCGGGAAAGCCGGCGACTGCTGGCACAAACAGAAGCGCGAGGCTGCCCACGGAAAGCAGACCCATTCCAAAGGCGATAGCTGTACGGATCCTGCGCGGGTAAGCCAGGGCGGGCATGGCAACGACGGTCGAGAGTGACGCCGTACAACCCACGACAGGCGTCAGGCTGAGAAACTCCATCATGGGAAAGTCGCCGGGCGGGCGACTTTTTCGGGAAAAAAATCCGAACGGTCGGGAATTTTTATTGGGAAGCCTGTCGGCTGTCGCATGTCGGCCCGTACGAAGGTTCCGTTGTTCCGTTGGGCGATTTGACGTGATTGCGGCGGCAATCGGATCTGTTCTGTCGGCCTGAGTGGGCCTATTTCGAGCAAAGACACACCACGCGCTGGTTGCCGTCATCGCAGGTGCTGAGTCCGCCCAATTCGATGTAGCTACTCGTTCGGTCGTTGGATCCCTTGCGCCCAAAGTTGAGGCCACCGCTGCCGTTGGTCCAATTGGAACACGAAAGATTGTCGTAGGCTCCCTGGTCGTTGGAAGCGTGCCAGAAGGTCCAGTTAGCGTCAGGGAGCACTCCCGCGTTCTGCAAAGTAGTGCCGATCACGCCATCAACCAGTCCCCCGAAGTTGGAATCGATGAGAATCCCCGTCGGTCCGCGAACCGGAACATCGGCCAACACGCCGTGGTTGGTCGGCATGGCGCGCATCTCGTCGCCCGAGCTGACGGACAGGAACGCGTGAATCGAGCCGACCGAACACCCGAGGGTCGCATAGGAAGCGCTGTACGCATTGACGCACAGGGTATCGGCGCCGGACCGGCCGCCCAAATTTCCGCCCGTGCCGCCCGTGCGGAACATGTAGATCACGTTTCGCGTAACAAAGCTGCTCGCAAAATTCTCGGCCAATGGAACACCGGCCCTGTCTCTGAGGCTGGCGGTCACGTGCAGTTCGTACGTTTCCATGTGGCCCAGCATTGCAGTCGGCGTTATGGTGGCCCGGTTTTCGCTGCAGGCAGTCGCCGCCGGTACCTTCTGGCTTCCGACCATCAGGTACAGGGAATCTTCCGTGCACGTTGTCGGATCGATGGATTCGCTGAACGTCACCTCGGCGGAAGTCGATTCCAGCACGTTCGTGGTGCCGTTCGCGGGCGATACGGAAACTACCGATGGCGCGGCGAAGGCGCGCAGATACCCGAGGTAGACCAAAGGCATTGCTTCCCCAATTGAGAATGGCTGCGGCTGACATTGAACGAGCGCGACGGAGAGAAGGAAAGAAAGACGGAGGACTCGCACACCCCCGGCCCGACCTTGTTGGATCAGAATTGCCATGATGCACCCGCGCTGATCCCGCCGCCAGGAGCCGGAACCACAAAGACCGCGCCAGGTGCTTGGTGGTTGTGCGCCACAGTAGTTTGGGCCCGGGGCGACAGGCCATCGAAGACGCTCCACCCCCAGACCAGAATGGCCGCCGCTCCAAAGGTGCGCGCCCTCATCGAAAGCCAAGCGTATTCCTTCCGTGCCCGGCCAAGGTCGTGGTAGAAGAGGACAGAACCCAAAAGCCAGCGCGTGGTCTCGGGCAGCAGTGCCCGGGGCGCTTCGTATGCGGTCACGTAGTTCTTCAGCAACACCGCCGACTCCCTGCCGGAAAGCGAGCGCTGCCGGTCGAGAGCTGCAAGCGCCCCGACGAGAAAGCCCGCGCCCAGGCCCACGACCAGAGTGCCGCGAATGTACTCGCTGCGCGAGTACTGGGCAAGGCCGGGGACCGCGGCACGGAAACCGCAATCGCTCCGCACGCCCCCCGGCGCGCGGACCAGACAGTCAGAGGTGCTGCATACTTGATAATTATCGAAAATTCGCAATCCGCTCCTATCGGAGAGGTTCTCAAGGAGGACGAGTTCGGTTGCCGTTGAGGCGACGATATGGCCTTCCGCAATCCGGCATCCGCGCAGCGGAATGCGGTGGCGGTCCTGGAAGGACCGACTCCAGAACTCACTGCGCAGGCTGGCAAGTCTGCCACCGGCATTGTCCTCCGGGGCGCCCGGGCAGGCCGCTTTCAGCTCTGCGGGTTCGTCGGTCCCCCAAAGGAACCACCGCGCCGCGCGGTTTTCGAGAAGATGGCCGGTCACGCGAACCGAGTTGCCACCGGTCGGACAGTAGCGATAGAGAGGCTCTCCAACATCCTGCGCCGAGAGACCCAACCCAATCAGGTAGAGGCAGGCGCACACCGCCCAACGCGCGGCGAAAAGCACGGAATGCCAGCCGGACTTGCTGATGTTCATCATGGCTCCACCACCCGCTGGATTCGCCCGTCGGGCAGCTGTACCTCGCGCAGGACGCGGACAACCTTTCCGCTTCGTTTTCCGGTGGTCGTCTCTATCTCGAAAAGGCCGCCGCCCACGGAGCGGCGTGACCGAATGTGCGCGGTGTCCAAGAACTCCGTTTGCCCGCCTGACAGCCGCAGTTCGATTAGCCGCCGCAACGTCTTTCCCCCAACAGCGCTCGAAGCTTGTCTGCCTGGGGGCGAACCGCGCATTGTACCCGGATCCTGGAGCGGCGGGAACTCGCCTGCCTGCGCTCCTTCTGGGGTCATTTTTTTGGCCGCTCGGAGGCGCTGTGCTTCCCCAGAGCTGATGCCCCGCTCTGCTCCGAGGACGCCCCCTGGGCCAATGGCGCGGGCGCGACCGGAGCCGACGCGCATTGATTCGCCGATTGAGACGCTGCCTTCAAGCACCGCAACGACGGTCTTCACTGAATGTGGGCTGCGTCTTACGGAGAAAGTCGTACCGGTCACCCGTATGCTCGGACCCTCTCCCAGGCTGATTTCCAGTCCTTCGGGCAGAGGTGCCGCGACGGCGACCAGGATTTCGCCTGCGTCCAGACGGATGTCTGTGGGCACGAGACGGACAATGGCAACTCGCGTTCCGCGCCCGAGGAGCGCACGCGCCCCGCCGATCCTGAGAAACGCCTGCGACTGTCCGTCCGTGGATACTACGTCTTTGTCTATGATCGTTCCACACAACGCTTTGCCTGGAGCCAAACAGGGCTCCTTCACACTGAGGCCCTGACGCAGCAGGTTGCCCCCGGCTCCAGGAAAAATCGCGACGGCCGGAGCGGTCGATGGACCCGGCCCTTCCGCGGGCCAAGGCTGAAGCACGCCAATGAGAACGCCAACTGCCGCGAGGAGCAGGGCCGCTCCCGCAAAAATCGCCCGGGCGGCCCGCGGTGCCTTCCGGGTATTCACGGGCCCCGGCGATGTGGGACGATCACCGGGCCCGGCGACGGAGCCCGCAGGCCACCTGCCCGACTCATCGCCCGCCGACGGCAGGTTCCGGACCCGCGCAACAAGCCATCTGAGGAGTTCGGCCTCTTGCGGGTCCGCACGCTCGAAGGGAGACTCCGTGCCGCGTCCTTGCGGCTGCGTCCCTGCGGCGATTGCGGTTGCAGCGCGAATTGCCTGCCGTGCGGCCGGGCTTTGCGGCGCAGAACTCAGAAGCTCCAAGAAGGCAGGCGCACGTTCTGCAAGCAGACCGCAAAGACGCAGGCGCAGCCTATGGCTGCCGACCAGAGTTTCTGCTTCAGGTAGTTCAGCGGAAATGCGCTCGAGCAGCGTGCCGAGCGCAGAGGCGCGCGCGAAGGTGACTGCGAGCTCGGCTGGCTCCTCCCCGCTCCGGTCGGAGTGTGCGTCGACTTTGCCGTGGGCTTCCGGTGTCGTGACGGCCATGTCGAGCTCGGGGGCGACAAAACGTAAGAAACGATCCACTGAGTTCATGGCAGGTCCCGAACCATCCTCCGCGTTCGCGAGAATTCACGGTGAAGCGCCGAGCGGAACTCGCCGTAGGCCCGCAGCAATTTGTCGCGCGTCATTCCCGAACGGCGCATGGCTTCGCTGACGTTAAGGCCCGAATTTGCTCCGCCTTCCCAGGTCAACGCTTTGCCGCTTCCGTTATCCGCCGGAGCGGAAAGCCGGGCCCACTCGGCCTCAAAGAGGCCCACCATCTGCGGATGCTCTGCGCGAATCCGATCCAGACAGGCCAGAATCTCCCGCGCGCATTCCGCGTCAGGCCGCTCTTCCGGCGACTGTGCCGCCAGTTCCTCGACCTGCGCTCCGGCATCTTCGTAGGCCGCCTTGGCCTGCCGCCTGCGGATCGCGTCGACCCGCTTGTTTCGGAAAACAAGGTTCTTGAGCGCCACGACGTCCCGGATGCCGTGGCGCTCCAGGTACTCCGTCAGACTCGCTTTCACGGCCGCAGCCTCTCCCAGAGGGCCAGCATGGCGTCCTGATAGACATCCTGCGCGTCATCCGCGTTCCCCAGTTGGGCGGCCTGCCTGGCGATGTCACCGCGCGCTCCTGAAGCAATGCTGACGAAGGTGGTAAGTGCACATAAAATATCGTGAACGTGGCCGCGGATACTCTGTTCAGTGAGTGCGCGTCGGGAGTAGCATTCGGCCCGGAATATCTCCCAAACCTGACGGGTCAGGGATCTGCCCGGGCTATGGCCAAGGACGCTCAGCGCTTCCGCCCTAACAATGTCCTCCCAGGCACTGACCTCTCCATGGTGCCCCTGCCTGACCGGATCATAAAGGTGCGGGGCCAAGATTCCTGCCGTGTCCCAGCGGCACTCGGCCTCTGCAACGAACGGAGGGATGCACATAGAAAGCGTAGACGCAACAAGACTTATGACTGTGTCAACAATTTTGCCCCTGAAAGTGGGTCCGAGGAAGCCCGCGATACCAGTTCAACTGCAAGCGCCGCGCGCGGTCGTGAGTCGCGCACAGAGTGAGCTGGCGACTGGGGTGCTGGCGGGGCGGCCGGGGCCGGATCGTGGCGTGGCCTCGTGGCGGGATCGATCATGCAGCGGCGCGGTTGAGGGAGCAGCCCGATGTGGGCCCGAAAGCGCCGCTTTGGGTTTTTTTGCGATTCTATCGCTTGAGGAATACGCCTGCGTGCAGGAAAACCAAAGACTATTACTCAAGTGATATAGACAGACCTTGTGCTTTTGCCGTAGGATTCTGCGTCGTGAACCCTGACAGAGAATCTGGGATGAAGGTATTCAAGTGCGATGGGGCCGTGGCTCCTTCCAGATTGGCCGTTGGCGTCGACCGGGCATTTCTCGCGCTTGTTGCCATTTGCCCGCTGTGCTGGTCATCTTGCCTCAAAGCTACCTACGAGAATCCGGCTGACCCCAACAACGCAGCGCGCATCATCCTGGATCGGGCCTACCGCATTTCCACGGCTCCACCCAGGGACGCGGTTTCCTGCGCCGGTCCGAATGAGTCGAATCAAGAATTCGCAAACGACGAGCCCGGGGGCGCCGTGGAAGTCGCCGACAGCCAAACACAGGCCGGACGGCTGTGCATCGGGGATCTCGATCACTGGGTGTTCACTCCCTCCTCGTCGTTTGTTTCGGTGGCTTTTTATACACTCCTGCCAGCCGGGCCCACGGGATCCGCAAGCCCGGCGGATACGGTCCTGACTCTCTACAATGCAGGCCTCAGCGTACTTGCCTCGAACGATGACGGGTATCCCGCCTCAGGCATTCCCACAGAAACCAAGTTCAGTTGCGCGGCCTCCGGCGTAACCCAGAACGAAGCTGTCCTCGTCAAAGTCAGCGGCTTCAGCACCGAGGTCGAGGGGTTCTACGATATACGAGTTCAGACAGGCGATTCCTGTGTCACACTGAACCAATAGATAGAGGCAAAGCAATGAAGGCCCATCCGAAGCATCGCCTGGCAGGCATCGCAAACAAGGCGTCCTTTTTGGCTCTGGCGTGTTCGTTTACATGCCTGGGATCCCCCGCCTCGGACCTCGAGGCGACGCTGCTTTCCCTCGTGACCTTCGGCTCGGCGAGTCGCGATTGCAGCGGCGTCATGACTGCGGACAGCTGCATGCCGGCCTCAGGCCTTCTCATCCGCCGGACGATCGTGGACGCGCAGGGAGTCACGATAAAGAACTCGACGATCTCATTCTACCAGGGCAGCAGCACCCTGATCGCACGCACAAAGACCGATTCGGTGGGCAACTTCGATGTGACCCTTCCCATGTCCACGTACAGCTACGCGATCCGGAACTACGTGAGCTGCAATACCCCCGGTACAGGGACGTTGGCAGTCGCTTCCGGTTCGGATATCGGCCGTCCGGTGATCGCCATTTCGGATGGGTGTCCTTATCCGCGTCACTTCGGCACGCCCCAGACCATCTCCACTCTTTCGGCCACCTCACCCACAGCTCGCACGATCGCTCTGCAGTGGACGGCGGTCGCCAAAGATGCCTCCGGCATCGGGACAACAACCGCGTACCGGATTGGCTACTCCACAACGCCCATCACGTCCGGAGCACTCTGCCAGAACGCCACGTTATACCCCAACGCGCTCACGCCGCAGGCGCCCGGCGGCACAGAAACGATAACACTCTCATCCAGCGCGGGACTCTTCGTGCCGGCCACAACCTACTACTTCTGCGTGCAGGCCGTGGACGAGTCGGACAACTACGGTCTGTGGACGGCGACGGTTTCAAGGACAACGATTGCCGACGTCGTTGCTCCGGGCACGCTGGCCGTGAGTGCCACCCAGGGAGGGCCGACCTCCATCAACCTGAGTTGGACTGCGGTGGCCAATGACGGCGTGGTTGTCACCAGCGGCGCGGCCACGAGCTACGAGATTCGCAGGGCGGCCAATGTCGTTTTCACCGACAACTCCGGATGCGGCACCGCGACGCTGGTGACCAACAGCATGGTGCCCCAAAGCTTGGGCACGGCCGAGGGGTTTTCCACGACCGGGCTCAACAACAACACGGACTACTCCATCTGTGTCCGCGGGAAGGATGAGTTCAACAATGCGGGTGTGTGGGCCTTTGCGAGCGCTAAGACGGCTCTGAACCCGGGAGATACGACTCCGCCGGCCAGCATTGCTGATCTGAAGGCGCTCCGAGCCTCTTCTACGTCCATCCAATTGGCTTGGAGCGCAGTCGCGAACGATGGAGTCAGCGCGATTAGCGGACCGGCGGCAGCCTATGAGATCCGAAGGGCGACGGCCCCCTTCTCCGGTGACGGTGGTTGCACAACGGCAGCCACGGTCACCAACTCGATCACACCGCAATCGGTGGGTGCCGCGGAGGCCTTCTTGGATTCTGGCTTGGCCCCAGATCAGCCCTACTACTACTGCGTTCGGGCTCGTGATGCGGCCAACAATGTCGGACTGTGGATTGGGCTTTCTCGCTACGTGGCCCCTGCAGGGGTGGTTACAACTATTGCGGGCAACGGGTCTTCCGGATACGTTGACGCCACAGGCCCGACAGCGCGGTTTAATTGGCCGACGCACATACGCATCGACTCGGGGGGCACGGCCTTCGTTGCTGACTACGGAAACTCTAGAATCCGGAAGGTCGCCACCGCTGGAGCCGTAACAACGTACCCGACCGGGCCCGCCCTGCCTGATCTGCCTTGGTCGCTCGCTTTACAAGCAGATGGTTCGCTGTTCATTGGTGGACAGCAGCGGATCTGGTATGTTTCGTCCGGTGGTGCTGTTTCAGCCTATGCTGGCCGCTCTGTGAACCACCCATTTTCGGACGGCCTCCCGGAGGGAAGCTGCTACAGCGGCGCAACTTTCTCCTACAATTGGGGATTGCTGCCTGATGGCCAAGGCGGTCTATACTTCACAGAGGCAGAGGAACCGCTTGTCCGCCACCTATCCGCGGGCTGTACTTATGCCATTGCAGTCGATGGGTACTCACTTTTTCCGGGCTTATGCCGCGCCAGTTGGCGCGGATTGGAACGCTTACCGGACGGCTCCTTGATGATCACAGATACGGGGTTCGCGAGCGGCGAGCCCGCCACGGTGCTCCGGTATTCCGGTACCACGCTCTCCCTTCATTCCGGTTCCTGTAGCGCCCATGGACTGGTGGATGGGGGATTGGCGGCCGCGCGCTACTACTTCCCCAGCGACTTGGCCACGGACATCTACGGCGATGTGTACGTCGCGGACTGTAACAATCACGCTATTCGGAAGGTTTCGGCCACTGGGAATGTGAGCACGATCGCCGGGAACGGGACATCCGGGTTGGTGGACGGCACGGGTTCTGCCGCGCGCTTCAACTGTCCATTCAGCCTGGCTATCGACTCCCGGGGATTCCTGTGGGTCGCCGATCGCAACAACCATAGTATTCGCCAGATTAGGTGATGAAATCGCTTCAGAAAAAGATACGCACACCACCGGCGGAGCACTGCGCCTCCGCGTCAGGACGGATCACGCGCCGCGCCGAGCCTGTTGCCAGAAGCCATGGTAAATCCTGTCCGTATGTGTTCGCCTTGGTCCTGTTCGCGATGCTCAGCCTCCTCTTCCCGACTGCTCTGTCAGCCCAATCGGCCGGTGAGATCACCTACATGCTGGTCCTGCCCCGGACCATGCCCGTTACCGAGGCGGTACGCGCCGCAGAGGCGCGTGTGGGGTCAGAGCTATTTTCCGATGAGAGCAACTGGGAGCGCTATTACAGCAGTCTGCGAAACGGGTTCAACCAGGGCCTCGCTGAGGGCTATGCGGCCCGGGTCCCGCGAACGGACGTCCGGAGGCGCCAATGGTCGATGCCCAAGCCCGCCATAGATCGGTCGCATGGTGCCCGAACGGAGGTCCGTGCTTGATGGCCTTAGGTCAAACCACAGGCAGCTGCATCTTCCTCACGCTGCTCATCAGCACCACCACCATCTCCGCACAGGGGCGACTGCACTATGTGCTGGAACTCCCGACTGAGGTCACCATGACCGAGGAAGCGCGGCAGATGGAAGCACGCGCAGAGAGCCCCCGTTTTCGGCCCCGTACGCGGTCGGTGGGGGACCATGAGTGCCGGTCTCAGGCCGAGCTTCGTGACCGGGCGGGGCAGGTCCGCCTCGCACGGCGCTCCGAAACGGGCCGCTGGGACCGGCTGGAGCGACACGCCAGGCCTTCAGCTGGTGCATGAACAGATGAGACGCACATCTACCAAACAACGCATCCCTGCACACACCTCGGCAGCGTCCGGCACGTTCGCGCCCCGAACGGCAGGGCCACCCGGCACGACAATGAACCAGGCGCCGTGGCCGATTCTCAGGAGGCGCCTGTTCGCCTTGGTGCTGTTCGCGCTGCTCAGCCTCCTCTTCCCGACTGCTCTGTCAGCCCAATCGACGGGTGAGATCACCTACATGCTGGTCCTGCCCAGGACCATCCCCGTTACGGAGGCGGTGCGCGCCGCAGAGGTTCGCGTGGGGTCAGAGCTATTTTCCGATGAGAGCAACTGGGAGCGCTATTACAGCAGTCTGCGAAACGGGTTCAACCAGGGCCTCGCTGAGGGCTATGCGGCCCGGGTCCCGCGAACGGACGTCCGGGCACAAGGCAAGAAATGGGTCACTTTTGCCGACCCGACCATCAATGCGCAGGTGCACCAGGAGGTTGAGCAGAGTTACCGCGAATTACTGTTCCGGCGAGCGCCCACGGACAAGGAACGCATTGAGTTTGATAGGCGATTGCCTGGCAACATCGACAGACGCATACAGATTGCCGTCAGCGTGACGCTGGAGGGGACAAGCAAATACCGGATCACACTACAGGCTTGGTCGTTTGCGCGGGACTCCAGGATGCTGGCCACGTACCAAGCGACGTTCGGAGATCCGAAGTATTTCCATGCAATTGGATTGGAGTTGGGTCGTGTCTTTCAGGCTGAACTGAACACGTCCGACGGCAACCGGAGGCTCCATTTGGCTCAGGCGAAAATGCTCGGGCGGCCTGTTGTCTGGTTCAAAGAATTGAGGATCGACTCGGGAGCGTCGCATCACCCGCCTTCTCCATTCGCGGGGGTGCCGCCAGTTGAGATCGTAACGAACGCGCGGTCTTTCCTGGCGGATCTGGCGCGGGCCAGTCGGGCATATGAATTTGCGGAGCACGTTGCGAGCGCCGCTGTCGCGCAAAGCCTGGTGGCCGCCTGTTCTGGGGAATCGCTGGACGAGGCTCAGAAAGCCGGCAGCTGTTCCTCTATTCAAAGGGCGAAATACGGAGTTGACTACGAATACACCCTTGAGGTTCGCACCGTGGGATCCGGTCGCGACCCCAAACTGCACGATCTGGCCTACCAGGACTACGGTCTGACATTGCGGGAGGGATTCGACCACGCTGGCGCAAGGCAAGACCAGACCGACCGCGACGGCACCGCCGGCGCGGCCCACACCGGACGCTTCCGCCTGTACAGCGTGCCCGCCTGCGCGGCCAAAGGAGATCTGGGCACTGACTGTTTGGATCGCAGGGCAAAGATCCGCAAGGTGATGGAAATCGCTATGCGGTTCATCCATGATCTGCGCACTCAAAACTCCCCAGAAGCCAAGAAAAGCTTCGAGCGCAACCTGGCCGCTCTGGGGAAACTGGAACAAGGACAGATTGCGGCGTTCCTCCTCGAGGAATCCGCGATCCGTAACAGAATGGCGCTTCGCAATGCGGTGCTTCCCGGGTTGGGATACTTTTTCGTAGACGATGCGGCCCGCGGTTGGACGTGGTCATCCACTTACGTTGCGGCAGCTGCGTTCTTTTTCGTCTCTCGTAGAGCGCAGCAGGCCGCGCAACGCTCGTACGACAGCCCCTTCTTTACGGGGAACACCTTGGTAGATTCCGCCGTTTACTCGGAACGGCGCGCCAGGCTGCAATGGGCTCAGCGCAGGCTGACCGTAGCGACATTCGTCGTCGCTTTCGTCTACATGTACAATGTTCTCGATGCATGGTGGGGAGGCCTGCCCTTGGGCGCGCGTGACATACCGGAAGGCTACAGGCGTGCCCTGGGAACGAATCCTTACGGCGATTTCAGTCTGACAGGGCTAACGGACGTCGAAGGAAGTCGCATGGGCCCATCTGGTCGAAAGGAGATCTTCTTGGAGCTCACGTTTCGATTCTGATATAGGAAATTGCGGAGGAACTATGATGAGAACCATGGTCACGGGATTCACGCTTTTTCTTCTCACGACACACCACAACGCCTTTGCTCAGCGCGTCGGGACGGAATCCTCCTTGAAGCAGGAATCCTTTGCGGCGACCATACTCCGCGACCACGAGAACCAGCCGCGCCCGCTTCCGTCTCTGATGCGCAGCAGGGGTCTAATAATCAACTTCTGGAGCGTCAATTGTCTGCCCTGTGCGGTCGAAATGCCGATTCTGGCCGAGATTCAGGACGCGAACCCGCCCCTTGGTCTTGTGTTCGTCAATACGGATCGAATAGCAGATCGGTCTGCGTACTTGGCTCTCGCGCGCGCCTTCATGCGCAAGGCTCGCGTTCGCGAACAGTACCGTTTTGAGGATCCCCATCGCGCGCTGGAAACCTATTTTGGTATCGACCCGGCCAATGTGCCGCAGACCGTCTTAATTCGAAACCAGGATCTGAGTTACGTGCGATTCGCGGGGTTCGACACCAAGGACCCTCAGGCGCGCGCCAAGTTGCGCAAAGCAGTGGCTGATTTTCTCGGAGAAATCAAATGACGCCCATGCATTTGTTGCTTCTCAACATCGGATGCTTTGGTGTCGTGCTGACCCTGGCCGGCTGCTTCACACCCACTTCCACCGCGGCGGAGGATTGGACCGAGGGACGGGGTCAGGGGGCCACGCGGCAGGAAGCCATAGAGCGGGCGAACGAAGATGCAATCCGCAGGCGTTTCGGAGAAATGATGGCGCGCAGCGTGGAAATGCGCAACCAGCAAGTTACTTACGTTGAGGTCCAATCCCATCTGAAGGGGGGAATTCGTCGTTACCATGTCGTCAGAGAATCCAAGGAGGGAGAATTCGCGATTGCAATCGTACGCGCGCAGGTGGTCGAGGAGGCCGTGCGCGATGCGGCCCGCTGGGTGATTCATCAGGTTGGCAGACCACGGATGCTGATCATAAGCAGGGAGAACCTCCCGGACGGTGTTGATCCCGGTGAAGTACAGACGGCTCTGGTGAAGCAGTTATCCGTGCGCGGCTTCCCTTCGGCCTTGGATGAGGCTCAGTTGGAACAGTTGCGCGTCGAGCAGCCCGAAATGGTTCAGGCCGCTTTCAGAGGAGATTACGGTCGGCTGGCTTTGGTCGCCTTCAACAAAAAGGCCGACGTTATTGTCCGCGCGGAATCAAAGTGTACGGGCATTCCGCGCCCCGGGGAAAGCGGCAGGGCGGGCGTTTTGGTTTCGTACCAATCGACCGTCAGGCTGGCTGCGGTGAACGTGCACACCGCCCGTACGCTGGGCGGATCGTCAGGCGCGTACACCGTCGCGGACATCAATCCCGCCACAGGCTGCCGGCTCAGTCTCCTCAAGGCTGCGGAGCGGGCGGTGTCCGAGGCAGATCCCGCCGATCCGGGTCTCTTGACCCAAATCCTGACGAGTTGGAGTCGCGGCAATGAGCTGGTCCTGCGCATCGACGGCATCCGGTTCAGCGATGCGCAGCTCTTTGTGACCCTGCTCAGAGAACGGAACCGCAACGTGAAGAGCATCGAAATTTCCGCGAGTGCTGCGGAGCGCACAGAGTTGTCCGTGCTTTACTCGGGCAGTTCAACCTCTTTCCTCCAGCGCGTGATGCCGTCCATTGCCGACGTTTTCGTTGTTGAAGGTGAGCCGGTCATTAGGCCGGGCGTTTTCTACTTCCGGAAGATTCGCCGGATTCGGTGAGGGGCCGACAGTTGCTGATGCCACCAAGCGAGCAAGCTTGCCACATTGGTCCGTCTTTTCGGCTTCTGCGACACGGACAAGCGGACAAGGAGGCGCTGGAATGAGGAAAAACGAAATAGTATCAGGCGGTGTGATGGGACTTATCATGGCCATCCTCGTTCTTCCCGCGACCGTCGTGGCTGCCCCTTTCGGGCCTCCGTACCAGGTGATTACACCCGATCTCCGGGCGAAGCTCGATCGACCGGGTATTGCCAACTGCAAAGACAGGGGGGACGAATGCTCCTTTTTTCTGGAGGTTGAGTTTGGATCAGTCAAGCACCATGTACTGTTGACGAAGAGTCAGGTAAACGCGGCAGTGCGCCGGAGCGATAACCTGAAGGAATGCCTGATCGCATTCCGGAAGATGGCCGCTGATGCCAAGGAACCGCAGGTGGCGGCTGCGCCGGAGTGGAAGTTGCAGATCTTCATGCAGAGCGGCGGGCGGGAGTTCTGCATGAGGGACATCGTTCATCGGACCTGGAGACGGACGATTTCCGCCCCCGGCAAGGGTCATGAATTCCAAGTGTTTTCAGCAGAAGGACGGAATCAGATCTTGGTTCAAGCTGGAATGAGTACGCTTGTGACTGCGGTCGACGGGGGAGAGCGCCTTGTGTCCGCAAAAATGAATCCGGGTTTTGAAGATTGGCTTATGGAACTGGACAAGAACACCACCATCAAGTACTTCTACAAAGACCGCAAGGACGCATCGGCGCGGACCGTGGGACGGGAAGTTATCAACGCGCGGGCCGGTTCATTCGGCGAAAAAGCGGACGAGGTCTTCTACTTCGATCCGGTCGGTAAGAACCCGAAGCCGGGCAGGCTCTGCACCGCACGATGGGAGAGCGATCAAGACGGCGACGGCTTGTTCGAGACGTCCGGAGAATTTGAGAATTGCCGCGAAATCCGCCGGACGAGCACGAGTAAGGACGGTGGACGCGAACGGCTTGAGTTTGATCCTGTCCGTGAGGACTACAAGCCGGGGAAGCTCTGCCTGACGCGCACGTTCTTTGACAGCAACCGGAACGGTTCTTGGGAAACCATCATGTACTACAAGAACTGCGAGGACTACGACCGCGGTTGGAGTATTGGCCAGGAGAACAAAGGGCGCGCGGAGAAAGCCCTGGAAGCCAAGGATTTCACAAAGGCCATCACGTTTTACGAAGCAGCCCACGGCGAGCTCGTGAGAGAGTGGGGTGCAGACCACAACCATGTATGCAGCAGTCTCCACGACATCGGACGGTCCTACACGGCCGCCAAGAAGTTCACCAAGGCTATCTCCATCTACAGGCGCGGGCTGGCCCTGCGCAACTGCAACCCGTATCGCTATTCGGACCTGGCCTTGGGACTTCTGTGGGCCACCGCGTACACAGAGAACCACAGGGAAATCATCGTGCGTGGGCACGAAGCAGCGGAGCGTTATGCCGCAGCCAACGATCGAGAGAAGGACCAGGACATCGAAGGACTTCTTGGATACGGCTACTATCGCACGAAGCAGTACCGGGAGTCATCTGCGCACGCGCTAGTCGCGGTTCGGATGGGTCTGGAAAAACAGGACAAGTACTGCAAGGGCGAAAAGGAGTGCCAGTACGTCAATCCATGGCACATAAGTATCCTAGGCGGTGCCTGGGCTCGGCTTGGGCGGCCGGGTGAAGTGCTTCCTCTTTTTGAGAGAGCGCTGAAGCATCGCTCCCAGCTTCCCGCCGCTACTACGGCCGCGCTGGAACTCGCATTTGCATGGGCCACCTTTCTTGCCGCAGATCCCAAGAAGGCCCTTCTTGTGAACGAACGCCTGCTTGCGGACCCGCAGCTCAAGAAGTCCGCCTTGGGCAATCAAGCATGGTATTACCTGGCACTTGGCGATTCCGGCAGGGCCGCTCGGCTGATCCGGCAGGCGGTGAGCGCAGGTCTGAAGAAAGGCGACTGGGACGAGGATCCGGAACTCTTCAAACGCTACTATCCCGCTCGCGCGGGACTCCTGCCCGCTTTTCTGAAAGCGTCTGGTCAGTGGAGATGAGGCGGCGCGCATGACGGGTGGTGGCGCAGGAGATACCACGGCGGCGGGATGAGTGCATGCGTAAGAGTAGCACAGAGAACGGACCCATCGACGAAGCACGCCCGCACCGCGGAGGAACGATCCTGTCAGTCTCCTTCTTCACGCTTGGGTATCAGCGTTCCGACATTCCGCGCCCAGGTTCGGTCCACGGCGGCGGTTTCGTATTCGACTGGTGCTGCCTGCCGAACCCCGGCCGGGAAGAACGCTTCCTGAAGCAGACCGGAATGGACCGTGAGGTTATCGAATGGATGGAGCGCCGGCCCCAGGTCGGACGCTACGTGGGGGCCGTCGCGGCTGTCGTGCGGATATGCGTGGAGGAGTATCTGGCTCGCGGATACACCAAACTGATTGTCCGCCTCGGCTGCACGGGCGGCCAGCATCGGTCGGTGTTCGTGGCAGAGCGACTCGCAGGACCACTGCGGGACGATGCTGGTCTATCAGTCAGCGTTGTGCACACGGAGCGCTCACATTGGCCGAGGCTGCCAGGGCGGGGAACTTGAAGCAGCGGAAACAGGCGACCGCTTCGCGTTCTTGCCTCGTTTCACCATTGGCAACTGTTCAACAGTCCGGGACGTTTGCTCCGTTGACATGTTTCCCTGTTTCCGCCGCCTCCGATCAAGGGTTGCACACCCCGCCCTTGGGACAGAGCGTTGTGTCCGTGATGGCGCATGCATCGACTTGATTGCTCGGATACGATTCCGCGCCCGTACGGATCACGGCGGTCAAACGGAAGTGGTAGCGATCGCAGGCGTCAAAGATCTTGGGTCCGGGTGGCGGCTTGAAATGCGTGATCCGCTGGGTCTTTTCGGTCGTGGTATCGACCGCCTCGCCAACGTGGGGGAAGGAGGGCGCGTTCCCGCCGGGCAGATAGGGATCGCCGCCCACACCGAGAACCGTGGCTTCCGCCGAGGAACTGGTCTTTGTGATGTAGAGGTTGTATCCCAGGAAGCCGTCCTCGCCATTTGTTATGTAATACTTGAGATCGTACTGCATGATGAGCTGCAGAGTCTCGTCGAAGGTGGCGACCGGGGTTACCGAGGTGATGGCGGGGGCGCCGACGCTGGTCAAAGTCACCAGCGGAAAGACGGGTTGCTCGGTATTCACTCCGCAGGCGATGAACGCGGGAAGTCCCGGCGCCGTCCAAAGGACGAGCAAGGACGCTCTCAGCCACCGCCCGCTCATGGACTCCATGGTCCGGGAGGTCGCGGAGGCGAAAAGCGAAAATAGCAGAATGGTTGCAACAGGGGCCCTGCCTCATTACTATAGAATGAGTCAGCCGCTGAGGAGTTGAGCATGGGACGGGATCGCAAACCCTACATCATATACGGGGCCATCTGCTTCGTCATCGCCGTGGGATTCTTGGGCACGGCGGACGTGTCTGAATCGGCGCGCGGTGGAGGGCGTGTGGCGGCCGCGTCGGGAGGTGGGTCGAGCGGCGGAGGTGGCCAGCCCTCCGGTGGCGGCAACGCGGCCGACGCCCAGTCGGTGTTCGAATCCTCCTTCTTTCTGGGGGGCGTGCCCAACAAGCCCATCGAGGACGAGAACCGTCTGCGCAAGCAGTCTCAGGACAGCGGGGACGAGCCCGAGATCCTCGACCCGGCGGACAAAGACAACCCCGTCAACCCGCAGACCGGAAAGCCGTACACCAACTCGGTCATGGAGCAATTCTCCAAGCTGCGCGAGAAGTTCCCGAACAACAGCGTCATCCCCAAGAAGTCCAGCCCCGAAGACAAAGCGCGTGAGGCGGAAGAACGCAAGCAGATGTTTGGACTCCAGTCACTTGTGGCGCAGGGGAAGGCCGATCCGGAGCAGATCACCCGCTACTATGAGATGCGCTCCAAGGACATTCGGGATCGGATCGAGCTGCTCGACTACGTGATGCAGAGCTACGGACCGAAGATGTCCGAGCAGGTGAAGGATCAGTACACGAAGATTCTGGATCTGAACAAGAAGACCCTGGAGACGTACTACCAGCAGCGCGACCAGGCCATCGAGAAAGCACGGGCGCGATAGGAGGTCGGGGCCAGGGGTTGTCAGCTCAGGTCCGGCTCATCCGGCCAGCGCCTTTCGACCCAGGGCGGCATGCCCACGAACCGATCCAACTCGTCGGCCAGCGCTTCGTAGTGGGCATCGTTTTCGGTCGGCAGGAAGGATTGCAGTGTTGCGAAGACCTCGGCCTTGGAGTGGGCGCGTTCCTGCTCCAGCCGGTCGAGCAGGGTCTTTAGGGCAACGGCCGGACTCGGCTGCCCGAGGGCGGCGGCGATCATCCGCCGCAGTTCATCAGGCATTGCGGCGCGACCCGTTGCGCTTGGCCGGCCCCCGCTTCTCGCTTCGGCTCACCTGATCTGCGCCGTGCCGCAACAGCCTCCAGTTCGCCTTTGCGCAATCCCTTCCTTTCCACGAGGAGCATTGGGTAGTCGCGGTAGTGCGGCGTGATGAAGAAAGTCTTGGCGTCCAGGCGACGGAGTCGGTCGCGCAGGTCCCACGAGACCTTCACCACAAGCGGACCCGCCTCGTGCAGCCGCGCGAAGAACTGTTTCTTGCGGTACCAGGCGGGTGAACCGTAGGCAGGTTTTTCGACAACGTCGGGTAACAGAGCACTCAGGCGACGGACCTCCGCGAGGTAGCGGTCGCGTTCGGCAGAGCGAGTCGGATCCCCATCCTGTTTGCGTGACAGTTCCGGCCTTTCGGGTGGCGTCGGCCGGTCGATGAGGCGCAGCAGGCTGTCCGGCAGGGGCCGACAGCCGCAGGCCCTTTCGTGTTCGGTGTGCCAGATGAGCCGCTCCAGGCGCGAAGCGCCGCGGTCGAGTGGATGGGCCCTGTGCCAGTCAGCGTTCATCGGGGTTCAGGATCGCACTTCCTGTGCGGACGGGCTTTCCCCAAGAGACATTCGCCGCTTTGCGACCCTCCCGGCGTTTCGGCGCGGCCAGAAAACCTGCCCCAACTCGCCTCACCCCCACCTGGAAAAAGGGCGGTGCTCGGCCTGCCGCCTACGCCTGCCGCTCTCCCCGAGAGGCCGCCTTTTCCTTGGCCTTTTCGTGGATGAGGCGATCGAGACGTTCGGCGACGGCCTTGGGGCAGGTTTCCCGCCTCAAATACTCGAGGAGTTCAACGCTCGTTTTGAAGCTTTCGAAGAAAGAATGGCAGGGCGGGCAATCCTGAAAGTGCTTCTCCCAGAGCTCCCTGTCCTCCGGGGCAAGCTCCCGGTTGAGGTAGTCGGACATCAGGGAGACGTAGGCCTGGCACTTCATGGACGCCCCTCGTTCCAGTAGTCGCTGAGGCGCGCGCGCAGCATCAGGCGAGCGCGATGGAGGCGGGTTTTCACCGCCCCGGGCCGAATCCCGAACGTGGCGGCTATGTCCTTGATGGGCACGTTTTCGACCTCTTTCAGAATGAAAAGCTCGCGGTAGCCTTCCGGAAGCGACTCGATGGCAGCCTCCAGCCGGTCCTGAAGCTCCTTGAGGACGACGGGGTCGTTCTTGTTGATGTTGAATGCCTCGGAAGCATTGCGGAACCACCCTTCGCTGATGTTTAGAGTTTCCTCTTCTCCGAAGGTTACGTTTTGGGAACTCTTTTTTCGGAGCCGGGATAGAGCCGCGTTGGAGGCGATTGCATAGATCCAGGTCGAAAGGCGGGACCTGCCCTCGAAGGTGTCGATCTTGTCGAAGACCGACAGCAGGGTCTCCTGGAGCACTTCCTCGGCGTCTTCCGGGTTTCGGAGCAACTTCACTCCGAGGTTGTAGATCCGGTCCCGAAACGCTTCGACCAGGATGCGGAATGCTTCGGCGTCGTACTTCTTGAGGCGCGCCAGGAACTCAGGCGATTCGAGGTCCTGTCCCGCCACTGTCTCCCTGGCGCTCATCCCGACGACAGGGTGCGAACGGGGCCCCCGTGAGCCATCAAAAAAGGTCATCCAACCGACAAAAGTTTTTCGGTTGAAACCTACGACAAAACACAGTCAGAATGCTGGTGAGCGTCGAACCGCAATGTCGGCCGGCGCGTCCAATCATCACCGCCCGCGCCGCGGAGCAATACCGATGCATTCTCAACAAACAAAACGACTCAACTTTTCTCGGAAGGCTTTCTTGGTCGCAACAGCGCTGCTGCTGTTCGCTGTGCAGGGCGGCAACTCCCTTCTAACTGCACCCGGACAGCCCACCGAAGGGAAGAAGAAGGACTCGGGCCAGGCGGTGGACTCCCGCATTCAGACCGTTCAGGTCTATACGGACCAGGCGCTGATTACCCGCACGGGTGAGGTTTCGCTCGCGCGCGGCCGCACGCAGCTTCGATTCCCGGACCTGCCGGCGGGTCTGTCCGCCGATTCCGTGCAACTGCGCATCAACCCTCCCGGGGGCGTTCGGATTCTGGAAGTCCGCACCGAGACTCTGCACAAGAAGATCTTCCGGGGGGCAGAAGCTAAGGAGGCGGACGCGCGTCTCCTGAAGGCCCAATCCGTTCTTCGCGGACTCACGGACGAGTACCGCGCGCTCGAGCGCGAGGCCCAGTTTCTGCGCAGCATCGAAGTGGGTCGTGTTCGATCCGATTCCAAGACGGAGCGTCGCGTCGATGCCGGCCGTTGGGAAGAAACTTTGAATTTCATACGCAGCTCCCTGGCCGAGAACAACCGTCGGACGGCCGGATTGCTCGATCGGGTGGACCGCGCTCGCGAAGAACTCACGGTGGCGCTGACCATCGCGGAGCGGTTTCGCAGCGGTCAGGCGCTGAGCCGACGAGAAGTCCATGTGCTCGCGGAATCGGATGCGACGCGTCGCGTGACCGTGCAACTGGACTATCTCGTCAACCAGGCCGGTTGGTTTCCCAACTATACCGCGCGGGTGGAAACGGCCGCCTCCAAGCCCGGGCAGGGGCAGGTTCGCCTGCTGGCGTACGCGCTGGTTCGCAACAACACCGGCGAAGACTGGGCCAACGTGGACCTGAAGTTCTCGGCCGCCGACCCGGCCGACAGCGCAGCACTTCCTCCGCTCCTCTCCTGGCGCATTCGCGCCCGGTTGGAGCCCAGCGAACCGGGCCGGCCCTCCGGTGGTTCGCGCGCCCGCCGGGATGCTCCTTCTCCAGCGGCCGAGCGCGCCCCTGCGCGCGAGAAGCGCAAGATTCGAGTTCGCGAAGAGCGGGCCCGTGGCGGACGCGGTCCGGTTTCTGCCGATGAGCAGGAACCCGCGGACGCGAAGCCCGCCACCACGGAGAGCATCGTGCAGCAGCGCGTCCAGAGCAACGTGGCCCGCGCGCGTGGCTACTACTCACAGAATCAGGGCGAAATCCGGGACGACCGCGCCAAGAAGCGCTCACAGGCCGTTGAACAGAATCTGCGCGAGCTGACTTCCAATACTGTGCAGCAGGAACGTGCCTATCGTGGCGGCCGCTATCAGGAAGCTCTCGAAAAGAGCCAGCAGGTGCTGCGCAACATCGATCGCCTGGATCCACAGTACCGGGGTCTGTTCAAGAACGAAGAGAAACAGGCGCGCGACATCCGTCTGCGCTCTCTGCGTTTGATCGAGCAACAGGATCTGATGCGCAACCTCGTACCGCCGCGCAGCTCCGCTCGCGGCTACGACTACCGCTACTCGGCCGTGGGTCGCGAATTCGTGCGCACGGACGGGACGTTCCATCGCGTCCTCATAGGAGATGTGCAGTTGCCCGCGGCCCTCGTGTACGAGACGGCCCCCGAACGCAGGCCACTCGCTTTCCTCACGGGGACTGTGCGCTACGCAGGAGACGCGCCGCTTCTGGCCGGACCCATGGCGGTTTTCCACAACACGGACTACGTGGGCGCCGCGCATCTGAGCAACACCTCCGCGCGCGAGACCTTCTCCCTGCACCTCGGCAACGACCCGACCATCAGCATCACGCGGACCGTGGAGGAGTTTCGCACCAAGTCCGGGATTCTAACCGAACAGTACGACTTCAAACGCACCATCAAACTCGTCCTGGAAAATCGCCGGAAGCAGGCCACCACGCTCGTGGTGCTCGACCGGGTTCCTGTTCCCGCCGATCAGCAGATCACCGTCAGCACGCCCGTTTTCTCCCAGGCGCCCGAGAAGGACTCGCGAAAGGATCACGGCCTGTACCGCTTTCGGGTGGAGCTCGCTCCCGGGGAGAAGCGCGAGCTGACCATTCAATACACCCTGAGCCACCCGGTGAACGTGCTGCCGCGCTACAGCGAACGCTCGTACCCGAACTGGTGATGAAAGCAGAGGCGGCAGGAAGAGGATGAAAAAGTTTATGGTTATCAACAAAGTGACAAATCGCGCCCGAGAAGTGGCCTGCGCGGCAATCGGAAACACAAGCGGGACGGAATCCCGCGGCCCGTGGAGACGGGCGCGCCCGGGGCGGACCGCGTTGGCCGTGCTCGCGGCCTTCGCACTGTTCCTTGGACGGGAAGGCACCGAGCTTCGGGCCGACGAGGCCTCGGTCGATTTTGCGCCTCCCATCACGGAGGTCACCGTGTACCCGGACCGTGCTCTCGTGGTACGCACCGGGCGAATCACGCTGGAGGCCGGCAAACACCGGCTGGTCTTTCGCGAAGGGCCTCCGGGCCTGGATCGCGATAGCCTGCGCGCGTTTTCGGAGAACCGTGATGTCATCGTGCAGGGAGTGGCAAGCTACCTGGAACGCAGCGCGGTCGTCCAGAACGAAGCCGTGCGGAAGCGACAGGACGAAGTAGAAGCACTCGAACGCGAAGCAGGTCGATTGAGCCTCACGCAGGATCGACTCCAACGGGATCTCATTGGCATCGAACGCTACTACCAGCATATTCTTGCGGCCGTCAGCGAACAATCCGCTCTCGGCGGCGGCCGCGGCGACGGAGCCCGCTCGTGGGAGAAAGCCCGCACATTCCTTCTGGCCCGGAGGGTCGCCACAGCCAAACGCCTCCAGGAAGCCGAGGAAAAGTTGCGTGATGTGAACGAACGTTTGCTCATCGCCAGACGCAGGCTGTACAAGCTCAGCACCGGCGCCGAGAAAAGCCGTCGCGTGGTGGAAGTGAGCGTGCGCGTCGTGCGCGCAACGACAACGGAAGTCGGCTTTTCGTACATCATCGGCGGGGCCGGCTGGGGCGTTTCGTACGGCCTTTCGCTGGTCGGCACGAAAGCCGTGGACGTCGACTACTATGGCAACGTGCGCCAGAAGACCGGCGAAGACTGGAAGAACATACGACTGAACCTCTCCGTTTCGCAGCCGGCCCTGGGCGCCCAACGCCCGAAGCTGGCCCCTCTCGTCGTGGCCGGCGTGAAGGCCGAGACCAAACAGGTCATCGTCATGAAAGACGAGAAGGAGAAGGAAGAGGACAGGCGCACCGGTGGCGAAGGTGGGGACAAGCCCGACGCCACGCCCGACGAATTCACGGGCCTCAAGTCCGAAGGCGCCGCACTCGTTTTCCAGATTCGACGCAAGGTTACGGTTCCGTCCGCGGACCGCAGCAGGCGGGTTACCATTGCCAGGTTTCAGGCCAAGCCGACCGACCTGCACTATCGGGTGGTCGGAGAAGAACGCCGCGCCGCGTACCTGGCAGCCCGACTTTCGAACTCGCAGGCGTTTCCGATGATGGCGGGTCCGGCCGACATCTTTCGCTCTTCCGGTTTCATTGGTCGCTCGGCGGTTGCCTACACTCCTGCTGGCTCTTCCTTCTTGGTGGGCTTCGGCCTCGAGCGCAGCGTGCAGGTCCTCCGGGACGTTCGTCACCGAGAAGAATCGGCCGGCCTCCTCTCGTCCGATCGCGCCTTTGAAACAAGGATCGTTGTCAATATCTCCAACCCCGGAACCCAGGTGCGTCGCGTGAGCATCTTCGAGCGCATCCCGGTGCCGGAGATCGAAGAGGTCAGCGTTGCCGTAGACCGCGAGCAAACGACGGCGGGCAGCGCCGAGACGCGCAAGGGCTCAGGGATACTCCGCTGGGATTTCGATCTCAAGCCGGGGGCAAAGGAGAAGGTCACGCTGCGTTATGTGGTGAAGGCGCCGAAGAAGTTGGGGATTACGGTGTACGGGAAGTAGCGGAGGACCCCGCGCCGCGGCGGTGGGGAGGCGCGGCGGTCAGGGGCGTGACTCCCCGATCTCCTCGAAAATCAGCCACACCCCACCGGCGTTCGGGCCAACCAACAGGCTGTGAGGGACTGCATACTTTTTCATTTCGGAGTAGCGCCTGCACGTGATCCGCACACGTCCCTCGTCTTCCTGATACCTGCAATCAGAGAAGCTGCTCCTGTCGCCGCGGGCTTTCGCCATCGGCATGACCTGGCGAATGAGTTCCTTGATCTGTCGGCCGGTCAGCGACATCTCCCGCACTTCGCCGGTGGGATACGTCCGTTTGTTCTTTATGACAGCATCATCGGAGTACAGGTCCGCGACCCCAAGATCGTACCCTCGCCCCAAGTCCACATATTTCTCGAAAAAGGCCTTGGCCTTCTCGATCGATGAGCCAATTGCGGCGGGCGCGCTCGGGACCGGCGGGGCTGACCAAAAGACGATGCCCGCCAGAAAACAGATCCCAGCTTTGAATACTCTTGCCTGCATGACTGACATCCGCGATTTGCGCGTACTGGCAGACCTCGTCAACGAAAAACGGTGCTGGGCACGTCATGCGCTTATGCGCAGTGTCCCCATCAGCGCCGGCTGGTCCGGACTGTCCAGGTCCGCCACCACGTCGAACAGGTCCGACCTTCCTTGATGCGCTTCGAGCCCTTCCAGTTTGAGCTTCACCGGCCGACCCTGCTCATCGACGATGTCGGTCACGCGGACCCGGTCGGACTCGATGCGCCCGAAGCGAACGCCGAGGACTTCTCCGTCGGCCACGGCGTCGGCTGATGCTTCGGCGCACAAGAGCACGGCCACAGAGCCGTCGCCGGCAAGCGCCGCATCCGTGAAGCCAAAGGGAACGCCCGCCGCGGAGCCGAGGTCGAACTGCTCCACGTTTTCGATAGTCGGTAGCGACCCTCCGCCTTCCAGCCAGGCGTAGAACTCCCGCCAGTCGACCTGGCAGGTGGCGTTGACGGGACGCAGCGCGCCGCGGATGGCGCCGTTGCCGCGTTGGAACAGCCGCAGGCCACTGCCCACGATGACGCTGCCCTCGAGATTCAGTTCCGAACCCGAAAACTCCCGGTGTTCCCGCAGCATGCCGTAGAACTCCGAGGCGGGCCGCGTGATTGCGGTACGATCGGGTTTGACTACGACAATCCTTTCGCGACGCGAAGTAGAACCCGAACCGAAGACGATCAGCGTGTCGTTCGGCAGAACCACCGCCGCTTCCAGGTCGAGTTTTACCTTTTTGGGATCCGCGTGACCGGCTGCGGCGCGCTGCAAAGTCACGGGCGCGGCGCGCGGCGCAGGCACAGGCGCGGAGTCCGCGCGGGCGTCCCACGGGCTCGAGGCTGCTGCTCCCGAACGGGAGGTCGCCGTATCGGAAATCGCTATGTAGTCCCAAGTATTTCGATCGGGCCCGAGCAGAGCCAGCGTCCGCGTGTCGTCCTGCACGATTGCCAGGCAATTCTGCCAGCGGCGAACGGCCGAAGCTGCGCGAACGAACTCGCCGCCGACGCCTGCCAGGGGCCTGAGTTCGCTCAGGACGGCGCGCAGCTTGGGATCCGTTTGAGCCGTGCGCGCAATCATGTCACTGTCGCCCCGGAGTTTGCCGAAGCTCCCGACCGCGGCGCCACCTGCCCTGCCGTCAGTGTTTGCTCTTGTCTTTGCCTTCGAGCGAAGCGAGCAACTGCTTCCCGAAACTGGAGATGGACTCTCCACCCTGCGGCTGGGTTTTCATGTACTCTTCGTACTCGGCACGCGTATCGGCGTCCGTGACCGCCTTCAGAGAAAGGCCGATGCGCTCGCTTTGGCGGTCGATGCTCTTGACCATCACGCGGAGCTTCTGTCCGGGCTGGAACTCCGTCTCCAGGCGCGTTCCCCGCGGTCTTCCGGATTCGGCGTTGGGAACCAGGCCCGTAAAATGCTCCGGCAGACGCACGAAGATTCCGAACGCCTTGATGCTCTCTACTTCGCCTTCCAGGATGTCTCCCTCCTTGAAGGGAAGCTGCCCCTGCCAGGGGTTGGCCTGAAGCGCCTTGTACGAAAGGGTGATGCGATTCTCCTTCCAGTCCAGGCGAAGGACTTTGGCGCGCACTTCCTGGCCGACGGCGAGCACCTCCTTGGGATGTTCCACGCGACGGAACGCCAGTTCGGAAACCGGAATCAGGCCCTCGATGCCGTTGAATTCGACGAAAGCACCGAAGTTCTGCAATGAGCGCACGCGGCCGGTGACGATGTCTCCCTCCGCCAGTGTCTGTTCGAGCGCACCCTTCTGTATCTGGCGCTCGCGATCGCGGTAGCTCCGGTGTGAAACGACCACTCCACGCGCGTCCCGCTCCTTGATGAGGAAGGGCAGCCGCTGACCCAGCGGCTCCCCCGTGACCTCGAGCTGAGAGGCCGGACAGAAGGCCCGCACTTCGCCGAGTTCGATCTCGAAGCCGCCCTTCACGCGTCGGGCCACGCGACCGCGGAGCGGCAGGTCCTCAGACTGGGCGTGTTCGAGTACTGCAAACCGCGCTTCACCCGCGGGTTCCACAGTAAAGAGCAGATCTCCCTGACGCCCACCAACGTAGTACGCCTGAAACTTTTCCCCGACACCCACTTCCAGCTTCCCATCCGGGTCGCTGAGCTGCCTTCGTTCGATCATTCCGGCGCCGTGTTCGGAACGGACCATCACGAATTCGCGGTCTTCGAGGGACGTAACGGTGACGGTGGCCGGGGTGCCGGGCGTGAGTTTGGCCTGACCCTGGAGCGACTGCTCGAGAAGCGCTGCGAATTCATTTTGCTTCCGGTCCCGGCCGACGTGTTTGCTCTTCATGACGATCTCCTGAACGGACCCTACTGTCTCTGAAGTTTCTCAGGCTTGAAGTCTGGGCGATCTTTGCGTCCGAGTTCTTCGGGTTTGATGTTGAACTTTTCGTACAGACGCATCCGTTCGTCCTTCATGCGTCCTTCGTCGGTTGCGCAGTCCGGCCAGGTGACACCGCGCGTGCGCCCGCTGATCACTTTGGGGGCCAGAACGTAGCCTCCGCAATTGCCGCGCGTCACACCCGCCGGCGGTTTGCCGCCGTCTTCGCGGTCGGAGAAGCGTGGCAGTTTGCGTCCTTCATAAATGCGCCGATAAAAGCCGCCCACAACGGGCCCGGCCATGGGACTACCGCTGCCTCCCTGGCCCATGGTCAGCTTCTTGTCGAAGCCGAACCAAACGACGCTGGCGTAGTCCGGATTGAACCCGACGACCCAGGCGTCCGACCAGGCCGAGGTGGTTCCGGACTTGGTGGCCAGTTCGCCGTGGAAACCTGCTTCGTTCCGGATGGCATAGCTGGTCGTGCCGTAATTGGTCGTGCCCTGGAGCATGTCGCGGAGGATGTATGCCAGGCCCGGTTCGATCACCTGGATCTTGTTTTCGCGCGTCTTGACCGCAAGCACGCGGCGGATCTGTTCTTCCTGGTTGTAGATGGTGTTGCCCGCCTGATCGCGCACATAACGTACGGCGAACGGTATCACGTCCTTGCCATCGTTGCCGATGATGGCGACGGCGGTGGCCAACTCGAACGGAGTGACTTCGCTCGAACCCAGAGCCAAAGCCGGGTCGGGCGTGAAGCGATTCGGATTCGTGATCTTCATGAGCCGGGAAGCCAGGTCGATGATGGGTTCGGGCCCCACACTGTAGAAGAGCTGCACGGCACAAACGTTGAGCGAACGCGCAAGCGCTGAGCTGGCCGGCACCATGCCAATGAAACCCTCGCCGTAGTTGACCGGTTCCCAAGCGCTGCCATCCGGCGCAATGGTGAACATGGGCGCGTCGTTCAACCCGGAAGCCGAGCCGATGATGCGCTGCTCGATGGCCGCGCCGTACACGAAGATCTTGAACGCGCTGCCCGGCTGTCTTCGCGCGCGCAGGGCACGGTTGAACTGATTCTGAGGCGAAAAGTCGCTGCCGCCGATCATGCTCGTGATGTAACCGGTGCGCGGCTCGATGTTCAGGAATGCGCCCTGGATTTGGAGATCTGAGAAGAACGTGCGCGTGTCCTTGCGGAATTCCTCGACAGCGGCGGCCTGGTTGAAAGCGGGCGTGAGAGACGTGAGCAGTTCGGCCGCGTCCAAGAACTCGTTTTTGATCTGGCGACGGACCAGTTCGCGGTCGGAGAGTCCCCTCGTCTTCAGGTAGCCGACGGGCAGGACGTAGGATAGCGTGCCAAAGATGCCGAAGAGTCCGTTGTCCACGCCCCCTGCGCCCAAGTCGCTCGTGAAGCGGCTGCTGTAGCGGTTGGCTTCCGTCAGTTTCCGGAACAGTTCCACTTCCGCGGCCTGTTGGTGTTTCAGGTCCAGCGTCGTGTACACCTGGAGGCCTTTCGTGTACAGACGGTCGGGTCCCACTTCGGGCGCGGCCTCCAGGAGCTGCCGCACGTAGTCCGTGAAGTAGGGCGCCAGGTCCAAGCGCGATGACCAGATGGTCTGCGAAGGTGCATGCACGATCACGCGCGGCCAGTACTGTGCCCAGAACTCGCGGTGCAGACCCTCCACCTGCTCCTTGGGCAGCATACCGTTGGCCGCCATGCGGCGCAGCGTGGCCTTGTGCTGTTGCATGGCCGCGCGCGGGTTGCGAAACGGCGAGTAGTTCACGGGCGCTTTGGGAAGGCGCGCCAGCACGGCCGCTTCCGCGAGCACCAGGTCCTGTGGCCGCTTCTGAAAGTAAACCCGCGCGGCACATACGATCCCGCGACAGCCCTGGCCGAGGTAAATGACGTTGAAGTAGACTTCGAGGATTTCCTCTTTCGAGAGTTCTTCTTCGATCTGCAGCGCGAGCATGGTCTCGCGGATCTTCTGGTGGAAGGAGCGACTGCGTTTGCCTTCGCTGCTCAGGTAGATCTGCTTGGCAACCTGCTGTGTGAGCGTGGAGCCGCCCTGGACGATGTCTCCGGCCAGCACGTTCTTGATGGCCGCGCGAAAGATGCCGAAGAAATCCAGGCCGAAGTGGTTGAAGAAGTTGTCGTCTTCCACCGCGAGGAACGCCTGCACCACGTGCGGCGGGATATCCGAATACGCGATGAGCTCCTGCTTGTGACGGTAGAGCTCCGCAAATACTTTGCCGTTGCGATCGTACAAACGCGTGGGGGTGCTCGGCCGGTAGTTGGCGAGCAGGCCCAGGTCACTGCCCGAGGCGATTTCGGCCACTGCAAAACCGAAGACGCCGCCACCGATCAACCCGCCCGTCAGGATCAACCAGAGGACGATTTTCTCTATTAGAAGGAAGTACTTGGCCTGCTTGGGAGTCATGGCTTCGGCGGCCGGAGCTGGGGGCGCGGCCACCCTCGATTCTTGCAGGAATTTTGGGTCCGGTACCGCATTCAACCAAATATCACGAACGCGGCGGCGAGTCGTACTTGCCCCCGGGGGCCTGCCCGCGTAAGGCATCCGCATGCAGCCCGGCCTGGCACGCCCGCCCATCACGGACAACGCCCTGCGGCTGGTTTTGGTGTTCTCGGCGGCTTTCGTTATCGAGCGCCTATTCGCCCTCGTGACCCATGCCTCCGTCGATAGTCTGGCCCTGCGATTCGGTCCCGGGTTCGCTCCGCTGACGCTGCTGACGCACCCGTTTGCCTTCGGGGCCTTCCTGCCGTGGGGCGGCCTGCTGTTCCTGTTCTTCGAGTGTCTCGTGCTCTGGATGTTCGGCGGGGAGCTGGAGCAGGAGTGGGGTCGCCACAACTTCCTCAAGCTCTTCCTGCTGGGTTTGGCCGCGGGCGTGCTCTTCGGCTTCGCCGCGTCCTGGTTTTTGCCCATCGTCGTCTACGGTTTCGGTGCCGGAACCTCCGCCGTGTTGGCTGCCTACGCGATGATCTGGCCGGACCGTCAGGCGCTGCTGTTTTTCGTGATCCCCATTCGGATGAAGTGGCTCGTGCTTGTGATTTTCGTCATGCTGCTTCTGACGGACTTCCAGAACCAGTTCCTGCCGATGCTCGGCGGCGCCCTGGCCGGTGCGCTTTTCGTGTACTACTACGCGCGTCGTGGGCGGCAGAGTGCGACGGTGGCAGGGCGAGTGGGTGGCTCCGCTGCGGCGGGCGGCGTGGTCGGCGTATTTCAGGAAAAGCTGCGCAAGCGTCGCCTGGCGCGAAAACAGGCCGAAATCGACAGGAGAATCGAAATGAAAGCCGAAGTGGATCGCCTGCTCGAAAAGATTTCCAAGGACGGCATCCGTTCTCTCAGTCGCAAAGAGCGGCGGTTTCTGGATCGGGCTTCGACGGAGCTGTGAGGGATCGCAGGGAGCGCAGCCAGGCGGGACGCAACCCATTGCTCACGAGCCTCACGGCCCTCGTGCCCCTCACGTTGCGCAGAGTGAGACTGAATCTCAATTCCGACCGGAAGTGGCGCGCGCTGACAAGTTCATGACAACATTCACGGTGGTTCGGGACAAAGTTATAGGTTGTAGAGTCGCGTTCTCATGAAGAGCTTCGGCGTCATCATACTCAGCTTCGAAGAAGTCGCAGGGTTGGGAGATCTCCTTCCTTGGAAGAGTGTGCCTGCCTGCGACCTGTACGACCGGCAGGGCCTCTGCGCGCAGGTTCCCTGGGCAGGGGTGGTCGTCCTATCCACCTGCAATCGCGTGGAGTTCATCTACTCGCTGCCCGCCGGCGTGCGCGCGGACGAAGCGGCGCACGAAGCTCTGCAGAGGGCTGTCGTGTCGGCTCTTCCGGCGCTGCCCGCGGGTGTGCAGCCCCGCTGTCTTTTTGGCCGTCAGGCTGTGACGCATCTCGTTCGTCTGGCGTGCGGCTTGGAATCGATGGTCTTGGGCGAGTCCGAGATCAAAGCGCAACTGAATTCGGCCAAGCAGGAGGCCAGGCAGCACGGTCGCCTCGACTCCACTCTGCACACATTGCTACAACAGGTGTTTCGCGAAAGCCGCGGCATCCGCAACGTCATCCCCATGCACAATCTGCCGCTCTCGCTGCCCGCCCTGGCGGCGCGCCGGTTGCGCGCCCAGGCCCCGCTCGGGGCGCTCGCTGCTCGCGGGGCCACGCCCAACGCGGAGGCCAAGGATGCGCCCGCCACCGTGATCATCGGGTCAGGTCCGATGAGTCGGCAGGCTGCCGAATTGCTGGTGAAGTGGAGCGCCCGTCTGGTCTGGGTCAACCGCACGCCGGAAAAGGTGCGCGGCGCGGCCGAACGCTTTGGCGCCAACGTCCTTGCCTTTGACGACTTCCTTTCCGATCCGGGCGCGCTCGGACCGGTCTCGGGAATCGTGACGGCCACCTCGCATCCGGGCGCCTTCCTCGACGGCAGCCTGGTCGGTCGCCTGAATCGTGCTTCCGAGGGCCTCACGATCGTGGACCTGGCTCTGCCGCCGGATGCGGACGGCGCGGTGCAGACCATGCCCGGTGTGAGTCTCGTCACGCTCGATTCGTTGCGCTTGGAACTGGAAGCAAACCGGGAACGTCGTCGCGAGGTGGCCCTGGCGGCTGAAGAGCACGTGCAGGGCGCGCTGGTGCGCATCGAAGCCAGGCTCATCGCCACGGGGTCCGGTCGGATCATCCGGCAGGTGCAGCGGCGCATTCGGGATCGATCGAGGCGCAGCCTCGAAGACCTGCTCGGAAATCGCCTGGCACACCTCAACGCGAGAGATCGACGCGCGCTGTACGATTGGGCCATTCGTTCCAACCGGGATCTGAATCGAATCCACAGAGAAGGCGTGGAGCACGTGCTCTCGGAGTACTACTCCGGGGCCGCGCGCACGGGATGAAGCTGGTCATCGGGTCGCGGGGTTCCGACCTCGCGCTCACGCAAACACGCACCATTGCCGCCCTGCTGCGCGGGCTTCCCTCCGTCCGCGAAGTCGAAATCGTCGTCATCAAGACGTCCGGCGATCGTATCCAGGATACACCGCTCGCGGACGTGACCGGTACGCCGGACGAGCGCAAAGGCTTCTTCACAAAGGAGCTCGAAGACGCGCTGCTTGCGGGCACGATAGACCTGGCCGTTCACAGCTACAAGGATCTGCCGACGGCCGAAGTCCCGGGACTCGTGATCGGCGCTGTACCGCAACGCGTGGGCGCGCGCGATGTTCTGGTCCTCAGGCCCGGCGCGCGGGCCCGTGAAATTGCGCCTTTTGTGGCGCCGGGTGAGGCCATCGGTACAGCTTCTGTTCGGCGCGCGGGCCTGGTGGAACTGCTGTGGCCCGACGTCCGCACCGTTCCACTGCGCGGCAACCTGCCCACGCGTCTGCGTCGCCTGAAGGAAGGGAAAGTGCCCGACCTTCTGCAACCGGGCGGTCCACCCGTGTCCGTGCAGGCCATCCTCCTTGCGGAAGCGGGCCTCGAAAGACTGCGCGCGGGCGGCGTGTTCACTTCCGGCGATCACGCGGGCCTGCTCGACGATCTGGAGATCGTGCCGCTCGACGGAGCCGACTTCCCCGGCGCACCTGCCCAGGGGGCTCTGGCCATTCAATGTCGCGCGGGGGACGACCGGACGGCCGGTGTGCTGGCGCAACTCCATGATCCCGCGGCCGCTTCGGGTGTCCAGGTGGAACGAAGCGTGCTCGCAGCGTTGGAGGGCGGTTGTCATCTGCCGCTCGGTGTCGCCTGTCGGGTGGATCCCGACCTGGGTGAGCAGGCGGTCCGTGTGGATGTGTTCCTCGGAGCTCGCGCGCAGGACAATCGTTGGCAGTGGTCCAGGCGATTCACCCGCTGGGGAGTCGCGCACGGAGCAAGCGTGGTGCCCGAGTTGGCAGCGCGCATCGTCACGGAAATTCGCACGGAGCTTCCGGTCGTGTTCACGGGGCGCGCCGACCGGGCCGTCGAGTTGGGCGCGCGTTTTCCCATCGTGCAACTGCCGCTCTTGGCCACCGAGACGATTCCGGTGAGTTCCGAACAAAGAGCTCATCTCATCGAGTGGTGCTCCCAGGCGACGGAACCGGACTCCTGTGTGGCGCTCTTCAGCGTTCCGGGAGCTGCTGCTCTGGCCGACCTCTTGGATTCGAACGAAGTCCGTCTGCCGCCGGGTGTCGGTCTGGCCGTCACCGGCGAACGCACCGCCGAAAAAGCGGGGCTTCTTTTTCCCAACAACCCCGTGGTCGCGCGCAGCCCCGATGGGACCGGCGCGGCGCTTGCCGCTGTGCTCCTCGAACACAAGGTGCGTGATGTGCTCTGTGTGGCGGCGGAGCGCGGTCGCCCTGAGTTCCGCGAGCGCATGAGTGAAGCGGGAGCTTCGGTGCTTGCGCTGGACCTCTACCGCTCGATACCCCGAATACCTGACGCGGCCGAACTCTCGCGCCTGCCCGAGGAGTGCTACCTGGTCTTCGGTTCGCCTTCGAGCGTGGACGCCTTTTTCGAAGCACATCGACGCGCCGGTTTGGGTCGCCCGGGTTGGCGCGCCTGCGCCATCGGCCCGACGACCGCCGCGCGACTCGTGGAAGCGGGCGTCGGGCCGTACATCATTGCGGCCGAAGCAGACTACGAGACGCTCCTTGCCGAATTGCTTGAAGGGCGTATTTGAATTGCCGGCAACGTGCGTCCCAAAGGAGTCCCACGTATGACCGAACCCTCGCCACTCTCCCGGCCGAAGTCGGAGGCACTGTTTGCTCGGGCCCAGTCCGTAATCCCCGGCGGTGTCAACAGCCCCGTACGCGCGTTTCGGTCGGTGGGGGGCACGCCGCTCTTCTTTCGATCGGGAACGGGTTGTAAGCTGGTCGACGCGGACGGCCACGAGTTCGTGGACTTCTGCGGTTCGTGGGGTCCTCTCATCAGCGGGCATCGCCCTCCTGCCGTTCTGGCCGCCATCCAGGAGCAGTGTACCCGCGCGCTCACTTTCGGCGCTCCGTGCGAGCAGGAAGTCCTCCTGGCCGAGCACGTGACGCGGCTTCTGTCCGCACATGGCGTCGAGCGTGTTCGCTTCGTCAACTCGGGGACGGAGGCCGTCATGAGCGCGCTGCGACTGGCCAAAGGCTTCACGGGTCGTTCGCGCATCATCAAGTTCGAGGGTTGTTATCACGGGCATTCGGACACGCTGCTCGTGAAGGCGGGCTCCGGTCTGGCAACGTTCGGCGTACCCGACAGCGCGGGCGTTCCGCCGGCGCTCACGCAGGACACCATCGTCCTGCCGCTCGATGACGAAGGGGCGGTCCGCGAAGCTTTCCGTAAGCAC